>JABDLJ010000043.1 GCA_013003075.1 Paracoccaceae bacterium
GGCAGACATTCCTGCGCCAGCATAACCTGGAACCCAGCATGAGCAGACGAGGCAATTGTCACGACAACGCGGTCGCCGAAAGCTTCTTCCAGCTGCTGAAGCGGGAGCGGATCAGGCGTCGGACCTACCCGACCCGCGATGCCGCGAGGCAGGACGTGTTCGAGTACATCGAGATGTTCTACAACCCGAAGCGCAAGCACACGAACAACGGCATGCTGTCGCCCGTTGAGTTCGAGATCAGACAGCAGAAACTGAACGAGGCAGGTGTCTAGGAAACTAGGGGCACCTCATTTGAAATCTCTTCAGCAGACAGTTCGGACAGGCTCACTGCTTGCGACATCGCATGGAGGCAGGACCGGCACCACGCCAGCTTCTGGCTCTCAACATCCATCTTCAGTTGAAGTTTCGAGATTTTGTTTGCGACGTACGCAATCCAGATCGTTGCTGCTGCAATGGAAACTGAAAGAGCAACATCGATGAGCTGCAATATCTCTCCGTTCATAGAGGCTCCTCATTTCCCCGGTCTCAGTGACTCACAGGACGCGGGAATGCTGTACAGGGTCATACCAAAAGTCAAATTTATTGGCAGGCCGCGCGGCGTCCCATGCCCCATCTGTCGTCAGCATCCAAAACCGAGATCCGCCACAGTCCGGCCCGCGACCTTTTGCGCCGCTTGCAATGCACTTCCGAAGTATCGTGATTATTCAGCGTAAGAAATGATTCTGGTATTCACACCCAGCGCTCCTCGCCGGTGTTACCCCAGCTGTTACCCTGGAGAGCATACAGCATTCGTATGCCAATCACTATTAGTTCTAAAATATTGATTTATTTGGCGATCCCGGGAGGACTCGAACCCCCAACCTGCTGATTAGAAGTCAGCTGCTCTATCCAGTTGAGCTACGGGACCGCTTGGGATCGGTTCTGCTGAAGCCTGCGCCGCTTGGCAAGCGTTTAGTGGGTCCACGCCCCGCGCCGGCCGGTGGCGAAATTGTCGCCGTAACCGCCAGGCCGCACATTGGGCTTGCGCTTGTGCGGCTCGGACACGATGGCATCGAGCCCGTGCTCTTCGGCGTACTCCACCGCGGCTGCCTTGCTGTCGAAGGTCAGCTTCACCTGCGCCTGGGTGTCCGACGATGTGGTCCAGCCCATCAGCGGATCGACCGCACGCGCCGAGGCGGGCGCGAACTCCAGCACCCAGTGCTTCGTCTTGGCGGTGCCCGATGACATCGCGGTCCGGGCCGGCTGGTAGATACGTGCGCGCATGGCAAAGCCTCTTTGCAGGAACCTTGATCTATATCGGGCAAACCAGCGCCGCGTGCAAGCCATCGGGGGCCATGCTTTTGCAACTGCCGGTTCAGGCTGGGAGCGAGGGGTGGGTGGGATGCCTGAACCGGCAGTGCGGTCTTACTGCTAGTACTCAACTTAAAGCAGAGCGAATCACCCAATGCAAGCATTAAATCTCTTTCTACGAGAGCTTATTCTGGCGGTTTCCCCTCTAACGGGAAACCCGAACACTGCCTGTCAGCAGACACGCGCTGGCCGCCGATCCGGACTTGAAGTAGAACAAAAAGAGACCAACTCTAGGGTCTTGCAAGGAATCTGATATGACCCGCCCGCTCGCCCAAGCCGCCCCGGAAGCCCCAGCCCCGCGCGATAAGCTCGAAGGCGGTAAAGCCTTTGAATTACATACGGCATTCAGCCCGGCCGGGGACCAGCCGACGGCGATCGCCGAGCTGGCCGGCGGGGTCCGCGAGGGCGAGCGCGACCAGGTTCTTTTGGGCGCCACCGGCACCGGCAAGACCTACACCATGGCCAAGATCATCGAACAGACCCAGCGCCCCGCAATCATCCTTGCCCCCAACAAGACGCTGGCGGCTCAACTCTACGGAGAGTTCAAGGGTTTCTTTCCCAACAACGCCGTCGAATACTTCGTCAGCTATTACGACTACTACCAGCCCGAGGCCTACGTGCCGCGCTCGGACACCTATATCGAGAAGGAAAGCCAGATCAACGAGCAGATCGACCGGATGCGCCACTCGGCCACCCGAGCGCTTCTGGAACGCGACGACGTGATCATCGTCGCCTCAGTGTCCTGCATCTACGGTATCGGCTCGGTCGAGACCTACGGCGCAATGACCCAGGACCTGATATCCGGGCGCGAGTACGACCAGCGCAAGATCATGGCCGATCTGGTTGCCCAGCAATACCGGCGCAACGATCAGGCCTTCCAGCGCGGCTCTTTCCGGGTGCGCGGCGATGTGCTCGAGATTTGGCCGGCGCACCTGGAAGACCGCGCCTGGCGGCTGTCGTTCTTCGGCGAAGAGCTGGAGGCGATCACCGAGTTCGACCCGCTCACCGGCCAGAAGACCGGCACGTTCGAGCGGGTGCGGATCTACGCCAATTCGCACTACGTCACGCCCAGGCCAACGCTGCAGCAGGCCCAGATCGCGATCAAGAAAGAGCTTAGGGAACGGCTCGATCAGCTTGTGGGCGAGGGCAAGCTTCTGGAAGCGCAGCGGCTCGAGCAACGCACCAATTTCGATCTGGAAATGATGGAGGCGACAGGCTCTTGCGCCGGGATCGAGAACTACTCGCGCTACCTGACGGGCCGCGCCCCGGGTGAGCCGCCGCCGACGCTGTTTGAATTCATCCCCGACAACGCCATCGTCTTCGCCGATGAAAGCCACGTCTCGGTGCCGCAGATCGGCGCCATGTACAAGGGCGACTATCGGCGCAAGTTCACGCTGGCCGAGCATGGCTTCCGCCTGCCCTCATGCATGGACAACCGCCCGCTGAAATTCGAGGAATGGGACGCCATGCGCCCGCAATCGGTCTTCGTCTCGGCCACGCCCGCCGCGTGGGAGTTGGAGCAGTCGGGCGGCGTTTTCACCGAGCAGGTGATCCGCCCCACCGGCCTTCTGGACCCCGAAGTCGAAATCCGCCCGGTCGAGATGCAGGTCGACGATCTTCTCGACGAGATCCGGCAGGTCAGCGCCAGAGGCCTGCGCACGCTGGTCACCACGCTGACCAAGCGAATGGCCGAGGACCTGACCGAGTACCTGCACGAGCAGGGCATCAAGGTGCGCTACATGCATTCCGACATCGACACGCTGGAGCGCATCGAGATCCTGCGCGATCTGCGGCTTGGCGCGTTCGACGTTCTGGTCGGCATCAATCTTCTGCGCGAGGGGCTCGACATCCCCGAATGCGGGCTGGTGGCCATTCTGGACGCCGACAAAGAGGGCTTTTTGCGGTCGGAAACCTCGCTGATCCAGACCATCGGCCGCGCCGCCCGCAACGCCGATGGCCGGGTGATCATGTATGCCGACCGCATCACCGGCTCGATGGAGCGCGCCCTGCGCGAAACGAACCGCCGGCGCGAAAAGCAGATCGCCTACAACGAAGAACACGGCATCACGCCCGAGACGATCCGCAAGAACGTCGATGACGTGCTGTCGGGGCTCTACAAGGGCGATGTGGACATGAACCGCGTCACCGCAAGGATCGACAAGCCGATGCACGGCGCCAACCTGGAGGCGCATCTCGATGGGCTGCGCACCGAGATGCGCAAAGCGGCCGAGAACCTTGAGTTCGAAGATGCGGCCCGCCTGCGTGACGAGATCAAGCGCCTCGAAGCCGTCGATCTGGCCATCGCGGACGACCCGCTTGCCCGCCAGTCGGCAATCGAGGCCGCCAGCGACGCGGCCACCAGGTCGCGTGGCCGCAGCACGGCAGGGCGCGCGGGGCAACGCGGCGGAAATGCGAAACGGCGGAAGAAGGGCTAGTCGTTTTCTTCAGGCCGGCAATCTGCCCCTGCCGAAGAGATAGGGCCAACAACCAAGACAGAATCCTCAAGTCGAGCGAATTCTTGGCCCCGGCACCACACCAACTCGGCTCCAAAATTCCTTTTTGAATCAGGCTCGCCAAAGAATCGATACATATCGCTTCGCAGTCTTTCATAATTTTCATTCGCTGGCGCTGAAAAATAATATTGAATCTCGGTGATTTCAGCTTCACCAGTTGGTTTTAGGGAGCCATGATAGAAGACAACCCAGTGGAACAAGGGATGATCAGGAAATACCCCCAATAAAACGATCTTACATTGATATTCTCTCGGCAATAATTCGAAATAACGTCGCCCAGATTATCGCCAAGTGCAACAGGTAGTTGAAATGGATAAAAGGATCTCTTTGCGGATCTATGAACAAATAATTCATCTGATGTTTGCATTGAATTCAATTGGCTTTCTGTTTCGCTAACCTCCGATTTCGTCTCAATGCCTCCGTTGCCCCCCTCAATTAATATTTGCGGGGCAAATTCATCGGCAGCATCAGCTTTGACCGATTTCAACTCATTGCCTACCACTCGTAGCTCACCTTCAAGGAGCTCCAACTTCTCCTGAACTTCTTCCGCTATTTCCCGTTCGGCTGAAACTCGTAATTCTGCATTTAGCTGCGCTTTTGCGATTTCCGCATCGATGTATGCCTTACTAAGCAGTGAAAAGATGGCCATGGAAGTCGCGATCAGCCCAATTGTCACAACCAAAGGATGGTTTTGAAAAAACTCCCCTGTCCTGTGCCTTCAGACATCCCTCTGCTCCACCTAGATATCTACTTGGATTTGCTAATGGAAAGTTCGACCGAAAGTAACTGAAACAGTAGGGGCGTTTGCACTCGCCGCCCGACATTTCACTTTCACGCCCACCTAAATGTTACGTGCATGAATGCATACCCGGCAGGGCTTCTAGCCCGGCAGGATTGGCAGGGCAGCACCGTATTCCTCGGCATGGCGAGCGCCGCGGCCCTTTTGCCATGTAGCAGTCTCGCCGGGGCGCAACGGCGCAGGCTGATCTTGCCGCGCCGCGCCGGTCTCGTCAGAGTGAACGGGCGATGAAAATCGAAGAAAACACGCCCGACCGCCTCGTGATCCGCGACAGGCCCCGGATCCTCGCCGGATTCTGCTGGTTCATGGGCGCACTCTGCCTTTGGGCGGCTCCCTTCGACGCCGATCTCGGCGGCATCGGCGAGCGTGTGCTGGTCTTTGGTCTGGGCTGCGGCGCTCTTTACATCGCCTGGCGCGCTTTTCCCTTCCAGACTTTCACCTTCGACCGCCCGTCGGGCCGCTTCATCCACGACATCCGCCGCCCGATGCGCAGCGCACAGCACACGCTGCCGATCGCCGATATCGACCGCGCAGCGCTGCGCTCGACCTGGAGCGACAGCTCTCGAATGGAACAGGTGGTGCTCGAGACGCGTTCGGGCGAGCATCCTCTCGAATGGGGTTTTGTTGGCGTGCCGCGCGAGCCCGTCGCCGAGGCGATCAATACCTGGCTTGCCGGAAATCCGCAGCCGCGGCCCTGACGGCGCAGCCCGGCAGTATTAACCCAATCTCAATGAACGCGCCGCATCATGGTTAAAGTTTGATTTACCCCGCCACACCCCAGGCGGCACCCAGGGAAATGCCATGCCCCGACTGACCGTCCTTCTTTATACCTGCACGCTTTGCCTCGGCGCATCTGCCGCCGCCTCTGCGACAATAACGGCCCCGGGTCCGGGGCTGACCCTCGACAAAAGCGCCTTAAGCTGCGCGCCTGAAACCGCCGCGCCGTGCCAAAAGGCCGCCGCGGTCATTGCGGGCGCGCCCGCGGGGCCGCTTGTCGGTGGTGGCAGCCGGTCGCTGGACCGCCCCGCTCTGCCGGCGTCGCAGTATATCAGCAGCGAGGCCGAGCCGCGGATCGTCTTCCGCGTCCCGCCGCACGCCTATGTCCGCACATCCGACCGTGCGCAAAACAGCCCGGTCTTCGGCTCCGGCATTGCCGTTGTGCCGCTCGTGCCCGCCCTCTACGCCATTCTGCTTAGCCTGGCGCTTCTTGTGCCGCTTTCGCACTACCGCAGGCGGCGCGCGCGGGTGCAAAACTAACCTTCGGACCCTGCGCATAGCGCCATTTCCCCAGATCCCGATTTTGTGCTAAGCTGCTGACATTGATCCGGTATTGATGTGCGTGGGTGCAATGAAAATCGTGGAAAACACGCCTGACGAGCTGATATTGCGCAGCCGTCCGGTGGTACTGCTGACGGCATTCTGGCTGATCGGGTGCGCAACGCTTTATCTTGGGTATGAAATGCCCGAAGACCCCAATTACAGCCGCGAATTCACCTTCGCCGCCGGAGCCTTCATCATCTTCTTCGCATGGCGCGCCCTGCCCTCGCTGACCGTGAAGTTCGACCGCCCGGGCGAGGTCGTGGTCCGCCAGGTCAGGCGTATCACCGGAACAACCACCGAGGTTGCGCCGCTGGTCTCCGTGAAAAGCGCCAAGGTTCGCTCTGCGTGGCGGCAGGCAGCATTCCTCAACCGCATCATGCTCCTGACCACCGAAGGCCCCGCCTCGCTGGAGAACGGATTTGTCGGGATGCGGCGGCAGAGAATTGCCGAAGTCATAAACAAATGGCTCGCACGGGCGTCCTGATCCGGGCAAACTCGGTCCGCCGACCGAAATCACCTGCAAGGCACCCATGCCCGAACAGAGCCCGATCCGACCGACAGACAGCGAGGCCCGCGCGCTGGCGCGCACGCTGATCGATACAGCGCGGTTCGGCGCTCTGGGCGTGATCGATCCTGAAAGCGGTACGCCGCTGGTCTCGCGCGTGGCAGTTGCCACCGATGCCAGTGGCGCCCCGGTGTCCCTGATTTCGGACCTGTCGCACCACACCAAGGCGCTTGAGGCGCGCGGCGATTGCTCACTGCTTTTGGGAGAGCCCGGCCCAAAGGGCGATCCGCTGACCCATCCCCGGCTGACCCTCCAGGCAAAGTCCAGGTTTCTGCGCCACGGCAAACCGGGCCACGCAGAACTGCGGGCCCGGTACTTGGAAATCCATCCAAAATCAAAGCTTTATATAGATTTCGCCGATTTTTCCTTTGTCATCTTCGGTGTCGAGCGCGCCTATCTCAACGGCGGGTTCGGCAAGGCCTACGAGCTGACCCCAAAGGATCTGGCATCGGCGCCCTAGATCGGCCGGTCCACCCGCGCCGTAACGTGCACACGCCCCTCGACAGGCTCGGGCCAGGTCAGGCGCACCAGGTTGGATTGTGCGCCATCTGCGGTCGTCACGTAGGGCATCGCGAACACATCGTCGCCGCCGGCATTCTGGATCGCGCCTTCCGCCACCACGCTTTCAACCTCGCGGGACCACCCGCCGAAGGGCAGATAGGCCCCGACATTCAGCACCCAATTAGTCGCCGGGCTTGGCTGATCGAACTCCAGCGTCACCGGGTTGATGGTATTCTGCGAGACGGAATTGAACGTATTGGCGGCGAAGACCACGTTGCGCGTCAGCGAAAACTCCAGGCCCGCGAACGAGGTATCCACCTTCTCGATCCGGTCGATCGACCCGTTCAGCGACTTGAAGGTGTTGCCTGTCACGCTGAGCCCTTGCAGGAAATGCCCCGCGCCGTAGGGCTTGATGACGATCCAGCTGAACCACGAGGCGACATCGTTGCAGGTGAAGATGTTGCCGGTGATCGTCAGCCCGCCGAACGAGAACTCCGACGCGAAATCCGGCGCTGCGTCATGCTCGTTGGTCCACTCGATGAAGCAGTTGTCGATATAGTTGCCGGTGATAACCGATTTGACATTCGTCTCAGTCAGAACAAGGCCCGCAACCCGCGGCCCGTCGGTGACATTGTCGCCCTGGAACCAGTGATTGCCGACAATCAGGTGACCGTTTCCGAATAGCACCATGGTCGTGCCCATGCGCTGAAACCGGTTGCCGCGGATCTTGGCGTCATTGGCATTGACGTTAAAGCCGATCGAAACCCGGTCGGTCGCGGCAAGGGCCTGCTCGTTGGAAAAGAAGTGGCAGGTATCAAGCTGCAAATCCTGGCACCCCACCCCGATGGAAGAGATACCGCGGTCCAGCGGCTTGGTGAACCAGCAATCCTTGAAGTGCATCAGCTCGCCATTGGGCGCCAGTAGGACAGCGCTGGCATTGCCGGCGCATTGAAAATCAATATCCGTGAAGGTCAGTCGCGACAGCTACACGAAGCCGGAAAAATCCAGCGCGTATTTGAAGCGCTTGAAGGTGTAGGTCTGGCTGGCGGCGGCCCCGTAAAGCGGCTGGCTCAGCTCGATGGTGCCCGCGCCGACGTTCTTTGAGGTGACATAGATCTCGCGCCCGACGCCGGCGCCCTCGACCAAAGCGCCCACCGGGATGTTCGCCACATCGGCGACCGAGGTCAGCTGCTTGGGGTTGCCCGCCGAATAGCTGGCCTGGCTGGCATAGGTGTCCGTCGCCCACTCGGGTCCGGCTACGCAATTGATCTGACCGTTGCGGATCACGCGCCGTACTTCGAAGGTGTCCAGCGTGTTGACCGCGTCCGCCATGTCGATCGGACCATCAAGTTCGATCCGCCGGCCCGCCAGGTCAAGGCTTTCGTGGTCGGTGAAATGCAGCAGCGCCTGGAAGGCCTTCTTGAAGGCCAGCACCTCGTCGCCGAATGCATCGACGTAGGATGGGTACTCGAAGTTGCGGCGCAGGATCAGGCGGTCGGCGGCATCCATCGTCACAGTGCCTTCAAATCGTATGCCGTTCTCGACCGTCAGGCTAGAGCCCAGCCGGTAGGTGCCCTCGGGCACCAGCAGATCGCGCCCCGCCGCGGCAAGATCGGCAGCCGCGAAAGCCGCTGCATCGTCGGTCGTGCCGTCACCGATGGCGCGGTAGTCGCGTACGTCGACCCAGTCCATCAGATCGCGCAGGAACGCCCCTGTGATGTCCTCGATCAACGATATCGTCGATGCGCACAACGCCGCCCGTCGCGCCGGTCAGGTCCAGCCCGAAATGGCCGTAAAGCGCGGCGCTGCCCCAGGCCATGTCGACGCCGGTGCGGGTGCCGGTCGCGATGATCGCGCTAACCTCGACAATCTCGCCATAGGTGGTCAGCGCCGTGCTTGGCCCGGTCGAGACCACGCCGCCCACCGGCGCGCCGCCCGCGCCGCCGGCCCAGCCCGCGATGCGCACCGACGGCAGGTTGCCCAAGACCGCCTTGACGCGCGCCCTGACGCGCAGGTAGCAGCCCGGCAGGATCGGTGTCTCGCCGGTGTAGCGCAGCTTTTGCACGGTGTCGGTCTTCAGCAATTCCAGACAGCCGCCGAAATCCTGGTCGGCCGGCACAACTGCGGCGTTGCCGCTACTGGCATAAGTGGCCGAGCCGGGGGTTCCGTCCTCGCTGGACCAGACATCCAGACCGCCCGCAAAAGCCGGCGGCATCAGCACCAGACCGTCCGTAATTGCCTTGTTCATGCAATATCCCTTTCGACAATGGCCGTGTCGCAAACAAAAAGCCTCGCCCATGGGTGTCCCGGTCGAGGCTCAAATGTCAGGTGTCACGGATAAACGGGCGCTTGGACAGGACGCAAAAGGGATAGCTCGGTGGCTCTTAAGGTCGCGTTAGCCCAGCGTGCGTTGCGCGTGGTTAGGCGCCGACCGCGGGCGCACGAAGAAGGCTTACGCCATTGATTTTCCATCCGTTTTCGGAAGGTATCATTTGATACTCCAGCACATGCGGCACGCCGGCGCGGTCAACGATCAGCACCCGCTGCAATTGGTAGGGAGCGACCTCTTTCAGCTCGAGAAAACTGACGTCGCCGGGCCGCCAGACCATGGGATAGCCCTGCTGCACCATCACCCCGAACCGGTCGGAAGAGCCAAAAAGCCCCTGGATATTAGGCGACGCAAAGGTGAAGGCGGTCGCGACATCATCAGCCACGAATGCCTCGATCTGGCCAGAGATCACGCTCTCGATCTCGGCGTTGCGCGCCTCTTGCGCCGCCGCAGCGGCTGTAAGCCCAAGGCTTGTGATAAGCGCCAAAGCAAGTGCCCGCATCACGCGATCCTTCCATCGTTCCGTGATGCAAAGCCTAGTGTCGCGCGGGCCGAGGTCAAATCGGGCGCACCATTTTAGGCCCCGCCGCGGCGTCAGGGCGCGGGCCGGCTACCGCCTCAGGAGGTCAGCTTGCCCGCCAGCCCGTGCTCGATCAGAGCGATGCTTTCCTCGACACCATAAAGCGCAATGAACCCGCCGAACCGGGGGCCCTGGCTTGCGCCCAGAAGTACCTCATATAGCGCCTTGAACCAGTCGCGCAGGGGTTCGAACCCGTGCGCCTTGCCGACCGCAAAGACCATCGACTGCAGCTCTTCGGGATCCGCCGGCCCGTCCCAGGCGCGCAAGCGATCCGCCAGGTCTTCCATCGCCGCATGCTCGCGTTCATCGGGCGCGCGGAATGTCTTATGCGGCTTCACGAAGTCATTGTAATAGCGCACCGCGAACCCGGCGGCGGCATCGAGATCGGGATGCGTCTTGGCCGAGGCTTCGGGCGCATAGCGCTGAATGAACCCCCATAGCGCGCCTTTGTCTTCGGCATGCGAGACGCTGGCCAGGTTCAGCAGCATCGCAAACGGCACGACCATGTTCGAGCTTGGCACGTTTTGCTCGTGGATGTGGAACACCGGGTTGTTCAGCCGCGCCGCCTGATCCTGATCGGCATAGGCGCGCAGCTGCTGGTGATATTCGTCAACCGCCTTGGGGATCACGTCGAAATGCATCCGTTTGGCGGTCTTGGGCTTGCCATACATGAAATATGACAGCGATTCCGTGGACGCGTAGGTCAACCATTCGTCGATCGAGATACCGTTGCCCATCGACTTGGAGATCTTCTGCCCGGCCTCGTCGAGGAAAAGCTCGTAGGTGAAGACTTCCGGCGGCGTGCCGCCAAGGATGCGGCAGATCTTGGAATAGATCGGCGTGTTCGGTGCATGCTCTTTGCCGTAGGGTTCGAAATCCACACCCAGCGCCGCCCAGCGGGCGCCGAAATCGGGCTTCCACTGCAGCTTCACATTGCCGCCGGTCACCGGCAGAGTGGTCTCGGTACCGTCCTCGTCGTCAAATGTGATGGTTCCCTCTTTTGCATCGACGTTCTTCATCGGCACGTACAGCACGCGGCCCGTCGCCGGGCTGATCGGCAGGAAGATGGAATAGGTCTGCCGCCGCTCTTCGCGCAGACTGGCCAGCATGACCTTCATCAGATCGTCATATCGCTCGGCGGCGCGCAAAAGCGTCTCGTCGAACCCGCCCGAGGCATAGAACTCGGTCGCCGAGTAGAAATCGTACTCGAACCCGAACGTGTCGAGAAACCGCCGCAGCATCGCGTTGTTGTGGTGCCCGAAGCTTTCGAACTTGCCAAACGGGTCCGGCACGCGGGTCAGCGGCCGCTGCAGGTGCTCGCGCAGCATCTCGGGGTTGGGCACGTTGTCGGGGACCTTGCGCAGCCCGTCCATATCGTCCGAAAAGCAGATAAGCTTGGTGGGGATGTCCGAAATAGTCTCGAACGCCCGCCGCACCATCGTGGTGCGCAGCACTTCGCCGAACGTGCCGATATGCGGCAGCCCGGACGGGCCATAGCCTGTCTCGAAAAGCACATAGCCCTTTTCGGGCGGCGCCTTTTCGTAGCGTTTCAGGATCCGGCGCGCCTCTTCAAAGGGCCAGGCTTTCGAGCAAAGCGCCGCGCTGCGCAGATCGGACATAGGCTTATCTTTCCTCAAGCCGCAGCCCCGCGCCGCAGCAAGCCCGCTACCTATTGCCCAAGGGATGGCGCGTCAATATTCTGGCTGCACCCGAACCGCGAAGGATACCGC
Organism: Paracoccaceae bacterium; assembly: GCA_013003075.1. Taxonomy (GTDB): domain Bacteria; phylum Pseudomonadota; class Alphaproteobacteria; order Rhodobacterales; family Rhodobacteraceae; genus JABDLJ01. Next base: position 11,688 of record JABDLJ010000043.1, read on the forward strand.
CCGTGAACACCGTTCCCCACGCCCTGACCCCGCAGGACAGCCTGGTCGCCGTCATGGTCGCCGTCTCGGCCTCGGATGAGACAATCCGCACCTCCGAGCTGCTCGCGATCGAGCGTACCGTCAACCACCTGCCGGTCTTTGCCGACTACGATCTTGACCGCGTCAAGACGGTCTCGCAGATCGTGTTCGATCTTTTTGCCGAGGAAGAAGGGCTCGATGCGCTCTTCGGGCTGATCCGGAACACCCTGCCCGATCGGCTTCATGAGACCGCCTACGCGCTGGCCTGCGATATCGCCGCGGCCGACGGAACCCTGCGCGAAAGCGAGCTGCGGCTTCTCGAAGAGATCCGCTACGAGCTGAATATCGACCGCCTGCACGCCGCTGCCATCGAGCGCGGCGCACGCGCCCGCCACCTGCCGATGTAAGAAAAAATAGCGCAAAATTTTAGTGACTTGGCCGCGGAGCCTCGGCAAACCTTGAAAGCCCCTTAACCTTTGCACGGCTAGTTTCTCTGTCGGGGTCGCTGACGGAATGGGGTCCGGTGTCACATCTTGAAGACAAACGTGCGTTCGCAGGGGCAGAGCCGCTCGACCCCGACTTGCAGGCCGCTGCGGGTCTCGTTCGTGCGTTGACGACCGCGCAAATCCCGGTTGTCGTGATTTCGGACGATCTGAAGGTGCGATTTGCCAGCGAGCTAGCGCTCACGATCGCCGGCGCGCCGAAAGATCCACCCACGGGAAAGGCCTTTTCGGACGTGTTCGAAGGCTGGGCCAAGCCCCTTGAAACCAGACCAGAAGAAGACATGCCGCGCATCGACTGGACTGCTCTGGACGCAGGCGGCTGGATCGGCACGATCGTCGATCGCCGTGTTGCGGGCGGGAACGCCCACCACGCAGACGAGTTGACCGGACTTGGCAACCGCAGTGCGCTGCGCGACGTCTCGGCAGAGGCGATGGCGCAGACCCCGGACGGCACCCTGACACTGCTATTTCTCGATCTCGACCGCTTCAAGATCGTCAACGACACGCTGGGCCACGCGGCGGGCGACCAACTTCTGAAGAAGGTCGCCGAGCGTCTGAAAAAGGCCGTCCGCGAAAACGATACCGTGGTGCGCATGGGCGGTGACGAATTCGCTGTCATACTGGGCGACCAGATCAACAGAGCCTCGGTCGAGGATATCGCCAATCGCGTCATCGAATATATCAGCAAACCTTTCCTGCTGGACGGCAATCAGGTCCGCGTCGGCGTCAGCATAGGCCTCTCCGAGACATGTCCGGGCGAGCCAGACACAAGCGAAGCCCTGCGCCGCGCCGATATTGCGCTATACGCCAGTAAACGGCGCGGTCGCGGCCAGTTTCACTGGTATGACGCCCAGATGTCGCAAGCGATCCGCCACCGCCAGGACATCGAGGACGGGTTGCGTCGCGCGATCATCCTTGACGAGTTGGTGATCGAGTATCAGCCCGAGATCGTTTTCGCCGATGGCCGCATTCGCGCGTTCGAGGCGCTCGTCCGCTGGAATCGGCCCGAACAGGGTCTTTTGCACCCAGTCGCCTTCCTGGCCGTTGCCGAGGAAAGCGGGATCGTGCTTGAGCTGGGCCAATGGGTGCTGCGCAATGCCTGCACCGCCGCGCTCGACTGGCCCGAAGAGATCATGGTCTCGGTCAACGTCTCTCCGGTCCAATTCCATTCCAAGGGCTTCGATACCACCGTCAAACAGGTCCTTGAGCGGACCGGTTTGCCGTCGCACCGGCTCGAGTTGGAGATCACAGAAGCGGTGCTGATCGCCGACGATCTGGCCGTCGACGAGCGCATGGAGGCGCTGCATAAACTGGGCGTCTCGATCGCGCTGGACGATTTCGGCACCGGTTATTCCAGTCTTAACTACCTGCGCCGCTTCAAGTTCGACCAGATCAAGATTGACCAGTCCTATGTCCAAAACGACGATCCATCAAAAACCGACAAAGCCTTGATCGACACCATCAATCGCCTCGGCAAGGCCTTCGGAATGGACGTGCTGGCCGAGGGGGTCGAGACCCAAAAACAGCTCGACGAAATGATCGCTGGCGGCATCGGCTCGGCGCAGGGATTTCTCATCGCCCGGCCTTTGCCAGTGGGCCAGGTGCCTGATTTCATCGCGCAGCACAGGTCTCGCGTCCCAAAAAACGCTTCGCGAGGGTCCAATTGATCCTTCCCGCGTCACATAAATTCCTGCGTATCATCTACACCAGCATCAATCGTATCGACCTCGGTACGCTCGCTGGCCGGACTGAATTACAGCAACTTGCGGCCCGGGCGCAGGGACGCAACCGCGACGCCGCGATCTCCGGGATGCTGATCCATAACGAAAGCAATTTCGGCCAACTTCTCGAAGGCCCGGCGGCCGCCGTCGAAAGCACGATGGAACGCATAATCCTCGACCCGCGGCACACCGACATCGCGGTTCTCGAATGCCGGCCGACCGATCAGCGCATTTTCGAAACCTGGGTCTCGGGATATGTGGGGCCAGACGCCGCGTACCAGCAAAACCCGTCGCCGCAACTCAGGGCCGCGCTGTGCACCGCAGCCGTCCTGCCCGGTGATGTCTTTACAAAAATGTTCGACCTCGCAGAATCCGGTCGCCTTGCGGACAATCTGCAACCCAAACCGCCGCACGATCTTGCCATTTGAACTTGGCCGCGCGCTTGTCTATGTCCTTTCCAATTGCAATGAGGACACCCGATGGCCGCGTATCAATATGTCTACCACATGGATGGCGTTTCCAAGACCTATCCCGGTGGCAAAAAGTGCTTTGAAAACATTCGTCTCAGCTTCCTGCCCGGCGTCAAGATCGGCGTCGTCGGCGTCAACGGAGCCGGTAAGTCCACGCTTTTGCGCATCATGGCCGGCATTGACAAGGATTTCTCGGGCGAAGCATGGGCCGCGAAGGGCGCGCGCGTCGGCTACCTTCCGCAAGAGCCACAGCTCGATACAAGCCTGAACGTCCGCGATAACGTCATGCTTGGCGTCGCCGGGAAGAAGGCAAAGCTCGACAAATACAATGAGCTTGCGATGAACTACTCGGACGAGACCGCCGACGAGATGGCCGCGCTGCAGGATGAGATCGACAGCCAGAACCTGTGGGATCTCGACAGCCAGATCGACGTGGCGATGGAGGCCTTGCGCTGCCCGCCTGACGAGGCCGCGGTGGAGACGCTCTCGGGTGGCGAGGCGCGCCGTGTCGCGCTCTGCAAGCTGCTGCTGGAAGCGCCCGACATGCTTCTTCTGGACGAGCCGACCAACCATCTCGACGCCGAGACCATCGCCTGGCTGCAACAGCATCTTATTGACTACAAAGGCACAATTCTCTGCGTCACGCATGACCGCTATTTCCTCGACGACATCACCGGCTGGATCCTGGAGCTCGACCGCGGCCGCGGTATCCCCTACGAGGGCAACTATTCGGCGTGGCTGGAACAGAAGGCCAAGCGGCTGGAACAAGAGGCGCGCGAGGACAAATCCAAGCAGAAGACGCTTGAGCGCGAACTGGAATGGATGCGCCAGTCCCCCAAGGCGCGCCAGGCCAAGCAGAAGGCGCGGATCAACGCCTACAACGATCTCGCGCAACAGTCAGAGCGCGAAAAGCTGTCGCGCGCCCAGATCATCATCCCCAACGGCCCGCGCCTCGGCAACAAGGTGATCGAGGTGAACGGCCTGGCCAAGCACATGGGCGACAAGCAACTGATCGAGGATCTCGGCTTCTCGCTGCCCCCCGGCGGCATCGTCGGCGTGATCGGCCCCAACGGCGCGGGCAAGACGACCCTCTTCCGCATGCTCACCGGGCAGGAAGCGCCCGATGCGGGCACGGTGGAATACGGCGAGACCGTCGATCTGGCCTATGTCGATCAGTCCCGCGATGCGCTCGACGCAAACAAGACCGTCTGGGAAGAGATCTCCGGCGGCGCCGAGATCATCGAGCTGGGCGACGCGCAGATGAACTCCCGCGCCTATTGCTCGGCCTTCAACTTCAAGGGCGGCGACCAGCAGAAAACCGTCGGGCTTCTGTCGGGCGGTGAGCGCAACCGCGTCCACATGGCCAAGCTGCTGCGCTCGGGCGGCAACGTGCTTCTGCTCGACGAGCCGACCAACGATCTCGACGTCGAAACCCTGCGGGCCCTCGAAGACGCCCTCGTGGATTTCGCCGGCTGCGCCGTGGTCATCTCCCACGACCGGTTTTTCCTCGACCGGATTTGTACGCATATCCTGGCCTTTGAAGGCGAGGCCCATGTCGAGTGGTTCGAAGGCAACTTCGAGGATTACGAGGAAGACAAGAAACGGCGGCTGGGGCCGGATGCGGTCGAGCCCAAGCGGCTGAAGCATAAGAAGTTTGCGAGGTAACTATCAACGCTCTGAAACCATACCGTTGGGCAATTACATTCGATGAAACCACAAAGCCGTACTGGCGCTGATGCATTGGCTGCCGTTCAGTCTTCCATTGGCGAACTCAAAGTGTTGAACCAACATTACGACAACGGGCACCCCATGTGCGCGCGCACGATTGCAACCGTAGTCAAACGCATGATCGAAGGCGAAATCGGCCCCGCATATCGTGGCAAGGGGCTGTTGTTCTCCAGCTTTTTGGGCGAACAGAAACCAGTTCCCCCTGGGGCTCGGATCTTTTCTTCAGGATTGGCTATGCTTAATTACACCGCCGCGGCGGATCCGGAGAATATCGGTATATTTCACAGACCATTTCTGGAGGGCGAAAGAACCTCGACGAAGATCAGCACAAAGCAATGGCTGAAACAAAAGACATTCACGGAAACACCTGGATTGCCCCCCGGATATTCATCGCGAAACAACATCCTGAAATTCACAAGGAACCAATCCGGCGCCCATTTCGACAAATCCCTAGCCGAGAACTACACCGCGTCACGCGAGGGCGACTTGGATGGGTGGGCTTTTCGACTGGGCAACGCGCCCGTGGAGTACAAGTTCTCAACACATCCTGAGCGGTTTGAGGTAATTAGCTATAAGGCCGAGGCCATTATCAGGGTCATTTCGCAAGAAATCATCCATACCATTGAGACGCCGTTCTTCACGCGCGCCTGAGTCTTCGCGAGTATCTTACACTTGAAGTGGCATTCAGACATCTCAACCGCATATACTAAGGTGGACCGGAACCCATGCCCTACATATTCGCCCTCCTCCTGACACTCGCCGCAGCCTCGAACGGGCTGATAGCCCAAGCCGGCGCGCACCCGGAACACGCGCTCCAGCAGGCGCTGATCGGCGCGCCCATTGGAGCCGTCTAGTCCCGAACGAAAACGATGATCACCGCGGCCAGCGCATAGACCGCGATGTTGATCACCCGCATCCATCCGAAGACCGCCGTCAGTTCTGCCATCTCCATCGCAGCCGCACCCTTCCAAGAGCTCGCGGAACGGCAGTTTGCTCGCCTATGTAAACGCCTTTCCCGCCTTCACTCCCATCCACCGAAAGAACGATGCCGCCGGGCAGACCCCGGTGAAGGCCGATTGCAGCAGGTTCAGCCCGATGAACACGGTGAACCACATCCAGAGCGGCGAGACGTATAAGGTCAGCACCACGCTTAGAAGTACCATTGCGCCGGCGAAGGCCAGGACGGCCCGATCGATTGTCATGATCCTATTTCCTCTTTTCTATCAATCCGAAGGGCGGGGAAGCCCGCCACTGAGTTCGGGATGCAGTCATACACCGCTTGCACGCTCAGAAATTGACCCGCGTCAACGCGCCGGCCCGCGTCCTGCCCAATCCTGAGCCCGGTGCCCCTTTGCGTCGCTCAAAGCCCAGAACGCGCATGTCAGCCCCAGGCGTGCCAGCGATCATCGCCTTGTTGTCGCCGCTGGCTTCGGGGATACCGCCCACCTCGGCCATCCTGCGCGCCGCCCAGAAGACTAAAACGTCGAACGGGCCTTCGCACATGACCGGTTGGTAGTTGCCTGCAATGGCGCAGCGGTCGAATACGGAGTATTCTTCAAGGCCAGCTTCATCCAGCCGCGCAGGCGCCGCAGACCACATCGTATTGCCCTGATCCGAATTGAGACCGATGCCCTACATCCTCGCCCTCCTCCTGACCCTCGCCGCCGCCTGGACCGGGCTGACAGCCCAAGCCGGCGCGCACCCAGCCCTTGCGCTTCAGCAGGCGATGGTCGGCGCGCCCATCGGGGCCGTGCTCGCCCTTGCGCTGTCGCGCACGCGCACGCCCAAGGTGGCGCAGTTGATGCTTTGGGCCGTGCTTTTGCTCGCCGCTTTCGCGATGGCGGCGCTCGGCAAGCAGCGCTTCGTCGCGTCCTACGCCGAGGACGCCTTCGCCGGCCATCTGTGGCACTACGGCTGGATCGCAGCCCTCGCCGCGCTGACCGCGCTGAACGCGGTCGTTCTCAGCCGGCGCTAGGCACTAAAAGGGGCCCGGCACACCTGCAATCCGGGCCCCGGCGGCGCGCGCTTCGGGCTCAACGCAACGCCGCCAACTCGTCACTCAGAACAAATCCTCAGTTGTGCCACTCCAACTTGCGGATGCCCGGCTTCTTGCTGTTGTAGCTGACGGTGTGAACCGAACGGCCGGAGCTGAACAGGAAAAGCTTGTAGCGATCGCCGGTCTCGTCCTCGAAGACAAGATGCAACGAGCCAGAGCCGATGCCGCGCGGCCCCTGGGCGTCGATCTGAAGCCGGTAGGCATAGATCCCCGGCGAGCGGACCAGCGTGACGCCATACACGCAAGCGCCAGAATTGCCGGTGACGACCTTCGACAGATCGGCGTTACCATTGATCGCCATGGCGGCTTCGGCCTCCATCGCGGCGCCCTTGGCCTGGGCCTGGCTATTGTCGCCGGGCTTGGCGCAGGTGAATTCGGTGGTTGGGTAGCTGGCAAGGTCTTTCATGGGTCGGCCTCCCTGATGCTGTGTGGGAATTGCCCCCTGACCACGAGCCTAGGCGCGCGCCAGCACCGGCGTCTGTGATGCGCGTCACCAGCGGGGCAGACAGCGCGGCGGCGCAAAGCTGCGCACGGAGCCCACCCGCGCCGGCAGGCTCTTGCGACTGGGCCCTGCAAGCCCGCGAAATCCTGCCAGATCGCCGCCTCATCCTGCGCGGGGTTCCGCACCCGGCGGGGCCCCGCTTAGTGACGCGGCCGCGCCAAGGCTCCATGTCCCATCCTCGGGTGGGACTACTCCCAACCAACACCCAAATGGAGCAATGAAATGACACGAACCCTTATCGCAGCAGTAGCAGTAGCAGCTACATTCGCACTCTCACCGGCGGCAGAGGCCAAGCCGGACCGCGTGAACAACACAGCGGACGTTCTGCATCCCAATATCCACCAGAAAGTCGGTACCGGCGCGAACGCAAACCCCAACGGCGCCAACGCCCAAGGCGGAAATATTCACGGCATCGCCAATGTGCCCGGCAAGGGCGGCGATAACCCCAACGATGATGGCGTGCCTGGCCAGGCGAATGAGCTAGAGACCACCCACGGCGGCATCGGCGCCAAGAACAAGAACGCGAACTAGGCGCGCACCTCAAACCTCGGCGACGATCTCGCCGCGCATCTCGCCGGTCAGGCGCGAATGGTCCTCGGCCGTCAGCTTGGCCCTGACCGCGGCGATCGAGGTCTCTGCCGCATCGCGGCTTTCGCGATCGGGCCATTCCGATATCCCGGCAATGGTCCGATCGCTCGTCCGGATGACCTTCACCGACAAGGCGCCCATTTCCTTCAGTGCCGGCAGGCGCTTTTCCCGGATCCGCCGCAAGGCCAGATCCCATGCCTCGCCATCGGTGATCTCCCAGGTCGTAATCGTCAAGTATCCCATCGCACCCTCCTTCTGCGCCGATGACTGCGTCTTCGGAAATCCTATCATTTTTTCCAACCGATTGCGAACGGACCGCCAAAAAGGCCATGCGAATTGTCTTGCTATTAAGGGGCGAACCTGTCAAACGGCCGGGGCTACGTTATTCTCTATCGACCCGCTGTCTCCTTCTCTTGGCTTCAGTCTATCGATCCAGACCGACAAGCCAGGCTGCCACAACTCCGTGGGCGGCATTTACATGAAGGAACTACGGAAATGGCCAATGGCACCGTAAAATGGTTCAACTCCACCAAAGGCTTCGGCTTCATCGCGCCTGAAAGCGGCGGCAAGGACGTCTTCGTCCACATCTCGGCAGTCGAGCGCGCCGGCCTCACAGGCCTGAACGATGACCAGAAAGTCACGTTCGACCTGGAATCGGGTCGTGATGGCCGCGAAAGCGCCACCAATATCGCTTTGGCCTAAGGTCACGGCCGGGCGAGCCTTCGGGCTCGCCCAACACCTTGAAAAGAAATGGCTTAAGCATCAAACACCTGCTGTTTGGCGGATGCGTTCGCTTGGCCGATTCTGACATTTCTCTTTACTTTTGGCGCCAATTCTGCCAAGTGGCTCGCGCTACGTTACCCTATCGATCCACTGTCTCTCCTTACGGCGAACAGCGCACTCGATCCGCACTGACGCCGCCAAGCTGCCGCATCCTGTGGGCAGCACTACTATAGGAGACCACGGAATGGCCAATGGCACCGTGAAATGGTTCAACAGCACCAAAGGCTATGGCTTTATTGCTCCCGAGACGGGCGGTAAGGACATATTTGTGCATATTTCCGCTGTCGAGCGTTCGGGTCTGACCGGCCTCGCAGACGACCAGAAAGTGACGTTCGACGTCGAAGCTGGCCGAGACGGCCGCGAAAGCGCTGTCAACATCGCGCTGGCGTAAGCCTTTTTCAGAAAGCGTCCGGATACCGGACGCTTTCGCCCGTCCGATCTTCAGAAAACGAATGCGCTGCGTCCGCAGAGCGGATCATTCCCCGTCAAGCGCCGCCAAGATTTCCTGCGCCAGAGCCTCGACCTCGGCGCTCCAGGGGCCTTTCGGCCGCTCCAGCACTCCCTGACCCAGCCCAAGCGCCTCGGCATAGGCCACGCGGTTGCCCAGAACCGTCTCGGCCTGCGCGGCATCGAGCCCGGCCAACGCCTCGGCCACGGCCGCGGTGACCCGCGCGCCAGCCTTTGCCCGGTTAAGCAAAACCATCGCCGGGCGGCGCTCGCGCGCGGCCAGCTCCAGCACCGCCTCTGTCGCCCAGACATCGACCTGGCTTGCCGCCACCGGCACCAGCACCAGGTCGCTTTCGCGCAGCGCCGGGCGCAGATCGCTGTCGACCTTGGGCGGCGTGTCGATGATGACGAAATCGTGGGTCCGGCTCAGCTTGTCGCACTCGTAGGGCACGCCCCAGGCCGACGCGGTGGAAAAGTCGAGATCCTCGCGCCCGGCATCGCGCCGCGTCATGAACCAGCGGCCCATCGAACCTTGCGGATCGGTATCGACAAGCGCAACGCTTGCTCCCTGGCGCGCAAAGGCGACGGCAAGGTTGATGGCTACCGTGGTCTTGCCCGATCCGCCTTTTTGCTGAGCCAGCGTGATGACGTGCCCCATATCGGCTCTCCTGAGCTGCGTGGAATGGTCATAGAAATGCTGCGCTGCAGCAAATCACAAGCTGCGCGAGTCTGCAATTGCCAAAAACCACCCAAAGCCTGGGCAAAAGCCCCCGGCCTGCCAGCGAAACCCCGGCAGGCCGGGTCTTCATCAATCCAGAACGAAGGTCACTTTTAGGTTGACGCGGTACTCGCTGACCTTGCCGTCCCGCACCGTGACCGACTGGTTTTGCACCCAGGCGCTTTCGATGTTCTTCAGCGTCTTGGACGCCCGCAGGATCCCGTTTTCCACCGCATCGTCAAATGATTTGGAAGAAGCGGAAATAATCTCGGTAACTTTTGCAACAGACATCCCATATCCCTTTCAATTGGAAATACTCAGACCTCCATGCTGCGGTCAGGGTGCGGTCCAGTCAACATCCGTGGCCTCTTCGACCATCAAAATTCCGTCCGCCAAAGGCTGCATCAACGCCGCCGCATCGCGCTCATCTCCCTGAAGCCAAACGGCGAATGCCTCTGGCGGCAGGATCACGCCCATCCGGTGATGAATGTCGCGCACATCGGCCGACGGCGGGCAGGTCACGGTGGCCACCTGCGCCAGCCTCGCGCCCCGCGGCGCGGTCCAGACGTCGTAGATCGCCGCGAACGCCATCAGCCCGCCGCCGGGCAGGCCAATCCGCCAGGCTGTCTTGCGGCGTGTCTTCCCGGTCCACTCGTACCAGCCGTTTGCGGGCACAAGGCAGCGCGTCACGCCCTCGAAGGCCGACTTGTCGAATACCGTCTCCGAGCGCGCGTTGACGATCGTCTCCATGACTGGGCGTCCGCGCGCGTTCTTGCGCCCGACGGGGATCATGCCCCAGCGCATCTCGGCCAGCTGTCGCGCCTCGTCGCACACCCAGACCTGCTGGCCCGGCGCAATGTTGCGGCGCGGCGGTACATCGAAAGGCCGAGGCTCCGCAGCCCCGAAAAATGCGGCGATCTCGGCGCCGCTCGCTGTCAGAAACATACGCCCCGGCATGAGGTCAGCCTAACCCAACGTCGCGGACCGGCAAATGCCCTAACGCGCCGCGGCCAGAACCTCGATCTCAACCTTGAACTCGGGCCGCGTGAAACCCGACACGATCACCAGCGTCGAGGCCGGCAGCCGCGCCACATCCTTCAGCCAGGCATCGCGCGCCGCCATGTAGCCCGCCATATGCGCGCGATCGGTGACATAGGCGTTGATCCGCACCACGTCGGCGCGCCCCGCGCCCGCCTCGGCGAGAATGACATCTATGTTGGAAAAACAGATCTCGGCCTGCGCATGCGCCTGCCCCGGCACCGAACCGTCCGCCGTCAGCCCAAGCTGACCCGACGTTGCAATCAGCCGGTAGCCCGCCGGCACCTCGACGCCATGCGCATAGCGCGCAAACGGCGGCGCTATACCGCCCGGCGACAATTCTTTCAGCGTCCGATCTCTCAAGACCCGGCCCTCGTCCATCCGCAATTTCACCGCGATAGCAGCACAACCGGCAGAGATACACAAAACCTTGCGCCCAGCGAGCATTTCATAGGCGAATCGTCCAAGAGCGTCTAAATTGACGGCAAATTGGGGGAAAGAGCAGAGACCGGCGGCAAACACGGCTTCACGGCCGCGCTGCCCTGCCCGAGCCTCCGATGCGCGAACAACCTGGAGGACTTAATGTCAGTCAAATCCAAATGCCTCGGCGCCGCCGCGGCGGCGCTTGTGGCGTCCGCCGCAGCGGCCGAAAACCAAAAGGTGTCTTTCGGCACGAACTGGGTGGCGCAGGCCGAGCATGGCGGCTTTTATCAGGCCGTCGCCGACGGCACCTATGCCGATTGCGGGCTCGACGTCACGATCATCCCAGGCGGCCCGCAGGTAAACAACCGCGCGCTGATGCTGGCCGGCCGGGCAGAGTTCTACATGGGTGGCGACCTCATTCAGGCCTTCAACGCCGCCAAAGAGAGCGTGCCCATCGTCACGGTCGCCGCGATGTTCCAGAAACATCCCCAGGTCATACTGGCGCATCCCGGCAGCGCCAGCAGTTGGGAAGACCTCAAGGGCCTCAAGATCCTGATCGCCGACTTGACCTATCAGTCCGTCTATCAATGGATGATGGCCGAGCACGGCTTCACGGCCGAACAGCGCGGTCTTTACACGTTCAATCCAGCGCCGTTTCTGGCCGACAAGAACTTGGCGATGCAGGGCTACCTGTCCTCCGAGCCCTTCCTGGTGGCCAAGGAGGGCGGCTTTGAGCCCGAAGTCTTCCTTATCGCCGATGCCGGCTATTCGACTTATGCGACCACCATCGAGACGATGGCGGACACGATCGAAAACAATCCCGACGCGGTGCAATGTTTCGTCGATGGCTCGGCCAGGGGCTGGTACACTTACCTCTACGGTGACAACACCGACGCCAACGCGCTCATCAAGGAGGCCAACCCCGAGATGACAGACGACAAGATCGCCTATGCCATCACGCAGATGACGGCGAACGGTATCGTCGACAGCGGCGATACCGAAACGCTGGGGATCGGCGCCATCACCGAAGAAAAAGTCGGCGACTTTTACACCAAGATGGTGTCGGCCGGGGTGATCGAGGACGGCATCGACTGGAAATCGGCCTTCACGACGCGCTTTGCCAACAAGGGCGTCGGGATGGAGCTGAAGACCAACTGATCCCAGGAACGGGCCGGCCCGCCGCGCCGGCCCACCTTACCGGAGACATCCATGCCCGCTGCCCGCCTTCCGCTTTCCCAGCGACCGGCTCTGTTGAACATGACCCATGTCGAAAAGGCGTTCGGCGGCAGCGTCGTGGCGCTGAAGGACATGAGCCTGACGGTCAACGAAGGCGATTTCGTCTCGCTTCTGGGGCCCTCGGGCTGCGGCAAATCCACCGTGCTGCGGCTGATCTCGGGCCTGCTGCACACCACATCGGGCACGATCAGCTGGGCTGGCGGGCAAGGCACCGACGATCTGGGCGTGGTGTTTCAGGAACCAACGCTGATGCCCTGGGCCACGGCGGCGCAGAACGTCTGGCTGCCATTTCGACTGCGGGGCCAAAGCTTCGCCTCGGCCGAAGCCGAGATCGCCGATGCGCTCCGCCTCGTCGGGCTGGATCACTTCCACGACGCCTATCCCCGCGCGCTGTCGGGCGGCATGAAGATGCGCGTCGCCATCGCCCGCGCGATGGTCACCAAGCCGCGCCTGATACTGATGGACGAGCCCTTCGCCGCACTCGATGAGATCACCCGCTTCAAGCTCAACGACGATCTGCTGGAGCTGAAAGAGAAGATCGGCTGCACGGTGATCTTCGTAACCCACTCGGTGTTTGAAAGCGTATTCCTGTCGGACCGCATAATGGTGATGGCGGCCCGTCCCGGGCGCGTGATCCACGAGCTGACGGTGCCGGCCCCTTACCCGCGCGACGACGTCTTCCGCACCTCGGCCGAATACGCCGCCCATTGCCGCGCCGCTTCGGACGCGCTGCACGACGCGATGGGAGAAGCCGCATGAGCCTTGCCGACCAGGCGCCCGTCACCCTGCCGACCGTGGATATTGAAGAACAGCAGCGCGCGCGCCGCGAAAAGATCAACCGGATCGCCAAGTGGACCTTGCCGTCGCTGGTCCTGGTGCTCAGCGTATTGGGATGGCACCTTTACGTCACCCTGGCCGAAGTCCCGCATTACATCCTGCCCGGCCCGGTCCTGGTGGCGCAGAAGATGGCCGAGGACAGGGCGCTTTTATGGCCCGCGATGCTGATCACCGCCCGGTTGACGCTCTTGGCGCTGGCCATGGCGGTCGTCGGCGGCGTCGTGCTGGCGGTGGCCTTCACCCAGTCGAAATGGGCCGAGATGTCGTTTTTCCCCTACGCGGTGATCCTGCAGGTGACCCCGGTCATCGCCATCGCGCCGCTCTTGCAGATCTACGTTGAGAGCGCCTTCGTCGCGGCGCTGCTATGCGCCTGGATCGTGGCATTCTTTCCGATCCTGTCGAACACCACGATCGGTCTCAAGTCGGCCGACCACAACCTCAGCGACCTCTTCACCATATATGGCGCGACCCGCTGGCAGCGCCTGCGCTATCTTGCGGCGCCCTCGGCGCTGCCGTTCTTTCTGGGCGGGCTGAAGATCGCCGGGGGGCTGGCGCTGATCGGCGCGGTGGTGGCAGAGTTCGTGATCGGCCGCGCCGGCACCGGCCTGGGGCTGGCCTCGACGCTGCTGGAAGCCTCCTACCGGTTCAATTTCGGCCGGCTTTACGCGGCACTGATCCTGATCTCGCTTATGGGCGTGGTGATTTTCGCGGTGATGTCCCTGATCAGCCACCTTGCCTTGCGCAAATGGCATGAAAGCGCGATCAAGCGCGAAAGATGAGCGATTTCCGCACCCTTCCCGACAGGCCCGTCACCCTGCAGAACGTGACCGTTCCGGCCTGTCTTCTGGGGCAGGCGGGCGATCTTGTGTGCACCGATATCTCGCTGGCCGATGGCCGGATCACGGAAGGGCCCGGACAGCCGGTGGACATGGCCGGGGCCATGGTCTTTCCCGCCTTCACCGACATGCACACCCATCTCGACAAGGGCCACATCTGGGCCCGCGCGCCCAACCCCGACGGCACTTTCGCCGGCGCGCTGGAGACCGCGGGCGACGACCGCACCGCCAACTGGACAGCCCAGGACGTGCGTGCGCGGATGGACTTCGCGCTGCGATGCGCCTACGCGCACGGCACGCGCGCGATCCGCACCCATCTCGACAGCATCCCGCCGCAGGACGAGATCACCTTCCCGGTCTTTCGCGATCTGCGCGCCGACTGGGCTGGCCGGATCGAGTTGCAGGCCGCCTGCCTTCTGGGCTGCGACGCGATCGATCTGGATGGCGCGTTTCAGAACACCGCCGACATCGTGGCCGAAAGCGGCGGCATCCTCGGCCTTGTCACCTACCCCGTGCCGGACCTGAAGCAGCGGCTCCGCGCTTTTTTCGCCATTGCTGCGGATCGTGGACTTGCGATGGATTTCCATTGCGATGAAACGCTGGATCCGGCGGCCGAGACGGTGGGGTTGATCGCCGAACTGGTGATCGAGACGGGATTTGAGGCGCCGGTGACGGTCGGCCATCTGTGCTCGTTGATCACCCAGGACACGGTGCGCGCCGCCAGCACGATGGACCTGATCGCGAAAGCCGGGCTGAACGTCGTCTCGCTGCCGATGTGCAACCTCTACCTGCAGGACCGCGCGGCGGATCGCACGCCGCGCTATCGCGGCCCGACGCTGGTGCACGAGATGAAGGCGCGCGGGATCAATGTCAGTTTCGCGTCCGACAACACCCGCGATCCCTTCTATGCCTATGGTGATCTCGACATGATCGAGGTGATGCGCGAGGCCACGCGGCTTTGCCATCTCGATCATTCGGGCGAGGACTGGACGCTCGCCTTCACCACCAACCCCGCGCGCGCCTGCGGCTTTGACGCACCGAGCCTGGCGCCCGGCGCGCCGGCCGATCTGGTGATCACGCGCGCCCGTTCCTGGACCGAGCTTTTCGCCCGCCCGCAATCGGACCGCATCGTCTTGCGCGCGGGACGCGCGATCTGCCGCACCCTGCCCGCCTATAGTGAACTCGACCCGCTGATGGAGGCCTCATGACCGCCAATATCGCCGCCGCCAAGACGGCCCTTGCGCATCTCGATATCGAACAGAGCGAAAGTGCGATCCGCGCCAAATCCCGCGACTTTTTCTGGTACTCTCCGGTGCTGAAGGATCGGCTCGATCACGTGGTCGCCGATTTCGTGGTCGCGCCGCGCAACGAGGCCGAGGTGATCGAGGTGCTGCGGGTTTGCTATGCCCATGACGTGCCGGTGACCACGCGCGGCGCCGGCACCGGCAACTATGGCCAGGCGATGCCGCTTGCAGGCGGCTGCGTGATGCACTTGCGGCACATGGCGGCGGTGAAGGACATCCAGCCGGGGCGGGTGATCGTCGAGCCGGGCTGCCTTCTGAAGGATCTCGATGCCGCCTGCATCGCCCATTCGCGCCAAGAAATCCGCATGTTCTCGTCCACCTGGGCGACCGCGACCATCGGCGGCTTCATCGCCGGCGGCTCGGGCGGGGTGGGCTCGTGCACCTGGGGCTCGTTGCGCGATCTGGGCAACATCATCCGCCTGCGCGTGGTGACGATGGAAGAGGAGCCGCGGGTGCTGGAGTTTCGCGGCGAAGAGTTGGCCCGCGTCAGCCACGCCTACGGCACCAACGGCATCATCACCGAGATCGAAATGCCCCTGGCCCCGGCCTATGACTGGGTGGAGATGTTCGTCAGTGTGGACAGCTTCGAGGGCGCGGTCAGCTTCGCCGAGGACCTGGCCAATTGTGACGGCATCCTGATCAAGCTGGCCACGGTCTTCGAGGCGCCGCTGGCGCATGACTATTTCCAGCGCGTGCGCCCGCATGTCAAACCGGACACCAACCTTGTGGCGCTGATGGTAGCGCCGCAGTCGATGGACGGGTTTCAGACATTTCTGAACCGGCACGGCGATGCCAGGGTCATCTACCGCTCGGACAATGCCACCTGGGAGCGCCCGCCGGGCCCGGTCTTCGAATACGGCTGGAACCACACCACCTTGAGGGCGCTGAAGGTCGACCCGAAGATCACCTATCTGCAGGTCCGCTATGGCTATCCGCACCACAAGGGGCTGATCGCCGAGATGCGAGCCGAGTTTTCGCCCGAGGTACTGCAGCACCTGGAGGTGCTCCGCGAGGGCGGCAAGGTGATGTTCGCTGGGCTGTCGCTGGTCAAGTTCACCTCCGAAGCGCGGCTTGACGAGATCGTCCGTATGCATGAAGAGGCCGGGGCGATGGTTTTCAACCCACACCGCTATACGCTGGAGGAAGGCGGCCGGCAGACGGTTGATGACCGCCAGTTGCGCTTCAAGCGCGAGGCCGACCCCAAGGGGCTTTTGAACCCCGGCAAGATGATCGCCTGGGACGATCCCGATTTCAGCTTCGAGCGCATGTACAGCTACCCCAAGATGCGGGCCGCCGAATGAGCGGGCCGGCTGAGAGGGGGGCTGTCCGCCCCCCGCCTGGCGGCTCCCCCCGAAGGTATTTCAGGCCAGGTGAAGTGAGGCCCGGCGCGATGCAGTCGCGCGGCCTTCGGTGCGCTTTCGTCCCGGTGGCGGCGCGCTAGATGCGGGCGCTTGTGGTCTATTGCCACCCCAGCGAGGGCAGTTTCACCGCCGCGGTGCGCGATCTGGTGCTGGCGCATCTGTCGCGCGCCGGCGCCGAGGTACGGCTGCGCGATCTTTATGCCGAAGGGTTCGGCGCGGCGCTGAGCGCGGCCGAATGGCAGGGCTACGAGGATAGCGATCTCAACCGCGATCCGGTTGCCGGCCACGTGGATGATCTTCTGTGGTGCGATACTCTGATCTTCATCTACCCAACCTGGTGGTACGGGCTGCCAGCGGTGCTGAAGGGTTGGCTTGATCGCACGCTGCTGCCGGGGGTCGCATTTCATTTGCCGCAGGAGGGCAAGGTGATCACGCGGGGACTGCAGCATATCTCGCGGCTTGGCGTTTTCACCAGTTGCGGGGCCAGCTGGTGGTTGAGCTTCATGGTTGGCCAACCCGGGCGGCGCACGATCCTGCGCGGCGTGCGCTACCTCTGCGCGCCGCGCTGCAGGACGGCCTTTGCCGCGCATTACCTGATGGACAGCTCCACCGAGGCCAGCCGCGCTGCGCATCTTGCGCGCGTGGCAGGGGCGATGGCACGATTGACCGGACCGGTGCGCGATGTTTCCTCCACCCACGCCCTTTGCGACAAAAAGAAGAGCACCCCATGACCCGCCGCCTTGACTGGGCCGACTACCGGACCACCGAATTCGCCGCCATCGACCCGATGCGCACGATCGCGATCCTGCCCACTGCCGCGATCGAGCAGCACGGGCCCCACCTGCCCACCGGAACCGATACGATGATCGCGCAAGGCATGCTGGACCGGCTTCGACGCACCTGCCCCGAGGATCTGGATATCCGCATCCTGCCGATCCAGGCGGTGGGCAAATCGAACGAGCATATCCACGCCCCCGGCACGTTGAGCCTGAGCGCCCAGACCGCGCTTGCCGCCTGGCAGGAGATCGGGCTTTCGGTGGCCCGCGCCGGGGTGCGCAAGCTGGCGATCGTGAACAGCCATGGCGGCAATCTGGACCTCGTTTCGATCCTGGCGCGCGAATTGCGGGTGCGCGCGGGCATGCTGGCGGTCAAGTGCCAGTGGGGCGGGTTCGGCCATCCCGAGGGGCTCTATTCCGCGCATGAGCTGGCTTTCGGCATTCACGGCGGCGACGTGGAAACCTCGCTGATGCTTTCATTCCGCCCCGAAACGGTGGACATGGGCGCTGCGGCCAACAACCGCTCCACCGCAGAAACCTCGGCGATCCCGCCGACCGGACCGATCTCTTACGCCTGGGTGGCCAGCGATCTCAGTGCAAGCGGAACGGTCGGCGACGCCTCGGCGGCCAGCGCGGACAAGGGCGCGGCCACCTGCGCGCACCAGGTCGAAGGCTTGATCGCGCTTTTGCGCCAAATCGAAGCTGCGCCGCTGGACGGACTGAGCCCAACGATGCCAGAGGTCTGAGGTCTGAGGTCTGAGCGAAAGCCGGTCTTAACGTCTCGGCAAAGCGGGTTGAATTTGCAGTACCATTTCGGCTCGCCCTTGGCGGCCTCGGGCGCGGGTACGGCCGGTACTTCAGCCTCGTCTTTGCCGAAATTGAACCAGCGCCGGCCCTCTTCGGGTGCCATCGCGTCGGCCGCGGCCTCTCGGTTGAACGGCCAGAAGTCGAACCAGCCGGAAAACCAGCCTGTCAGGCTGTCGAGGATCAGCGTCAGCGCGCTGAGCGCGATCAGGGCCAGGATCACGAAGAAGACGGTCTTGCCGATCGACTTGCCGCCTTCGCTGGCTGCGTTGAAGGTGAACATCTTCAGCGATCGGTTCAGCACCTCGCTCCAGGGCTTTTTCGATACGCAATCATCGGGGTCGTCGGGCTTGCTCATGCTCATCCAATACCTTCGCCAATCTGCAATGTCCAAGCGCTTCCGCGTCTGATCTGTCGCCTTTTGCCGGGCGACATGCGCTGAAATATGCCGCGATAGGGACGCCCAAAACCCAGCGCAGATTTGAAAAGATTGTGGCAAATCGACGCCTTGCGCGCAATGGCCCCCGGGCGCGTCAGCGCGGAAATGGCGATGCCCAAGCGCCAGATAATGGTGGAGCCGATCGGGATCGAACCGACGACCTCGTCATTGCGAACGACGCGCTCTCCCAACTGAGCTACGGCCCCACGATGCGCCTAAATTGGTGATCTCGCGGGGGCTTGTCAACGCCGCCCGAAGCGTCCGATTATCGCGCGCGGCATCGGCGGGCCGGCGCCTGGTCGCGCAGTATTCGGCACTGCCCGGAAAGGAGCCTTCATGTTCGACGTGCCTTCCCTGACAAAAACTCTGTACTACCTGCGCCGGATCAGCCGTCAGCTTTGGATGCGCACGACGCTGATCGCAATGCTGGCGCTGATATCGGCCGGCATCGGCACGGTGCTGGAGGGTTTGGTCCCGCAGGGCCTGGCCGACCGCATCGATGCCGGCGCGGTCACGCGGATTCTGGAGATCCTGGCCTCCTCGATGCTGGCGGTCACAACGTTTTCGCTGTCGGTCATGGTTACCGCGCGGCAATGGGCCTCGGGCCAGTCGACGCCGCGGGCCCAGCAGCTTGTGCTGGAAGACAGCGTCACGCAGATCGTTCTGGCCACCTTCCTGGGCGCTTTCGTCTTTGCCCTCGCCTCGCTGATCCTGATCGAGACCGGGATCTACTCGGGCAATTCGGTCGTCGTGATTCTGGCCTTCACGCTGATTGTGATCGCTCTGGTGGTGGTGGCGATCCTGCGTTGGATCGAGCATCTGTCCGAACTTGGCGGGGTGGCCGAGACCACCTCGAAGATCGAAGACGCCGCGCGCGAGGCACTGAAGCTGCGGGCCTCGGCCGAGTGTCTGGGCGGCGCGCCCTTGAAGGATGGCGATATTCCCAAAAGCGCCAAGCCGGTGGCGGCGGACCGCACCGGATATGTCCAGCATGTCGATGCCGGCAGGCTGGACGCCGCCGCCGGGGCCTGCGAGGGCAAGGTCTATCTGCACGCCCCGCCCGGCACCTTCATAACCGAGGGCGCGCCGCTGGTCCGCGCGACCGGCGATATCTCGCATGACGACGTGCGCGAGGCGTTCGTGATCGGCACCGAGCGCAGCTTCGAGCAGGACCCCCGCTTCGGCCTCATCGTGCTGTCGGAGGTGGCCCAGCGCGCGCTGTCGCCCGGCGTCAACGATCCCGGCACCGCGGTCTCGGTGATCGGGCGGCTTTTGCGGCTGCTTTTTCCGATCAAAAGCGAGGACAGCGCGGCCGAAGATCCCAAGTGCAGCCGGCTTTTCGTGCCGCCGATCCCGCCTTCCGATTTCGTCCGCGACGCCTATGACAGTATCGGGCGCGACGCCGCCGGCACGGTCGAGGTTCACGTGGTCCTCCAAAAGGCGCTCGCGCGGCTAGCCGAAAGCGAGGATGCCGGCATGCGCAAGGCCGCGCGCGAGGCGGCCGCGCGCGCTTTGGCCTTCGCCGAAAACGGGCTGCTGCTGGACGACGACAAGGCCCGTGTGCGCGCCGCAGGGCCGGGCAAGGGCAAATAGCGCGGGCCGCGCCCAAAGGACCAGTCGGCGGCAGCAGACGAAACCGCGCGCCGGCCAGCGCGTTCCTTCCCCGACAGACCTGCACCGAACTGCCATCTGCCGGTCATTTTGATGGCGGCATTCGCTGACCCCATGTCCGGGATATCTTCGCGATACGGATTTTTGGAATGGGATTGTTTCGACTGCTTTTCAATACCTATTGCGCGCGGGCAGCGCAGCAAACGGTTCAGCGGCGCACGCACCAGACCCGGCTGGTCGTCGTTGCGGGTACGAATGCCCCGGCAACGCTGCCCGCAATGCCGGCCTCTGGATTTCTTCGCAGCAAATGCCACGTCATCGACGGCGACACGATCGTAATCGCGCGGACGAAGATCCGGCTTGCCGGGATCGACGCACCGGAACTGGACCAACCCTGGGGTCAGAAATCGAAATGGGCGATGGTCGCGATCTGCAAGGGCGAGGTCATCACCGCAGAGCTCAATGGCGAGCGGTCGTATGACCGCTTGGTGGGGTCCTGCTATCTGCCGGATGGCCGCGACATTGCTGCAGAGCTTGTCAAACAGGGGCTCGCGCTGGACTGGCCGGCGTTCTCGAAGGGAAAGTACCGGCATCTGGAACCCGACGGCGCGCGCCGCAAGCTCTGGAAAGTGAGCCACCGCACAGGCTAGGCCGGCATCGCTGCGGGCTCCGGGATGCGGCAGACGGTCCGCCGCGCGGCCAGACCTCGGCCTCCGATCTCCCCATCATCTATTCCGCAGCTTCCAGGTAGTCCTCCAGCGGCGGGCAGGTGCACACAAGGTGCCGGTCGCCATAGACGTTGTCGACGCGGTTCACCGGCGGCCAGTATTTGTCCACCCGGAAGGCGCCCTTGGGATAGCAGCCGGCCTCGCGGCTATAGGGCCGGTCCCAGTCGCCGACCAGGTCTTCAACGGTGTGCGGCGCGTTCTTCAGCGGGTTGTTCTCGGCGTCGATCTCGCCCGCCTCGATGGCGCCGATCTCGCCCCGGATCGCCAGCATCGCGTCGCAAAACCGGTCAAGCTCGGCCTTGGCCTCGCTTTCTGTCGGCTCCACCATCAGCGTGCCGGCAATCGGCCAGCTCATGGTGGGGGCATGAAACCCGTTGTCGATTAGGCGCTTGGCGATATCGTCCACCGTCACATGCGCGCTGTCGGCAAAGGGTCGGGTGTCGAGGATGCACTCATGCGCAACGCGGCCGTTCTTGCCGGTAAAGAGGATATCGTAGGCCCCCTCCAGCCGCTTGGCGATGTAGTTGGCGTTCAGGATCGCGACCTTGGTGGCTTGCGTCAGGCCCGCGCCGCCCATCATCAGGATATAGGCCCAACTGATCGGCAGGATCGAGGCCGACCCCTCGGGCGCGCCCGACACCGGCCCCTCGCGGCCCAGATGGCTTTCGTAGACCGATTGGCCGCCGGTTTCGGGATGGCCGGGCAGGAACGGGATCAAATGCGCCTTCACCCCGATCGGCCCCATGCCGGGACCGCCGCCGCCATGCGGGATGCAGAAGGTCTTGTGCAGGTTGAGATGGCTCACATCGGCGCCAATCTCGCCGGGTTTGACCAGCCCCACCAGCGCGTTGAGGTTCGCGCCGTCCAGATAGACCTGCCCGCCATGCGCATGCACGATGCGGCATACCTCGCGCACAGTGTCCTCGAAAACGCCATGGGTCGAGGGATAGGTGATCATGCAGGCCGCCAGCCGATCGCCGGCCGCCTCGGCCTTGGCGCGGAAATCCTCGACATCGATATCGCCGTTCGCGGCCGACGCGACGACAACCACCTCCATACCGGCCATCTGCGCCGAGGCCGGGTTGGTGCCATGCGCCGAAACCGGGATCAGGCAGACCTTGCGCTGATCGTCGCCGCGCGCCCGGTGATAGGCGGCAATGGTCAGAAGGCCGGCATATTCGCCCTGCGCGCCCGAGTTGGGCTGCATCGACATGCCGTCATAGCCGGTTATCGTGCACAGTTTGTTCGACAGATCCTCCAGCATCACCGCATAGCCCCGAGCCTGCTCGGCGGGCGCAAAGGGATGGATATTGGCGAACTCGGGCCAGGTAATCGGCACCATCTCGGCTGCCGAATTCAGCTTCATCGTACATGAGCCCAGCGGGATCATCGCCCGGTCCAGCGCCAGATCACGGTCCGCCAGACGCCGCATGTAGCGCATCATCTCGGTCTCGGCCCGGTTGAGATGGAAGATCGGGTGCGTCAGATAGTCGGAACTACGCACCAGGTCGGCCGGCACCCGGTGATAGTCGGCCTCGAACTGGGTGCGCTTGAAATCCAGCCCGAAAGACCGCCAGACCGCTTCCAGCGTGGCGGGGCGCACGGTTTCATCGACCGTGATCCCGATCTTCGTCTCACCCACCTTGCGGAAGTTGATCCGCTCGCGCCGCCCGGCCTCCAGGATCACGCCCTGCAACGCGCCCACCTCCACGGTCAGCGTGTCGAAGAAATACTCCGGCTGCACGGCAAATCCGCCCGCCTCCAGCCCGCGGGCCAGCCGGTCGGTCTTGCGGTGGATTCGCTGCGCGATCGCCTTCAGCCCTTCCGGCCCGTGAAACACCGCGTAAAACGAGGCCATTACCGCCAGAAGCGCCTGCGCCGTGCAGACATTCGAGGTGGCCTTCTCGCGCCGGATATGCTGCTCGCGGGTCTGCAGGCTGAGGCGGTAGGCCTTGTTGCCCCGCGCATCGACCGACACGCCCACCAGCCGGCCGGGCATCGCGCGCTTGTAGGCGTCCTTGCAGGCCATGTAGGCGGCATGCGGGCCGCCATAGCCCATCGGCACCCCGAACCGCTGGGTCGAGCCCACGGCGATATCGGCCCCCATGGCGCCGGGCTCCTTGAGAAGCGTCAGCATCAGCGGATCGGCGATCACGATACCGATCGCCTTGGTGGCGTGCAGCTTCTCGATATGCGGCGTGAAATCGGTCAGATGGCCATGGGTGCCGGGATACTGGAAGACCGCACCGAAGACCGCCTCGGCATCAAGATCGCCCGGATCGCCCACGATCACCTCGATCCCCAGGGGCGCCGCGCGGGTCTGCATCACGGCGATGTTCTGGGGATGGCAGTTTTCGTCGATGAAGAACGCTCCCGCCTTCGACTTGGCCACCCGCTGCGCCATCGTCATCGCCTCGGCGGCCGCCGTCGCCTCATCCAGAAGCGAGGCGTTGGCGATCTCCAGTCCCGTCAGGTCGCTGACCATGGTCTGGTAGTTGAGAAGCGCCTCCAGACGCCCCTGAGAGATCTCGGGCTGATAGGGCGTATAGGCGGTGTACCAGGCCGGGTTTTCCAGGATATTGCGCTGGATCGCGGTCGGCGTGACCGTACCGTGATAGCCCTGCCCGATCATCGTGGTGAAGACCTCGTTCTGACGCGCCACCTGCCGCATGTGCCAGATCAGTTCGCGCTCGGACTTGGGTTTTTCGAACTGCAATGGCTCGCTCTGGCGGATCGAGGCCGGGATCGTCTGGTCGATCAGCTCGTCCAGCGATCCGGCCCCAAGCACGTCCAGCATCTCTTCCATCTCCGCCGGAGACGGGCCGATATGGCGCCGGTTTGCAAAGTCGTAGGGCAAATAGTCTGTCGGCTCGAACGGCATCGGGTCACTTTCTTTCTGGCAGTCTGGTTCCGGCAAGCGGCGCGAGCGCCTCAGGCTATGAATTTCTTGTAGGCGGCCTCATCCATCATGTCATCGAGATCGGACGCATCGCTCAGCTTCATCTTGAAGAACCAGGCATCGCCCTGAGCGTCCTCGTTGACCATGCCGGGATTGTCGGCCAGCGCCTCGTTCACCTCGGTGATCTCGCCATCGGCGGGCGCCGCGATATCCGAGGCCGCCTTGACGCTCTCGATCACCACGACCTCCTCATCCTTGGTGACGGTGGTACCGGGCTCGGGCAACTCGACGAAGACGACGTCGCCCAGCTGTTCGGCGGCGTATTCGGTGATCCCGACCACCACGATATCGTCCTCGGGCCGCAGCCACTCATGCTCTTCGGTGAACTTCATCGCGCTATATACTCCTTGTTAGCGTTTGTAGGTTGCCGGCCGGAACGGCATCTCGGCCACCAGAACAGGCATCCGCCTGCCGCGCACCTCGCCGTAAAGGCGCGTGCCGATCCCGGCATGCGCGGCGGCCACGTATCCCATCGACATCGGCGCCTCGATCGAAGGCCCGTAAGCGCCCGAGGTGACGTGGCCGATGGCCGCGCCGCCGCTCTCTTCGGCAAAGACCTCGGTTCCCGCGCGCATCGGCGCGCGCCCCTCCGGCAATAGTCCGACCCGAAGCCGCGCGGGCCCGGTCTCAAGCTGCGAAAGGATGACATCCGCGCCCGGATAGCCGCCGGCCCGTGCGCCGCCCGCGCGCCGCGCCTTCTGCATCGCCCATAGCAGCGCGGCCTCCACCGGTGTCGTGGTGGCGTCGATGTCCGAGCCATAGAGGCAAAGCCCGGCCTCGAGGCGCAGCGAATCCCGCGCGCCAAGCCCGATCGGCGCCGCGCCCTCCCGCTCCAGAAGCGCACGCGCCAGCGGCTCGGTATGCGCCTCTTCCACCGAGATCTCAAAGCCGTCCTCGCCGGTATAGCCCGAGCGCGACACCCAAAGCGTGCCGAATGCAGAGCCAAAGCTGGCCACGTCCATGAACCGCATCGCCGCAACGCCCGGCGCCAGCGCCTCCAGCGCCGCCTCCGCGCCGGGTCCCTGCAGCGCCAGAAGCCCGCGATCGGTCACAGGCTCCACCGCCACAGCATCCGAAAGCGCCGCCTCCATATGCGCGATATCGGCCGCCTTGCAGGCCGCGTTGACCACCACAAAGAGGTGGTCGTCCCACCGCGCGACCATCAGATCGTCCAGCAAACCTCCGGCATCATTGGTGAAAAACGCATAGCGCTGCCGGCCTTCCTTCAGCGCCAGAAGATCCATCGGCACCAGCCGCTCCAGCGCCAGCGCAGCATCGGCGACATCGCCCGACAGCGGCCGCAGGATCACCTGCCCCATGTGGCCGACGTCGAAAAGCCCCGCCGCCGCGCGGCAATGCAGATGCTCCTTCATCACCCCGGCAGGGTACTGCACCGGCATCTCGTAGCCGGCAAAGGGCACCATCTTCGCGCCCAGCTCCAGATGTAGATCGTAAAGCCCCGTACGTCTGAGATCGGCCATGACCCCTCCGGTTCCCGTTTCGGCGCGCGCCGCACCATGCATCCAGGCCGGGCGCAACAGATGCGCCCGAACGATGCCCCCTCTGTCCTTTCGCCTGAGATCGTTATCCCTTCGGCGGACGCGCGCAGCGCCACTCTCCAGAGTGCCTTTGCCGCCGGCGGTTCAGGGGCCTGAGAGTTTACCGGGGCGGTTGCTCCTTCGGCACCGGGGCGCGGGGCCCCGGATTCTCCCGTCAGCGACAAACGTATCGTTAGGACCAAATCGGGCCATCGGCAAGGGGCTTGCGAAACCGCGCGGCAAAGGCCAAATCAAAGGCCATGAGCGAGGCCAGATATTTCGGCTACGGCAGCCTGGTGAACCGCGCAACGCACGGCCATCCCGGCGCGCGGCGCGCCAGCGTGCGCGGCTGGCGGCGCATCTGGCGCCATACCGGCCTGCGCGAGGTCGCGTTCCTCACTGTGGTTCCCGATCCCGGCGCCGAGATCGACGGCCTCATCGCCGATGTCCCGCAAGGTGACTGGTCGGACCTCGATCTGCGCGAACGCGCCTATGACCGGGTGCCCGTGGCCGCCGCCGACCCGGTGCATATCTACACCATCCCCGATGGCAAACACGCCCCCGCCACCACCGAGCACCCGGTGCTTCTTAGCTACATCGACGTCGTGGTCCAGGGCTACCTGCGCGAGTTCGGAGAGGACGGCGTTGCGCGCTTTTTCCAGACCACCTCGGGGTGGAGCGCGCCTGTGGCCGACGATCGCGCCGCGCCGCGCTATTCGCGCCACCAGCGCCTTAGCGCCGACGAGACCGCGCTGGTCGATGCGCATCTTGCCGCGCTCTCGGTGCGGCTGTTCCCGGGGCACTGACCCCGCCTGTTTCACCTGGCGGAAAATACCTCCGCCGGAGGCATGAAAGGTCCCCGCGCGCCCTCAGCGGCGATGGTGGAACAGCTGGAACAGCCGCGCCTGCCGTGCAAAGGGCTCGGCCGGCGTTCCGGGCACGGCGGTCGCCGCCTCGCTCATAACCCGCCGGGCCATAAGATAGGCCACGGCGGCGAAGATCAGCCCGCCCGCTGCCTGCCCGATCAGCACACCCGGTGCGCCCAGCCAGGCGGCAAAGAGGATCACCGGCGGGATCGTGCCCAGCGTATGCCGGCCCCAGTTGATCCAGGTGGAATAGAACGGGTGGCCGAGGTTGTTGAAGGCGGCGTTGGCCACGAAGATCACCCCGTTGAAATAGAACGCCAGCGCCAAGGGCCCGCAGAACAGGAACACCAACTCGCCGGTGATGCCGGTGGCATCAAACAGCTGCACGATCGGACCGCGCAACGCAAAAAGAAGCGCCGAGACGAAGACAACCACAAGCGCCGTGAAGATCAGCCCGTCGCGAAACGCACCGGTCACCCGATCATGCCGCCCGGCCCCGAAATTCTGCCCGATGATCGGCCCGATCGCCCCCGACAGAGCAAAGATCACCCCGAACGCCACCGGCGTCATCCGTGCCACGATCGCCATACCGGCCACTGCCGCCTCGCCATAGACCGCCATCGAGCGCGTCACGTAGGCCTGCCCGATCGGCGTTGCCAGCTGCGTCAGGATCGCCGGCACCGCGATCGTTGCAACGGCCGGCAGATCGCGCATCAGCCCGCCAAGGCTCGGCGGCCGGATACCGCCATAGAAGCGAATTATGGGATAAAGCGCGACACCGCCGATGGCGATCCGCGCCGCCACGCTCGCCAGCGCCGCACCGGTCAGCTCCAGGTCCAGACCGAAAATCAGGATCGGGTCCAGAACCGCGTTGACCACCGCGCCCCAGATCGTCGCCATCATCGCCCGCCGCGCATCGCCATGGGCGCGCAGGATCGCGCCGCCGACCATGCCCACCAGCAGGAACGGCAAGGACGGCACGATGATCGACAGGTAGGCCACCGACAGCTCCAGCGTCTCGCCCGAGGCGCCCATCAGTGCCGACAAGGGGCGCAGGTTCATCCAGACAAGCCCGGCAAACACCGCGCCGAAAACCACGCCCCAGATCAGCGCATTGGTGGCGCGCTGATGGGCCAGCTCGGCATCGCCCGCACCCAGCGCGCGGGCCACCAGCGCGCCCGCGGCAATCGCCATGCCGATCCCGAAACTCGAAGTGAAGAACAGGATCGCCCCGGCATAGCCCACCGCGGCGGCCAGTTCGGCCTTGCCCAGCATCGAGATGAACACCATGTCGATGAAATCCACCGCGAAGACCGCCATCAGCCCCAGCGAGGCGGTCAGCGACATCACCGTGATATGGGCAAAAAGACTGCCTTCGAGGAACTTGGCGCGTTCGGCCATCAGCGAGATCCTTTCCGGCGCCCACTATGGCGCGCAGCGCGCCCGGCGCAATCCCGCTTCTGCGACAAGGACGCTGCGCGGGCAGCCCGCGCGGGATCAGCCCAGCGTCGGCTTTTGCTGCAAGAGTGGCATCACGTCGGCCATCTCGGGGCCGCGCGCGCGTCCCGTCACAGCCAGCCGCAGCGGCATGAAAAGGCCCCGTCCCTTGCGGCCCGTGGCCTCTTTGACGGCCGCGGTCCAGTTGGCCCAGGTGTCGGGCCCGTATGGCGGCGCGCCCAGCATCTGGAAGGCGCGGTCCACGAAGTCGCGGTCCTCGTCGGCCACGACCGGCGCCGCACCTTCGCGGAACAGCGCCCACCAGCCGGCCATATCGGCCCGCGTTTCGATATTCTCGCGCACCACGTCCCAAAACCGCGGCGCAAGATTGTCCGGCACGCCCATACCGGCAATCTCGCCTGCCACGGCCTCGAACGGCGTCGCGGCCAGCACCCGCGCGGTCAGCGGCTTCAGGTCCTCCACGTCGAACTTGGTCGGCGCCGCGCCGAAATGCGCGACGTCGAAATCGGCCACGACCTCTTCGACAGAGCCGCGCAACTCCACCGGATCGGACGAGCCGAGCCGCGCCATCAGGCTGAGGATCGCCATCGGCTCGGTCCCGGCCGCACGCATGTCGCGCAGCGCCAGGGTGCCGAGACGCTTGGACAGGGCCTCGCCCTGCGGGCCGGTCAGAAGCGAGTGGTGCGCAAAGCGCGGCACCGCACCGCTGAGCGCGCCCATGATCTGGATCTGGGTCGCCGTATTGGTCACATGATCCGAGCCGCGCACCACATCCGTGATCCCCATCTCGGTGTCGTCGACCACCGAGGCCAGCGTATACAGCACCTGCCCGTCGCCGCGGATCAGCACCGGGTCCGACACGCTGGCGGCATCGATCGAGATATCGCCCAGGATGCCGTCCTCCCACTCGATGCGCTCCTGGTCGAGCTTGAAGCGCCAGTGCCCGCCCCGCTCGGCGCGCAGCGCGTCCTTCTCGGCCTCGCTCAGATCCAGCGCCGCGCGGTCATAGACCGGGGGCCGGCCCATGTTCAGCAGCTTCTTGCGCTTCAGATCCAGCTCCACCGGCGTCTCGAACGCCTCGTAAAGCCGCCCCGAGGCGCGCATCTCGTCGGCCGCCGCCGCGTAGCGGTCCAGCCGCTCGGACTGGCGCTCCATCCGGTCCCAGGTCAGCCCCAGCCACTCCAGGTCGCGCTGGATCCCGTCGGCATATTCCTGGGTCGAGCGCTCGGGGTCGGTATCGTCGAGCCGCAGGATGAACGTGCCGCCGGCCTTGCGCGCGATGGCATAGTTGAAAAGCGCCGCCCGAAGGTTGCCGATATGCAGATAGCCGGTGGGCGAAGGGGCGAAACGGGTCACAGTCATGGGGCATCTCCGTAAGTCCGCCCCGCTTTTCATAACCGCCCGCGATTGTCCATATCGTGCGCGGCCCTCCGCCGGGGACAGACATGTGCGCGAATACACACCCCTGTGCGCGGATTATCACTGGACGCAGACCACCCCGGGCCTAGTTCAAATGTCAATTACTAACGACACAAGCAATCAGCATCCACTCAAGGATAATTCGCATGACCTACTCGCCGAAGATCTCTCGCCGCGCGGCCCTTGCCGGCGCCGCCGCCCTGCCCGCTGCCGCCGCGCTTCTGTCCGGTGCCCGCCCCGCGCTTGCCGGCGGCCATACCGGCGCGACGCAGAACGCCATCAAGAACAGCTTCACGCTGGGCGATCTTGAAGTCTCGACCCTTCTGGCCGGCACCCGCCCGGTGGAAGATCCGCAAGGCATCTTCGGCATGAACGTCTCGGAACAGGAATTCGCCGAGGTCAGCCGCCAGAACTTCCTGCCTACCGACGTGGCGCAGTTCTTCTTTACCCCGACCGTCGTGAACACCGGATCCGAGGTCGTGTTGTTCGATACCGGTCTTTCGGCGGCGGGCACGCTGCCCGCACTGCAAGCGGCAGGCTTTGGCCCCGAGGATATCGACGTCGTCGTCATCACCCACATGCATGGCGACCATGTCGGCGGCCTGACCCAGGAAGACGGCACGCCCACTTACCCCAATGCGCGCTATATCGCCGGCCAGGTTGAATACGACGCCTGGAACGGCATGGACAACGACACGTTCAAGGCCAAGGTCGCCCCGCTCGCCGACAAGATGACCTTCATCGGCGACGGCGGCTCGGTCGCCTCGGGCATCACCGGCATGGCCGCCTTCGGCCACACGCCGGGCCACATGACATATATGCTCGACAGCGGCGGCAAGCAGGTCCTCTTGATGGCCGATCTCGCAAACCACTACGTCTGGTCGGTCGCTTATCCCGACTGGGAAGTGCGCTTCGACATGGACAAGACCGCCGCGGCGCAAACCCGCCGCCGCGCCCTTGGCATGGCCGCCGCCGACCGCATTCCGGTGATCGGCTACCACATGCCCTTCCCCGGCATGGGCTTCATCGACACGCGCGGGGACGGCTTCCACTACGTGCCGGCCACCTACCAGCTGATGCTCGACTAAGCCGCCGCATCCCAAAAATCTTCTGCAAGCAGGCCCTTCGGGGCCTGTTTTCGTATTGGGCCCCGACGGGCGGATTTGAGGTTGACGCCGCCGGACGAAACCCACACGTTAGCGCGAACATCTTTCAGGGAGCAGGCACCCCCATGAAGGCGCATATCCTTACCATCACGCTGAACCCGACCGTCGACTACTGCACCACCGCCCCGGCGATCATCCCCGGACCCAAGCTGCGCTGCACCGAGCCCGAGATCGATCCCGGCGGCGGCGGCATCAACGTGGCACGCGCGATCAAGCTCCTGGGCGGCCAGTCCACCGCGCTCGTCGCCATCGGCGGCGCGACCGGCGCACATCTTCTGCAGCTTCTGGCGCTGGAAGGCGTGCCCACCGTGGCGTTCCAGGGCCCGGGCGAGACACGCCAGTCGGTCTCGGTCATCGAGCAGACCACGGGCGAGCAATACCGCTTCGTGATGCCCGGCCCGGTCTGGCGTGAAGACGACGTGCCGCGCGCGCTGAACTCGGTCGATCAGGCCACCAGCGACGGCACTCTGGTGGTGCTCTCGGGCAGCCAGCCGCCGGGCGTCGCCAAGGACTTCCCCTCGATCCTCTCCGATCACGTCGCCGGACGCGAGGCGCGGCTGATCGTAGACACATCGGGCCCCGCCCTTTTTCATCTCGTCGAGCAGCCGCACGAGGCGTTGGAGGTGCTGCGCATGGACCAGGAAGAGGGCGAAGAGCTTGCCGGCCGCCCCCTGCCCACGCCGACCGACACGGCAAGATTTGCCGCCGAACTGGTTGAGAAAGGCGTAGCCCGCACCGTCATCATCGCGCGCGGCGCGGACGGCTCTGTGCTGTCCTCGGGCAGTGGCAGCTGGCACTCTGTCGGCGCCGCGGTTCCGGTGGTCAGCAAGGTCGGCGCGGGCGACAGCTTTGTCGGCGCTTTCACCCTGGCGCTTGCCGGTGACGAGCCGGTCGAGCAATGCCTGCGCTTCGGTGTCGCGGCCGCCAGCGCCGCCGTGATGACCGAAGCGACCCGGCTCTGCGACAGCGAGACGACGCTAGAGCTTATGGAAAGGTGCTCGTTGATCCGGCTTTAGGCCCCGGAAATCCGCCGGAAAGAGAAAGACGCATCGGCGCGTAGAGCCAGCCGGGTCGCGGCCTTGCCTTTCGGATTACGTTTCTCGGTCGGGCATTGGGCCAGGCACCGGCATCGCCGCCCGGCCGCGAAGGCCCCGGTCAGGGCGCCGGCGAAGGGCTCACGGAATTCAACGTACCTCCGGGCAGAGGCCAAGGGCTCGGCAATCGCCCCGCCGATCAGAGGCAGCCCGTCCCGCTTTGGCAGCGACGCAAAGCCCGCCGGATTTCGGCGCACAAGCCAGAAGCGAAACCTTGGAAATGGGCGCAGGCTTCGCCTTGCAGGCCGCGGCACGGCCCGCCCCAGCGCCGACGCAAAGCCCGACGCCATGCGGTGCACATATGTGCGCAAGTTCACAAGGACCAGAAACCGCCTCACTGCGAATCTGCTCTTTTGCCAACCAGCGGACGCGAACAGAAACCGCTGGTTGCCGTACATGGGCCGGCGCTGATTTCCGGGCTCTGGCAAAGCAGCGATTGGGCACAACCCAAGGCGCGGATCCGGACCAAAACGTCAGCGCCCCGCAGCGCAATGTACAATCCTGCACCTCGCCCAGACACGCGGCGTACAAACCGCGAAACTGGCCTCGTCGACACCGTACAATCCTGAATTTCGCGGTCCCGGTCCCTGTAGTGGGCGTACAGCGTGCTGCCGGACTGCCGCACGCTTTGCGCGGCGTTCCAGCGGCCCAATGGCGCAAAGCCCGCCCCAAATCCGACGCGCGGGGGCGAAACCTACCCCTTGTCGCGCCACCTGTTGGCAATCGGATAGCGCCGGTCAAGCCAGAACGACCGGCCCGTCAGGCGCGTGCCCGGAGCCGACTGAAAGCGTTTATATTCAGAGATATAGACAAGGTTTTGAATGCGTTTGACGGTCTCGAGCTCATGTCCCATTGCCACCACTTCGGCGACCGAGGCATCGCGGTCCACCAGCGCCTCGAGAATCTCGTCAAGCACCTCGTAAGGCGGCAGGCTGTCGTCGTCGCGCTGGTCTTCGCGCAATTCCGCCGACGGCGGCTTGTCGATCACCCGCGCCGGGATCACCTCGCCGCCGGGCCCTTTCATCCAGTCCCGGTGGTTGGCGTTACGCCAGCGGCAGGTCTCGAAGACCCTCATTTTATAAAGGTCTTTCAGAGGGTTATAACCGCCGGCCATGTCACCGTAGATGGTCGCATAGCCCACCGCGACCTCGGATTTGTTGCCCGTGGTCAACAGCATTTCGCCGAACTTGTTGGACAGCGCCATCAGCATCACGCCGCGCAGGCGCGACTGGATATTCTCTTCGGTCACGTCCGCCTCGCGCCCTGCAAAAAGCGGCGCCAGCGCCTCGGATACGGCTTGCCGGGCACCTGAGATACTGACCGTATCCAGCTGACATCCAAGGTTTTTTGCGACCTCGACTGCGTCCTCAAGCGAGTGGTCGGAGGTGTATTCGCTGGGCAGCATCACGCAGCGCACGTTCTTTGGCCCCAGCGCGTCGGACGCGATCACCGCGACCAGGGCGCTGTCCACCCCGCCCGACAACCCCAGAACCGCCTTGGAAAACCCGGTTTTGCGGAAGTAGTCGCCAAGGCTGTCCACCATTGCGCGATGGTCTTGCTCCCAGGGGCCGGGATGGCTGTCGATCTGCGAAGGCTCGCAGCGCCAACCCTCTGCAGTTTCGGTGAAATCCACAATCCGCAGCGTTTCCTCGAAAACCGGAAACTTGGCGGCTATCTTGCCGCCGGGGTTCAGGATGAAGCTGCCGCCATCGAAGATCTGGTCGTCCTGCCCGCCCACCATGTTCAGGTAGATCACCGGCAATCCGGTCTCGACCGTGCGCGCCACCATATGCGCCAGCCGGACATCGAACTTGTCGCGGTAATAGGGCGAGCCGTTCGGCACCAGGAGAATCTGCGCACCGCTTTCGGCCAGCGTCTCGGCGACCGGTTCGTGCCAGGCATCTTCGCAGATCGGTGTGCCGATCCGCAGCGGCCCGACCGGGATCGGCCCAGCCAGCGGGCCCTGATCGAAAAGCCGCACCTCGTCGAACACCGTCTCGTTGGGCAACTCGTACTTCAGCGCCCGCCCCTTCACCGCGCCGCCTTCGAAGATCCAATACGCGTTGTAAAGCCCTGTTTCATCTAGAAAAGGCCCGCCCACGGCCAGCGTCGGGCCGCCGGCGCACTCGGCGCAAAGCTGTGTCAGCGTATCTATCGCATCGGCAATGAAGGCGGGCTTGAGGATCAGATCCTGGGTCTGGTAGCCGGTGATGAACATCTCGGGCAGCGCCACAAGATCGGCCCCCTGCGCGCGCCCCTCGCGCCATGCCGCGCGCGCCGCGTCGGCGTTGCCGGCCAGGTCGCCGACAGTGGGGTTGAGTTGCGCCAGAAGAATGCGAAAGCGATCAGGCACCGGGAATGCTCCACCATCAAATACGTCCCGAGGTGTCTTAGCAGACTGGCCGCCAAGGGAAAGACGGAGCCGTTGAAAAACCGTTGCGACCCTTTGGGCAGAAAGCTACGCTCTGATGGGATGCGCGCTTTGCGGCGTGCGCACGGGTATGGAAATGGTCAGGGCGGGTGGAATGACAACAGCATATTGGAAACGCAGCGCAGGCGTGGCGGCAGCGCTCTGGATCACCGCGGCAGCGCCCCTTGCGGCGCAGGACAGCGAAGATGTCATCACCAAGCAATTCGAGAACGGCGGCATCTACGAGGGCACGTTCAAGGACGGCCGGCAGCACGGCACCGGCACGTACCGGCTGCCAAACGGCTATGAGTACACCGGCGAATGGGTCGATGGCGAGATCCGCGGTCAAGGCACGGCCACCTTCCCCAACGGCTCTGTCTATGTCGGCGAGTTCGCGAAGGGAAAGCCCGAAGGCAAGGGCAAGATCACCTTTGCCGATGGCGGAACCTACGAGGGCGACTGGCTGGACGGCGAGATGACCGGCGCAGGCGTTGCGGTCTACGCGAACGGCGTGCGCTATGATGGCCAGTTCGTGAATGCCCTGCATGACGGCCAGGGCCGGATGGAAAGCCCCAGCGGCTATGTCTATGACGGCGGCTGGGCGGGCGGCGTCAAACAGGGCCAGGGCAAGATCACATACCCAGACGGCGCGATCTACGAGGGCGAGCTGATCAACGGGATGCGCCAGGGCCAGGGCGCCCTGACGATGCCGGACGGGCTGGTCTACGCCGGCACCTGGACGCAGGGCCAGATCGACGGCGAGGGCCGGCTGACGCAGCCCAACGGCGATGTCTATGAAGGCCAGTTCGTCGCTGGCGAGCGCCAGGGCACCGGCATGGTCACCTATGCCAATGGAGATATCTACGAGGGCGAGTTCCAGGCCGACCGCCGGCACGGGCAAGGCACGTTCACCGGGGCCGATGGCTATGTCTATACCGGCGCGTGGGTCGAGGGTGAGATCGCGGGCGAAGGCAGCGTCACCTATCCCGATGGCTCGGTCTATGTCGGCGCGTTCGACGGCGGGGTCGCCAATGGAAAGGGCAAGATCACCTACCCGGACGGAAATACTTATGAAGGCGACTGGGCGGCCGGCGTGATCGAGGGCGAGGGCCGCGCGACCTACGCCAACGGGCTGGTCTACGAAGGCGGCTTCAAGGATGCCAAGAACCACGGCATGGGCACCATGACCTATTCGGACGGCTACACCTATGTCGGCGCGTGGATCGAGGGCCAGCGCGACGGGCAAGGCACCGCCACTTATGCCGACGGCACGATCTACACCGGCAGCTTTGCCAACGGGCTGCGGGATGGCGAGGGCACGATCACGATGCCCGAGGGCTTCACCTATACCGGCGAATGGAGCGTCGGCGAAATCAACGGCCAGGGCGTAGCGACCTATTCAAACGGCGATGTCTACGAAGGCAACTTCGTCAACGGGCGCCGCCAAGGCCAGGGCGTGATCCGCTATGCCACAGGCGAAGTCGCCGAGGGCACCTGGGTCAATGGCGCGCTGACCGAGGGCAGCGCCGAGACCGCCGAGGCGGGCTCTGAAGATGCCGGCGAAGAGGCGCCTTCGGAATAAAAAAGGGCGGGCCTAGCGCCCGCCCAGGTCCACCAGGACAGCACAGAGAAAACGTAGCGACCGCCGTCAGCCTTTCCGGCGCGCGCGCAGCAGCCCGATTGCGCCCAGTCCGGCCGCCAGCAGCGGCAAGCCGGCCGGCAGCGGCACCGGCGGGATTTGGTCGGTGATGTCGTCCCCGGTAACCAGGACCGACGCCCGGAACGCCCCGCCACTGCGCACATCGGCAACCTCGAAGCTCAGAATGTTTTCCCCCTGCGCAAAGAGCACGGCATTCGTCACCTCGAACCCGGTCAGGCTGCGGTAATTCTCGTAAGCGACCGTCGCCAGCGAACTGATCTCGACACCGTTCAGGTAAGCTATGCCGATGTCATTGATCCCCCAAAGGCCCGCCAGGACGACGCTGTCGAGATCAATCCCGTCCAGCGAGAAGGCAAATTCGAAGGTCAGGCTGGTTCCTGAAGGCCCGCGCAGCGGACCGTTCCATACCCATCCCGACTCCGGGTCGGTATCACCGGCAAAATAGCTCCAGTGCCCCACATCTTCGGCCATGGTACCGCCTTGCGATGCCGCAGTGATCGAGAAGCCCCCGGCCCCTGTCGATCCTGTGCCCCCTTCGGCGATCGTCGCTGCCTGAGCTGCCCCCAGCATCATGGCCAGAGCCGCGACAGCACAAATCGTTACCTTGCCGAGCATACCGTTGCCCTCCAATCGTTACTGAAGGGTTTATCGCGCAGCAATGTGGCGGATGTCCAACTGCTGCCGCGTTCTGTGCAAGCCGGCGCAACAGTAGGCGTATTCGGGGCTGATCATCCGCGCCAAATGCGGGTTTTTGCAGGCTCAGACCGGTTTGCCGGCCGACAGGTCTTTGAGAAAATCATCGGCTTCCGCCAGGATGGTGTCGCGCTTTTCAGGCTTCATCCGGTCCCAGGTGCTGTACATCTGGCCCATGCGCGGATTGCTTGAGAACCGGTCCCGGTGGCGATCCAGGAACGCCCAGTAGAGCAGGTTGAACGGGCAGGCCCCTTCGCCGGTCTTGGTGGTCACCGAGTAGTGGCAGTCCTTGCAATAATCCGACATCTTCGAGATGTAGTTGCCCGACGAGACATAGGGCTTTGAGCCGACTACCCCGCCATCGGCGAACTGGCTCATGCCGACCGTGTTCGGCGCCTCGACCCATTCGAAGGCGTCGATATAGACCGACAGGTACCATTCGTGCACTTCCGCCGGGTTGATCCCCGCCAGAAGGGCGAAATTGCCAGTGACCATCAGCCGCTGGATGTGGTGGGCATAGGCTTCCTCGCGGGTCTGCTCGACAGCCTTGGCCAAACACCGCATCTTCGTCTCGCCGCCCCAGTATAGATCGGGCAGCCCGCGCTGGTGGTTCAGCGCGTTGCGGCGCGGATAGTCGGGGCCCTCCAGGTAATAGACGCCGCGGATAAACTCGCGCCAGCCGATGATCTGGCGGATGAAGCCCTCCACGGCATTCAGCGGCGCATCGCCGCTTTTGTAGGCCTCCTCGGCCGCCTTGCAGACTTCGATCGGATCCAGAAGTCCGATGTTGAGGTAAGGCGAGATCAACGCGTGATAGAGAAACCGGTCCTCGGCCAGCATCGCATCCTGATAGTCGCCGAACCGGGGCAGCGCGTGCTTGATGAAATGCGTCAGGGCGCGCCGTGCGCCGGCCCGGTCGGTGGCATAGCCGAAAGGGCGCAGGGTGCCGAAATTCTCGCCAAAGCGCGCCTCGACCAGCTCCAGCACCTCTTCGGTGGTGTCGTCGGGGGTAAAGCGCATCGGCCCCTCGCGGGTCAGCCCCTCTTTTGGCGGTTTGCGATTTTCGTGGTCATAATTCCACTTGCCGCCCTCGGGATCGCCCTCGTCCATCAAAAGCCCGGTCTTGCGGCGCATGTCGCGGTAGAAATACTCCATCCGCAACTCTTTGCGCCCTTCGGCCCAGTCTTCGAATTCGGCATGGCTGGCGACAAAGCGGGCGTCTTCGAGCTGCCGCACGGTCAGCGGCACCTCGTCCAGCGCCTCGATCAGCCGCCATTCGCCGGGCTCGGTCGCAATCACCTCATCGGCGCCTGTGGCCTCGGCATGGCGCAATAGCTCGCCGGGGATCGAGCCGGCGTTGTCTTCGTCATCCAGCGTTGCATAGCGGACATCCCAACCATCTTCTTTCAAAGCGGCGGCAAACTTGCGCATCGCGGCAAAGATCAGCGCGATCTTCTTGGGGTGGTGACGCACATAGGACGCCTCGTCCATCACCTCGGCCATCACCACGATATCGCTGGATTTGTCGGCCTCCCGAAGCGCCGCTATATCGGGCGTCAACTGGTCGCCCAGCACCAGAACCAGCCGGCTCACCACGGGATCTCCTTGCCGGCATAGTCGAAAAACCCACCCGATTGCGCGCGCGCCAAGCCGTCCATCACGTCCAACAGGTTCGCCGCGGCCTGATCCGGGGCGACCTTCTTGTGGCCCGGATAGGACGCGGTGAAGGGGGTCGCGACGGTGCCGGGATGCAGCGCGACGACAATTGCCTCTTTGTGCTTTCGGCCGATCTCGATCGCTGCGCCATGTACGATCTGGTTGGCTGCGGCCTTTGAGGCGCGGTACGAGTACCAGCCGCCCATCTTGTTGTCGCCGATCGAGCCGACGCGCGCGGTCAGAACCGCAGTCACGGAACGCGTCTCTCGCGGCAGAAGCCGGGGCAGATTGGCAAGGATCAGGGCTGGACCGATCGTGTTGACCGCGAGGGTCCGCGCCATGGCCTCTGCGTCGATGGCATCAAGCGATTTTTCCGGGCTCGTGCCGGATGGGGCAAGGATACCGGTTGCGACGATCACCAGATCGAAGGGACCGTCCAAAGCGCCCAGGTGGCGCGCAACGGACGCGGCGTCGGTAACATCGAACCCATCACCCGACCGCGACAGCCCGGTGACGGTCGCGCCGCGCGCCCGCAAAGTATCGCTGAGGGCTGCGCCGATGCCGCCCGATGCGCCGATGATAAGTGCGTTATTCGCCATCCCGCTGAGATAGACCAGCGAAGGGGCCAGTCAAACCGGTCTCAGCCGGGGCCGTCAGGCGCTGCCGTTCGCGGGAAACCTGAACGCAACACACCTGACACTCGGTCGGGGTTTGCGCCGGATACTCGCGTCGCACATCAAGCCGAACCAGTTGCAGGCTTCCGCGCGGCCAAGGCGATGTAACCCGACAAGCGGAGCCGAAGGAAAGCCGCTCGCTTCACGTCCCACCCGCGCAGGCGGGCGGCAAGGCCAATCGGCGGCTAGACCAGACGAAATACCCGCCCGGTCGCAGAACCCGACTTCTGTCGCGGATCACAGCATCGGTGTGTCTCGCACGTTCGAGCGCCTGGCGAGAATAGCGGCATCGGATGTCGCATCGGCCTGCGGCGGCGAACCGCGGCGAACGGCGGTAAAACACCGCCGAACATTTGAAACTCGGCGTCATCAGGCGTCCGTGTCCCGACTTCTGGTGAAGCTTCCGTATCGACACCGGTATAACGAACGTCGGGAAATTGGGGCGCGGATTGCATCCGGATCGTCGCCGGTCCCCCATCCCAAATCGAGCAGCCGAGGTGCACCATCTGGCGCGGCGTGCTCTGCGATAACTCGAACCATCGCCCGCGCATCGGAACTGTTGGCGCAATTCTCCGTTAGCGTTCGTTCAAACCGGGCGTATTGGGGTCCGAGCCTGCGGCCATCGTCGATTGGTATCCTGTTGATGCCTGGCAGCAAACCGAGCATCACGGCGTTGCGCGATCTGCCGGGCCACATCGAGGCTACCGGATCAAAATTTGCTTTCTTTTCCGAGACCGTCGCCTATGATGCCCGCATGACGACAAAGGCCCATAACCCTGCCCCTGCCGCGCCGATGCGCGTAGCGCGCCTTTGCGCCCTCCTTCTTCTTAGCAGCCTCTGAGCGTGCCTTGCGGCGCTACCGCTCAGAGGTGACCAGCGCCGGACCAACGCACCACGCTAAGAAATAAAGGGAGACCTCAAAATGACCGATAGAGCCAAACAGGACCGCGTCCTGATCTTCGACACAACGCTGCGCGACGGCGAGCAATCGCCCGGCGCAACCATGAGCCACACCGAAAAGCTGGAGATCGCAGGCCTGCTCGACGAGATGGGCGTCGATATCATCGAGGCCGGCTTCCCGATTGCCTCCGAAGGCGACTTCGCTGCCGTCAGCGAGATCGCTAAGCGCGCGAAAGGCGCCACGATCTGCGGGCTGGCGCGGGCAAACTTCAAGGATATCGACCGCTGCTGGGAGGCGGTCAAACACGCGCGCTCGCCGCGCATCCACACCTTTATCGGCACATCTCCGTTGCACCGGGCGATCCCGAACCTGACGAAAGACGAGATGGCCGAGCGTATTCACGACACGGTCACCCACGCGCGCAATCTTTGCGACAACGTGCAGTGGTCGCCGATGGACGCCACGCGCACAGAGTACGATTACCTCTGCCGGACCATCGAGATCGCGATCAAGGCGGGCGCGACCACAATCAACATCCCCGACACGGTGGGATACACCGCTCCGCGTGAGAGCGCCGATCTGATCGCGCGTCTGATCGCCGATATCCCGGGCGCGGACGAGGTGACCTTCGCCACCCATTGCCACAACGATCTGGGGATGGCGACGGCGAACGCGCTGGCCGCGGTCGATGCTGGCGCGCGGCAGATCGAGTGCACCATCAACGGTCTGGGCGAGCGTGCCGGCAACACGGCGCTGGAAGAGGTCGTGATGGCGCTGCGTGTGCGCAACGACATCATGCCCTACCAGACCGGGATCGACACCACCAAGATCATGAACATCTCGCGGCGCGTGGCGACGGTGTCGGGCTTTCAGGTCCAGTACAACAAGGCCATCGTCGGCAAGAACGCCTTTGCCCATGAAAGCGGCATCCACCAGGACGGGATGCTGAAGAACGCCGAGACTTTCGAGATCATGCGCCCCGAAGACGTGGGCCTCAGCGAGACCAACATCGTCATGGGCAAGCATTCCGGCCGCGCGGCGCTGCGCTCCAAACTGAAGAACCTGGGCTTCGATCTGGCCGACAACCAGCTCAACGATGTCTTCGTGCGCTTCAAGGCGCTGGCGGACCGCAAAAAGGAAGTCTACGACGACGATCTTCTTGCGCTGATGCGCGATCAGGCCTCCGGCGAGGTACATGACCGCATCCAGGTGAAGTTCCTGCGGGTGATCTGCGGCACCGAGGCGCCGCAATCGGCCGACCTGACCCTCAGCATCGACGGTGTCGACCACCAGACGACCGCGCAGGGCGACGGGCCGGTGGATGCCACCTTCAACGCGGTCAAGACGCTCTTTCCGCACCATGCGCATCTGCAGCTCTACCAGGTGCACGCTGTCACCGAGGGCACCGATGCCCAGGCAACGGTCTCGGTGCGCATGGAAGAAGACGGCCGGATCGTCACCGGCGAGAGCGCCGATACCGATACAGTCGTCGCCTCGGCCAAGGCTTACGTGAATGCGCTCAACCGCCTCCTGGTGCGCCGCCAGAAATCGGCGCCGGATGCGGACGTCAAATCAGTGAGCTACAAGTCCGCGGGATAGACTTTCATGTCTCCGGCGGAGGTATTTCCGGCCAGATGAACAGGAGCCCGCGATGCCCCGTCCAAGTGTTGGAAATATCGCCGCCGGAGGCATTGAAACTCAATAGGCCCGCACACGATCGACGACGTAAAGCAAGGGCTCTCCGGCCTCCGAGCGCCGTGTGTTCTCCGCGATCGTCCGGCTGGAGCTTTCGGCGCGGGTTTCCGAGGCGACATGCGGCGTTACCGTCACGTTCGGTTGGTGCCAGTAGGGATGCTCGGGCGGCAGCGGCTCGGTGCGGAAGACATCGAGCGTGGCATGGGCGATCCGGCCAGCCTCCAGCGCCGCCAGAAGCGCGTCATCGTCGATGAGCTGGCCGCGCCCGGGATTGATGAGACGCGCGCCGTGCGGCATCTGCGCCAGAGCCTGCGCATCGATGATGTTTTCGGTATCCGGCGTCGCGGGAAGGAGCAGCACAAGGATCTCGCTGTGGCCAAGCACCGTTGCCAGACCTTCCGCACCGCTGAAGGTCGTCACGCCATCGATGAATTTCTCGCTGCGCGCCCAGCCCGCGACTTGGAAATTAAGCCGCGCCAGGGCCGAAGCGCAGGCCGCGCCAAGCGCACCGAGCCCCAGAATACCGACCCGCCGGTCGCGCGCCAGCGGCGGGTAGACCGGCGCCCAGGTACCGTCCTGGCCGGTGATATGGGCATCTATGCCAAGGTGGTAG
The DNA here is from genome assembly GCA_013003075.1 of Paracoccaceae bacterium. Classification (GTDB taxonomy): domain Bacteria; phylum Pseudomonadota; class Alphaproteobacteria; order Rhodobacterales; family Rhodobacteraceae; genus JABDLJ01. The sequence goes on from JABDLJ010000043.1 coordinate 53,417, forward strand.
CGCAGGACGTGCGCACAGACCCATTCCACCATCCCCTCGGTCAGCCCGTCTTCGACCATGCGCGCAAGGGGAATCTTCAGGGTCTTGTTGCCGACGATACCCTCAACCCCGGCCCAGAGGTTCAGAACGGCCTTGGCGCGGGTGTAGGGCGTGAAATCCTGCACCCGGCTATTGGGGCTGTAGATGATATAATCGACCTCTTCGGGCGGAAATTCGGTGCGCAGATCAACGTTCAGGCCGGCCTCGGCGAAAGCCGCCAACAGCGGCGCCCGGTATTTTGGCCAGCGGCTGGCATGGCCTGCATAGAGCACATTCAACATCCCCTAGCGCCCTCGTGGGCGATGTACATGCGCCGATTGCACCAGCCCGAACGCCACCAGCAGCACCAGCATCGCCGAGCCGCCATAGCTGACGAGCGGCAACGGCACGCCGACCACCGGCGCCAGCCCCATTACCATCGACATATTGACCGCGAAATAGAGGAAGAATGCCGCCGCGACCCCATAGATCAAGAGCGCGCTGTAGCGGTCCTTGTTGGAGATCGCCGAGACAATGCAGAAGAAGATGATCAACCCATAGAGCGTCAAAAGCGAGATCGCGCCCAGAAAGCCGAACTCTTCGGCCAGGGTCGTGAAAATGAAATCGGTGTGCTTTTCGGGCAGAAAGTTCAGCCGCGACTGGGTGCCTTGCATGAAGCCGCGCCCCGAGAAGCCACCCGAGCCCAGCGCGATCTTGGACTGTGTGATGTGATAGCCCGCGCCAAGCGGGTCCTGGCTTGGGTCAAGGAAGGTGTCGATCCGCCGGTACTGGTAGTCCTTCAAGAGCTGCCAGGGCGTGCCTCGCGAGGTGAAGACCGTCGTGACCAGACCCACGCCGCCTGCGATCACCACGCCGAAATACCACCAACTGACCCCAGCGATAAACATCACGATACCGCCGCCGGCCACCAACAGGATCGCGGTGCCGAGGTCCGGCTGATTGAGCACCAGCGCCGTCGGAATGAGGATCAGCACCAGGGGCAGCAGAACATAGAACGGATGCGAGACCTTCTTGGGATCCAGCCAGTCGTAATAGGCCGCAAGGATCATAACCAGCGTGATCTTGGTCACCTCAGAGGGCTGCAGCCGCATGAAGCCCAGATCGATCCAGCGCTGCGCGCCCATGCCGGTGACGCCGATGAACTCGACCGCGACCAGAAGCAGCACCGACACGATATAGGCCAGGCCCGAAACGTTGCGCCAGAACCAGATCGGCACCATCGCCACGATGAACATCGCCACCAGCCCCAGCACGAAACGCTGCATCTGCGGCTCGGCCCAGCGCTCCAGCGCGCCGCCAGCCACCGAAAAGAGCATCAAAAAGCCGATCGAGGCCACCGCGATCAGCAACAGGATCAGCGCCCAGTTGAGAAACAGCACCTTGCGCGCGCCGGTCGGTACGGTCTTCAGGCGGTATTCCAGAAAGCTCATGCGCGGCTCTTGGCGTTTTGCGGCGACACCGGATCGCGCAGCACCATCTCTTCGTACATGGTCCGGATACGCTCGCGCTGGCTTGAGGGGTAGGCCTCTAGCGGCGGGATGCCGCCATATTGCGCAAAAAGCATGATGTCGCGGGCCACCGGCGCCGCCGCGCGCGAGCCGCCGCCGCCATGCTCGACCACCACCGATACGGCGTATTTGGGCGCCTCGGAGGGGCCGAAACACACGAAAAGCGCGTGGTCGCGCTTGTCCCAGGGCAGATCGTCGGCGCTGCGCACGCCCGCGGCGCGCTCGGCCGCGGTGATCGAATACACCTGGCTGGTGCCGGTCTTGCCGGCCATTTCCATGCCCTCGGCCACGATGCGCGAGCCGCGCGCGGTGCCGCGCTGGCCGTTCGAGACATTGTGCATGGCCTGGCGGATCATCCGCAGACTGCGCGCGCTGATATCGAGCGGCTGCGCGCTGAGCTGCGGCAACTCGATCCCGCCCTGGGCGCGGATCAGCCTCGGCGAGACGGCGTTGCCAGAGGCTATCCGCGCGCTCATCACCGCCAGCTGCAGCGGCGAGGACAGCGTAAAGCCCTGCCCGATCGAGGCGTTCAGAGTGTCGCCCACTCGCCAGCCCTCACCGTGGCGGGCCCGCTTCCAGGCTTGCGTCGGCGCCAGCCCCTCGGCCACGGCGGACATCGGCAAGTCGTGCTGGATCCCAAGGCCAAGCTTGTTGGCCATCGCCGAGATCTTGTCGATCCCGACGCGCTGCGAGACGTCATAGTAGAAGACGTCACAGCTTTGAACGAGCGATTTTTGCAGGTTCACCCAGCCGTGCCCGCCGCGCTTCCAGCAGTGAAAGCGGCGCCGTCCAAGCTGGTAGTGGCCGGGGCACCAGACCGTCTCGTCCGGCGAGACCAACCCCTCTTCCAGCGCCGCAAGGGCGGTGACCATCTTGTAGGTCGAGCCCGGCGGATAGGTGCCCTGCACGGTCTTGTTGGCCAGCGGGCGATAGATATCCTCGGTCAGCTCGCGATAGTCGGGCCCCGAGATTCCCCGCACGAACTTGTTGGGATCAAAGGCCGGGGCAGAGCCGATCGCGAGGATATCGCCGTTTGTAGTGTCCAGCACGACGGCGGCCGCGCTTTCGCCCTTCAGGCGGGTTTGCACGAAGTTTTGCAGACGATAGTCGACGGTCAGCTGGATGTCGGCGCCGGGCTGGCCTTCGTCGCGGCCCAGCTCGCGCATCACACGGCCGGCGGCGTTGACCTCGATACGGCGGTTTCCGGCCTTGCCGCGCAGGTCCTGCTCCAGCTTGGCCTCGACGCCCACCTTGCCGATCTGGAACTTCGGGATCTGGAGCAGGGGATCGGGATCGTCGATCCTGTTGAGGTCGAAATCGGAGACCGGCCCGACATAACCGATCACATGGGCAAAATCCTCACCCATCGGGTATTCGCGGCTGAGGCCCACATCCGGCGTGATGCCGGGCAGCGCGGGCGTATTGACGGCGACCTTGGAAAAATCCTCCCAGCTTAGCCGGTCGGCCAGGGTAACCGGCACGAAGGGGCTGCGGCGGTTCATCTCGCGGATCGCGCGTTCCAGCTCGCTGTTGTCCAGTTCGACGATGGACTGCAGCTTGGCGATCACGTCATCCACATCGCCGGCATCCTCGCGCACGACGATGATGCGGTAATTCTGCGCATTGTCGGCGATGATCACGCCGTTGCGGTCGAAGATCAGACCGCGCGGCGGCGCCAGTAGCCGCATGTTGACGCGGTTTTCCTCGGCCAGAAGCCGGTACTGGTCGGCCTCTTCGATCTGCATCTGGCGCATTCGAAGCCCCAGCATGCCCATGAACGCAAGCTGCAGGCCACCCACGACAAAGCCGCGCCGGTTCATCAGGCGCGAGGCTTCCTCGATATCGCGTGCATTCTGTTTCACAGCCGGTGTCCCAGTTGATCGACTTCGCCGGGCGCCATCTTGCGCAGGCCCAGCACTTTCGATGAAAATAGCACAACCAGGGGATACGCAAGGATTGTGGCGATCATATGAATAAGCGAGAGGCCCAGCGGCGGCTGGCTGACCACGAAAACGGCGAGGATCAGCGCGTTGGCCAGCGTCATGGCGACGATCACCCCTGCCAGCATCGCCCATTCGACCATGAACGGAAGCTCGCGCGAGACCGCCTGGCGGGCGCGCAGAAACTCAAGCCCCAACACCGTGATCGCCGCCCAAAGGCCCAGCGGGCGCAGGAACATCACATCGGCCAGAAGATAGACGATCGCCGCCAGCCAGACCGGCAGATAGTCGGGCCGGCGCACCACGAAGGCGCAACCCAAAAGCAGCATCCAGTCCGGCCCCGGCAGCCCGCCCGGCCCGATGTCGATGGGCAAAAGCCGAAAGAACATGATCACGCCGCAGGCCACGAAGAAGAGGACGCGATAGCGCCAGCGTCGGGTGATGATCGCGTCAGCCATCGGCGGGCTCCGGCGGCAGGATGATGCCGGCGCCCAGCGGGTCGTCGGGCACGACCAGCCCGCCCGGGCTCGAGATGGTTTCGGCAGGCTGACTGCGCAGCACGCGCAGGAACTCAAGCCGCTCGTAATCCGCCGAAAGCCGCACCCTCAGCCGGCTATCGGGGCCCAAGACAAGCTGGCCGACCAACAGGCCCGCGGGAAAGACCCCGCCATCGCCTGACGACACGATGCGGTCGCCGGGGCGCACCAGTTCGGTGTCTTCGAGGAACTCCACCGGCGGCAGCGCCGAGTTGTCCCCCGCCAGGATACCGCGCTGGCCCGAGGGCTGGATGGTCACCGGGATGCGGCTTCCGGGATCGGTCAAGAGGATCACCCGGCTCGTGTTCTCGCCCACGCCCGAGATCCGGCCGACCAGACCAAGTCCGTCCGTGGTGGCCCAGCCGTCCTGGATGCCGTCGCGCGCGCCGACGTTCAAAAGCACCGATTGGCGGAAGGGCGAGCCGCTGTCGGCCAGCACCACCCCGGTGATGAAGGTCAGCGCCGGATCCAGCCGCACCTTGTTGAGATCGAGAAGCTTGGCGTTTTCCTGCTCCAGTTGAAGGGCCGCCTCACGCCAGGCGCGCATCTGCTGCAGCTCGCGGCGCAGCTCCTGGTTTTGCTCATAGATCTTGGTGTAGCTTTCAAAGCCCTCGGCCATGCCCGCGATCTTCGAGACCGGTACCAGCGCCCAGTCGAAGCTGGGGACCACCCGGTCGACCAGCATCGCGCGGAAGCGCTCGGCGCGCGGGCTGTCGATGCGCCAGAGCAGGAAGAGAGCAAAGAGCACAAGCACGACCCCGCCCACAAGTATCCGGCGCAGGGGGCGCACGTAGTCGTCAGATTTGCCTCGATCTCGTGCCACTGGGCCCGTCCCGGGCCGGGGAAGCCGGCCCTATCAGCTGTCGTAATCTATCACATGCCGGAGCTGTTTTTCATATTCCAGCGCCTTGCCCGTCCCCAGCGCCACACAATTGAGTGATTCGTCCGCGACCGAAATGGCAAGTCCGGTCTGCTCGCGCAGCGCCAGGTCCAGCTCTCCCAGAAGCGCGCCGCCGCCGGTCAGCATCACGCCGCGGTCGACGATATCGGCGGCCAGGTCCGGCGGCGTGGCTTCCAGCGCCGTCATCACCGCCTCGCAGATCTGCTGCACCGGCTCGGCCAGCGCCTCGGCGACCTGCGCCTGGTTGATCTCGGTCTCCTTGGGCACGCCGTTCAGAAGATCGCGCCCGCGGATCTGCATCGACGAGCCGCGCCCGTCATCGGGCATCCGGGCCGTGCCGATTGAGGTCTTGACCCGCTCGGCCGTCGCCTCGCCGATCAGAAGGTTATGCTGGCGCCGCAGGTAGCTGATGATGGCCTCGTCCATGCGGTCGCCGCCGACCCGAACAGAGCGGGCATAGACGATATCGCCCAGTGACAGCACTGCAACCTCGGTCGTGCCGCCGCCGATATCGACCACCATGTTGCCGGTAGGATCGGTAATCGGCATACCGGCGCCGATCGCGGCCGCGATGGGTTCGGCGATCAGCCCGGCACGTTTGGCGCCCGCCGACAGAACCGAAGTGCGAATCGCCCGCTTTTCCACCGGCGTAGCGCCATGCGGCACGCAGACGATGATTTTCGGCTTCGAGAAGGTCGAGCGGCGGTGAACCTTGCGGATGAAATGCTTGATCATCTCTTCAGCGACGTCGAAATCGGCGATCACGCCTTCGCGCATCGGGCGGATCGCCTCGATGCTGCCGGGGGTGCGGCCCAGCATCAGCTTGGCATCCTCGCCCACCGCAAGCACCTGCTTGCGCCCTTCCTTGACATGGTATGCGACGACCGACGGCTCGTTGAGGATAATCCCCTTGCCCTTGACGTAGACAAGCGTGTTTGCCGTGCCAAGGTCGATCGCCATGTCCGACGCGAAGAGCCCGCCGAAAAGTGCCATGTTCTTGAAATCCTGTTTGCTGCTCGTAGCGCCGCGCCGGTCTTTGGCCAGCCACGACGAACGACTTATAGGGCGTCAGCTGTTAACGATAAAGGTACAATAGACAAATTCCGCAATGTCTGTCGCGCCGTTGCACAGGCGGAGCATTGCCTATTTCAAACGTGGCGGGCGTTCGGGGTCACTGCCGGGGGCCTGCGGCTTCACTAGCTCGGGCGGTTGCGGCAGGTCAAAGCGCAGCGCCACCCGCGCCAGCTTGGCCGACAGGGGATCGGAAGCGGCAAAGAAGGCCACGTCCATCTCGCCGGCCTCGAGGCCTGAAAAGATCAGCGCCTCGCCCGCGGCCCGGGCCAGCGCAGGCTCGGCGCCCGGCGCTGCGTCGATGAACGCCAGGATATGGCCGCGTGCGCCATCCTCGTAGGTCGCGCTGGCAAGATACGCAAAGCGCGCCAGCCCCATTGCGCTTGGAAGCTTGGCATCAAGCGCCTCGATCAGCGCCTGCGGCAGTGCGCCGGGGGCGGCAAACTCGGTCGGCCGCGCTTCGATCTCGCGCGGCGCCTCGGCCAGCGTGCCGGCCAGCCAGTCGACCGCCTCTGCCGGGATCAGGATCGACGACGGCGCGACCCCAAGGTTCAGCCCCAGCCCGATCCCCTGTCCGGACAGCATCGCAATCAGCGTGCGCCCGGCGAGCGCCGCATGCGCGGCCTCGGCGCCGACAAACTCCGACAGGCGGTCCTCGCGGTCGAAGACCAGCGCGAAGGTACCCTCGCCGGTCTCGAAGATTTGCGGCGTGATGTCCTCGCCCTGCGGCTCTTCGCGCAGCAGCAGCAGAAGTTCGGCATCGGCCATGCGTTCGAAAAAGCGCAGCCGGGCGGCATCGTCGCCAGCCGCTTCCATCGCCGCATGGGCCGTATCGAGCGCGGTCTCAGTCATCCAGGGCCTTTCTGACCTCGACCCGCAGCGCCGGCAGCACCTCGGCCTCGAACCATGGGTTTTTCTTCAGCCACGGGGTATTGCGCCAGGACGGGTGCGGCAAGACAAATGCGTGCGGCGCATGATCGCGCCAGCGCCGGACGGTCTCGGTCACGCCACCCTTCGCCGCCGGCCCCAGGTGCCAGCGCTGCGCATAGCCGCCGATCAGAACGGAAAGGCGAATGTCGCTGAGCGCGCCGATCACCGGCGCGCGCCAGGTGCGCGCGCATACCAGCGGCGGCGGCAGGTCAGAGCCCTTGGCGTCATAGCCGGGAAAGCAGAACGCCATCGGCACGATGGCAACGCGCGAGCGGTCGTAGAATTGCTCTTCGCTGACCCCCAGCCAGTCGCGTAGACGCACCCCGGACTGGTCCCAGAACGGTGTCATCGCCTCGTGCACGCGCAGGCCCGGCGCCTGGCTTGCGATCAAGATCCGCGCGCCGGGGCGAAACCAGACCACCGGGCGCGGGCTGTGGCGCGTGGCGGTGGCGGCAAACCTTTCGGTACAAAGGCGGCAGGCCGCGATGTCAGAGCGAAGCGTATCGGTCATCGCCCCGACATAAGCGCCGCATCCGCCGCTGGCAAATCGCGGCCGCCGCCTCCCCGCAATCGGGGCTTGCCATATTTCTATATTTCTATAATATTAGAAATATGGAATTGAAAAACGCCCCTCCCAGCGATCTCACGCTGGCCGCATCGACCTTCGCCGCGCTCGGCTCCGAGCAGCGCCTTTTGGTCCTGCGAACGCTCGTGCGTGCAGGCCCCGACGGCTTGCCGATCGGAGAGCTGGGCGCACGCAGCGGGATTACCGGCTCGACGCTCACCCATCATATGAAGATCCTCGCCGCCGCCGGGCTGGTCGAGCAGATACGACAAGGGCGCAAGATCATCTGCATCGCGGCGGCCTATGACCGGATGGAAGATCTCAGCGCCTTCCTTCTTTCTGAATGCTGTGCCGATACGGCCCAAACCGCGCACGATCATGGCTGAGATCACCCAACCTCACCCCCAGCCCTCTGCCTGGGGCCGCATCCTGCGCGACAGGGCCGTTCTGGCGATCCTGGCAGTACTTGCCGCGCTGGCGTTGCTTGATCTGCCCCAGCTTGGGCCAAACGTCAGCTTCGCCCTGCAAGCGCTTTTGAACACGGGGCTTTTCATCGTCTTTGCCGTGCTCGCCGTTGCCTATCTGAAAGCCACTGGCGCAGAGACGCTGCTGGCCCGCGCCTTCGAGGGCCGCGAGGCCCGGATGATCGTCGCCGCCGCGCTGATCGGAGGCCTTTCGCCGTTTTGCTCTTGCGAGGTCATCCCGTTCATTGCCGCGATGCTGACAGTGGGCGCGCCGCTGTCGGCCGTGATGGCGTTCTGGCTGGCCTCGCCGCTGATGGACCCGGCGATGTTCCTGATCACCGCCGGAACGCTGGGCTTTCCCTTTGCCATCGCCAAGACGGTTGCCGCCGTCAGCATCGGTCTGGGCGGCGGGTTCTTCGTCAAGGCGCTGTCGTCAAGCATGCTGTTCGCCGATCCGCTGAAGATCGCGCCGAAGGCCGCCTGCTGCGGCTCGGGCTGCGGCACCGGGGGGGACGATCCGTTCCACGCCAGGACCGAATGGGCGTTCTGGCGCACCGCCGAACGGCGCGTGACGTTCCGCGAGACGGTGATCGAGAATGCGCTCTTCCTCGGCAAGTGGCTGCTGCTGGCCTACCTGATCGAAAGCCTGATGCTGGAATACGTGCCCGCCGACCTGATCGCGGGCGTGCTGGGCGGCTCGGGGATCCTGCCGATCCTGCTGGGCGCGCTGGTCGGCGCCCCGGCCTATCTGAACGGCTATGCCGCGGTGCCGCTGGTCGAGGCGCTGCTGGCGCAGGGCATGTCGAACGGGGCGGCGATGTCCTTTGTCATCGCCGGCGGCGTCAGCTGCATTCCGGCCGCTGTCGCCGTCTGGGCGCTGGTCAAGCCGCGGGTGTTCGCCGCCTATCTGGGAATTGCCGTCGTCGGCGCCGTGCTGGCGGGCATGGTCTGGGGCGCGGTGGCCTGAAGCCGCACCCATCGCGAGGAAAGCCCGGCAGGGCTTGAGGAGCGGCCCGCCTAGCTGGCGAAATTCACCACCAGCGTGACGCCCAGCAAAACCGCGATCCACAGCACCATCGAGCCGGTGGGCCAGGTGATCGCCATTTTCCCCTCGGGACCGTGGCTGCGGTAAAGCCCCCGCATCACCTTGCCCGACCCGGTCGTGATCAGCCTGGCCCACAG
>JABDLJ010000005.1 GCA_013003075.1 Paracoccaceae bacterium
TCTTACCTCTATCCGGTCGCGGGCGTTCCCTATGTTCTCGGTGCATCGAAGGACGCCTGGGACAGCCTGAGCGATGCTGAGCGCGAAGCGGTCAGCACGGCGGCCGCCCGCGTGTGGCAGCGGACCAACGAGTATTCCAAGGCGGAAGAGAACGAACAGGCTGCGCGGGCCAAGCTGGCGGAACAGGAGATCGAGTTCCTGGAGCCGTTCTCGGATGAGGACCGCGCCGCGTTTCTCGACGCCGCTTCGGCAACCTGGCTGGAGATGGCCGAGGAAGCGGGCGGCAAGGCCCCCGAGTACCGCCAGAGAATCCTCGGAGTCCTCGGACGCTGAGTTTGCGAGGCGACGAGACAGAGGACGGGCAGCCGGACATCGCCGCGCGCATCGGCAAGGTCCTGACGCCCGTCTTCATTGTCATGGCCGTTCTGGCGGCGCTGGCCGGCTGCGCGATCGTCCTTCTGATCGGCGCAAGCGTGACGATGCGCTATTTCGCGTTTTCGCCGCTCCGTTTCACCGAGGAGCTTGTCGGGCTTCTGATGACTGCGGCGTTCTTTCTGGCGCTTCCGCTGGCCACGCTGCGCGCCGAGCATGTGCGCGTTCTCGTGCTTGTCTCAACCCTGCCGAAAAGAGCCCGGACATGGATCGGGAGGCTGGCGGCCTTGCTCGGCGCCGCCTTCTGCCTGTGGTTCGTGGCGCTTTGCCTGCCTTGGCTGGAGTTTGCGATCGACCGCAACATCAAGACCGAAGTCGGGCGGCTGCTGATGTATCCGTGGATGGCCCTGCTTCCCCTGTCGATGGCGCTGAGCATCGTGGCGTTTCTGGTGGGAGTGGACAGGCAGAAGCCGGACCGGCCCTGACAAGACAGAAGGAAAGTTATGTTTAGCTTCTGGGCACTTCTGGTTGGCGGTCTGACCGTGTTTGCCGGCTCGGGCCTTGCGCTGGGGGCGGCGCTTGGGCTGACCGGGCTCTTGATCCTGCACTTTCTTGCCGGCGGATCGACCTACGTCGCGGTCGACGCCGTCTGGAATGTGCTGAACTCGTTCACGCTGAGCGCCATCCCGCTGTTCATCATGCTGGGCGAGATCATGCTGCGGAGCGGGGTCAGCCAGAAAACCTACTCTGCCCTGACACCTCTGTTCCAGCGCGTTCCCGGAGGACTGCTGCACACCAACATCGCCGTCTGCACGCTGTTCGGAGCGGTTAGCGGATCGAGCCTCTCGACGGCCGCCGCGGTCGGGTCCGTCGCATATCCCGAGATGACCGCGCGCGGCTATGACCGGCGGATGGTTGTGGCCTCGCTTGCCGGCGGCGGAACGCTGGGCCTGCTGATCCCGCCAAGCCTGTCGTTGCTAATCTACGGCGCGCTGACCGAGACCTCCATCGGCCGGCTGTTCTTGGCCGGTCTTCTGCCCGGTCTGCTCTTTGCCGCGATGTTCATGGTCTACATCTTCCTGCGGTGCCTCACCCGGCCCGATCTGGCGCCGAAAAGCGAGGCGGATGCGGGCGCGGCGGCGATCCTGCTCAAGCTGGCGGGCCTGTGGCCCTTCCTGCTTTTGATCCTTTCGATCATGGGCAGCATCGCCTTCGGCATCGCGACGCCCACCGAGGCGGCGGGGGTCGGCGTGATCGCGACAATCGTCGTCGGCCGGTTCTGGGGGACCCTGACCGTCAGGTCGCTGGCCGAGAGTTTCTATGCCGCGATCCTTCTTTTCGCGTCGATCGCCTTCGTGGTGATGGGCGCGACCATCCTTGCGCAGGCCGTCAGCCTGTTGGGCGTTCCGCAATCCATCCTCGAAGCGGTGCGCGCCGCCGATCTCGGCCCGCTGCAGGTTCTCGTCCTGGTCGTGCTGATCTACCTGGTGCTGGGCTGTTTCTTCGACGGCCTGTCGCTGATGATCATGACGCTTCCCATCGTGGTGCCGCTGATGGTCGGGCTTGGCTATGACGCAATCTGGCTGGGGGTCATCATCACCATTCTGATCGAGATAGGCCAGGTTACGCCCCCCGTCGGTCTCAACCTCTCAGTACTGGTCTCGATCACGAAGGAAAAGGTTTCACTGGGCGAGGCCGCGATCGCCACCATTCCCTATTGGCTGATCTTGCTGGCAGGAATCCTGTTGCTGGCCATGCTGCCCCAGATCGCGCTTTTCCTGCCGTCGGTCCTTATGTGAACCGCAGCGATCAGGCCGGGATGCGAACCAGTTCGAGCGGCAGAGTGTTCATCATCTCGTGCCCTGTCTCGGTAATCAGCATCTGGTTCTCGATGATCATTCCGCCAAGCCCGTCGACATACCATGGGCACTCTAAGGCCATGACCATGCCCGGCTCGAGGATCGCCTCCGACTGGGCGGAGATGAACGGCCATTCCTCGCTTCCCAGGCCGGCGCCAACCCCGTGCCCGAAATGGCCCCTTGTGTAGCCGGGGAATCCCGCGGCCCGGATCGCGGCAAGCGTGGCGCCGTGGACCTCTGCCAGCGGCACACCGGGCCGCAACAGTTCGGATCCCGCCAAAAAGCCCCGCATCAACGCATCGAAAAGTCTGTCCTGGGTCGGGCTGGGCGCGCCGACGACAAAGGTACGGCCGGTGTCCGAGGTATAGCCGTTCACCAGACAGCCGACATCGACCTTGATCAGGTCTCCGGGGTGGACGGTTGCATTTCCACCCCAGGGATTTTTCCCGACCGAGACATATTCCCAGGCGCCGCTCAGCGCGCCGCTGTCCTTGTGCCCCTGGATGGCGCTTTTCCACACATCGGCAAGCGCATCGCGCGTCGTGCCGGGTTCGATCGCCGCTCGCAGCGCCCGGATGCCGGTTTCGGCGATTCCGACCGCAAGGCGCAGGTGGGCAATCTCGTCCTTCGTCTTGACCATCTTGAGCCGCGCGATCAGGTCCGACGCGTCGACCAGATCCGCGTTGCCAAGCGCGGCCTTGAACGCGCCGATGTCCCTTGCGGAGATCGCGGACGCCTCGAATCCGATCCGTGCGCCATCAAGAGCCCGCTCGCTCAGGATATCCGCCAAGTGGCGGTAGCACAGGAGCGGGTCAAAGGTCTCGGGGCGCTGGAAACCATCGGGCCGACCCGCGGAACGCCATACCCGGGCGACCGCCTCTTCGGGGGAAAGGTCCGGATCTGCGTCTTCCAGATTCGCCGTTTCGACCCATATCGGGCTTTCGCGGACATCGGTCAGGTGGCTTGTCCTGCGAAAGGTGGGCGCGAAGAGATCGCTGACGACCGCCGCCTCGGTCTGCCCCGCATCCGCAGGAACCAGCGCCGCGACGGCTCCGGCCCTGCGCCACATCGTGGCGACCCCCGGCGATGCCCCCGTCGCATAGAGAAAGCTTTCGGGAGACAGGAATATCACTGCATCGATGGCAGCATCCGCCATCAACTGCCCGGCTCGTTTGCGGTCAAGGCCTGCCATCAGGGTCTCGCTTCCTTCGTCGCGCTGCCTGTCCCGTTCCTACCACGAACATGCCGGGCATTCCGAGATACAGACTCAAGGATACTCATGCCGGCGAAATCGCTCGCGGGCAGTTCAATGGAGCGAATTCAACGTCTGCTCGGTCCGCTGAGCGGACTTAGAGGCAAGCTGCGGCGAATTACTTCTTTTTGCCCATGGCGCACACTGGGCGTAAGGTAGGCGCGACCTGTTGAAGAGGGTCGCGCCGGTTCGATCAGTTTGTCATCAAAGGCTTGAGCTTAAGCTCTTCCGTGCTGGCGGGAACGAAACCATATCTCAAAGCGCGGGTACCCTGTTTATCTTGTCTGCAAAGCCAAAGATGCACAAGCAACAACAAGTCTGTAATATGGCGGGTCTTATCCTAGAGGTTTCATTTATCGAAGGGCGCGCCAGAGTTGCGTAGCTCTGGCTCCCGGAGGTGCGGGGGCCGAAGGTAGGTTATGGGCATTTTTTCCGTTCGGATCCTTGCCCAACGTTTACGCTGAGCATTCGCGATCCGTGCTCTACCCTCCTGTGTCTTGGGTCCGGTGGACTTGCCGCCGTGATACTTGCAGCGCCGTCTTCCCGGTTCCGATTTCAGCCGGCAAGGAGTTCCCTTCCGGGTCTTGGCGCCGCACGGCAACCTACTCACGGCCTTTCGCCGATCCGCAACTTCGATCTGCCGCGTCAGTTGGTTTGCGGCGAGGCGATCAAGAACGACCTGCTGATCGTCTAAAACCCCATCCCCCCGGGCGCGCATTAGACCGGCAGAGTAGCGGCTTAAGGGCTCCAGAACCGCCAGCATGCTTTTCAGAGCGCGCGACCGCCTCTGGATCCTCGCCTTGCCCTCCCACCTGACAACCGTGTGGCGCCCGACTACAGCCATTTCGGCAAGCCGTGTCTGGGATAGTCCACAAGATTTGCGAAGAGACCGAAGGCGTCTTCCGTCATGCTGGGGAGTTCCGCACACGGCCCGCATCAAAAGCCTGATCGCAGCGCTCGCCGTCCAATGCAGGCCGAGTATCAGTCCGTCTCGACCAAAAGATCCACCGCCGCAGCGATGTCGCGGGCCAGGGCGCTTGGGCGATGATCGTGCTGCGTTTCATCGCCGGCGCGGTATTTGCCCGTCTGCACGTGGATGGCAGCTCGTACACCGGCCGCGATAGCCCCCGACACATCGCTCTCGGCATCATCGCCGATCATGGTCACATCGCCTAGCGCGCACCCCATGCTGCGCGCACCTGCCACAAAGAAATCGCGCGACGGCTTGCCAAGCAGAAGCGCGGGCGTGCCGCTTGAGTATTCCAGAGCCTTGACGAAGGCGCCCGCATCGAGGCTGAGCTTGCCATCACGGTCCTTGAAGACGCGGTTGATCGCCAGCGCGAGAAACGGAGCTCCCCGTTCCAGCTCGCGAAAGGCTGCATTCATCCGCTCGTAGCTGAAACAGGGCCCCGCATCGCCGACGACCACGGCGATGCGGTCGCTCTTGGGCAGATCCATGAAGTCCTCTTCGAGGTCGGGATGGATCAGGAGATGAGGCGCGTAGCCTTCCCGTCGCAGCCAGTCGCAGGCGGCTTCCGCCGGCGTCAGGATCTCGGCGGGATCGACCGGGAACCCGAGCGAGCGAAGCCGCTCGACGATGCGCCGTTTCGGTCGCCTGGTCGAGTTCGTGAGGTAGCGAACCGCCAGGCCCGATCCGCGCAGCCGGCGAACCGCGTCGACTGCGCCGGGGATCGGCCGATCCCCTTCATAAAGCACGCCCGCAATGTCCAGAAGGACGCCCATGGCAGACCCCATTCGACCTTTCGACCGTCACCTTAGCGCGCGATGCCGAACAAAGTCAGGTGGCAGGGCCGATTTTCGGCAATCGGCGTTGGCCAGAGCCGGCAGGCGCGCGCGTGGCCCGAGCCATGCGGCCGATCATGCAAGCGCCGCAACGGCGGCCTGGCCAAGCGATATCCCGCCATCGTTGGCCGGAACCCGGCGGTGCACCAGAACGTCTAGGCCGCATGCGCCAAGTTGACCATGTAGAGCCTCCAGCAAGAGCCGGTTTTGCATCACGCCGCCAGAAAGGACGACGCAATCGGCTCCGGCCTCTGCCGCAATATCGCGCGCCGCCTGCGCCAGTATTGCGGCCAGGCCATTGTGAAATCGCGCGGCAATGACGCCCCGGTCCACGCCCGCCCTGAGGTCGCCCAGCAATGCCCGCCAGAGCGGCGCAAATGACAGGACCCCGCCTGCGCAGATATCGACCGGATAGCTGCCGGCGCGGGCACTATGGGCCGCCGCGATGGCCTCCAGCTCCATCGCCGCCTGACCCTCGTAATGCTGCCCATCGAAGGCAAGGTCCAAAGCCCCGGCAACCGCATCGAAGAGCCGGCCCGTTGAAGAGCTGAGTGGAGAGTTTACATTTTTGTCAATAAGTTGCGCGATGAAGCTCACTGGCTTCTTGGCCAAGCGGCTGCGCAGGCCGGTACCATCGAGATGACGTTGCCAATCGGGCCCCAGCGCTGCCGACATATGCGCCACCGAATTGCGCCATGGCTCTTTGATCGCTTGCTCCGCTCCGGGGAGCGCGACCTGAGGCAGATGGGCCTTGCGCTTGAACCCGGCATGCCCGCCCAGCAGTATCTCGCCGCCCCACACGGTCCCGTCGGTTCCAAAGCCGGTGCCGTCGAGAATGATCCCGACTGCCTGGCCTTGTCCGGGCGCGATGCGGTGCTCGGCCAGGCAACTGGCCATATGCGCATGGTGATGCTGGACGGCAATCAGCCTGGCGCCGGTTTCCTGCGCCAGTGCGCGGCCCCAAATGGAGGACAGGTAGTCAGGGTGACGGTCAACGGCGATCACGGCGGGATCGAAGCGAAACAACTCCCGGAACAGAGCGATCTTGGCACGAAAATCGGCGTAGGTTTCGGCGGTCTTCAGATCGCCAATGTGCTGCGATGGGATCGCGTGTCCGTCCTTGAGCAGGCAGAAGGTCGATTTCAGCTCTGCGCCCAGGGCAAGTGTCGGGGGCGCGCCCGAGAACGGCTCGGCCAGCTTCAGGGGCTCGGGCGCCAGACCGCGCCCGCGTCGCAGGATGTAGGGCGCACCCAGATCGACCCGAAGGACGGAATCGTCGAGACGATTGACAATGGCCCGGTCGTGCACAAGCCACGCGTCGGCGATCCCGGCAAGCTCGGCGCGCGCGGCCGCATTGCAGGTCACTTGCGGCGCGCCGGGCGGGTTGCCCGACGTCATAACGAGCGGCCCGCCCACCGCATCCATCAAAAGATGATGCAGCGGCGAATAGGGCAGCATGACCCCAGTGCGGGACTGGCCGGGCGCGATGCAGGCAAGCGCGGCGCCATCGCGGTTTTCCAAAAGGACGATCGGCGCGGCAGACGAGGTGAGATGGCGCGTTTCTTCTTCGGAGACATGGCAAAAGCGCCGGATCTGCGCAACGCTGCCGGCCATCATTGCCAACGGTTTGGCCACGCGGTGTTTTCGGCGGCGAAGTTCGGCCACCGTATCGGCGTTTGTCGCATCGCAGGCCAGGTGGAACCCGCCAATTCCCTTTATTGCCAGGATCGCGCCGCCGCGAAGCGCGCGCGCAGCTTCTGCCAGCGGATCTTCGCAGGCGATCTCTCCGCTCTTGTCCTCCAGCCATAGCCGGGGGCCGCATGCGGGGCAGGCATTGGGCTGTGCATGAAAGCGCCGGTCGGCCGGGTCTTCATATTCGCGCCGGCAGGCCTTGCACATCTCAAAGGCGCGCATAGAGGTCGCTGCCCGATCATAGGGAATACGCTCGACGATCGACAGCCGCGGCCCGCAATGGGTGCAATTGGTGAAGGGGTATCCATAGCGCCGGTCGTGGGGGTCGAATATCTCGGCAAGGCAGCTTGCGCACGTTGCGGCATCGGGCGCGATCTCGGTCGAGACGCGTCCGCTGCCGCTTGGGGCGATTTCAAACGCGCCTTTTGGGGTGGGCGTGTTCAGGGGCGTCCATTCAACCGCCTCGATCCGCGCCAGGGGCGGCGGCTCTTGTTGCAGCTGGCCAAGAAGATCGTCGAGAGCGCTTTCGCTGCCCCAGATGTCGATGCGAACCCCCGAGCCATCGTTGCGAACTTGGCCCGCCAGCCCGGCGCGGCGCGCAAGCTGCCAGACGAACGGGCGAAAACCCACGCCCTGCACCTGTCCGCGCACATGGATCTGTCTCCCGATGGCACGCACGGGCGCTAGCAAATCCGCGGCAACTGCTCGCCGGCGATCCAGTCGACTATGCGCGTGCCGCCGAAGGCCGTCTTCATCTGAACGAGGCACGAGGGCTCGCCTGTCACCTCGCCGATGATTGCGGCGGCGCGGCCGAGCGGATGGGCGCGCATGGTATCCAGCAGCCTGCCTGCGTCTTCGGCAGGGCAAAGGGCGATCAGCTTGCCTTCGTTTGCCGTGTTGAGCGGGTCGAGCCCCAAAAGCTCGCACGCCGCGGCCACATCGGGCGATACCGGGATCTGCGCCTCGTCCAAGGCCATGCCGACAGCTGCGGCCGACGCGATCTCGTTCAAGGTCGCGGCCAGCCCGCCCCGTGTCGGATCGCGCATGACGGCGATGCGGGGGGTTGCCGCAACCATATCCGCGACCAGGCCGTGAAGGGCAGCGGAATCGGACCGGATTTCGGTTTCGAATTCGAGGTTTTCCCGTTTCGACAGGACCGCGACGCCGTGGTCTCCCATCGTGCCGGACACAAGAATGGCCTGCCCGGGCCGGGCGTTGGCGGCCGACAGGTTCAGCCCGTCCTTGACCACCCCGAGCCCGGCCGTGGTGATGAAGACACCATCGCCCTTGCCGCGCTCTACGACCTTGGTATCGCCGCTGATCACTTGCACGCCGGCGGCGCTTGCGGCCCTGGCCATCGATGCGACGATGCGGTCGAGATCGGCAAGCGGAAAGCCTTCTTCCAGGATGAACCCCGCGGTCAGGTAATGCGGCTGTGCCCCCATCATCGCCAGATCGTTGATCGTGCCATGAACGCATAGCGACCCGATGTCGCCGCCGGGAAAAAAGAGCGGAGAGATCACGTGGCTGTCCGTCGACATCACAAGCCTGCCCGCGGGCGCTTCTACCAGCCCAGCGTCATCACCGCGGTCCAGGATCGGGTTTGAAAGGTGGCGCAGAAAGATATCGCGGATCAGCTCCATCATGGCGCGCCCGCCGCCGCCATGGGTCATGTCCACGCTGCCGGAAAGATCGGGTCCCGTCATGCGGCGTCAGTCTTGCCGGGGTCGCGAAGGCGGCCATAGCTCCAATAGGCGGCGCACGCGCCTTCAGAGGATACCATGCAGGCCCCCATGGGATTGTCTGGTGTGCAGACGGTGCCGAAAAGCTTGCATTCCGTCGGCTTCTTGACCCCCCGCAGGACCGAGGGGCATTCGCAGGATTTGACCTCGCGCGATTGCTTGTCGGCCAGCTCGAACCGCGTCTCGGCATCGAATTTTTCGTATTCGGGGCGGATGCGAAGCGCGCTTTCGGTCACTGATCCAAGTCCGCGCCATTCAAAGCTTTTACGCAGCTGGAACGCCTTGGCGACAAGCGCCTGCGCCTTTTGATTGCCGTCACGGGTCACGACGCGGGTGTATTGGTTTTCGACCTCGGCCCGCCCCTCGTTGACCTGCGTGATCAGCATCAGAACCGACTGCATCACGTCAAGGGGCTCAAACCCCGCGATCACGACCGGTTTCCTGTAGCGCTCTGCCGCAGCCTCGTAGGGCCGCGATCCGATCACGGCGCTGACATGGGAGGGGCCCAGAAAGCCATCGATCCGCGCCGGACCGCCGGGCGCGAAGTCGGCGGATGACAGGATGTAACCGATCGCCGTCGGGGTCAGGACGTGGTTGCAGAAGACCGTGAAATTCTCCAGTCCCTCGGATTTTGCTATTTCGATAGCCACCGCCGTTGGCGGTGTCGTGGTCTCAAAGCCGATCGCGAAAAAGACCACCTGCTTGCCGGGATTGTTGCGCGCGATCTTCAGGGCATCGAGCGTCGAATAGACCATGCGGATATCGGCGCCGTCGGCCTTTGCGCGGATCAGCGAGCGCCGCCCGGTGCCGGGCACGCGCATCATGTCGCCGTAGGTGCACAGGATCGCGCCGTGCCTTTCGGCCAGTTCAAGCGCGTCATCGAGCCTGCGCACCGGAAGCACGCAGACCGGGCAGCCGGGGCCGTGCACGAAATGGACGTTGGCAGGCATCATGTCCTGCACGCCGTAGCGAAAGATAGCGTGGGTGTGACCGCCGCAGAACTCCATGAAATGATAGTCCCTGCCGGGCTGCGCCTCTCGGGCAATGCGTGCCGCGAGCGTGTCGGCCAGCTTACGGTCGCGAAACTCGCTTATGTATCGCATGAGGCCTCTCCGCGGATTTCGTCCAGCTCGTCTTCGAGGATGCCGGCATCGGCCATGAGCGAAAGCGTTTGCTGGGCTTCCTCCTCGCTCAGCAGGTGAAGCGCATAGCCCACGTGCACCAGCACATAGTCGCCCTCTGAAACGCTATCGAGGAGCGCAGTAGAGATCCGTTTGCGCACGTTCTCGATGGCGACGATGGCCATATCGCCGGGTTCGATAGACTGGACTATGGCAGGGATCGCAAGGCACATCGTCTTTCTCCTATTCCGCAGCCGTCTCAACATGCTTGGCGGACCCAACACGGGCATGGGCGGATCCGATCCAATCAAGCCATTCGGCCATGCCTGTCCCGGTCAGGGCCGAGATCTGGATGATCTCGATGCCGGGGTTGATCTTGAGCGCGTTGGCGGCGATCAGAGCCATATCGACCTGCAGGTGTGGCAACAGATCGGCCTTGTTGATCAGCGCAAGATCGGCGGCCGCGAACATATCAGGGTATTTCAAGGGCTTGTCCTCGCCTTCGGTGACCGACAGAACAACGACCTTATGCGCTTCGCCCAGATCGAAACCGGCCGGACAGACCAGGTTACCGACGTTTTCGATGAAAAGGGCGGCGCCGCGGGCCGGGTTCAGATCAGCCACGGCGTGGCCGACCATATGGGCGTCCAGATGGCAGCCTTTGCCCGTATTGATCTGGATTGCGCTCGCGCCGGTTTCGCGGATGCGGTCGGCATCGTGTGAGGTTTGCTGGTCTCCTTCCACGACGTAGACCGGCAAGGTGCCTTTCAGCATTTCAATGGTTTTCACCAAAAGCGAGGTCTTGCCGGAGCCGGGGCTTGAGACCAGGTTCAAAGCCAGAATGCCGCCCTCGGCAAACCGCTGCCGATTGGCCGCCGCATAGGCATCGTTCTTGGCCATGATGTCGATCTCAAGCGCAATCTCGCGTGCGCGCCCATGCTGGTGGGCGTGCCCGCCAATTCGGACGTCGCCGTCGCCGCATCCGCAGGTTCCGCACATCAGACAACCTCCAGTTTCTTGATCTTCAACTCGTCACCGCTTGTCACCTGCAAGCCGGGCGCTTTGCAGTCTGGGCAGGCCTCGTACCGGCGTTGCACCGTCGCGACATGGCCGCAAGCCAGACACCGTGCCGTGGCATGCGACGACGCGATATCCAGAGCGGCACCTTCGGCAAGCGATCCGCGCATCACCACGTCAAAGCCAAAGCGCAGCGCTTCGGGCTCGATGCAGGACAACGGCCCGACTTCGAGCCAGACCTTGTTGACCCGGGCAAATCCGTCCGCGCGGGCCTGCTTTTCCAGGATCTCGCGGATATTCTCGCACAGCGACATCTCATGCATGGGCGTATCCTGACGCATCTGCCTGGCGCTTTGGGCTGCGCAGCCAATCGAGAAAAAATGCCTCTGCACGGCACAGGTTGTCCTCCGCAACTGGGCTCAATCCCTCTTTGACCTCGCCGAACTCTCCCCCGCCGATGCCAAGCACAAAGGCTTGGGGCGCTGCGTCAAAGAGCGTTGCGGCGAGCGCCAGGACGGCCGCCGGGCTAAGACTGTGGCTGGACAGATCATGGCTCGGCGCAGGTTGGACGCCGGCAAAACCGAACGGAGCATCGGCGTGCATCAGCGCATCGACAAACACGACCTGCTGCGCCTCGGCAATCAATAGCGCATGGTCGACGCTGAGCTGGTAGTCGGCAGTGACCTCGATCCCCGGAAGGTTCCGCGCGGCGATGCGCATCGCGAAAGCCTGCCCAAGACCGTCATCACAGCGTCCGGGATTGCCATAGCCGATGAGGTGCATCATGCGTCCCGCACCCGGCTGTCGATCACGGTGCCTGCCGCATCGATCAGTTCGACCTGAAGCGGCATCTGACCCAGCGCGTGGGTCGCACAGGACAGGCACGGATCGTAAGCCCGGATCGCGACTTCGACCTGGTTGAGCATGGTTTCGGTGATCTCAGGCTGGCCTGAAAGCTGCTGGACCGCCACGTCCTTGACGGCGCGGTTCATGCCCTCGTTATTATGCGTGGTCGATACGATGAGGTTGCAGTAGGTCACCTGATCGTTTTCATCGACCTGGTAGTGATGGATAAGGTTGCCGCGCGGCGCCTCGATCACGCCGATTCCTTCCTCGCGCCGCTCCCCGGTGGCTTTGAGATCGGTTCCCTGCAGGTCCGGGTCGTGCAACAGCTCGCGTATCTTCTCGACGCAGTGCAGAACCTCGATCATCCGCGCCCAATGGTTGGCCAATACCGCTTGGGTGATGTCGCCGTCCGATGCCATCAACTCGTCGCGGGCGGCGTTGGCCCGCGGTGTGTCGATCAGATCCACGGTGTTCATCCGCGCAAGCGGGCCGACACGGTACCAGCCAGTAAGCGGACCGAGCTTTTCGATGAACGGGAATTTCATGTAGGACCAGGACCGGACGTCTTCGACCAGAACCTCGTGATAGCGGTCATAGGGAAGCTGGTCGAATATGGTGTCGCCGTTGGAGGCGAGCGCGCGCAGGTTTCCGTGGTAAAGATCGAGCGCACCGTCCGAGGGTCGCACAAGTGACATGTAGTGCGACGGGAAGGACGCGAAATGGCCAACCAGCTCTGCATGTTCAAGCGTGTAGTCGCGGGCAAGCTTCAGGGCGTCGAGCGCCCAGTCTTCCATTTCGGCGATGTCCTTGAGGAACGCATCGCGTTTCTCGATCGGCAGGTTGCGGTTTATACCGCCGGGGATGGCGGCGGTGCCGTGTATCTTCTTGCCCGCTGTCGCTTCGATGATGTCCTGCCCGAATTTGCGCATCAGGATCGCCCGGCGGCCCAGCTCTGGCTGTTCGCGGATCACTTCGAAGATGTTGCGCTTCTCGGCTGGCGCGCCGAAGCCGAATAGAAAATCGGGCGCCGCAAGATGGAAAAAATGCAGAACGTGGCTTTGCATGACCTGACCGTAATGCATCAGGCGACGCATCTTTTCGGCCGTCGGCGGCAATTCGTCGACGCCGCAGATCATGTCCATCGCCTTGGCCGCCGCCAGATGATGGCTGACCGGGCAGATACCGCAAAGACGCTGGACGATGACCGGCACCTCCCACAGCAGCCGTCCGCGAATGAAGCGTTCAAAGCCCCGAAACTCGACGATATGAAGCCGCGCTTCGTCGACGCGGCCGTCCGCGTCCAGATGGATCGTGACCTTGCCGTGGCCCTCGACCCGCGTCACTGGAGAGATTTCAATTAGTCTTGGCTCAGCCATGCAATCGTGTTCCCAACAGGGAAGACCTCCTAGTCAAATCTGATCGTTTCCCGTTCAAAGCCGCGAAACTTGCCCGCCAGCAGTTTGCTCAATGTCTCGAAGATGACGTCGCCCGTGGGCGCGCAGCCGGGGATATTGTAGTCCATCTCGACCACTTCGGCGCAGGCATAAACCTCGTCCAACAGAAGCGGCAGCGCAGGATCGTTTGGAATGTTGTGGGTCGTATTGCGAATGTAGCGCCCGTTGATGAACGCCTCTTCGAGGCATTCGCGCAACGGCTCGTCGGAATGCATTATGGCGTTGCGCATAGCCGGCAGCCCACCCATGATCGCGCATTGCCCGATCCCGATGAGCACGTCGCAGTTCTTGCGGAAGTCCTGCAGCACATGCACGTTTTCCTCGTTGCAGCAGCCGCCTTCGATGATCCCGATATCGCAGCGCCGCGTGAACGTCTTGATGTCCGTCAACGGCGAGCGGTCGAACTCCACCAGCGTCATCAGCTCGATCAGCCGCTCGTCGATGTCGAGCATCGCCATATGGCAGCCAAAGCATCCGGCCAGCGATGCCGTGGCGATCCGGGCTTTGGGCAGCTCAGTCATCGCGCTTTGCGCTGATCTTGTGACCGATCAGTCCCTTGTCGAACTCGCGCTCGCCGATTGGCGTCGCAAAGCCTATGCGCTTGCGGATGATGCAGCCCACCGGGCAGACCTCGGATGAGATCGCAAAGTCGGTCACCTCGGCGTCGGTATGCGACAGGTCCTCGCCATTCGCCGCGACGTGGCGGTGGATGCCGCGCCCGACATACCCAAAGACGCCCTTGCCATCGACATCCTGCGAGGCGCGAATACAGCGGCCGCAGGAAATACAACGGTTGGTGTCGAGCGCGATATCGGGGTGCGATGCATCGACCGGGCGGCAGGGCTCCAGATAGGGAAATTTCGTCGGCGCCGTCATGTCGAGCCGATAGGCCATCGCCTGCAACTCGCAATTGCCGCTGGCCTCGCAGATCGGACAAAGGTGATTGCCCTCGTGAAACAGCATCTCGACCAGATCGCGGCGCAGCTTGTTGATATGCGGCGTCTCGTTTTCCACCGTCAGGCCGGGCGCGGCCGGTTGCGTGCACGCCGATACGCTTCTCCCATCGGCCTTGACGGTACACACCCGGCAGCCGCCCTGATGGCGAAGCCCTTCGTGATCGCAAAGCCTGGGCACATAGATACCGGCGTCGTCGGCGGCATCCATGATGGTCTGGCCCTCTTTGGCGGTGATCTCGGTGCCGTCGATCGTGAAAGTGAAATCACTCATTCGCCGAAATCCTTGTCGAAGATATGGGACCGCCGCTTGGCCAGGTGCCGCGCATCGGCAATGGCGGACTGAATGTCGAACGTCGCCCGGATGCGGTTTTCGGATGGCTTTACCATAGCAGAATAGATCAGCGGGAAATTCTCAAGCGTCGAGAGGATCGGGTTGGGCGAGGTCATGCCGAGACCGCACCGGCTGGTTTCGATGATCGTGCTGGAGAGATCCTTCAGGTACTCGATATCGGCCGGGTTCGCGAGGCCCTGACGAAACTTGGCGACCGCCTTTTGAAGAAAGACGTTTCCAACCCGGCACGGCGTGCAATAGCCGCAGCTTTCGTGGACGAAGAACGACATATAGTATTCGACGATCTCCAGAATGTTCCGGTTGCTGGAAAAGATCACGATCGCGCCGCCGGTGGCCAGATCGTCGAAGGTCAGTTCGCGGTGGAACGTGTCGCGGGCAATCATCGTGCCGCTCGGGCCGCCGACCAGGACCGCTGCGGCATCCTCGCCGCCGGCAAGTTCCAGCAATTTGCGGATCGACAGCCCGTAGGGCAACTCGTAGATGCCGGGGTTCAGGCAATCGCCCGAAACGCTGAAAAGCTTGGTCCCGTGGCTGCCTTTCTTGCCCATCTCGAAAAACCACTCGGCGCCGCGATCGATGATGCGGGCGGCATGGCAAAAGGTCTCGACGTTGTTGACCACGGTCGGAAGGTCCAGATAGCCGCGCGTGACGGGAAAGGGGGGCCGTGTCTTCGGCTCGCCCGGCAATCCCTCGCACGAGCTGATCAACGCGCCTTCCTCGCCGCAGATGTAAGCGCCCGCTCCAAGTTGCAGGCGCACGTCGAAGTCGAACCCGGCCATGCCCATGATCCGCTCGCCCAGAAGGCCGCGCGCCCTGCGATCGTCCAGAACATCCTGCAAAAGCTCGCGCAGATAGACGTACTCTCCGCGCAGATAGACAATGCCCTCTGTCGCGCCGACCGCGCGGGCGGCGATCGTCATTCCCTCGATCAAAAGATGCGGCCGCTCGGTCAAGAGAACCCGGTCCTTGAACGTGCCCGGCTCGCCCTCATCTGCATTGCAGATGATCACGCGGCGCTCGGCGGGGGTTTCCGCGGCAAAGCGCCACTTGCGGCCGCTGGTGAACCCCGCACCGCCACATCCGCGCAGGCCGCTGGCCTCGATGCTATCGATGATCTGGTGTGGGGTGAGATCGAGCGCCTTTTTAAGCCCTGCATCCGCCGGCGTTGTCCCAAGCAGGACGGCACCGGCATGCCTGATATTGTTGTCGACCATGCGGATCGCGCGTTCGTACGGTGTCAGATCGTCAAACCGGTGCGATACCAAGTCCTGTGGACGTTTGCCGCCTTTGAGGTCTTCGCAGATCTCGCGCACCTTGTCGGGGGTGAGCGCGGTCAGGACAATGTCGTTGATCATCGCCGCCGGGGCCTGGTCGCACATTCCGATGCAGGGCGTGTATTCCAGCGAATAGGCTCCGTCCGCCGAGGTCTCGCCGATCTTGATCCCAAGCTCGTTCTCGAAGGCTTCGGTGACCTCGGGCAGACCCGCAAACCGGTCTACGATGTCGTCGCAGAGACGGATCGTGACAGCGCCCTTGGGTTCCTGCGACAGGAAGGCATAGAAGCTGGCGACCCCCTCGACCGCAATCTCCGAAAGCGCCGTCTTTTCGGCCACTGTCCTGATTGTCTCGCGAGAGATCCAGCGGAACCGGTCTTGAACATCCCGCAATATATCGAGCATACGGTGCGGGTCGCTTTGAAAGGCGTCGCAAATCCGAGCGACTTCGCCTTGGTCCGGTGTGGTTGTCGTCTGCGGGGTCATGTCACAATCACACCTCTACGTCGTGCAAAAAAACTTTCGGCCTGGTGGCACGCCTCACCATGCTATCGAAGGGCCATGCAGCGATCCATTTCTATCACGCTGCCCCCAGGGGTCTTGGCCGACTTGGCATCAAGTGTGCCGCCTCGAGCATGACCTGGCATTGACGTGTGTCAACTCTTTGCCGGTGCGACACAAGCGCTGGCATCGCGGCCCGCACCAAAAGGTGTTTGGTCGTGAGAGCGCCATGAGGTATCACGAAATGACGGGAAACCGTCATGGGGGCCTTTCATGGCCAGGAGACCGACGATAAGGGACGTCGCCGATGCGGCGGGCGTCAGCGTCACGACCGTGGATCGGGCGATCAACGGGCGCTCGGTGGTGCGCGACGAGACCATGCGCAAGATCGCCGAGGCGGCGCACCGCGTCGGCTATCACGGCAAGGGCATATTCCAGGACCGGCTTATCTCTGGTGTGCCCGAGTTGCGGCTTGGTTTCGTGCTTTTGAAGAAGTCACAGGAATTTTTCCAGAATTTCGCGCGAGAGATCGAGCAGGCGGTCGCCGATCGCATCGATATCCGCGCAACCGCCGATATCCGGTTCTCTGCCTCGCAGTCGCCGGACGAGTTTGCAGGGCTTTTGACCTCGATGGGAAAAAGCTGCGATGTCATCGCCTGCATTGCGGTCAACGACCAGCGGCTTAATCAGATCGTTCAGAACCTGAAAGACGACGGGGTTCCCGTGATTTCGCTTCTCAACGATTTCGCGCAGGGCATCCGGCGCAACTATATCGGGCTGAACAACATGAAGATCGGCCGGCTTGCGGCTTGGATCATTACAAAGACGGTGCGCCAGCCCGGCAAGCTGGCGGTCTTCGTCGGCGGCAGCCGGTGGCACGGCCACGATCTGCGCGAGGTTGGATTTCGCTCTTTCGTGCGCGAGGCGGGCCAGGGGTTTTCCGTGCTCGATACGCTGGTCAACCTGGAGACCCGGCAGGTGACCTACGAGGCCACGCTGGACCTTCTGAACCGGCATCCTGACCTGAAGGGCATCTACGTCGCCGGAGGCGGCATGGAAGGCGCGATCTCGGCTTTGCGCGAGGTCCATCCGCAGCCGCAGGTGGCACTGGTCGTCAACGAGGTTACCGCAGAAAGCCGCGCGGCCCTGATCGACGGCTACGTGGTGATGGCGATCTCGACGCCTCTGCCGGAACTGTGCAGGGACCTTGTGGATCTGATGGTCAAATCGGCAAGGGGACAAAGCAACGACGCGCCGGCGCAGCATTTCCTGGATCCACGCATCATATTGCCTGAAATCCTGTGATGACGAAAAAACGTCATTGCGTAACAGCAATTTGCGTCATTGATGGAAGAAAATTTGGTTGGAGAATTGACCGAATCTGCTCTACCTGCGCAGCATTCGTCAGGGAACCGCGAGCCAATCGGCAAAAGATCGTTCAGGATCGCGGGTGGGAGGACCGTTGAACTTTGCGCTGAATCACATGACGACGCCCAATCTGGGCTATGTCGAGTTCCTCGACCTTGCATCGAGGCTTGGCTGTGTGGGCGTTGAAGTGCGCAATGATCTCGACCAGCCGCTTTTCGATGGAATGGCGCCCGTCGAGGCCGGCAGAATAGCCGCCGGCAAGGGCCTGCGGCTTGTCGGACTAAGCCAAGTGTACCCCTTCAACAGCTGGGATCAAACGCGCAACGAGGCAGTCGCGGCGCTGATCGCAACCGCAAAAGCCGCCGGCGCCGAGACCATCAGCCTGATCCCGCGCAACGACGGCACCGGGCTTGGCAACGGGGAACGCCAGGCCAATCTGCGGGTGGCCCTGAAGGCCTTTCTGCCGATGCTGCAAGATGCCGGGATGATCGCGCTGGTCGAGCCTCTGGGTTTTCTGCGCTCTTCGCTGCGCTTGAAGAAAGAGCTGGCAGATACCATCGATGCGGTTGGCGGACGGGGGCACTTCAAGATCGTGCACGATACGTTCCACCACGCCCTGGCCGGAGGCGGTCCGATCTATCCAGAGCTGACCGGGATCGTGCATATCTCTGCAGTCATCGATCCGGCCCTCAGCCTTGAGCAGATGGAAGACGAACACCGGGTGCTGATCGACGACCGCGACAGGCTGGACAACGTCGGCCAGATCGCCGCGCTTCTGGCGGGCGGCTATGACGGTCCGGTCTCGTATGAATGCTTTTCGCCGCAGACGCACGCGCTTGCCGATCCGTATTCAGGAATCAAGCGCTCGTTTGACTATATTTCCTCTCAAATTCAGGTGGTTGCCGCTTGAGTGGAGGATTAACCGCCCCGCAAAGGGGCCTCCGGCTTTGGAATAGGTGCGCCGGACACCAGTAACGGGAGGAACCCAATGAAGAAGACTATTATTGCAGCAGGCCTTGTCTCGCTGATGAGCACTGCGGCCATGGCACAGAATATCGGGGCGACGATCTCGCGTTTCGACGACAACTGGCTGACCGTCATGCGCAACGGCATGACCGAACATGCCGCAAACCTCGACGGTGTCAGCCTGCAAATGGAAGACGCCACCGACGATCTCGCCAAGCAGATCGACCAGGTGAGGAACTTCGTCGCTTCGGGCGTTGACGCGATCATCGTGAACATCGTCGATACCTCGGCAGGCGCCGCGATAACCGAGGCCGCCGGCGGCACGCCGCTGGTCTTCGTCAACCGCGAGCCCGACAACGTCAACGAGTTGCCGCCGACCCAGGCCTTCGTGGCCTCGAATGAGATCGAGTCCGGCACGCTCTCGGCTTTCCAGGTGTGCAACAACCTGCGGGCCGCGGGTAAGGCCGGTGGCGCTCGGGGTTACCTGATGAACGGCCAGCTTTCGAACCAGGCCGCGGTGCAGCGGTCCAAGGACGTGCAAGACATCATCGGCATCGACATGTGCAACTTCATGACGCTGATCGATGAGCAGACCGCAAACTGGTCGCGCGACGAAGCGCAGGACCTCATGACCAACTGGATGTCGTCTGGCGAGCCGTTCGATTTCGTTCTTGCGAACAACGACGAAATGGCCATCGGCGCTATTCAGGCCATGAAGGCCGCGGGCATGGACATGGCCGACGTTCAGGTCGGCGGCGTTGACGCCAGCCAGGATGCGTTGCTTGCCATGCAGGCCGGTGACTATGACGTCACGGTCTTCCAGGATGCGTTCGGTCAGGGCGCAGGGTCGGTCGACACCGCCCTCGCGCTGGCGAATGGCGAGACGGTAGACCAGAAGGTCTACATCCCGTTCGTTCTGGTCACGCCGGATAACATGGATGACTTCCTGAGCAAGAACTAGGTCAACCGGCCTATTCCGTGGCGGCTTCACCCGCCGTCACGGAACCCAAAATCGGCCGTCCGATCAATTGGCGGGCAAAAACGGGGACGTGACACAAATGACAGATACGAGCCACGGCACTGGCGGGCTGGCCTTCGACACGACCAAACGGTCCTGGCCGAATGAGATGAACATCCTCCTTGCGCTGATCATCATCGTCGTAATTTTCGAGATATTGGGGCAGGTTCTGCCCTACATGGACAACCAGAGTTTCCTGTTCGATACGCGGGGCCGGTTCGACACGATCTTCAATGAAGCGCGGCTGCAGATCATCATCCTGCAGGTTGCGATTATCGGGATCATCGCCCTGGGCGTCACCCAGGTCATCATCACTGCCGGCATTGACCTGAGTTCCGGACCACTCGTCGCCGCCACCGCGATGATCGCGATGAGTTTCGCGCAGACAGAACTGGTGAACGGCAACCCCAACCCCAAGGCGATCTTTGGCGCCTGGGCAATGGACCTGCCGGTGATTGTGCCCGTGATCATCGGGCTCATGTTCGGGGCCATGATCGGGGCCATAAACGGCACCTTCGTCGCCTATTTCCGCATCCCACCCTTCATCGCGACGCTCGGCATGTTCCTGATCTGCCGCGGCATCGCGCTTTGGTGGTCCGCGGGGCGGCCGGTTTCCTTCCCGACCGAGAGCTACAAGTTCCTGGGCTCTGGCATGATGCCGGTGTTCTGGTTCCTGTCGCTGGCGGCGATCTTCCACATTATCCTGCGCTACACGGTGTACGGCAAGCACACCTATGCCATCGGCTCGAACGAAGAGGCCGCGCGGATGTCGGGCATCAATGTCAGAAAGCACAAGGTCATGGTCTACATGATCGCCTCGATGCTTGCGGCCTTCGCGGGCATCGTGCTGAGCGCAAAGGCGTCGACGGCCCAGGCCGGCATGGGAGAGTTCTACGAGCTTTTCGCCATCGCCATGGCGGTGATCGGTGGCATCTCTCTGACCGGGGGCCGAGGATCGATCATCGGCACGGTGCTTGGCGCCATGGTGCTGGGTGTCATCCGGTCCGGCTTCACCTTCGTCAAGCTGGACGGGTCCTATCAGTTGATGGCCATGGGCGGCATCATCATCGCCGCGGTAATCCTCGACCAATACCGCCAGCGCAATCGTGCATAGTCAGGAGATCATGAGATGAGCGAAGAGATTGTTCTGAAAACCGAAGACCTGACCAAGCACTACGGCGGGGTCCATGCGCTGGAAGGCGCCAATTTCGAGATGAAGAAGGGCGAGCATGTCGCCATCATGGGCGACAACGGGGCGGGCAAATCGACCTTCGTGCGCCAGATTACCGGCGTCGAACAGCGCACGCGCGGAAAGGTTTGGCTTTACGGCGAAGAGGTCTCTTTCATCGGGCCGCTGGAAGCGCGCGAGGCGGGCATCGAAACGGTGTTCCAGACGCTGGCGCTGGCTGACGATCTGGATGTGCCCGACAACCTGTTCCTGGGGCGTGAGATCACCAAATGGGACTGGCTGGGGCCGTTCCGCTTTCTCGACTACAAGGCGATGCGTCAGGCAACGCTTGAAGGTCTGGAAAAAACGGCGGTAAAAATTCCCAACATCAGGAACACCATCCGCAACATGTCGGGTGGTCAGCGGCAATGTGTGGCCATCGCGCGCACTGCGACGTTCCACTCGCGTCTGACGATCATGGACGAGCCAACGGCCGCCCTAGGCGTTCAAGAGACCGCGCAGGTCGAAAACATCATCCGCACACTGAAAGAGGCCGGCGAGCCTTTGATCCTGATCAGCCACAACATGCGGCAGGTGATGGATCTGGTGGACCGGATCATCGTGTTCCGGCGGGGGCGGATCTGCGCCAATCTCGACATCAAGAGCGAGGATATCTCGGGCGAGGATGTCGTGGGCTACATCACCGGCGCCAAGACCCAGCCGGAATATTCCGACGCGGCCTGAGCGTCCGGGTTTCAAAAGAAACGTCAGGGCGCGGCGCAAGGCCGCGCGCTGCGGGGCAAGGCGGACGGCGCATTTCGCCGGCGGCTTGTCCCAACTTGATACTCTAGCCGCACCTCAGGCTTGGGCTCTGGCGCACAATCATCTGACAAGAGGACAACATGACCGTACGTTTTGCCATCCTGGGGGCCGGCCGGATCGGCCAGGTCCATGCCCGCGCGGTTGCGTCCTCGGACGGGGCCGTGCTGGTCGCCATCGCCGATCCCATCGGGGACGCGGCGCGCAGTGTCGCAGACAAATACCGCTGCGACATCCGCTCGATCGATGCCATCGCGGACAGCGATGACGTGGACGCGGTCGCGATCTGCACGCCGACCGATACCCATGCCGACCTGATCGAACAGTTCGCGCGGGCCGGCAAGGCGGTCTTTTGCGAAAAACCGATCGATCTCAGCCTGTCGCGCGTGAAGGAGTGCCTTGGCGTCGTCGCCGACACCAAGGCCACGCTGATGGTCGGCTTCCAGCGGCGCTTCGATCCCGACTTCATGGCGCTGAAGCAGGCGATCGATGCCGGCAGGATCGGCGATGTGGAGATGATCACCCTGACAAGCCGCGATCCCGGACCGCCGCCCTATGACTATATCGGCCGCTCGGGCGGGATCTTCCGCGACATGACCATCCACGATTTCGACGTGGCCCGCTGGCTTTTAGGCGAAGAGGTCGAGACCGTGCAGGCCGCGGCCTCGGTCCTGACGGATCCCAAGATCGAAGAGCTGGGCGATTATGACAGCGTCAATGTCATCCTCGTCACGCCAAGCGGCAAACAGTGCACCATTACCAACACGCGCCGCGCGAGCTATGGCTATGACCAGCGGATCGAGGTGCTCGGGTCGAAGGGATCGGTCTCGGCGGAAAACCACCGCGAGGCGAATATCGAGATCGCAACCAGCGAAGGCTATACACGGCCGCCGCTGCTGAACTTCTTCATGACCCGGTATGTCGGCGCCTACGCCAACGAGATCGCGGCGTTCGTTGCGGCAATCGCAGGCGGGGCGCCGCCGCCCACGACCGGGCAGGACGGATTGATGGCACTGGCGCTGGCCGAGGCGGCCTTGCGCTCGGTGCAGGAAGGCCGGGCGATCCGGGTTGCTGACATAGCGGCCTAGCAGCGGCCACCGGGCATGCCCCTGATCTTTTGGCGGCACGGGGTGCCGCGCGCAGCAGGAACGTCTTGATATGAGAGTGAAAATCGGCATCTCTCCCATCGCCTGGCAGAACGACGATCTGCCGGATCTGACGGCCGCCTACTCGATGGAGCAGGCGCTGCGTGAGGCGCGGGAGATCGGCTATACCGGTGTTGAGCGCGGCCGCCGGATGCCGCAGGACACCGAGGGGCTGCGGTCCTACCTGGAGGCCAACGATATCGCGCTCTGCGGCGGATGGTGTTCGGGCGCCCTGATGGAGCGGTCGGTTGCGGAAGAGATCGAGGCCGTTCGCGCGCAAGTCGCGCAGTTCGTGGCGCTGAAGTCGCCCTGCCTTGTCTACGCCGAATGCTCCAACACGGTGCAGGGCGATATCGGCGTGCCGGTCAACGACCGCCCGAAGCTTTCCCGCGATGAAATCCGTGTCTATGCCGGCAAACTCAGCGAGCTGGCCAAGTGGATGGACGGGCAGGGCATGGTGCTAGCCTACCACCACCACATGGGCTCGATGATCGAAAGCCAGGCCGATATCGACGCGCTGATGGCGGCATCCGCGCCCGAGGTGACGTTGCTTTTCGATACCGGCCACCTGCAATTCGGCGGCGCGGATGTCCTGGGCACGCTCGGCAAATGGGGCGACCGCGTGCGCCATGTCCATTTCAAGGACGTGCGAGAGCCCGTCACGCGCCAGGTGCGCGGCGAAAACCAGAGCTTTCTGGATGGGGTGATCGCAGGCGCCTTCACGGTTCCGGGAGATCCCGAGGGCTGCATCGACTTTCAAGCCGTCACCGACATGCTCAAAGGCATGGACTACAGCGGCTGGATCGTGGTCGAGGCCGAACAGGACCCGGCAAAGGCACCGCCTTATGAGTATTCCAAGATGGGCTATGAACACATCATCCGGATTTGCGCAAACTCCGGACTGACGGTAAGGCACTAGGCGATGAAGCTTTTCGATCTGCGCCACCCGTTCTTCCTGCCGCTCTGGCGACGGGCTGCGACCGTGGGCGTGTCGGGCAGCTGGGCGGTCTTCGAGTTCATAACCGGCAACGCAGGATGGGCGATGCTGTTTGGCGGCGCGGCGCTTTGGTGCACTTATGAGTTCTTCATCGTCTTCGATCCCGAAAACTACGAAAGCGGGAAAGGGGACTGACGCGTCCCGGTGGCGATGGGCGCAGTGGCTTGCGGCCGGCGGTATGGCCGGGCGCGCCGACGCGGATCAGATCGATTCCGGAACGTAAAGCTGCGGGGTCAGGAAATGCTGGCCGGTGTTGGCATTCGGCCCCTCGCGCGCCGCAGCGGCCATAAGGGTCACCAGGTCGCGGCACAGATCGTCAAGCGGCGTCGCAATGACCATGCTGACATAGCGATCACTCAGCGCCCTGCGGCTTTCCTCGGTCAACTCGTTGACGACCAGCGCAACCTTGCCCGGCGGGCGCATCTCGCGCAACGCCGCGATCGCGCCTTCCATACCGCCGCCCGCGACATAGACGCCGCGCAGATCGCGATGGCGGTTCAAAAGCTCCAGCATCGCCTCGTAGGTGACCTGCCGGGTTTCCAGATTGACCACGGTATCGAGCATCGAAAAGCCGGGCGCGTATTCCCGGATATAGCTTTGAAACCCTGTCTCGCGCAAAATGTGCCCGTGCCACCGGTTCCCGCCGACGAAGACCGCAAGCTTGCCGGGATCGCGCACCTGCATTGCGATCATCCAGGCGGCAATCCGGCCGACCTTCACATTGTCGAGCCCCAGGTAGTTCTGGCGCACGCCCCTTGCGAAGTCGTTGAGCAGAGCGAAAACGGGAATGCCGGCGGTAGTCACATCCTGCACGATCCCGGTCAGGCTGGGGTGGTTGATTGCCGACGAGGCGATGACGTCGGCGGTCTTTGACGCCTCCAGGATCTCTTTGGCGAAATCCGCCGGCGTCTGCGAGGCGGAAAAGCGGATCGAGCATGAACCGCGCACATCGTGCCGCGCCGCCACGGCCCGTTCCAGTTCCTGCGCGAAGTTCTGGTAGAACTCCTGCGCTGCCTTGTGCAGCACAAATCCGAACCTGACGCGGGGCCGGGTGGCGTCCGAATGGCGATCCGCCAAGACGCGGGTGGGATACCCGATTTCCCTGGCGGCCTCGATCACGCGCTGGATGGTGGGCGCGCGCACGTTCGCTCGCCCGTTGAGCACGCGGTCGACCGTGGCCACCCCGACACCTGCGGCCTTCGCAAGATCTTTTAGCGTAGGTCTTCGCGTCATTGCCCGTCTCTGATGCAATTACATCATCCTGTGACCTCATTCTGATGTGAATTGAGGTATTCTGCAATGCCTGCGGACCTCGTCCGCGCGCGGTCGGGCTAGAACACCCAAGCGATCTTACCGCCGCCGGGAGGGGTTTATGACACAACGCGACTATTCGCTGCTGGGACCGGACGCCAAGCGGGCCGTCAAGGCCGGGCTGGCCGCGGCCGACTGGTACCACACCGATATCCCGCGCAAGGACATGAAGGCGCTGATGAAGCGCGAAGACCGCACCGCCATACGTGATACCGTCATCCTGTTCGGCGCGATGGCGGTGTTTGCGGCGATCGGTATCTGGCTCTGGCCGTCCTGGTGGTCGGCGCCGTTCTGGCTGGCCTACGGCGTGCTATACGGCTCTGCGATGGACAGCCGCTGGCACGAATGTGGCCACGGAACCGCTTTCCGGACCGGCAAGTACAACGACTGGGTATACCAGATCGCGTCCTTTTGCATGGTGCGCAACCCGGTCACCTGGCGCTGGAGCCACGCCCGGCATCATACCGACACGATCATCGTCGGGCGCGATCCCGAGATCGTCGCCATGCGCCCGCCGGCGCTCTTTCGCATTGTCTTGAATTTCTTCGGCATCGTTGATGGCTTGACCGGGTGGCAGCGCATGCTTGTAAACGCCTCTGGCCGGCTTGACCCCGAAGAGGCAACCTATGTACCAGAAAGCGAGCAGCCCAGGGTGATCCGCATCGCGCGGATCTGGACGGCGATCTATGCGGCGACGATCGCGCTGGCGCTTGCGATGCAATCGATCCTGCCGCTGATGCTGATTGGCCTGCCGCGCCTTTACGGGGCCTGGCACCACGTCCTGACAGGCGTTCTGCAACACGCCGGACTGGCAGAGAACGTGATCGACCACAGGCTGAACAGCCGGACCGTCTACATGAACCGGATCAGCCGCTTCATCTACTGGAACATGAACTTTCACGTCGAGCATCACATGTTCCCGATGGTGCCCTACCACCGGCTGCCGCAGCTGCACGAAAGGATCAAGCACGATCTTCCCGCGCCGAACCGTTCGATCTGGCAGGCGTATCGCGAAGTGCTGCCGATCCTGCGCCGGCAACTAGGCTATCACGACGATTTTCTGACCCGCGCGCTGCCCCGGACCGCGCAGCCCTACCGCGTCGATCTTCACCAAAGCGCCTTGGGCGAGGCGGAGACAACAAGCGATGGCACACCCAAGGCGCCTGCCGTTCCGGCGCACTGAGGAGACTGACAGATGACAGACTGGATCGATGCCTGCGCGGCCGACGACATCGACGAAGAGGACGTGATCCGCTTCGATCACGATGGGCGCACGTTCGCGGTATACCGATCAATGGAGAACGACTACTTCTGCACGGATGGTTTTTGCACCCATGAACAGGTGCATCTTGCAGATGGTCTGGTGATGGATCACGTCATCGAATGCCCCAAACATAACGGGCAGTTTGACTATCGGACCGGCGCGGCCAAGCGCTCGCCGGTTTGCGAGAACCTCGGCACCTACCGGGTCAAGGTCGAGGGCGGGCGGGTCTTCATAGAGCTCTGAGGTCAGCCGGGCGCTGGCCCTGCAACGAGACAGTAGCCTTGCAGGCATCCTTGGGCGCTGCGTGTTCAAGTTCGCGATGTGTGTCAGAAGCGCCTTTTGAAATGATTGTCGCAGGCAGAGACAAAGGTCTGGGGATCGAAATCACATCGAGCTCCTTCACGACATTCGACCGAAACTTGGCGGTTTCAGCCAGTTTACGGCACCGGTTGAACCGTGGGTGAGAGGTTACAGACCATACCCTGCAACCCATTGGGAAAAGGCTGATTGTGGATCCTCAGGGGGTGCACGCAACGGGCTGAAGCCATCTGCCAAAACCGAACTTGGCCAAAGAGGCGCGCTCGCGGCGGCGCCTTCAGTTGTGCCGGTGCGTTGCTCGCTGGCCGGCCCAGGCCTCCTTGCAACAAATGCGAGAAACTTTCGACGACTGCGGAAGCAATTCGGCAACTATTGCAGCGTATGTCCGGCGATATGAGCCAAGCCAGGTAGTCTGATGTTCGACCAGAATTTGCCTAAAGACCGCTGCTATTTTCTTCAGATACCTCTCGTACCGGATCCCGCAGACCGATCGGTAAGTCAGGTTTTTTCGGCCCCGCTCGACATCACATACGCCATGCGCGAGATCGTCGGCACAGGGTTGATCACTTTGGAAATGCTTGTAAGCGAACAAGACAGACAGAACGTTCGCAGGACGCTGCGCGGCTTGCTGGCCAGAAACGAGGTTATGATTGAATTCCGGCATCGCGCCGAAAATGGCGACGGCAGCGTCATCTGGTTCGAAGGTCTTGCAAGCGTCGTCTCCAGCGCTGGCTCGCTCGGGGTCCCCATTCTAAGCCTGCAGGCCCACGACGTCACCGAAGAGATCATGCATCGCTGGCGTTCGGACATGGAACTTGAGACCATTCGTTTTGCCCTTTCAGAAAACAATCTGGGGTTTTGGAACACTGATCTTGTCACAGGCGACACGTGGTTTTCCGAAAATTGGTATTCCGCGCTTGGCTATCGACCGGGCGAGTTCCCGCCAAGCCGCGAGATCTTTTTCGAACTTTTGCACCCTGAAGATGCCAAAAGCGTCGGGCCGGCGTTAGGCAAAGTCGTCGAAGGCGTCAACAGAACCTACAAGATGGACTTCCGCCTGAAATGCGCTGACGGGTCGTACAAGTGGATTGAGGCAATCGGCGGACGGGTCGAGGCGGGCGCGTCAAGCTCTCCGGTACTGTGCGGACTTCACAACGACATCGACGCCCGCAAGGAGGCCGAGCGAGAGCTGACAATCGCCAAGTCCAGGGCCGAGAGGGCAAATGCAGAACTGGCGCACAGCGCCGCCCATGACGATCTGACCGGCCTGCCGAACCGGCGCTTTTTCATGCAGCGCATCGAAACGCGGTTCGGTGAGGACCCCGAGGTTGGCCAATTCACGACCGTTATCCGTGTAGATCTCGATTTCTTCAAAGAAATCAACGATACGATCGGACATGACGCCGGCGATGAAGTGCTGGCGCATGTTGCCGACATCCTTCGCGCGGCGGTCCGCTCTGGCGATACGGTCGCCCGCGTCGGCGGCGATGAATTCATCGCGCTGCTGGGGCCGCAAGACGGTATCGCGCAGGCGCGCCGCGTCTCCGAACGGATCATTTCGGAGGCTCGCAAACCGTTTCTCTATGAGGATCGTACCTGCCGCTTCGGGGCCAGCATCGGCATTGCGTCGACAGAGCTGCATCCGGATGCGTCGATCGAGGATCTCATGTCTTATGCCGATGTCGCGCTTTATGAAAGCAAGAACAAGGGCAGGGGCATTGCAACGGTCTTCGGCCACGCCCAGCAGAAGAAAGTCATTCGCAAATCGGATCTGATCGAAGCGGTGAATGCCGGGATCGAGGCCGGTGAATTCGTTCCCTATTTCCAGCCGCAGATCGCCGCCGCAAGTCGCGAAATCGTTGGCTTTGAAGTGCTCGCCAGGTGGCTGCACCCGACGCGGGGCGTTCTTGGGCCGGCCGAATTTCTGAGTGTCAGCGAAGAGCTCAATTGCACGCACCTCATCGACCGGGCCATTTTTGATCAAACGGCTGATTTCCTGACTGAAAGCGCTCGCGCCGGGATATGCGTTCCGCGCGTCTCCTTCAACGTCTCGCTCAGCTGGATCAGCGATCCGACGATCCTGGAGCTTGCCTCGATCGTTCAGGGCGGCGGTACGGTTTTCTGCCTGGAGCTGTTGGAGAGTTTCTTTTCGGAAGGTTCGGCGAAAGATGCCCAAACCAGCTGTCATATCGGCCGATTGCGCAGCGCGGGCATCGAAATCGAGCTCGATGATTTCGGCCTGTCCAAGACATCTTTGCCGGGCGTGATGAGCATCCAGCCGGACCGGCTGAAGATCGATCGGCGATTGATCCTTCCCATGCTGGGGGATGTCGAAACGCGGCAACTCGTCTCGGTCCTGATCGAGGCCGGACGGTCGCTTGGGTTCGCGATCACCGCCGCCGGGGTCGAGAGCGCGGAGCACGCCGAAGTGTTGCGCAGTCTTGGCTGCGATTTCCTTCAGGGCTACGCCTTTTCCGAGCCAATGCCGGCAAGTGACGTAGCGGGCTTTTTGCAGACGTGGCGATCCGGTACGCGCGAGGCGCTTGGAAATATCGCATGAGACCGGGCGTTACGTGGATTGGCTCGGCGCTGCGTGTGCCCAGAGGCAGGGCAAGCCGGAATTTCCGGTCTGCGCGCGCCGTTCTGGTGCCGCCCGTCCCGCTGCCAAAGGCCATCCAGTTCGAACGGGGCGGCGGCACTTTCGGCCATTATGTTTTCTGCCGTTTTGTCGGAGCGTCCTGCATACGAGACGTCTGCCGCCGTGATCCATGCGCGGTGCATAAAAAAGCCGTTGGCGCCAGACGATCAAGCATTGGGCCGGCAGAGCGCGCGCTGGCCGTCCTAATCGGGCGGCGCCGGCGCTTCGTTGTCGCCGATCTCGTCCAGAAGCCATTCCGCCCGGCTGAGATGCTCGCGCGCGATGCTGATCTTGTGGTTCAGGCGCTTGATCTTTTCGGGATCGTCGACTTCCGCCAGTTCGGCGACGAGCTCGGCCTCCTTTTCACGCAGTTTGTGCAGTACCTTGCGGACGTGGTCGGGCTTGATCTTGCGCGCCTTGCCGCGTTCCAGGCGGTCATTGTATTCGGCCACCTTCGCTGCCAGCTTCTTAAGACCCATCGGGCATACTCCTAAACATCGACTGCGCGCTGGCTAGTCATCTTCAAACGCAGCAACCGGCGTTG
Organism: Paracoccaceae bacterium; assembly: GCA_013003075.1. GTDB lineage: Bacteria > Pseudomonadota > Alphaproteobacteria > Rhodobacterales > Rhodobacteraceae > JABDLJ01. Next base: position 29,798 of record JABDLJ010000005.1, read on the forward strand.
CGTGTCCGGCCGTGCTGCGCGCCGGTGCGCCGGGAACGCTGGCGACTGCGCTGAGTTCCTCTTCATCAAGGGACAGAAGACGCTCGACTTCGGCCATCGCGCTGTCACGTTCCACAAAGTAGGTCCTGGCCGCGTCGATCAATGCACGCATCGCGCCATAGGCATAGCCCGCATCATTCAGGAACGACGTTGCGGCCGTGGTGTTCAACTCGCCCGCGCGGATCAGCTTGTCAATGCGGTGGGTGGTGGACTTGGCATCCTCTTCGATCTGCGCGCGCTCTTGCTCCAGCCAGAGCGCGCTGCGATCGTCCGCGCCGGTCTCGCTCAGCTTGTTGATCTGAAACACGATCCGCGCGATCTCGGTGCGCAGCCCATCGTAGATCTCGGTCACCGTGCCTTGCGGCCGCGTGGTGTAGCGCAGGATGTTCTTACGCAGGTGCTTGACCGACTTGACCGCCTGAACCGCATTGCTTGCCACATCGCGCAGCGAATAGATCCGATCGGTGATCTCGGGATCGTAGCGCCGGCTTCCCGCACGAGACGCGTAGTCGACGATTGCGGCATAAAGTGTCTTCACCCGATGCTCGTACCGTTCTTCGATATCGATATCGGTTGCCCTTCGGCTTTGCCGCACTGTGTCCGCAATACTATCGCTCGCGCAGACTTCGTGGCGATGAAGATTGAGGCCATGCAGGATCAGCTCGGACGCATTCTCATAAAGGTGAAAGACCTCCTTGCGCAGCGCCGATTCCAGCGTTTGCGGAAACTCGTCGACCGCCTCGTTGAGAAAATGCGGCCGGCTGACGTCCGGGACCGGTTCGGTGATGCGCCGCTCGATGAAGCGCACCAGGTAGCGCAAGAGCGGCAGCATCAGCGCCACCCCCAACACGTTGAAAATCGTGTGAAACACTGCAAGTTTGAGGGCAAAGTCCCCGGCCGGGATGCCGACGCTGGCGCTGGTCCAGTCGACCACCTCCCTGATCGGCGCAATGAAGATCAGCGCCACCGCGGCGGTAATCATGTTGAAGATCAGGTGCGCGAGGGCCAGCCGCTTGCCTTGGTAATTGGCGCTGAGCGATCCAAGGATCGCCGTGATGGTGGTGCCGATATTCGCCCCGATGGCCAGGGCAAGCGCATTGTCATAGGTCACCTGACCGGCGGCCAGCGCGGTGATCACAAGCACCATGGTGGCGTGGCTGGATTGCATGATGACGGTCGCGATCGTACCGAAGGCGGTGTAGACGAACAGGCCCAATACGCCGGCCAGCGCGAAGCGGGTCAGGTCGATCTGGTCCCGGAAATCTTCAAACCCGACCTTCATGTGATGGATACCCAGAAAGAGAAATCCAAGCCCTGCCAGGGCATATCCGATCCCGCGCAACGCCTTCGATTTCTGGAAGACCAGGATGATGCTCAGCGCGATCATCGGCATGGCGAAGGCCGCGATATTCACCTTCAGCCCGAAGCCCGCGACCAGCCAGGCGCCGGTCGTGGTGCCGATATTGGCCCCGAAGATCACGCCGATTCCGCCGACCAGCGAAATAAGGCCGGCGCTCAGAAATGAAATGGTGATCACCGAGACGAGCGAGCTGGACTGCAAGAGCGTGGTCGAGACGATCCCGAAGACAAGCGAGCGCGGCACCGAGCCCGTGGCGCGCTGCAAGACACTTTCCAAAAGGCCGCCGCCGAAAAGCTTGAACCCGTCTTCAAGCATTAGCATCCCGAACAGGAAGATCGCAACGCCCGCTGCGATTTCCTGCACTTCGGGCTTTAGCCAGAAAGCGAGGATCAGCGCCCCGATGGCGACAGGAAGGTAGAACTTCTTCATGAAGGCCGGTCCATCATGGCAAAAGCATACCTCTCAGAACGAAGTAGAAAAGCGCCGCCAGGAAGGCCGAAACGGGCAGGGTGATGACCCAGGCCGAGGCGATCTTGAAAAGCGATTTGCGGCTGACAAGCTGGCGTTTCAGCGCCACTTGCAGCTCTTTGCGCTGGGCCGCGCTGATCACCGCCTCGGGACCCATTGCCTTCAACTCCTTCAGGATCCGCTGTTTTTCCTCTGCCGGAGCGTTGCGGAAATCCCAGAGAACGGCCTCGACCTCGTCGAAATTGGGATCTCCCTGGTGGTGCGCCAGCACGTTTTCGGCCACCCGGCCGATCCGCTGGTCCAGCCATTCGCGCAGGAACCCAACGCCGAAGACCGCCCCAAGCGCGACGTGCGTCGAGCTGATCGGCATCCCAAGCTGGCTGGCCACGATCACCGTGATCGCCGCCGAAAGCGCGATGCAGAAGGCGCGGGCGCGGTCCAGCTCGGTGATCTCGGAGCCGACCGTGCGGATAAGCTTCGGTCCAAAGAGCGCAAGGCCGACCGAGATGCCAAGTGCACCGATCCCCATCACCCAGAGCGGGATTGCAACCTTGCTTCCGCCTTCGCCCTCTGAGAGCACGTCGACGACGCCGGCGAGCGGGCCGACCGCGTTGGCCACGTCATTGGCGCCGTGGGCGAAGCTCAGAAGGGCTGCTGCGAAGATCAGCGGGATGGTGAACAGCCGGTTCACCCCAGCGCGATCGCGTGTCAGGCGCGGCCTCGCGCGCCGGATCAACGGGCGTGTGATCAGGTAGATGGCCACGCCCACAACGGCCCCGGCCAGCATCGCGACAGGAAACCCGACAGTGACGATCTTCTTGATGCCTTTAAGCGCAAGATAGGTGGTAAAGGCCCAGCCCATGAGACCAATCATGATGGGCACGACCTTCTCTGCCTCTTTCAGGGGATCGTCCTGAAAGAAGACAAGCCGCTTGAGGACAAATAGAAGTGCAGCTGCGATCAGTCCGCCGGTGATCGGGGAGATTACCCAGCTTAGCGCGATGCTTGTCACCGAGCCCCAGTTGACGATACTCCAGCCGGCGGCGGCGATACTAGCGCCCATCACCCCGCCCACGATCGAGTGCGTGGTCGAGACCGGGGCGCCCAGCCAGGTGGCCGCGTTCAGCCAGATCGCTGCACCCGCCAAGGCGCCCATCATGACCCAGACATATTCATCCTTGTTGGCGATGTCGTCTGGATTGACGATGCCGTTCTTGACGGTTTTGACGACCTCGCCGCCGGCGATGATCGCGCCCGACGCCTCGAATATCGCGGCGATCAGGATTGCCCCGGTCAGCGACAAGGCAAAAGAGCCCACCGCCGGTCCGACGTTGTTGGCGACATCGTTGGCACCGATATTCATCGCCATGTAGGCGCCGATCACGGCTGCCGCGACAAGCAGGTAGGCTTGTTCGACCTCGGCAAAGCGCGCGCCGGTAAATACCATCACGCCCATGATGAATATGATCGCAGTGCCCAAGCGCCCCACTTCAGAGCGGCTGATATACGTCGCTCGCTCTATCCTCATGTAATCCTTGATTACCATTCTCGGACTCCCCCCATTTGCAGGCGAATCCAGTGCATTCCGCGAAGCGTGGCTTTGAGATGGATCAGATATCGGCGTGTTGGCTCCCGCCTGTTGCCTAATGGCAACGCGCTTCGGTTCCCAAGCCGGGCGTAAGCGGAGTGCGGCGGTTGTCGTCGCGGGCACCTTTGAAGGGCGGGGCGGTCGCAATGGAGCCATTCTGCGATCGGCGCGGCGGCTCTTGCGCGCCCTCAATGGATCGGCAACGTGATCATGAACTGGTTGCTCTCCAACGACGATCGTCAGTCTGCCTCTTGCTCGCTCCAGATCGCGGTGATGCAATCGGCAAGTTCGAGCTTGGTCCGGCGGCTCGCCTCCTTAGGGATGACCGAGACGCGCGGCGCAGGTCCAGCCTTCCACTCCGTCGGTCCGACGAAGCCCTGCCCGTTGGAATTGATCTGCGCAAAGACCTGTTCGCCCAGGTTCCGCCCGGCGCGGCGCAACATCAGAACCATGTGGTTCAGCTTAGCCAGGTTCAGGATCCCGAGGCGGGGGATCGATCCCAGCCGGTCGGCCAGGATATGCGCCGCCCCACCGTGCCGCGTCACCAGGGCCCGAATTTCCGACCGGCCAAGCGGCCGGATCACCGCACCGTTCGCAAACCCGCGCGCGCCGCGACTGCTTGGGGTTCAGCTCGGCCGGGTTGCTCCCATTTTGGGGGCCGCGCCTCAGGTAGCTTGCGCTGATGTCCATGGCGCGGCGGTGTGCATCGGGGTCCTTCACGATCGCAAAGCCCGCATCGTCGGGGATCTGCAACGACCTATGGCCGCCGGCCGACCAGCTGTCTGCCAGCTTCAGCCTCTGCGTGAGGTGCGATTTCTCTTCCAGTACGCGCGCCCAAAGCCCGAATGCGCCGTCCATATGAAGCTGCGCGTCGTGCGCTGTTTCCAACCGGCAGAGCAGCCCCGCGCGGACAACGCGGCAAACGCGCTGGCGGTGATGAAGCGGCCCTTGCTGGAGGGCATGTTCGGCCAGCAGCCCGGGTCAGAAGACTGGCCGCCGACAACGCGGCAGCGTTCCATATCGAAAGCGGAAAAGCTGTGCTAGCAGGTCGCAAATCACCAGGTTCGGCAGGGCGATCTGCCGGCCGCGCTGGACACGGCGCGCAAGCTGGCGGCGCTTGATCCTTTGCGGGACCGCTCTTTGGTGCCTTTCATTCCGACCTTGGCACTTGGGCGGGCGCGCCGCCGCGATCGAGTAATTCAACGCCCGCAATTCAACGCCTGCGATGCGACATTGCGCAAAGAGCTGGGCGTTGGGCCGGCGCCGGAGCCTGAATAACTCCTGGCCGAGATCAAGTCCCAGAAGGGCGCGGCCGCCGGCGCGCCAGGGGCGGCGCGCGGAGTGGCGCTGGCTTTAAAGCCCGCGCCGGTCCCGGTCCCGGTAACGGCCGAGCGGACCCGTATCGCGCTTGCCCATCTGCTCCGATCGGGCCCGATCGCAAGGCCGATTTCTTTGCCGCCTCGATCACCGCGGATATCGCCGTGAACCTGTCGCGCTTCAAACGGCTCGATGTGCACGCCAGCATCGATATCGACCGGGTTCGCCTGACCGTGCCGCTGGTCGGACCGAAGACCGGGCGCTTTGGGTGCAGCGCTACGATCGCAAGGCCGACGATACCTAGCAGATGCAGGACAAACTTGCCGACAAGATCGCAGCCGCGGTCGAGGCCGAGTTGCAGCGCATTGCTGGGCGCGCGTCGCAATCGATCCCGTTTGAAGATATGTCGGCCCGGGACAGATATCACCGCGGGCTGGCGATCCAGTACGAGTTTAGCGCCCGGACCAACGCCGATGCCCAAGCCCATTTCCGCCGCGCGACCCGGCTGGATCCCGATGTCGCGACAGCCTATGCGCGCCTGTCGCACGCCATGGTGATCTCGGCGATCTGTTTCGATCCGGGGGAGTTCAGGACTTGCTGGACGAGGCGCCGGATCTGGTGCGCACCGCGGCCCGGCTTGATCCCGATGGCGCGGTCGTGCGGTTTGCACTGGGCCGGGTCTATCCGGCGCGCGGCGAATACGACCGCTGGCTGGCCGGACTTGGCTCGACTGTCGATTTCGACCCTGGGATGGCGCAGGACCATTGCGGGCCGGGCACCCGCTGGCCTATTCCGGTGATCTCGACACGGCGATGTCCTGCTTTGAAGACGCGGTGCGGATCTTTTCGACCGATCCGCACCGCTGGGCGCTTCTCAGCGACGCAGCGACCGCGCTGCTCTTCAAGACGGATTTCGAAGAGGTGGTCGCCTGGGCGACGCCTCGGCGCTGGGCCAACTGGGATGCACGGAAGAGGCGGGGGCCGCAATTCAGCAATTGCTGCAAAGCAACCCCCGGATCAGCTGCGACTGTGTGCGCGAGAGGCTGTTCCACCCGCGCGATCCTTGGCAGCTTGATCTTTATGTCGAGTGCCTGAGACAAGCAGGGCCCGCCTCGGCGAGCCTCGTTTGGCGCAGGGCGTCCCCGCTGCGTGTAGCGGGGCGCGTGGGTGCGAGCCATTCTACATCGGCAACCTGCCCGCCGCGCTCGACAAAGCCTATCGCATGGCCCGCCCCGGCGATTTCTGCGCCCGCGATCAAGCTGCCTTGAGTGATGCCCTCGGCGTCGGCGCTGGCCTTGCAGACCCAGATCAGGCTGCTTTTCTAGCGGTAGCCCGCGGACAGCTCCATCATCGGCGCGTAGCCCTCGGCATGTCAGCCATCGGCTTTTCCCCGCAGCGCCAGGTCAGTGCCGCCGGCAGCCAGTAACACCCGGGCGTCTCCCTTGACGGCGGCCGCGTTGCCGACCACGAAAGCGATTGTCGCCTTTGCCAGATCGTCGTTGCCCCAAATGTTGTTGATCAGAAATGGCATGTCTTGGTCTCTTTTGTAGGCCGTGTTTCCGATGGGCGCTTTGTGCCGATCCGCCGTGAGCCGATTGTGATCTGACCGGAGCACGCAAAGCGAGTTCGGCGTCAAATGCGTGATATCTGCGTGAGACGGGGGGGGCTGGGGTGAAGTCCGGTCCGGCATCTCGCGGTGATCTTGCGCAAGGCGCCGACCCCATGATGGGATCTTGCCGATCGTATTGGCCTCGCCCAGTGAAAACCGGATCGCGCCAAGCCCGGTCCTTGGCGGCGTGGCCATCGCGATCAGGACATGGGACATGTTCGCGCATCCCGAGCGGCATGCGCTGCCGGCCGTTGCCGCGACTTGCGGTATCTGCGCCAGGATCTCTGCGCCGGCAGAACCGGGAAAACTGACGCTCAGCGTGTGCGCAACGCGCCTATAAAGGTGCCGGTTCAGCACGACCCGTGCGCCGAAGCTTTGCCTAAGGCTGTTCCAGGAATTGTCGCGCAGCGCCCTAATGCGCGGGTGTCGCAACGCGGTGCGTGCTGTGCAGCGGCGCCTAGCCCGGCGGCCAGCACGGCGCTTACGGTACCCGCGCGGCGGCCGCTTTCGTGGCCCGCGCCGGGCAAAAGCGACGTGCGCGTTGCGCCGTTGCGCAGGTAGAGCGCCCCGATCCCGTTCGGGCCCCGGACTTGTGCCCCGCGAGCGACAGCAATCGACGCCAAGCCTGCCGACATCGATCGCCACCTTGCCCGCCGCCTGCGCGGCGCCGGTATGAACAGTGATCGGGTGCGCTTACGCGATGGCGTCGATCTCGGCCGCAGCGCGCCCGCGCACGTCCTTCGCTTCAACGGCCGGCGCCGAAGCCCAAGGCCCGCTGGAGGGGTTTCCATATCCCGCTGCCAAAAGCGGCTTCAGGGCACCAAGCGTTGTCGCTTGCGTCGGCGCACTTGCCTTGTGGCCGAAGTCGATCGGCGCGGCACCGCAAGGTGTTGCCGTCGCGGGCATGGCCAATGCGGATGTGGTTCGGTGGTTGAATTCGGTGGTCAGCTGGGCCTTCCTGGAAGTGGTGTCTGACCGCGGCAAGCCTCCTATACCCATGAAGGCGGTTTCTGTTCTTGATGATCCTGCCGTGAATTCTGCGCAACAAAAGCGCGCCGCTCGGTTTCTTGGGCGTCATCCCAAAACAGCAGGCAAGCCGGCACTTTTCGGTCTGCCGTTCGAACGCGCGTGTGCCACCTTGGAAGGCGCGCCAAATCGCGGCAGCTTGCGAGTTTGCTGTGGCGGATCGTGCCGGTTTCGAAATAACGTGGCCCAAAGGCAATGGCGCCAAAAGGAGTTGGTCATGACGCAGCATTCCACCGCGGTCGATCCAGACGGTCTTATGGAGTTTTCCGTGGTTTTCACGGACCGCTCTTTGAACCATATGTCCAAGACATTTCAGAGGGTCATGAACGACATCTCGTCGATGCTGAAAGAGGTCTATGCCGCCGATGGCGTTGCCATAGTTCCCGGCGGCGGGACCTTCGGCATGGAAGCGGTGGCGCGCCAGTTCGCCACCGGCCGCAAGGCGCTTGTGCTGCGCAACGGCTGGTTTTCCTACCGCTGGACGCAGATCTTCGAAGCCGGCGACATTCCGTCCGCGTCGATCGTTTTGAAGGCGCGCCGGACGGGAAACCATCACCAGGCGCCCTTCGCGCCGGTTCCGATCGAAGAGGTCGTGCGCAAGATCGCCGAAGAACGGCCCGATGTCGTCTTCGCCCCGCATGTCGAGACCTCTGCCGGCATAATGCTGCCTGACAGCTATATGCGCGCGGTCGCGGATGCCGTGCATGCCTATGGCGGGCTTTTCGTTCTGGACTGCATTGCCTCGGGTACGATCTGGGTCGATATGCGCGAGCTCGGCGTAGATGTGGTGATCTCGGCGCCCCAAAAGGGCTGGAGCGCGTCGCCCGCGGCGGGACTTGTAATGCTGAGCGAGCATGCCATATCGCGGCTTCAGACCACCAAGAGCACCAGCTTCTCTTGTGATCTGGGCAAGTGGTACCAGATCATGCAGGCCTACGAGAGCGGCGGGCACGCCTATCACACGACGATGCCCACGGACGCGCTGACACACTTCCGCGACACGATGCTTGAAACGCGCGAGATCGGCTTCGATGTGGTCAAAGCGCAGCAGGCCGAACTTGGCGTCAAGGTCCGCGCACTTGTCGGCCAAGAGGGCTATGTCAGCGTCGCGGCGCCCGGATTTGAGGCGCCAGGTGTCGTGGTGTCCTATACCGACGATCCCGATATCCAGAACGGCTCGAAATTCGCGGCGCTGGGCATGCAGATCGCGGCGGGTGTACCGCTCAAATGCGACGAACCGGAGGATTTCAGCACCTTTCGCCTGGGGCTCTTCGGCCTCGATAAACTCGGCGATGTCGATGCTGCCGTTGAAAAGCTGCGCGGCGCCCTGCGAAAGGTCGCGGCCTAGCGCGTCGCGCGGGAAGGCGACAGCGCCGGATGCATCTGTCGGGTTCCTGCCCATGCAGCAAGGCCAGCGTATGGCCCCGAAGGCCGCCTTGCCCATGGGTGGCGCGGCCGAGCGAGGTTGGCAATTCGCGACGATGGCCGGTCAGCGGGTCCGGGGCTTCCAACTGGTGTGACCGCTGACAAGGCGCGGGCCATCCTTCGCGGGAAGAGCCTGCAGGCGGCACCGATGCGCCGCCCCGGGTCTTCTGGTCGGCGCGCCTGCCCGGGTGATCTGAATTCAGGTCATTTCCGCTTTTGCCTGGCTGGGCGTGCTGCCCGAAGGCTGGATCCAGCACGATAGAGCATCGGTTGCTACTGCGCGCCGCGGCGCTGAAGCGGTACGCGACTGCCGCGCGAAAAAAACGAATAAAGACCGCGACGTAAGTCTTTGTCAAAAAGCATTATTATCGCTTCTATCCAACGCCTCGACTTCCGCGCCCCGATACGTAAGACCAAGCCGTGCATCCCTGCAGCCGGGCTTGCGGATGCAAGCGCCGACCCTTCCAGCCGCAATTGCTGACGCCAGGCGGCAAATCGATTGCGCCGCCTCGCCCAGCGCGCCCGCCCCTGGCGCACGCGGATGGCGGCAAACCCCCCGTGGGCGGCTTGACCGATGACGCTCAGCCTGCGCCCTGCGACTTCTGCTCGGGAAGCGACACCACGAAGCGCGCGCCGCCCTGGTAGTCGGCATCGAGATGAATGGATCCGCCATGAACATCGACGATGCGTTTGCAGATGGTCAATCCCAGACCGGATCCCTCGACCTCGTCCTGGGGCTGCAGCCGCTGCATCGGCTGGAAGATCCGCTCTGCGAATTCTGCCGGAATGCCGAGCCCGTTATCGGCGACGGCCAGCGCGATTGCGCCGTCTGGAAGCTCGGTCGCGCTGATGTCGATGCGCGGAGTGCGGCCCGGGTCGCGATATTTCAGCGCATTGCCGAAAAGGTTGAGAAAGAGCCGCAGCATCAGGCGCTCGTTGACCAAAAGCGTCGGCAGCGCGCCGATCGTGATCTCTGCGCCGGTTTCCTGGACCTGGGCGGACAGCATCTCGCGGACGTCCGCTGCGATCCGGCCAAGGTCGGCGGATGCGAAGTGGTGTTCCTGCTCGCGGATGACCGCCAGTTCCAGAAGCCCGCTTGTCAGATCGGACAAACGGTTGGCCGAGTTCTGGGCAATTGCGTGGGTCTGCTTGACCACGTCTTCATCGAAATTCTCTTCGCTCATGATATCAAGCGCCATGCTGATCCCGCGAAGCGGCGCCTTCAGGTCGTGTGCCGCCGAGGCTGCAAATTGGCGCAGCGACGCATTTTCTTCCTTCAGCAAAAGCTGCGCTGCGATGATGTCGAGGAATTCCTTGAAGATCTCGCGCGCGCTTTCCAGCTCTGACGGACGCCAGGGCGCGCTTTCATCGCAGTGCTCCTGAAGCCACTTGTCGAAGGATTGCCGCGGGCCCAGCGTGCCCGTTGTGCCGTCCGATTTCGGCCGTCCCTCGGCAGCCTCGCGCCCGGCCCACTGGACCGTGCGGGTGATCGGCCCGCGAAACCAGATCAACTGGCAAACCCTGTGAACGACGATCGGCTGGATCAACACCCCGCAGGCGGTGTCGATATAATCTTTCGCGGGCGCCCATTCCTTGTGAAGCGATGTGGTCTGGAACTGATCAGAGGTTTCTCGCTGGCGCATCGCCCATTGGATCATCTGGGGAATGAATTCGCGTGGTGGTGTGTGACCCGATGTGTGCAACGTGTTCCCATACTGAAAGGCGAACCCGTCCGCGCCGAGAAATTCCTGCAAGATCGGCACCAGCGTCTCGATCACCGATTCGACATCGCCGCTTTGCCGCAACGCCGCAGCGAAGCGGTTCTCGATCCTGCGAAGGCCCGAGATCTTGTCGGCGGTATCCACGCGCTGCTGCTGGTCGTATCGCAGCATCAGGGAGGTTCCCAACTCGTGCAGCAAATTCCAGCTGTCGAAAGGAACAAAGCCCGGCTCGTCATTATGCGCCGCGATCAGCCCCCAAAGTTCGCCATGATGCATGAGACTGCACGAAAAGGTTGCCTCAACCCCCATGTTTCGAAGATAGGCGGTGTGCATGGGCGAAACCGACCGGATGACCGACCAGGTCAGATCGAGCGCATCGCTGGCGCCCGCGGCCGTGCGAATGCCGATGGTTTCGTCAGAGACATCGCCAATCGCGCGATAGGGCACGATCTTCATGATCTGTCGAACCTGGCGCGGGATGTCGGTGTCGGGGAAATGCAAGCCAAGATAGGACGGCATCGCGTCGTTGCGGCTTTCGGCGATGGTGTGGCCCGACCAGTCGAGCAAAAAGCGATAGATCTTCACCCGCGAAAAGCCGGTGATCTGGCGCGCCGCGGCGACCACGATTTGCATTGCCTCCTCGAAATCCTCGGCGCGCATAACGCGCGCGCAGCTTTTGCTGCAATTGCGCATCTTGGCACGCACTGCGCTGGGGCTGGGGCTTGTGTTCGGGACGAACTCGATCATCCGCCTGCCGGCATGGGCGTGACTGATCGCATCGTACTGGACCCCGCCGAGCGAGGTCTCGAAATCCAGAACCTCGTGGAGGATCTGGGTGTCTTCCGAGAACCCTGCGATCTCTTCGGCCAGATCCTGATTGATGTCCGCAAGCGGCGTGGAGATCAGCGCTTCGGTCTTCACCCCCAGAAGCTTGCCGGCATTTTCGGAAGCACCGGTGATGACGTTGGTGTCGGGGTCTAGCACCAGCAAGGCGCAGCCGCGCTGGATCAGGCCGGACAGATGGATCGGCTCCTGGTCGCAGGTGTCCAGCGTCGAGGTTTCGGGGCGCGCAAAAAACGCGGAGAGGGACTGCATATCGTTCATAGGGTGTTCCAAATAGGTCGAGTTTGCACTGCATTGGCGACCGGGTGCATGCGCTGCATCAGACACCATGAAGCAAACGGGGCTCAAATCAGTATGTCTGACTTACGGCGATCAGGCTTAAGATTTCGGAAAAATGCGGGCGGCCAGATGCGTGTGAACCGGCGGCGGCCGGATCGGATACGCGCAATTGCCAAGGGCAGGGGGCGGCCTTGTCAGACGGTGCGCGGCGGCCCAAGCGTGTCGCGCATCTGCAAGGTGGTCTGCAGCTCGATGCTGGCTTGCGGCGCGCCACCTTCGACCATATCCACCAGCATCCGTGCGGCCTGGCGTCCCATCTCGCGGTGCGGGACATGCACTGTCGTCAGGGCCGGCTCCAAAAGCCTTGCAAGCTCGATATCGTCAAATCCGGTAATCGAGATATCCTCTGGCACGCGCAATTTCATCTGTCGCGCGCGCTTCAATGCGCCGGCGGCCAGCACGTCGTTGCCGCACATGACGACGGTGGGCCGCGTCTCGGCCGCCATCAGCGCAGAAAACGCATCCGCTCCGCTTTCGATACCGTAGGTGGTTTCCATCAGGCGCAGGCTTTGCGGCTCAAGGCCGCTCAGCTCCATCGCATCGCGCACGCCGCTCACGCGGTCGCGGGCACGGTCGTTGAAGGCCTGCCCGGCCGAGATCATCGCAATGTCGCGGTGGCCAAGCTCGATCACCCGGGCGGCGAGCGCCCTCATCGAGGATCTGTTGTCGAACCCGATCGAGGGCTGCGGGTTGTTCGGATCATAGACCCACGCCACGAGCACCGGCACGCCCTGCCGTTTCAGAAAACTGTAGATCTCCGAGTTGCGGTCATGGCCGATCAGCAGGAACCCCGCCGCGCCGCGCGCGGTCAGCGTGCGGATCTGATCCGCTTCCTGGTCCGGCCGGTAGGACGAGCTTGCAATCAGCAGCGTCAGTTTGTGGGCACGCAACTCTTCCTGGAACGCCTGTATGCCGCGTGCGAAGATCGAGTTTTCCATCGTGGGGATGATCGCGCCGATCGTGTCGGTGCGGCGGGCGGCCAGTGCCCGCGCGCCGAAATTGGGCGAATAGCCAAGCCGGTCGACCGCTGCCAGAACGCGAAGGCGGGTCGCTTCGACAACGCGCTCGGGCGAGTTGAGGCACCGCGACACCGTCGCTGTCGAGACCTGCGCCGCGCGCGCGACATCTTCCAGGGTCGGGGCTCCGGGGCGTATCAAATCGGTCTGTGCCTCGCTTTTTCCTTTCCGCCCGATCCGCTTTGTACCGCAAACCCGCCAGCGCCGGCGCGAAGAAAACAAATCCGCACAAGGAGAATGTAAGCGCTTGCAAAAAGAATTGCAAACGCCTAAAAAGGACGAGACGGTGCACAGACACCGCGGCACATAGGGAGAACGACTACCATGTACATGGGCGCAACCGCGGTTCTCTTTGCAATCTTTTTTCTAAACGTGTTTCTTGGCGCAACGGGTCAGGGGACGTATCTCAGCGAAGTACAGGAAATGCTTCTGCTCTCGGTCTCCATGCTCTTTTTCGTGGCGGCCATCCTGAAGCGGGAAGCAGCCGCAAAAAAATCGAACGACAAGTAAAAACCACAGGGAGATGACAATGAAAGATGAACTGAAATCCGCCGAGCGCAGGAATTTCCTGAAACTGACCGGTACCGGAGCCTTTACCGCGGCGATGGTCGCCGGTGGCGCCGGGATGCTCTGGTCGGACGAGGCCGTGGCCCAGACCGCCAAGGAAGAGCAGGACCGCCAGGCGGCGGCAGAACATGTGATGACAATCGCGACCGCCTATGTTCTGGGCGCATCGCGCAGCTACCCGATCATGCAGCTGGATCTGAAAGAGAACATCCAGAATGCCACGAACGGCAAGATCTACGTCAAGCTTGCGCCCGGCGGCCAGCTTGGGGCAGGCGGCGCGCTTGTACAAAAGGTACAAGGCGGCACGATCCAGGCCGCGCAGCACTCGCTGTCGAACTTCGCGCCCTTCGCGCCGACGGTCGACCTGATCAACATGCCGTATTTCTGCGGCTCCAATCAGCGCTTCGTGAACCTTGTGCATTCCGACGCATGGCAAAGCGACGTGCACCCGAAGGTCGAAGCTAAGGGCTTCAAGACGCTCTTTTACGTCGTGATCGACCCGCGCGTTGTCGCGGTGCGTAAAGGCGGCGCCGGCGCGGTCATCACGCCAAGCGACCTCAGCGGCGTGAAATTCCGCGTGCCGGGTTCGAAGATGCTGCAACAGTACTATCGCATGGTCGGCGCCAACCCCACGCCGGTCGCCTGGGGCGAGACGCCTTCGGCGATCAAGCAGGGCGTTGCAGACGCGCTTGATCCCTCGGTCGGTGCGCTGTTTGTCTTCGGCTTCAAGGACATCCTCAGCCACGTGACCTTCACGCAAGCGGTGCCGGACAGCCAGGTCTTCTCGTGTAACCTGGAATGGTTCGAATCGATGCCCGCCGACATTCAGGAAGGCATTGAGTTCGCGGCAGAGATCACCGCGCAGCAGAACCTCGCCAAGGTGCCCTCGGCACGGAACTACGCGATGGCCGAGCTGCGCAAGTCCGGCGTCGAGTTCCACTCGCTGTCCGACGATCAGCTGGCCGAATGGCAGGCGGCCGGCGGCCACCAGAACTCTGAGTGGGACAGCTTCAAGACCGAGCTTGCCGGATCCATGGGAGCCTTCGACAAGCTGAACGAGGCGGCAAGCACCATGGGCCGCTATTACGTCCACGACGCGTAAAACCCCTTGGGGGCCGCCTGCTCGGATCTTGCGGGCGGCCCTTTTCCGACACGCATGCAATCGCTTTGCCGCCCAACCCGATTGGGCGAACAGAGGCGGTGTGCCCGCATAGCGAGGTTCTGACATGGAACGGTTTCTCTCTGCCCTGAACAAGAACGCCGAGCGATGGGCGCTTTTGTTCTTTTACGTGCTTTTGGTGGTGACGATGGTGGTCGAGGTTATCCGGCGCGAAGTGTTCTCATACTCCTCGATCTGGGGTGAAGAAATTGTGCGCTACGCGTTCATCTACCTCGCCTGGATCGGAGCGGCCTCGGCCGTGCGCGAGCGGGCCCATATCCGCATCGACGTGATCATGCACTATGTGCCGCCGCAGGTGAAAACGCTGATCTATATCCTCGGCGATCTGGTGATGTTCGTCGTGGCGTTGATTGCGCTCTACTGGTCGTTCGAAACTGTGCTGGTGTCGGCCGAGTTCGGCTCTGTCAGCCACGGTCTGCGCGTCTCGATGGTCTGGTTTCTCGCCGCCGTGCCCATCGGCTTCACGCTGATGATCTTTCGTCTAATCCAGTCGCTGATCCGCGACGTCAAGGCTTTCGCAGCGGGCACCCCCGTCTACGAAGGCGACAAACTGTTTGATTGAGGCGCGCGATGCTATTTCCAGGACTTCAGGAACAAACCGTCATTCTGGGCTGGGATTTCTACATCCCGGTTCTGGTCTTCGTTCTCTTTTGCGCGCTTGCGATCCCGATCTGGGCCGCCATCGGCTCGGCCGCGATCGCGATGCTGCTGCTGTCGGGCGCACTGCCGCTCTCGCTTGTGGGCGAATCGCTCTTTGACGGCATCGACGCCTTCGCGCTGACCGCCGTTCCGCTCTTCATCCTCACCGGTGACGTGCTGGTGCGTACCGGGCTCAGTCGAAAGTTTCTCAATGTCGCAGAGGCGCTGACCTGCTGGACCAAGGGCGGCTTCGGCTCGGCCACGGTTCTGGTCTGCGGCATGTTTTCGGCGATCTCCGGATCTGACGCGGCCGGCGCCGCAGCGGTTGGCCGGATGACCATCGACCGGCTTGTCGAAAGCGGCTATCCGCGGCCCTATGCCTGTGCGCTGGTCGCTTCGGGCGCCTGTACCGGCGTTCTGATCCCGCCGTCGATCGCCTACATCATCATCGGCCTTGTGCTGGGTATTTCGGCCTCGACGCTGTTCATCGCGGCGCTGATCCCCGGCGTTGCCATTCTGGTCGCGATCCTCGTCACCAACCTGGTGATGAACCGGATCTACTCTTACGAGGGCGGCGGACGGATGAGCGTCGGCGAATGGGCCTCTAACCTGGGCTCGACGGTTGCCAGCGGCTGGTATGCCTTCCTGGTGCCCGGCATCATCTTCTATGGCATCTTCTCGGGCCGGCTGACCCCGACCGAGGCCGGCGCCACGGCCGTCGTCGTCACCATCATCATCGGCTTCATCCTGGGCACGCTGAAGTTCTCGGACTTCCCGGCGATGCTGGTCAGCTCTGCCAAGGTGAACGGCGTGATCCTTCCGATCATCGCCTTCTCGCTGCCGCTGGCCCAGGCGCTGGCGATCCTCGGCGTGCCGCAGGGCTTCGTGACTTCCGTCTCGGCGCTGACCGAAGATCCCAACATGCTGATCCTGCTGATGATCGGCATCCTGATCCTGGCCGGCTGCGTCATGGAGACGACACCGAACATCGTGATCCTCGCACCGATCCTGAAGCCTTTGGCCGACTCGATCGGAATGCACGAGATCCAGTTCTGCATCATGATGATCACGGCGCTGGGCGTGGGCTTCATCACGCCGCCGCTCGGACTGAACCTTTTCGTTGTGTCTGGCATTACGGGCGAGTCCGTTCTGAGGATAGCCTCGCGTGTCGGTCCGTTCGTATTCTTCATGCTGGTGGTCACGTTGATGATCGCGTACATCCCCGCGATTTCTTTGACGATGCTTCCGGACAACCTCAGATAGGAGATCAAGATGCCCAGAGAGTATCTTAAGAAAGCCACCAAGACGGCCCAGACCGATGCGTCGGACGTGCGTGACACGGTGCAGGGCATTCTGGACGACATCGAAGCCGGCGGCGACGCCGCGGCCCTGCGCTATGCCCAGAAGTTCGACCAGTACGAGGGTGCGATCCTGCTCAGCGCCGACGATATCGCCGCGGCATCGGATCGGGTGCCCCAGAAGCTGAAGGACGACATCGCGTTCGCGCATGACAATGTGCGCCGTTTTGCCGAGCTTCAGCGCTCGACCATGCGGGATGTCGAGATGGAGATCGTCCCCGGTCTTGTCGCCGGTCAGAAAGCCATCCCGTGCCAGGCGGCCGGCTGCTACGTGCCCGGAGGGCGCTACAGCCACATCGCCAGCGCGATCATGACGGTGACGACGGCCAAGGTGGCCGGATGCAAGCACATCACCGCCTGCTCGCCGCCGCGCAAGGATGTCGGCATCGCGCCGGCGATCATTTATGCCGCCAACCTGTGCGGCGCCGACAAGATCATGGCGATGGGCGGCGTGCAGGGCGTGGCTGCGATGACCTTCGGCCTTTTCGGTCTGCCTGAGGCGGATATCCTCGTCGGGCCCGGCAACCAGTTCGTTGCCGAAGCCAAACGGATCCTCTTCGGCCGGGTCGGCATCGACATGATCGCCGGACCGACCGACAGTCTGATCCTGGCCGACAAGACCGCCGATCCCTTCATCGTCGCCACAGACCTCGTGGGGCAGGCAGAGCACGGTTACAACTCGCCGGTCTGGCTTGTGACCGATGACCGCTCGGTGGCCGAAAAGACGCTGGAGATCGTGCCCGGCCTGATCGCCGATCTGCCCGAAGTCAACCGGGTCAACGCCGAGGCCGCCTGGCGCGACTACGCCGAGGTGATCCTGTGCGACGATCGCGAGGAGATGGCCGCGACATCCGATGAATACGCGCCCGAGCACCTGACGGTGCAGGCGCAGGATCTGCCGTGGTGGCGCGACCGGCTGCAATGCTACGGCTCGCTGTTTCTGGGCGAAGAGACCACCGTGGCCTTCGGCGACAAGGCGTCGGGCACCAATCACGTTCTGCCGACCTCTCGCTCGGCGAAATACACTGGCGGTCTTTCGGTTCACAAGTACATGAAGATCGTGACATGGCAGCAGGCCACGCGCGACGGCGCCCGCCCGGTGGCGGAAGCCACGGCGCGCATCTCGCGGCTTGAGGGCATGGAAGGTCACGCCCGTACAGCGGACGCCCGGCTTCACAAGTACTTCCCCGAGCAGAACTTCGATCTGTCGGCCGCCGATTAGCATCGATGGCTCCGCTCTTCGATATCAGCGGGAAGATCGCATGCGTGACCGGGGCCAGCAGTGGCCTCGGGCGCGCGGCGGCAACCTGTCTTGCGGGCGCCGGAGCCAAGGTGGTGGGCGTCGCCCGGCGCCTCGATCAGCTTGACGACTGGCGCGCCGAGGCGGGCGGCGAGACCGCCGCGATCACCGCAGATCTGGCCGACAGACACGGGCTGGCCGAGGTGGCGCAGCGCGCGGCCGAACCCTTCGGCGCACCGGATATCCTGATCAATGCGGCCGGGCTCAACACCCGCCAGCACGCCGACGAGGTGACCGGTGAAGGCTGGGATGCTACGCTCAACCTCAATCTCGCGGCGCCGTTCTTCCTGGCGCAAGCCATGGTTTCGGGCATGAAATCAAAGGGCTGGGGGCGGATCGTGAACTTCGCCTCGCTGCAGTCGCGCCGCGCTTTCGCCAATGGGATCAGCTACGGCGCGTCCAAGGGCGGGGTCGAGCAGATGACCCGCGCCATGGCCGAGGCCTGGTCGCGCTTCGGCATCACCGCAAACGCGGTGGCGCCCGGTTTCGTGCGCACCGAATTGACCGCTCCGGTCTTCTCAGATCCGGTCCTGTCCAAGCAGCATGCTGATCAGACCTGCATCGGCCGCAATGGCGAGACGTCGGATCTTGACGGGCCGATCCTGTTTTTCTGCTCGGATGCATCGGGCTACGTCACAGGTCAGGTGCTTTTCGTTGATGGAGGATACACGGCGAAATGAAGGCTTTGGTTTACACAGGTGTCGAGACGCTGGAATACGGCGATGAACCGCGCCCGGTTCCGAAAGAGGGCGAGGCGCTGGTGCGCATCCTGGCTTCGGGCATCTGCGGCTCGGACATGCACGCCTTTCTGGGCCATGACGAGCGCCGCCCGGCGCCGCTGGTTCTTGGCCACGAGGCGGCCGGCGTGGTTGTGGGAGGGCCGGAGGATGGCCGCCGCGTGACGATCAACCCGCTGGTCAACTGCACCGAATGCGCCGATTGCCGATCCGGCCGCGAAAACCTGTGCGCGCGCCGCCAGATCATCTCGATGCCGCCGCGGCCCGGCGCGTTCGCCGAATACGTCGCGATCCCGACGCGCAACCTTGTCACCGTGCCCGAGGCGACATCCCTCGAGCATGCGGCGCTCGCCGAACCCATCGCGTGCGGCTGGCATGGGGTGCGCCTTGGCCTATCCGTGCTGGGCGGTCCCGAGGGCCGGCGCGCTCTGGTCCTTGGCGGCGGCGCAATCGGGCTTGGTGCGGCGCTGAGCCTGACCGCGCAGGGCGCCGGCGACATCCGGATCGTCGAGCCGCACCCCGGCCGGCGCGCCTTCCTGAAGGACGTCTGCGGCCAGAACGCCATCGGCCCCGATGACCTTGCCGCGGATGACATGTTCGATCTGGTGATTGACGGCGTTGGCTTTGCAGCTACCCGCGCCACGGCATCGGCCCACGCCCGGCCCGGCGGCGTCATCGCGCATATCGGTCTTGGCGAGGCGACCGGCGGGCTCGATATCCGCCGCATGACCCTGCAAGAGATCACCTTCATCGGCACCTACACCTATACCAAGGCCGATTTCGAAGCGACGGCACAAGCGATCTTCGACGGCCGGCTGGGCCCGCTCGACTGGATCCGGACCGCACCGCTGGCCGACGGCGCCGAGGCGTTCCGCGCCATCCGGTCCGGAGAGATCGCCGCCCCGAAAACCATTTTGCTGCCCGAACATGCGGACCTTGCGTCGGGCCAGTCCCAAACTCCTGCCTGAGCAAAAAAGGAAGCGCCATGTACAAGAAAATTATCGTATCGCTCGCCCTCGACCACGGCATAGGAGAGCAGGCGTTGCAGACCGCGCGCCAGCTGCGCGCGGATGACGGCAAGATCTTCGCCGTGCACGTCTACGAGCCGCTGCACGGCTCGGTTGCCACATATGTCGACGATGAAGCGGTCACGGCGGCCGTGGACGGTGCCAAAAGCCGGCTGAATGACCGCGTGGCGGGCATGGCGGATGTCGAGCCGGTTCTGCTTAAGGGCCATACCGGCCAGGCGCTGGTCGACTACGCCCACAAGATCGATGCCGATTGCATCATCATGGGATCACACAAACCGGGCCTGCGGGACTTCCTGCTGGGCTCGACAGCGGCCCGCGTGGTGCGCCACGCGCCATGCTCTGTTCACGTTCTAAGATGATCGGATCGCGCCATCCCGCGGCGTTTTCCGGCGTTTCTGCCCCAACCCGAATGCTTTAATTCCAGGAGGCCAAGCCCTTGTCCATAAATACGAAAATCGTGGACGATTTCGTCGCCAACGGCGTCGATTTCGTGACCACGGTGCCCTGCAAACAGCTTGCCGGCGTGATAGACGAAATCGAAGCGCGCGAAGAGATCTACCACATTCCGGCCAACAAGGAAGACGAAGGCATGGGCCTGTGCGCCGGTGCCTTCATGGGGGGCAAGCGCCCCGCGATCATCATGCAGAACACGGCCATCGGCGTGACGGTGAACACGCTGGTGACGCTGACCCAGTTCTACCGGATGCCACTGCCGATGCTGATCTCGTATCGCGGCGAGTTGAAAGAGCCGGTGGCCTGCCAGGTCGAAATGGCGGTGCACACCAAGGCGCTTCTGAACCAGCTTCTTATTCCGACCTACCATTTCCACCACAAATCGGACGCGGACGAGCTGGACGCGATCCTGAAATACACCTTCATGTGCAACAAACCCGTCGCAATCCTGACCGATGCGACCTTCTGGGGAGGATATGGCGAATGATCCGGTCTGAGGTTCTGCGCGACATCGCGCCCATTCTTCGCGATCAACTGGTGATCTGCAACATCGGGTTGCCCAGCCAAGAGCTGCACATGATCGACGATCAGCCGACCAATTTCTACATGCTCGGAACGATGGGGCTCTCGTCGTCGATCGGGCTGGGCGTGGCGCTTGCGCAGTCCAAGAAGGTGATCTCGATTGACGGTGACGGATCGGTTCTGACCAATTTCGGAACCTTGCCGACGATCGCCAACAACGTAGCGGACAATTTCATCCTGCTGATCATCGACAATGGCAGCTATGGCTCGACCGGCGACCAGCCGACCTATGCGGGCAAGAAGACCTCGCTGACGGCGGTGGCCAAGGCCTGCGGTTGCGAAAATGTCGTGGAATGCAAGGCCGAGGACACCGGAAAGGTGCTGCAGGCCGCGCTGGACAGCAACAAGATGACCATCATCGTCTGCAAATGCGAAAGCGGCAACATCAAGCTGCCGGTCATCACCAAGGACCCTGTCGTGATCCGCGACCGCTTCATGACCGCCGTTCAAAGCTGATCCCGCGCCGGTGTTCGCAGCGCCCCGGATCCATTCCTATGCAGATGCCCGCGCGCTGGCGCGCCGGCGTCTGCCGTGGATGGTGTTCGACTATATCGACGGCGCGGCGGGCGAGGGCGCCGGCGAGGCGGTCAACCTTGCGGCGCTCAGCGCGATCCGGCTGCAGCCGCGGGTCCTGGTCAACGTCTCAAAGCGCGAGCTGGGCGTGCCGGTGCTCGGCCATGACGCGCAGCTTCCTTTCGGGATCAGCCCGATGGGGATGTGCAACCTTTCTGCCCCCGGCGCCGATCTTATGCTGGCGCGCCTTGCCGCGCGCGAGCAGGTCCCGGTGGGCGTCTCGACGGTTGCCTCGACCTCGATGGAAAAGATGATCGAGGCGGCCGAGGGGCATGCCTGGTTTCAGCTGTATTTCAGCGGCGATGGTTCGGGTACCATGAAACTCGTGGAGCGGGCCAAGACGGCTGGCTACAAGACGCTGGTGCTGACACTCGATGTGCCCGAGGTCGGGCGGCGGCCCCGAGAGCTTCGGCGCGGCTTCAAGATGCCGTTCCGGATCGGGCCGTGGCAGTTTCTCGATTTCGCGCTGCATCCCCGCTGGTCGCTCAGCAGCCTGGCACATGGCAAGCCGGACATGGCGAATTTCCAGATACCGGGGTTCGAATTCGATCGGACCGAAAGCCGGGCGGCGGCTGACTGGGAGGTTCTGGCACGGCTGCGCGAGGCCTGGCCGGGCAATCTTGTGGCCAAGGGCGTGACGTCGGCAGAAGATGCGCTGCGCCTCAAGGACGCCGGGGTGGACGCGATACAGGTCTCGACCCATGGCGGCCGGCAGCTGGAGGCCGCCCCGCCGCCGATCCTGGCGCTTGCCGACATCCGCAAGGCGGTCGGCGCGGATTATCCACTTTTCTATGACACCGGACTGCGCTCGGGCGAGGATGTGGTCAAGGCCTACGCGATGGGCGCCGATTTCGTGTTCTTCGGCCGCGCGATGCAATTCGCGATCGCAGCCGCGGGCGAGGACGGGCTGCGCCAGTTCGCCGAAATTATCAAAAGCGATGTCAGCGTGACGCTGGCGCAGATCGGGGCGACGACCATGGCCGGCGCCGGCGCAGCGCTGGTGCCGCCAGCCTAGATTTCCTCTTTCTGGCTGGCTCGCGGGATCTTCACGTTGCGCCCGCCTTCTTGGAAGTCGTCCATCTTCATGGTCCAGACGGTACCCGGCCACCGGATCTCCATCTCCTGCAGGCGTGGTCGGTAGACGGCCGTGTAAATGGTTCCGAACCCGGCGCTGTAGGCCGTCGAATAGAGCGGAGGCTTGAGAAACGCGCCTATGAAGACGTCCTCGGGATCGCGGTGCAGGGTCAAGCGGTGCAATAGAAAGCGCTCGCGCTCCACGGTCGAGGTAAACCGCGCGTGGCTTACCCATTCGACGTTTTCCTGATGGTTGGTCGCGACCGCAGCATGGGTGAGGATCGCCGGCCGGTCCGGGGCCATCATCGCCGTCAGGTAGCGCCGCTTGGCATCCAGAACGGTGACGTTGTAGCTCATATGCGTGGGCACCCGCGCCAGCACCTTTCCGGCTTCTTCGGTCGTCGAGCAGGTCTGCAGGACGTAGCGCAGGATCAGCGGAACGCCGAAGCCTTCGCCGACCACGCGCCGGCCGCCAAATGTCAGCGAAATCGCCAGCCCGGCATCGTTCATCCCGTCGACCAGGCCGAAAAGACCGTCGGTCGTTCCCATTACCTTGCGGCCCTGCCAGGCAGTGCGCAGGATCAGGCTGTCGAAGGCATCGGGGTCGTAGTCATAGTTGCGGACCATGACCGGCTCGGCGCCGGTCCAGATCGCCTGGCTGCATCCCGAAAGGTAGGGGGGCGGGCAATAAAAGCTGAGAAACCGCGCCGCCTGGTCGCCGCCGCCGGCAAGATCGCACAGCTGCTCGTAAAGCGGCAGGATCTCGGGCATGTGCGCTTCGAGCGCATTGCGACACTCCAGGTAGGTTGGCCGCGCGCCTTCGCCCTCACGCAGCCACCAACGCTTGTAGTGCGGCCAGTACTCGGCGAAAAGCCTGGCCCATTTGGGGCCAGGCTCGTCTTCGGTGATGGCGCGCCATAACACTTGGGCTATGTGTCCTTGCTACATGATCTTGAACGCCGGGTCCGCGAGTGCCGGTCCGGCCTCGGCCTGCGGCAAGGGCTGGCCGGCGACCGACTGCTTGATACCGTGAATCCACTTTTTCGCGCGATCATTCAACTCAAAACCCTTGGTCATCGACCGGCCGCGGGTCACCAGGATGCCGATATCGGCGCCTTCGTAGCGGTAATCGCCCGGCTGAAGGATGCGCAGGAAGAAGGCCTCGTTCTCGCTTTCCACGGCCCGGCGGTGGTAGTCGAAGCGATCGTAGACCACGCGGCCGTCCTCCAGCATCTTGTAGATGCCGGTCTCGGGTGAGGCGGTACAGATATCGACGTTATCCTCGGTGTGCTTGATCACCATCTGCGACCAGCTGTCGATCATGTCGGGGTCGGCCCAGCGGCTGTTCAGCTCGTCCACGTCGAGTTTGAACTTCTTGCGCGAGAATTCCAGAAGGTGGAACAGGAACAGCGGCGCGTCGGCATGGGCGAAGGCGGCGTGGTTGGTCATCGACGAGGCGCCGGTGATCCGCGGGTTCAGCTCTCCCAGCCAAAGATCGCCGGTTTTCTTGTCGATCAGGAAATCGAGCTCGAAATAGCCCCGGTAGCCTTCCTTGCGCAGTTGCTCACCGAATTTGAAGGTCAGATCACGGGCTTGCTCGCGGACCTTCTTGGGAAAGGCGGTGGCCAGGATTTCATTTCCGCACCAGCCGCCGCGATAGGGCGTCAGTTCCTTGAAGCCCACCAGTTCGGTCATCAGCGGGTCGACGATGGTGCCTTCCTTGGTGGCGCAGGCCTCGATCGCCGAGCCGCGGCAATCGATGCGCTTCATGATCTTGATCTCGCCCTCGCCGATGATCTCGTGCTCGTGGCGGCGGAAGTCGGCTTCGCTTTTGATGAAGAAGGTGGTGTGGCCGCTGTCGCCGAAGGCCGATTGCAGCACCAGATCGTGACCGATCCCGGCGCCTTCGCAGACCTCGCGCAGCTGCTCATAGCTGGTGACTTCGGCAAGAACGTTCGGCACCGAGGGCACGCCAGCCTTGTTGCCGATCCGCACGGTCTCGATCTTGTTGTCCATGCTGGTGCGCAGCTTGGCCTTGGGGAACCAGACATCGGCGCCCAGCTCTTTGGACAGCCGCTCGGTTTCCTCGTCGAACATCAGGAAGACGAATTTCGGCTTGCCGCCCCGCCGCTTGATGAAGTCGATCACTTCCTTGTGCTGCAAGAGGTAGTTGTTGATGTCCTCGATCGACTGGAATTCCGCGTGCGGCTGCTCGGAAGGGCAGAACACGTTTGGATGCTTGCCGCCGTAGCAATCGATGTAGCAGATATACTTGAAGTTCTTGACCCACTCGTCGAGGCCCAGAAGATTGAAGTTGGTTGCCGAGATGAAATAGACAGGGTCTTCGTTCCGGTGGAAATAACGGCGTATCTCCGAGATATTCTTGAGCACGGTAGATGACATGTCGTCCCTTTCTATTCTGCAGCAGTTGAGAGTTTTGTGCCGGATACGCGGGCCAGCGCCTCTGGCGTGAAGACGCGCAAACCCAGATCCGGGCGGTAGCCGTGGATCTCGTTCACATCGAGTGCGCGCATGAAATCGAGAATTTCGGCGCTGATCACCTGCCCGGGTACCAGGATCGGAAAGCCGGGCGGATACGGGATGATGAAGCTGGCCGAGACAACTTCCTGCCCGGCATCCATTGCGTCCTTCAAAGAGCCGTTGAGCTCCAGATAGTCGCAGTTCTTCTCGTCGTAGCTGAGAAAGAATGCGGACCTGATATCGCCCTCGGTGGTGATATCGTCGGCGCGGAAGGCGTCATGAAAGCGCGAGAAATCGGGCAGGGGCGGCAAGTCCTCAAGAAGGTTCTTCACCCGCTTGTCAAACGCCAGCCGCTCCATCCGCGAGGCGTCGTCCAAAAGCTCGTCGAGATCCTTGGCGATCTCGACCAGCACCTCGATCAGGTAGGCCACCGACGAACGTGTCGTGCCGATATTGGTCATGAAGAGCACGGTATTGCGCGAGGTCTTGTTGATCTGGATGCCGTACTTGTCCATCAGGATCTGGGTCTTGAACGTGTCGCCGTCCCAGCCGGTACCGCCCACGGCAAGCGTCACGCGCGTGGCGTCGAGCACGAAGTCGTCCTTTTCCCAGCAGTCCCAGATATCGGTCCATCCCTGGTGGGGATCATAATAGGACTGGACACCGCTTTGCCGGAACTCTTCGGGGATCATGTCACCGGCGGTCAGCACCTTGAAGTATTTCTTCAAAAGCGGATGCGTCGAGATCGCCCGCCGCATCGACATCGCGGCTTCCACTTGCCGCTGGACGAACTCGAAGCCCTCAAGTTCGACCTGCCGGCGCCCGACGTCGAGCGACGCGATGATCTGATAGTTCGGCGATGTCGAGGTATGCGTCATGTAGGCTTCGTGGAAGCTTTGCTCGACCTCGCCTTTGAAATCCTGGTCATGGACATGGATCATCGACCCCTGCCGCAGCGAGGTCAGCGTCTTGTGGGTCGATTGCGTGGTATAGACCCGGACCCGTGAATTCGGGGGCGGGATCAGCCGCGTTTTCAGAAGCTGCTCTTCGTCCGCGTCCTTCAGCTTGGCCTGCTGCTTGTCATAGGCCGCCTTGTGCTCGGCCGACCGGAACTTCTCGCGCAGTTGCTCGGCGGCATACATGCCGGTGCGCTGGCGGTAGGTGGGGCCAAAGCGGGCGAAGGCGAACCACGCCTCGTCCCAGAGGAAGATCAGGTCCGGCTTGATCGCAAGGCATTCCTCCATAACCCGCTGCACGTTGTACACCACGCCGTCAAAGGTACAGTTCGTCAAAAGCAGCATGCGAACCCGGTCGAGCTTGCCGGCCGCTTTCAGTTTCAGAAGCTGGTGCTTGATCTCGCGCAGCGGGACCGCGCCGTACATCGAGTATTCATTAAGCGGATAGCTGTCGAGATAGACGACATTGGCCCCCGCTAGCACCATCCCGTAGTGGTGGGACTTGTGGCAGTCCCGATCGACCAGAACGATATCGTCTGGACGAACAAGGGCTTGCACGACGATCTTATTGCAGGTCGAGGTGCCATTGGTGGCAAAAAACGTGTGCTTGGCGCCGAACGCGCGCGCCGCCAGTTCCTGGGCTTCCTTGATCGGGCCGTGCGGCTCCAGAAGGCTGTCGAGCCCGCCGGACGTGGCCGAGGTTTCGGCCAGGAATATATTGGGCCCGTAGAACGCGCCCATGTCCTGGATCCAGTGGCTGCGCGAGATCGACTTGCCGCGGCTGATCGGCATGGCGTGAAATACACCCGTCGGCTGCTTGGAGTATTCCACAAGCGCGGTGAAGAACGGCGTCTTGTTGCGGGCCTGAACGCCGCGAAGGATGTTCAGGTGCAGCTCCATGAAGTCTTCCTGGTTGTAGAAGACGCGGCGGCAGATCCCCAGATCCATGCCGGCGATATCCTCGACAGAGCGTTCGGTCACCAGATAGGCATCCAGTTCGGGGCGCACCCGCGCCACCAACCGGCAAAGCTCGGGTCCGAGGTTCTCCGATGCCACGCTTTCGATCTCGTCCTGGCCACCGGCGCGGTTGAGATACCGGGTCAGGATCGGCTGATCCATCTTCGATTTGCGCACCAGACCGGGCCGCACGACAATGGCCTGGATGTTATGATTGAATAGCACCGCAATCAGCGCGTCTTCCAGGCTGGGCACGACCACGGCCTCGTAGATGAACGGGTCCTCGTGACGGCGCATCCGCAGGACGTTGGACTTCAGCCAGCGTTCCTGGTCCTCGTTGACGTTGTCGACGATCAGAATTTCGAAGTAAGGCTTGCTCAGCGCCCGCGCTTCGGGCGACAGGAGCGCCTCGTCGTCATGCTCTTCGCCGTCGGTGCCATCGCGGTCGAGCGGGATGTGGCGCCGGCGATACCCGCCGGTTGTCAGCGCGCGGGTGACGCGGTGCACCGCAAACGCCAGTTCCTCGTAGTTGCGATGCTCGAACTGGCGCCGCATGTGGTCGAACGCGGACATGCCGGGAAATGCCCAGTAGGGTTCGATGATCGCAAGCGATTCGAAGAGCTCCTCGATGCGGCTGAGCGTCTTGGCGGCCGACTTTCTCGTCGGATCGCGGTGCAACGCGCCGGTTGCCTCGCGTAAAGCGCTCCACCTGTCAGACCTGAGCTGGATTGCCGAGTAATAGTCGTTGACAGAATGCATTCCTAACTCTCCTTGTTCAGATCTGTCCGCGCGCGCCCGCGGGCGGTGCAGCGGTCGGCAGGCATTCAGCCGCCGGCCGTCTTGCCGTGGATCGGCGTGATGCCACGGGCAGTGGTGAAATCCGGCACGCCGCGATCGGTGGGCGTATCGGACGGAACATCGACCTTGAGGCCGGCGCGCGAGCCCTGGTGCGGGATCTCAAGCGGTCCCAGCGTCTGCAGAAAGGCGTCCGTCCCGCTGGTGCGGTCATAAACCGAAAAATCGGTCGACCGGTCGCGAAAGCTTTTCAGCACCTGTCCAAGGCCTTTCATGCCGGTCTCGCGCTGGCGGCGCACCATGTCCATGTCGACCTCGATGGGGAACATGTCCTCCTGGCCGGCGGATTGGTGCAGGACCGTGGCCGCCGGATCGACCACGAGCGATTTGCCGACGCCGCCGGCGCCCAGCCCGTTGACCGAGAAGACATAGCACTGGAACTGCGCCGCAGTTGCGCGCGCGATGGCCAGCTCGGCGTCGCGGTCGGTGGTGCCGGTCAGGATCGGTGTCAGCAGCACCTCTGCACCTTGCGATGTCAGCTGGCGCGTCGTCTCGGGGAACCACATATCGTAGCAGATCGACAAGCCGAAGCGGCCGATTTCGGGGACGTCGAAGACGCAAAACTCCGTCCCGGCCGCGATCCCGGCCTCGTAGGGGCGGAAGGGAAACATCTTGGCATAGCGCGTGACGATTTCGCCGTCGGGATTGATGACGACCGAGGTGTTGTAGACCTTGCCGTCGTCATGCTTGAGGAACATCGAGCCCGGTATCAGCCAGACGCGGTGCTTCTTGGCGGCCTCGCAGAACTGCGAGAGGGTCTCGTTCTCGGGCGGAAGCGAGAAACGCTCCAGCGGCCCGAAGGGCGCAAGTTCACTGAACAGGACCATCTGGGTCCAGGGAAACCGCGCCATCAATACATCGAGCCGGTGGATCATGCCGTCGACATTGGGTTGAAGGGCATGGACGTACATCTGCACGCCGGCAATCGCAAAAGGGGTCATTCAGTCAGGTCTTTCCGCCGCAAAACGGCACAGCTCACGATCTTGTCTTCTACATGGTACTCAAACAGCCTCAGGCCCGAACAACCAGCACCGAAACCGGTGAGCGCCGCACCACCCGGTCGGCATTGGATCCGACCAGGAACTCGCGCACCCGGTCGGGGGCGTGCGAGGCCATCACCACCAGATCGCAGCCGATATCTTCGATCATCGACAGGATCTTGGTGTGTATGTTGCCGAAGGCCAGGTGCTGCCTGACGTCGATGTCGCCGGGCACATTCTCGGCCACCAGATCGGCCATCGCCGAACTCGCCCGCGCCAGCACCTTTTCCTCCAGATCGTCGGGAAAGAAGCTCTCGACGAGCGGCGTGCCAGGATCGGGCACCACCGTCAGTATATGCAGCTCGCCGCCCGAGGCGCGTGCCAACTCCACTGCCTGGGGCAGCGCCTTTTCCCAGGACGCATCGTGGCCCAGATCGATTGTCAGCAGAATGGAATTGAACATCTCAGCCTCCTCATGCCGCCGCGGCTTGCGGCTCTTTGCGGGCGCGGCCGCGCTGCAGGAATGCCACCGCGCCAAGCAGCAACAATGCCGGAAGGAACATCAGGTACTTGCTGGGCTGATCGACCGGCTGGAGCACCCGAAGCACTTCCTGGTCCCAATCGAGGCCCGCATCCTGCGCCGCGCTTCCAAAGAGCACATCATCGACGAAAAGCTTGTCGCCGTCGGTCCGCGTGACAATGCCCGCCGCTTCCAGTTTATCTTCGCCGGTCTCACCCTCCAGTATGGGCAGGATCGCGACGAACTCGATTGGATCGCCGAGGTCATTGAGCCCCGAGACGCGCAAACGAAGCTCTTCGCCCGCGGGCGTCGCCGCGGCGGTCTGCACGATTTCGGCCGGGTCCTGCTCGACGAAGGGCGGCGCGACCATGTCCATCCAGAAGCCCGGACGGAACAGGGTGAAGGCCACCAGCAAAAGCGCAATCGTCTCGTAGAACCGGTTGCGCGCCATGAACCAGCCTTGCGTTGCCGCCGCAAAGAGCAGCATCGCGATCGTTGCGACAACGAAGACGAAGATACCTTGCGCCCATCCCACGCCGATCAGAAGAAGCTCGGTGTTGAAGATAAAGAGGAAGGGCAGGGCGGCTGTGCGCAGCGAATAGAAGAACGCCACCACACCGGTCTTGATCGGATCGCCGCCAGAAACCGCCGCCGCCGCGAAAGAGGCAAGCCCCACCGGCGGCGTCACGTCGGCCATGATGCCGAAATAGAAGACGAAAAGGTGCACCGCGATCAGCGGTACGATCAGCCCGTTCTGCTGACCGAGCGTCACGATCACCGGCGCCAGCAGCGCCGACACCACGATGTAGTTCGCCGTTGTCGGAAGCCCCATGCCCAGGATCAGCGACAGAACGGCGGTCAGCAGCAGGATCGCCATGATATTGCCGCCCGACAGCACCTCGACCACGTCCGCCAGCGCAGAGCCGACGCCCGTCTGGCTGACCGCACCCACGATGATACCGGCCGTCGCCGTGGCGATGCCGATGCCGATCATGTTCCGTGCGCCGGTCACAAGCCCGTCGATCAGGTCGACAAAGCCGGCCACGATATCGGCGACCAGCCGGCTTTCACCGCGGAAGATCGCCATCAGCGGGCGCTGGGTGAGCAGGATAAAGATCATGTAGGACGCCGCCCAGAAGGCCGACAGGCCCGGCGACAGGCGATCGACCATCAGCGCCCAGACCAGCACCACAACCGGAAGGATGAAGTGCAGACCAGAGCGAACCGTCGGCCCCGGCAGCGGCAGATGCGTGACCGGCGCGTCGGGATCTTCAAGCTTCAGCGGCGGCTCTTTTGAGGCCACGTACAAAAGCCCGACATAGACCGCGGTCAGGAAGGCGAAGATGATATAGCCGGCCGTCTCGGGGAACGCCGGGCGGATCCAGCCCATACCGTAGTAAACGGCGTAACTCAGTGCGCAGATCAGGGCCACGGTGAAGGCAATGCCGATGAGGCGCTGCACGATCGGCTTGGGCGTGTAAGAGCGGGGCAGCCCCTCCATGCCGGCTTTGAGGGCCTCAAGATGCACGATGTAGACCAGCGCGATGTACGAGATCACCGCCGGCAGGAAAGCATGCTTGACCACGTCGAAATAAGGGATGCCGACATATTCGACCATCAGGAAGGCGGCGGCGCCCATCACCGGCGGCATGATCTGACCGTTCACCGACGAGGCCACCTCGACCGCGCCGGCTTTTTCGGATGAAAAGCCGACCTTCTTCATCAGCGGGATGGTGAATGTGCCGGTGGTGACCACGTTGGCGATCGACGAGCCGGAGATCAGGCCGGTCATGGCCGACGACACGACCGCAGCCTTGGCGGGACCGCCCTTCATGTGGCCCATCAGGCTGAAGGCGACCTGGATGAAGTAGTTGCCCGCTCCGGCGCGGTCCAGAAGTGAGCCGAAGAGCACGAAGAGGAAAACGAAAGAGGTCGACACCCCCAGCGCGATGCCGAACACGCCCTCGGTCGTGATCCACTGGTGGTTCACGATTTCCGACAGGTTGTTGCCTTTGTGGGCAATGATGGCGGGCATGTAGGGGCCCAGCACGGTGTACATCAGAAAGACCGAGGCCACGATCATCAGGGCCGGGCCCAGCGCGCGGCGCGTAGCTTCCAGAAGGATCATGATGCCGATCACCGAGACCACGAAATCCTGCAAGATCGGCGCGCCGACACGGCCCGAGATGTCCCGGTAGTAGGCATAAAGATAGATCGCGGTCGCGGCGCCGACGATGGCCAGCGCCCATTCCCAAGGCGGAATGCGGTCCTTTGGAGATCCCAATGCGATCGCGGCGACGACGGCCAACGCCGCAACGGGTATCCACCAGACCGAGGTGCCCTCCTTCGCGCCGGTCATGAAGAGAAAGGCCAGGATCAGCGGGATCGCAATGCCAAGTCCCAGCTGGAACTTGGTGCGGGTCGCCGGAAACGCCATGAAGGCGAGGAATATGGCGAAGGCAAGGTGGATCGAGCGCGCCTCGGTATCGTTGAAGACGCCCCAGCCGACGATGAACGGGATGGGCGAGGCGAACCAAAGCTGAAACAGAGACCACGCCAGGGCGACCAGCGTCATGAAAAGGCCAATGGGACCTGCAACCGATCGCCCGCCGGTGTCGGAAGACGCGACAATTTCGTCGAGTTCCGTCTGACTGAGCCCGCCACGTCCCGCGGCCTCGGCTTCGACGGCGGCCGCTTGTTGCTGATCTTTGTCTGTCATGTCCGGAAGTCCCTGATGCGCGCGCCCATCAATGCCGGCGCGAGTGTTTCTCTTGGGTACTGGAGAAGGCGGGGCGGCCGAACCGGCCGCCCCCGGAACAGGTGCGCAGGCTTACATCCAGCCGCGCTCTTTGTAGTACTTCTCTGCACCGGGGTGCAGCGGAGCGGACAGACCGTCCTGGATCATTTCCTCTTCCTTGAGGTTTTCAAAGGCCGGGTGCAGCTTCTTGAAGCGATCGAAGTTGTCGAACACCGCCTTGACGACCTGGTAGATCACTTCGTCATCGACGTCCGCCGAGGTCACGAAGGTCGCCTTCACGCCGAACGTGGTCGTGTCGCTGTCCGACCCTTTGTACATGCCGCCCGGGATCGTGGCCTTGGCGTAGAACGGGTTGTCGGCCACCAGCTTGTCGATCGCATCGCCGTTCACCGGGACGAGCACTGCGTCGGTGGTGGAAACCGCTTCCTGGATCGACCCGTTGGGGTGACCCACGGTATAGACGATCGCGTCCACCTTGTTGTCACCCAGTGCCGCGGCCTGCTCGGCCGGCTTCAGTTCTGAGGCCAGGCTGAAATCGCCCATCGTCCAGCCCTTGGCGTCCAGCACGACTTCCATCGTGGCCAGCTGTCCCGAGCCGGGGTTGCCGACGTTCACGCGCTTGCCCTTGAGGTCATCGAAATTGCCGATGCCGGCATCGGCGCGGGCGATCACGGTGAAGGGCTCGCCATGGACCGAGAATACCGCGCGCAGGTTGCCGAACGCGCCGTCTTCCTCGAATTTCGAGCTGCCGTTGAAGGCGTGGAACTGCCAGTCGGACTGGGCCACGCCCATATCCATGTCGCCGGCCTTGATCGCGTTGATGTTGGCGATCGAGCCACCGGTCGACGGCGCGGTGCACTTGAGATTGTGGTCGGCGGTGCCGCGGTTCACCAGACGGCAGATCGACTGGCCCACCACGAAGTAGACGCCGGTTTGGCCGCCGGTCCCGATCGTGATGAAGGTTTCTTGCGCCATCGTCGCCGTTCCGCCCATCATGGCGGCGGCGAATGCAAGATATTTAACAGATTTCATTACTTATCTCCCAGTTTTATCGTTGTCTTGTTGTTGCGCTGCAAATGCAGGTCTTGTGGGGCCGGGTGCGCTGTGGTCAAGGCCTTGGGCGGGCTGCCCGGACTGGCATATTGCGCCGCGACGGGCGCGCCAGAGGCCGTTCGGTGGCGCACGTCTTGATAGGACCTCCCCCAATTATTGTGCCGGTCGTGCCTGGCAGCGGCCGACATAGACCGGTTCACGGTATTTCCCCCGGCGCAGATAATCAAGCAATCTATCGTTTATTATTCTCAGCGCCGGCAAACCGATCATCTGTGGAAATTCGTGAACGAGCGTTGCTCTACTGGGCCACTCTGGTAGAGGTCCCCCCAGTTTCTTGGCCACATCGTTTAAAATATCAAACACATTGCGAGGTTCAAATTCCAACCGCGCAGCAAAAAGGCGCGGGCTTTTCCGCCCGCGCCCTTGCCGTTTTCGTGATTCCTCAGACGCCCAGTTCGGCGACCGCATCGGCCAGCGCGGCCTCGAAGATCGCCAGGCCCTCTTCGATGATCGCGTCCGATGCCGTCAGCGGCACCATGATGCGCAGCGCATTGCCATGCATGCCGCAGGACAGCAGGATCAGCCCGCGCTTCAGGGCGTGGGCGACGACCGATTTGGTCAAGGCGGTGTCGGGCCGTTCGGTCTCGAAATCGGTGACGAACTCGATCGCCAGCATCGCGCCGAGGCCGCGGATGTCCCACATCCGGAACGGAGACGTCCGGCCGCCGATCTCGGCAAAGCGGGCGCGCATGGTCTCGCCGATCGCGGCCGAGCGGGGCAGAAGCCCCTCGGTCTCGATCGCGTCAATGGCGGCCAATGCGGCGGCGCAGGCCACCGGGTTGCCGCCATATGTGCCGCCCAGCCCGCCGGGCTCGACGCTGTCCATGATATCGGCGCGGCCGATGACACCGGCAATCGGGTAGCCGCCGGCCATCGACTTGGCCACCGTGATCAGGTCCGGCACAACGCCGGAATGCTCGACGGCAAACCAGCTGCCGGTACGGCCGAAGCCGGCCTGGATCTCGTCCGCGATCAAGAGGATGCCGTGCGTGTCGCAGATCTCGCGAAGCGCTTGCATCATCTCGAACGGCACCGGGATATAGCCGCCTTCGCCGAGCACGGGCTCGATGATGATCGCCGCGATGCGGTCAGGCTGCGCGTCGGTCAAAAAGAGGTTTTGCAGGCCGGTCAGCGCATCGGCGACCGTGATCCCGTCGCGCACGCTGGGGAAGGGCGCGCGGAAGACATCCGCCGGGAACGGCCCGACATTCTTCTTGTAGGGCGCGATCTTGCCGGTCATGCCAAGCGTCAGAAGCGTGCGGCCATGATAGCTGCCGGAAAACGCGATAACGCCGGTGCGCCCGGTCGCGACCCGCGCGATCTTCACAGCATTTTCAACGGCTTCGGCGCCGGTTGTCACCAGAAGCGTCTTCTTGGGATGCGCGCCCGGCGCCAATGCGTTCAGGCGCTCGGCCAGCGCCACGTAGGGCTCGTAGGGGACAACCTGAAAGCTGGTGTGGGTATAGTGGTCTTCCTGCGCCTTGGCGGCCTCGACGACCTTTGGATGGCGGTGACCGGTGTTCAGAACCGCGATACCGCCGGCGAAATCGATGTAGCGGTTGCCTTCCACGTCCCAAAGCTCGGCGTTCTCGGCATGGCTTGCGAAGACCGGAGCGGCCGATGCGACGCCGCGCGGAACGGCAGCCTCGCGGCGCGTCAGAAGCGATGCGTTGGTCTGCGGCGCGCGCGGCGCGACCTTGGGCGCGCGGGTTGCGACGGGCTGAGACTGCTGCGCGGCCTTTGCGGCGGGCGCATTGCGGTTGCTCGCTTTTGCCTTCGCGCGCGGCGCCGTGCGTGTCTTCGGGGTTTTCCTGGGGGTAGTGCTCGACATCCGGTAATCTCCTGTGTCAGCCGAACTTATGTTAATTTTGCTAATACGATGTTTATTATAATTGTCAAATGATTCTGGAACAGGCCTGCTCGGGCGCCCATATGTGTCGCGAAGCGGTTGCGCGCGGGGCTGTTCCGCGGTTTGAATTCGGGCTACGAGTTTAGGGCGTTGTATACGCCGGGAAACCTGCAGGAGATAGAAGGACTTGGACGTCGGAAGAAGGCTACAGGAAGCACGGAAGAAATGCGGTTTTTCGCAGCGCGAGCTTGCGGCGCGGGCCGGCCTGACGAACGGCGCGATCTCGCTGATCGAGAAGAACAAGACCAGCCCGTCGATCGCCTCGCTTAAAAGCCTGCTCGACGCGGTTGGCATGAACATGTCCGATTTCTTTTCCGATCTCGAAGACAGCCAGCAGCAGAAATACTTCTTCACCGCGGCCGAGTTCACCCAGATTGCGCCGCAACTGGGGATGCAGGCCGAAGACGGGCTGGCGCGGATCTCGTTTCGCCAGCTTGGCAGCACCGCCGGCAACGCGCTGCAGGTGCTGCATGAGAAATACCCGCCCAACTCGGACACCGGGCCCGAGCTTATCAGCCATGACGGCGAAGAGGCCGGCGTCGTGGTGGACGGCCGCATAGAGATCACGGTGGGCGAGCAGGTGCGCGAGTTGACCAAGGGCGACGGCTATCATTTCGACAGCCGGCTGCCGCACCGGTTCCGCAATACCAGCGACATGAGCTGCGAGATTGTCAGCGCCTGCACGCCGCCGACTTTCTAAGCCGGCGATCCGGGCGCGTCAGGTCAGCTCTTCGGCCCAGGGCGGGTTGGCGCCGGCGCGCGACACCGTGACCGCCGCGGCCTTCACCCCAAGCGACAGCGCCGCGGCGATCTGCGCTTCGGTGAGCGACTTCAAGGCCGTCTTGTGCAGAAGGCCCTGCCGGTCCAGCGCCGCAAGCACGCCGGCGTTGAAGGTATCGCCGGCGCCGACGGTATCGACGACGGTTGCGCGCTCTGACGGCACAAAGACCGCGCGCTCGCTTGTATAGCCGGTGGCGCCATTCGCGCCGGCGGTGACGCAGACCAGCGCTGGCCCCCTGGCTAGGATCGCTTGCGCCAGCCCGGCCAGATCGCCGCTTCCTTCCAGCCAGTGCAGATCCTCGTCGCTGAGCTTGACGATATCGGCGGCGGCGATCAAACGGTCGATCCGCCCGCGAAAGGCGGCTTCGTCCTTGATGAAGCCGGGCCGGATATTGGGATCGATCATCGTCACCCGCGACGGCGCCTCGCGCAGCATCAGCGCCTCGTAGGCCCCAGCGCAAGGCTCCACAACAAGCGATATGCCGCCAAAGAATGCGGCGGTCACGGAAGCAGGCAGATCGGGCAGATCATCAGGCGTCAGCATCCGCCCAGCGGTGTTCTCGTCATAAAATGCATAGCTTGCGTGACCATCGACCAGCTTGACGAAAGCCAGCGTCGTGGGCCGGTCGCTGCGCTGCGCCAGATCGCTCGCAACCTTCGACTGCGCCAGCCGCTCTGTCAGGATTTCGCCGAACAGATCGCTTGAAAGGCCCGAGAAGAACGACGTCTCGGCGCCAAGCCGCCCCAGGGCGACCGCGGTATTGAAGACCGCGCCGCCGGCGTAGGGCGCGAAGGCCGGCTCGCCATCGGTGGTCTGGCGGGGCAGCATGTCGATCAGCGCTTCGCCGCAACAGAGGATCATTGGCTCTTCCTTAGATGTTCACGCTAACAGGTCTTAGCGCCTGGGCTGCGGGGCGGCAATCTGGAACCGCGGTCACCCGCCGCCGCCGCCTTCCTGCAGCGCCACGAAATATCCCACCGCGGCTGCGGCGATGGCCAGGGCGATCGCGGCGAGCGCCAGCTTCCAGGCCGACCAGGGGCGCTCTCCCTGAACGCGGCCGGTGCGCCCGTTGACCACGAAGCGGTAGGATTTGCCGCGATACTTGTAGGCCGCCAGCCAGACCGGCAGCAGGATGTGTTTGAAGGTGATATCGGAAATCGCCGTGTCGATGGAATGAATGCGCTGGCGGTCGCCGCCGATGTCGAATTTCACATCGCGCGTAATGACCCGGTCCATATGTGCGCGGGCCAGCGTATAGCCCTCGGCCAGCTCGATCGTGTAGCCCTCGGCGCGAAATCCGGCCAGGTATTCGGGCCGGTAGGGCTCTAGCGCGGGCAGATCCCACGGCTCCAGCGCGTCGGTATATGCGCGCGGCAGCGAACGGGAGGCCAGCACCAGTACATCGTCGAAAAACCGCGCCACGCGCCCCGAAACCCGGCGCCAGCGAACTTTCTCGACGCTGATCCTCTCTGACTTGCCGTTTCGCGTCACCGTCCGGCTTTCGCTATAGACCGTGCCGCGCTCGCCGGAATAGCGCGAGCGGGTGTCGGCATCGAATGTCCAGTAGGGCACATAGATGCCCTGCATCCGGCGCCCCTTTCGGGCGTATTCCATCAGGCCGCCGGGGGCGAACCACAAAGATCCCAGCCAGCTCGTCATGGCGTGTCGCGCCTGATCCTCATCAAGAGCGAACGGCAACAGCCCGCGCGGCTTGAAATGCCGGTGCAGGCCGGTATCGGTCACAACCGGCGTTGCACAAAACGGACATTCGGCGGCATGGACTGCGGGGGCGAATTGGACCTCAGCCCCACAATTGGGACACTTCAGGACACGGGTCTCTTCAAGATCCTCTTCGTTCAGTTGCCGGCGCAGCGCGGCCTGAAAATCCTGCTCCGACACCGCTCCGCGCCAGGGGCCGTCGCCCTCGATCGCTTCGGTATTGCCGCAATGGTCGCAAACAAGCCGCCCCTCGCCAGGGGCAAAGCGCAGATCAGAGCCGCAGGTCTCGCAGGGAAACCGGTGCTCTGCGACGATGGCGACGGCGCCGTCGTTGTCTGCGTGCTCCATGGGTCAAAAGCCCTTCGCGCCTAGCTGCCCGGCGGTGGCGGCGGCATCACGGTGAAAAGCTGGGCCAGCTCGGTGACCTCTTCGGCGCGTTTCCAGCCGTCCTGGCCCTGGGTCCAGACCAGCGTGTCGCGACCGAAAGCGCCCTCTGTCGCCATCCGGCCCAGCCGCGCCTTGGAGAAGGGACCCGTCACGTCACTGCCTTTTGCGATGTGCCAGACATGCTCGACCGGCGGCGGCGGCGGGGCCGGCGGAACCGGGCCCCACGGACCGCTGCGCGCCATCTGCGCGCCGATCGCCATGCCAAGCCCGGCGCCCATTCCAGTCGCCATAGAGCTGCCGGCGCCGCTTTCGGGGTTGTTCAGCGCCTCGGCGGTAGCGAAATCGCGGTAGCGGTCGAGATCGTTCACAACCCCCATCGAGGTGCGTTTGTCGAGCGCATCTTCCACCACCTTGGGCAGCGAGATGTTCTCGATGTACAGCTCTGGCACTTCCAGCCCGTAGCTGGCGATCGTCTCGGAGATTGCGCCGGCCACCAGCGCGCCCAGATCCTGGGTGTTGGCCGCCATGTCGAGCACCGGAATGCCCGAGCGCGCGATCACGCGGGAAAACTCCTGCACGATGATATTGCGGATCTGGTAGCTGATCTCGTCCATCGTGAACTCGCCATCGGTGCCGACGATCTCCCTGAGAAAGAGCGCCGGATCGATGACGCGCACCGCGTAGGTGCCGTAGGCGCGGATCCGCGTCGGCCCAAACTCGGGGTCGCGCAGGATGATCGGGTTCTTGGTGCCCCATTTGAGATCGGTGAAGCGCGTCGTCGAGACGTAGTAGATCTCGGACTTGAACGGGCTGCGGAACATGTGATCCCAGTGGTTCAGCGTCGTCAGGATCGGCATGTTGTTGGTCTCAAGCATGTAGAGCCCCGGCGTGAACACATCCGCCAGTTGCCCCTCGTGCACGAACACCGCCGACTGGCCCTCTCGCACGGTCAGCTTGGCGCCGTACTTGATCTCGTGATCTTCGCGCTCGAAGCGCCAGACCATGGTGTCGCGGGTATCGTCTGTCCAGTGGATGACGTCGATGAACTCGCCGCTCAGAAAATCGAATATGCCCATGAAAATGCTCCTGTGATGGATGGCGTCAGCTTGGCCCGGCGACCAGCTCTTCGGCAATGCGGCGCGCGATCGGGCGCGCCTGGGACGCGCGCATTCCGGTGCGCAGGCGCGGATCGTAGAGAATGCGCAAAAGCTGTTCGTCATGGCGCGTCAAAAGGCCGAATTCCTCGTCGTCATTGAAGATCGAGGGCCGCACGAGCGGGCTGTCATTGGCCAGCCCGAGGCCTTGCGCAAGCTCTTCGTGGATGCACGAGCGGCGCAGAAGGTCGGGATGCTCGGCCCGGATCACCGCGACAGCCGTGTCATAGGCGCCGGTGCTGGTGGGGTTGGACGCGAAGACGAGGCAATAGCTGGTGCGGGGCAGGGTCTCGACGGTGCGGATCGCGGCGTCGCTGATGCTGGGAATGATCGCGCGGATCCGGGGGCCGAGGCTGCGAAGTTCGTTCTCGTTGACGATGAAGACGTGGTAGTTGGCGCCGGACGTCACGCGCCGCACCGGGTGGCCCGACACGCGCGCCAGGCGCGCGGCGTAGCGCTCGATCTCCATGGTGTCGCGTTGGCGGATCTCGCGGCTCACGGTCTCGCCATAGATCACGCCGATGCGCACCGGCGTCTCCCAGCGGCGCAAGGACGAGGCGCTCTGGCGCGAGATCAGCCGGCCGCCGGCTTCGGTGTATTCCTCGAAAAGCGCGATGCGAATGAAGTTCTCGGCCAGCATGTCGGCGGTGTAGGGCGTATCGATGCCGCCGCCGTCGACCCGCAACAGACCCTGCGTCAGTAGGCTGGACTGGATGCGCGTGTAATAGGTTTCCAGCGCCAGGCTTTCGGCCGAGCGCTGCGGCGGCGGCGCCGGCGGCTGAACCGGGACAGGCGCCACCGCGTTCGGCGCGCGCGCAGCCACAAGATCGCAGCCCGCCAGAGACAGGGCTGCGAGCAAGAGCGTCAGAGCAAGCGCGGCACGGGCCATTTGGCTCCCTTAGGAGGCCGGAACGCTGGTTCCGGCAGTGTCACCTACCTTGTCGCCACGCGCCTTGGCAGAGGCAAGGGCGTTTTTCAGCTCTTGCTCCATCGACTGAAGCTCTTCTTCGGCAGCGGCGCGGCGCGCTTTGCCTTCGTCGGCAATGGCAAGGCTTTCCTCGATCGTCGCGATCAGCTCGGCATTGGCTTCCTTGACGGCCTCGATATCGAAGACCCCGCGCTCCATCTCCTCGCGGACGGCCCTGTTGGCGGTGCGCAGGTTCTTGGCGTTGGCGGTCAGAAGCTCGTTGGTCAGATCGTTGGCCTCGCGCACCGCACCGGCGGCCTCGGCCGAGCGCTGGATGGTCACGGCCTGCGCCAGCTGCGTCTCCCAAAGCGGCACGGTGTTCACCAGCGTGGAGTTGATCTTGGTCACCAGCGACTTGTCGTTTTCCTGCACCAGCCGGATCGAGGGCAGGGACTGCATCGTGACTTGCCGTGTCAGCTTCAGATCATGCACGCGGCGCTCCAGATCGTCGCGCGCGGCACGCAGATCGCGCAGCTCCTGCGCTTTCATCACGCCTTCGTTCTCGGGTGCGTCCGCGACCTCTTTTTCCTTGGCGGGAATGTCGCTTCGGTCAAGCCGGCTCAGCTTTTCCTCGCCGGCGGCGATGTAGACGGCAAGCGCGTCATAGAAGTTGAGCGTCTTGTCATAGAGAACATCGAGCGACTTGATGTCCTTGAGAAGCTTGTGCTCGTGGCCCAGAAGGCTGTCGGTGATCCGGTCGATCTGGGTCTGGACCTGTTCGTAGCGCGCCACGAACTGCGCCATCGGCGCCATGCGGCCGGTCAGCCATTCCCACCACGACCGCTTGCGGCGCACATCAAGCTCGGACACCGAAAAGCCGCGGATCGTCGAGACGATGTCGCGCAGGGACTGGCCGGCGGGGCCGACGTCCTTGTTGCGCACATCGGCCAGCATCGCCTGGCTGATCTCCTGCAATTCGGACTGCGCCGCCGAACCGAACATCACGATGGAGTTGGTATCGTCCATGTCGATCTCGTCCATGCGTTTTTCGATCTCGGCGGCCAACGGCGCTTCGGCGGCCGTAAAGGGGATCAGGTCGGCAGCCGGCTCGGGCAGCACGGCCGCTGTCAGCTCTTCCACCATCTTCAGTTCGGCTTCCGCCTTCTTGCGCACATCTTCGGACATTCAAATCCCTCCACAGGTTCAGGTCTTGTTCATTCGGCCGCTTTGACGCCTTCGCGTTCCAGACGGGCGCGCAGGACGTCGATTTCGACATCCAGCCCGCTGCGGTCCCCCAATAGCATTTTGCGCGTTCGCGCGGCGAAACTGTCTTCCAGATCATCCAGAAGCGCCACGTAGTCATCGCGGGCCGTCTGGTCCCGGCTGCGGGCGTAGATATCGGCGAACTTGATGGTCGCGTCGCGCGCGCCCAGCAGGTACACGCCCAGATAGCGCCGCGCCGCGCTCAGATCGCGCGGATCCTCTTCGACGGTTCGGAACATGTCGCGGGCGGTGGCCTGAAAGCGCTCGACCCGCAGCTCCAGCTTGCGATCGTTGGCGCGCAGGATCGCGTCGCGCATCGCGCCCAGGTGTTTTTCGGCCTCATCCACCGCGCGCGCCACGCGGCCGGCCTGAAATTCGTCGACGCCCTCGACGCCCTTGTCCTTCAGCGGATCCATACCGAAGGCGAAGCCGTGCAGCACCGCGCCGAGCACAACGAAGATCGCCGCTGCCGCAAGACCCGCGCCCGCGCTGTATCCCGCGATCGCAAGGCCCAAGCCGGTCAGCGCCGAGCCGAACATCTTGCGCGGGATGGCCGGGCGCTTGGCGACTTTTCGGATCTCGAACGCCTCTTCGGCGCGCAGGCCCTCGCGGGTCAGCCAGGCCGCCAGGATCAGAACGCCGAACGCCACAAACCCGGTGCCGAAGCCGACCGGGTCGCGGCCAAAAGCCGTGAAGATGAAGAACACCGGCAAGAGGAACAGGAAATTGACCCGCGCCGCGCCGCGCCGGGCGCGCCGGGCGCTCGGGGCCGGCTTGCCGGCGCCTGGATACCCCTTGGGGCTGTGC
Source organism: Paracoccaceae bacterium (assembly GCA_013003075.1). Taxonomy (GTDB): domain Bacteria; phylum Pseudomonadota; class Alphaproteobacteria; order Rhodobacterales; family Rhodobacteraceae; genus JABDLJ01. The sequence continues at coordinate 71,589 of JABDLJ010000005.1, forward strand.
GGGCCACCATAGCGCTCGGCCATCAGCTTACACCAAGCGAGATGACATAGACATAAAGCACGACCAGCAGAAAAAAGGCCACTTTGCGCAACTGGTCCGTGCTTCGATCCATCTTGCCCCCAAATCGGCGCGCCGCCTTAAAGGCCCGGCGCCGAAAAATCCGCGAGTCTTGCGCGCAAAGGCCGCCATTCAATACAGGCGCGCGGCGCAAAGCCGTCTGATTTTCCAGCATAAGGCGCTTGCGCCGGCCTTTCCATAGCTCTTTGTCAGTGCGTGTGCTGTGCGCTGCGTTCTGCCGCCAGCTTGCGCGCATAGCCCGACTGAATGATCTCGACGGCAAAGAGAACGACAACCGAGAAGTAGAAGGTCGTCTTGGACATCGGGATCAACTCGTATCCGAAAACCCGGATCTGCAGGGTCTCGTCATGCATCGCGTGGCTTGCGGCAACGCCGGCCTCGCCCAAAAGCACGACCCCGACGATCAGAAGGATGAAGAGCCCAAGCACCTCGTACATCCGGTTCTTCTCCAGAAACGCGGTCACGCCGTCGGCGAGCGCCAGCATGGCGACGCCCGACAGGATGATTGCGGTCGCCAGGATCGGGAGGACATCGGTGATCGCCAGCGCCGACAAAACGGAATCGAACGAAAAGATCAGGTTCATCAGAACGATGAGGCTGACCACCTGAAAAGCGGACTTGCCCGATTTGTGATCTATGTCGGCATCCAGATGCTCGATCGACAGCATGTGGCTGATTTCCTTGACCGCCGTGTACATGATGAAGATGCCGCCTAAGATGAAGACGACCGTGGCGAAATTGATCCCGCCCTCCAGGATGCCGGGAAGATCGAAGACATAGAACGGCTCTGCCAGCGCATCGATCAGCCGGATCATCGCAAAGAGCAGCACTACGCGCAGCGCCACGGCGATGATGATCCCCCAGTAGCGCACCGCACGCTGGTGCGGCACCGGGGCCCGCTGGCTTTCGATGCTGATGTAAAGAAGGTTGTCGAAGCCCAGAACGGCCTGCAGAAAGCACAGCATCAAAAGCGTGCCAAGGTTTTCGATTGTCAGTAATTCGGCCATGATCCCTCGGTCCTGAAAATGATTTCCCGGTAAAAAGACAGAGTGTTGGCGTCAGGGCAAGCCTCAGCGGCGCGGCGTTCGCCGGCGGCTTTGTTCGGCAGCCGCCTTGCCACCTTTTCGGGCAGGGCGCGTGACGGAAGGTTTGCCGGACAGGCCCAGCTGATCGCGCATCACGCGGGGTTTGACCTCTTCGACTTCGCCGGGCTTCAGATCGCCAAGCCGAAACGGGCCATAGCTGATGCGGATCAGCCGGTTCACCGGCAGCCCGATCGCCTCCATCGCCCGGCGGATCTCGCGGTTCTTGCCCTCGCGCAGCGCCACGGTGACCCAGACGTTGCTGGTCTGCTGGCGGTCCAGCGTCACCGTCATCGGCTGAAACCGCTCGCCGTCCACCGTGATGCCCTGGCGCAGCGGCTCGAAATCGGCATCCTGCGGCTTGCCGGTCAGCCGGGCGCGGTACTTGCGCAGCCAGCCGGTTGAGGGCAGCTCAAGCTTGCGCTTGATGGCGCCGTCGTTGGTCAAAAGCAAAAGCCCCTCGGACGTCAGATCAAGCCGCCCGACCGACAGGACCCGCGGCATCGCCTCGGGCAGCGCATCGAACACCGTCTTGCGCCCCTTTTCGTCGCGCTCGGTCGTCACCAGGCCCGCGGGCTTGTGATATAGCCAAAGCCGCGGCTCTTCGGGCGCGCCCACCTCCGCGCCATCCACGGCCAGCCGATCGCCGGCCGTCACGTTCAGCGCGGGCGAGGTGATCACCTTGCCATTGACCGACACCCGGCCCGCCTCGATCATTCGCTCGGCCTCGCGGCGCGAGGCGATGCCGGCGCGGGCCAGGACCTTGGCGATCCGGTCGCCTGGCCGAGAGGGGGTATCTTTGCTCATCGAATGCCCCATAGCCAATGCGCGGGCAAAGGGAAAGCCGCTTGAAGGGCGCGGCCCGGCGCGGCATCAAGGCGCCATGGCCGATCAAACCCCGATGTCCCGCGCGCTTGCGCAGGCCCGCGCCGCGGCGACGCGCGGCGAAGTGCCCGTGGGCGCCGTGCTTGTCGGCCCGGACGGCGCGATCCTGGCCGAAGACGGCAACCGGACCCGCGAGATGCGCGATCCCACCGCCCATGCCGAATGCCTGGTGATCCGCACCGCCGCCGCGGCGCTGGGCAGCGACCGGCTGACGGGCTGCGATCTCTACGTCACGCTCGAGCCCTGCCCGATGTGCGCCGCCGCGATCTCCTATGCCCGGATCCGCCGGCTCTATTACGGCGCCTCCGATCCCAAATCGGGCGGTATAGAGCAGGGCCCGCGCATCTTCAGCCATCCGCAGGCCCACCACCGCCCCGAGATCTACAGCGGCATCGCCGAGGCCGAGGCGGCTGCGATCCTCAAGGCTTTCTTCGCGGCGCGCCGATAGCCCGGCTGCTCCAAGTGTTTCAAATATCGCCGCCGGAGGCATGAAAACCAAAAAGTCCCGCCGGCGGCGGCCCGGCCGGCGGCGGCCCCCGCAAGGCGCCGCTCAAAGCAGGATAGGGCGCAAGACCTCCGGCTCGATCACGTCCACGCCGGGCAGGGCGTCGATCAGCGCCTGGGCCGATTGCTCCAGAACCGGGAACGTCTTGTAGTGGCAGGGAATGACGGTCTTGAAGTCGAAGAACTCCCGCGCGGCATAGGCGGCCCGGGCCATGTCCATCGTGTAGTGCCCGCCGGCGCACAAAATCCCGATATCGGGCGCGTGCAGATCGGCAAGCACCTTCATGTCGGCCATCACGTCGGTGTCGCCGGAAACATAGACCGTATGGCCCTCGCCCGCGATCATGTAGCCGGCCTCGCCGCCGGCATACCGCGTGCCGTCCGCCGTCTGAAAAGAAGACGAATGGACGGCATTGACCATCGTCACTCGAACCTTGCCAAGCGCGATGGTGCCGCCCTTGTTGAACCCGGTCGTTTCGATTTCTCGCCCGTCGCCGATCAGCCCCATGAGTTCGGGGATGCCCGAAACTCCGATGCCGAGCTCTTCGGCGATCCCGGGCGTTTGAGGCGCGTGGTCGAAATGCCCGTGCGTCAGCAGGATATGCGTCGCCCCGGCGATGGCCTCACCGCGCCGCTCTTCGGGAAACATCGGATTGCCGGTCAACCAGGGATCGATCAGCAGCACCTGATCCTCGATTTCGATCCGGAAGCCGGAATGGCCAAGCCAAATGATTTTCATCTCTCGCTTCCCCGTATTAGATGTGTCGCAGGTTTTCTCACCGTGCAGGCAGCTTAAATGGATTGGCACTGGTCGCAACAGGTAGACGCATATTGCGAGCGAACCGATTTTTCGTTCTGGGCTGAGCCGCTGAACGCGCTCACCAATGGCGGGTTCGTGCTGGCCGGCCTGATCCTTTTCCTGCGCTGGCGCGGCATGGCACGCGGGCTGTCGGCCATCCTGGTGGTGATCGGGGTCAGCTCGCTGCTTTTTCACACCTACGCCACGCAATGGGCCTCGGCGGCCGACGTGCTGCCGATCCTGGCGTTGATCCTGACCTACCTCTACGCGATCAGCCGGCATGTCTGGGGCCTCAAGCGCTGGGCCGCCGCCGGCATCACGCTGGGCTTTTTTCCCTACGCCGCCGCCACGGTCCCGATCTTCGCGCTGCTGCCGGGGCTGGGCAGTTCGGCGGCCTATGCGCCGGTGCCGCTCTTGATCCTGATCGAGGCCGCGATGATCTCGCGCTTTGCCCCGTTCTTCGCGCGCCGGCTCGCGATCGGCGCGCTGATCCTGATCGTCTCGCTGACCTTCCGTACGCTCGATATGCCGCTTTGCGACGCGCTGCCCTTCGGCACGCATTTCGTCTGGCATATACTGAACGCGCTGATGCTGGGCTACATGATCGAAATCTATGCCCGCTTCCGGCGCGATCGCGGCCCCCGGTCCCGGACCGCTTGAAGCCCGCGCGGCAGGGCGCTAAACGGCGGGTGCAGAATTTCGCGGAGAGAGCCATGTCGATCGATATCGAAACCGCCCGGCGCGTGGCCAAGCTGGCCCGCATCAAGGTCGAAGAGGACGCCCTGCCGGCCCTGGCGCAGGAGTTCAACACCATCCTGGGCTTTATCGAACAGCTCAATGAAGTCGATATCGAGGGTGTCGAGCCGATGACCTCGGTCACGCCGATGCGCCTGAAACGCCGCAAGGACGAGGTGACCGACGGCGATATGCCCGACAAGGTGCTCTCGAACGCGCCCGATGCCCGCGAGGGCTTTTTCGCCGTACCGAAGGTTGTCGAATGATGGCCGACCTGAACGCTCTGACGATCGCAGAGGCGCGCGACAAGCTGCGCGCCAAGGAGATCAGCGCAACCGAGCTGACCGAGGCGTGCCTCGCCGCCATTGACGGGGCCGGCGCGCTGAACGCGTTCGTGCACCATACCCCCGAGATCGCGATGGGTCAGGCAAAGGCGGCCGATGCGCGGCTGATCGCGGGGGACGCGCCGGCGATGTGCGGCATTCCGCTTGGGATCAAGGATCTCTTTTGCACCAAGGGCGTACCCAGCCAGGCTGCATCAGCCATCCTGAACGGCTTCAAGCCCGCGTACGAAAGCACTGTCAGCCAAAAGCTTTTCGACGCCGGCGCGATCATGCTGGGCAAGCTGAACATGGACGAGTTCGCGATGGGCTCGTCCAATGAAACCTCCACATACGGTGATGTGGTCAACCCCTGGCGGCGCGGCAACGACAGCGCGGACCTGACGCCGGGCGGCTCGTCCGGTGGCTCGGCAAGTGCGGTGGCGGCCGATCTTTGCCTTGCGGCGACCGGCACAGATACCGGCGGCTCGATCCGCCAGCCGGCCGCCTTCGTCGGCATCACCGGCCTCAAGCCAACCTACGGGCGCTGTTCGCGCTGGGGCATCGTGGCCTTCGCCTCTTCGCTCGATCAGGCCGGGCCGATGACCAAATCGGTGCGCGATGCGGCGATCATGATGGAGGCGATGGCCGGGCACGACCCCAAGGACAGCACCAGCGCCGATCTTGAGGTGCCCAATTTCGAGGCCATGCTGACCGGTGACATACGCGGCAAGACCATCGGTATCCCGCGCGAGTACCGTATGGACGGCATGCCCGACGAGATCGAGGCGCTTTGGGCCACGGGCCGCGAGATGCTGCAGGACGCGGGCGCGAAGATCGTCGATATCTCGCTGCCCCATTCCAAGTACGCGCTGCCGGCCTACTACGTCATCGCGCCGGCCGAGGCGTCGTCCAACCTGGCGCGCTATGACGGTGTGCGCTATGGGCACCGCGCCAAGCTGGCCCAGGGCGACGGCATCACCGAGATGTATGAAAAGACCCGCGCCGAAGGCTTCGGCGCCGAAGTGCAGCGCCGCGTGATGATCGGCACCTATGTGCTCTCGGCGGGCTTTTACGACGCTTACTACAACCGCGCCCGCCGGGTGCGCGCGCTGATCAAGCGCGACTTCGACGCGGTCTTCGCCGAGGGCGTCGATGCGATCCTGACGCCGGCCACCCCCTCGGCCGCCTTCGGGCTGGGCGAGATGGCCGACGCCGACCCGGTGCAGATGTATCTCAACGACGTCTTCACGGTGACGGTGAACCTTGCCGGGCTTCCGGGCATCGCGGTGCCGGCCGGGCTTGACGCGCAAGGCCTGCCCCTGGGCCTGCAGCTGATCGGCCGTCCCTGGGCAGAGGGCGATCTTCTGAACACCGCCTACGCGCTGGAAGATGCGCTTGGATTTGTTTCCAAGCCCGCCAAATGGTGGTAGCATCGCGCAAAACATGTGCGGATCGCTGAACCTTCCGCATGAGGCTTAAACGAACAGGTACCTGCCCATGACGCGCTTTCTTGCCCTTGCCGCTGCAGCCGCGCTGCTGACTGCCTGCGCTCCCAGTCCGCCCAACGATGTGGCCACCGGCGTGGGTTTCGGCTCGCTGGAAGATTTCGACGCTCAGCGCCGCGCCCGCGAGGCAGAACTTGTCGGCGCCTCGCCCACCAACCCGGTGATCTCGCAAGAGCCCGAAGGCGGATCGCCCGGTCCGGCGCCCGATGTCACCGTCAACAACCCCGGCATCTCGGACACCAATGATTTCGGCGCCGTCTCCGGGCGCGAGACGATCGAGGACAATGCCGAGCGCCTTGCCGCGCAGCGCGAGGTCTACGAAGTAATCCAGCCAACCGCGGTCCCCGAGCGGCCCAGATCGGACCGGCCCAATATCGTGGAATACGCGCTTGGCACGCGTCACCCGGTGGGGCAGGTGGTCTGGAAGCGGTCGGGCTTCAACTCCGACGACCGGTTCCAGCGCGCCTGTGCCCGCTATGCTACGCAAGACCAGGCGCAAGAGGATTTCCTGGCCCGCGGCGGCCCGCGCAACGACCGCTTCGGTCTCGATCCAGATGGCGACGGCTATGCCTGTTTCTGGGATCCCAGCCCGTTCCGCACGGTCCAGTCGTCCGGCAACTGATCCGGCATGGCGCATCGCCAGTGCCCATCCCCGAATTTCGGACATCGGCGCGGCGGCGCCGCCCCGTCGCTGGTCGTGCTGCACTACACCGCGATGGACAGCGCCGATGCGGCGCTGCAACGGATGTGCGATCCCGGCACCGAGGTCTCGGCCCACTACCTGATCGACGAGCGCGGCGAGACGATCCAGATGGTAGACGAGGCGGACCGCGCCTGGCATGCCGGGGCCGGTCAGTGGCGCGGCATCGATGACGTCAATTCGCATTCGATCGGGATCGAGCTTGCGAATTCCGGCGCCGCGCCCTTCACGCATCGCCAGATGTGCGCGCTGGAAGCGCTGCTGGCCAGGATCATGCAGCGTCACGGCATCCCCGCAGAAGGCGTGATCGGCCACTCCGACATGGCGCCGGGGCGCAAATCGGATCCCGGGGCGCGGTTCGACTGGCAGCGCCTGGCGCGGCAGGGGCTTGCCGTCTGGCCCGGCCTGCCGGGGGATGGCGGAGCGGCCGCGCGAAACACCGGTGATCCCGATCCGCAAAGCTTCCGCACAGCGCTTGGCGCCTTTGGCTATCCGTCCGGCGAAGAGATCTCGGATGAGACGCTGCTGCACGCCTTCCGAATGCGCTTTCGCCCCGGCGGCGCGGGCCTTGACCGGTTCGATCTCGCCATCGCCGAAAGCCTCGCGGACCGCTTTGCCGTTGACCGGGCATCGCGGAGTTCCTAAGTAAGCAGTGCGCGGATGGCTGGATGATCGCGGGTAGGGCAGGGCAACCTGCCACGGCCCGAGGAAAGTCCGGACTCCATGAAGCAACGGTGCCGGGTAACGCCCGGCCGGGGAAACCCGAGGGAAAGCGCCACAGAAATCAGACCGCCGCGGATCCGTCCGGGGCAAGGGTGAAACGGTGGGGTAAGAGCCCACCGCGGGACTGGCAACAGGACCGGCACGGCAAGCCCCACCGGGAGCAATGCCAAATAGGGACCTCGCGCGGGCCGTAAGGCGCCGCAGGGCCGCTTCAGCCCAGAGGTCCGGGTTGGCAGCTAAAGCGCGCTGGTAACGGCGGGCTTAGACGAATGATCATCCAGGGGCGGCGTGCCGCCCGGGACAGAATCCGGCTTACAGGCCATCCGCGCGTTTTCACCCCCTCACCGGGGTAGTTTGATTTCAGGCAAAATACCGTATAGATTGAAAAATTATGAGGTCCACACAACTAAAAGAAGATTGTTTCTTGTCTGGCCGCTGAAAAAGCTTATCTGACACCTGTTAACCATTCAGCAATTTGACTATGCTCCCCAAGGCCCCGAAGTCTCGCCGAAAGCTCGGTCTATGTCCGAAGATGATCACAAGGAACGATTGCCGGTGGCGCCGCGGCGCCAGGCGGCGATGGATATGTTCCACAACCAGCAGACGGGATTCTTTCCCCGGGGGCAAAGCATCACCCGCGAGACTGTCTTTGACTACCTGCGAACGTCGTCCGACAACGTGAAGCTTCTCGATACCACCGGGCGCGTGATTTTCGCCAACAAGCACAGCCGCGATTCGATCGGATCGCGCGTGGTGAACGGGCGGTACTGGTGGGATCTCTGGCCGTCGGAATCGCACCCGCTTGTCATAGACGCGCTGAAGCGCGTGCTGCAGGGAAGCACGGTCGATTTTCTGGGCTTCCGCACCTCGCAAAACGGCTCGCCCGGCTGGTGGCAGGTCGAAATGGCCGCGCTTACCGATGAATTCGACCAAATCGACATGATTTTCATGGTTGCGCGCGATCTGACCCCGCGTGTCGGCGCACAGGCAGTGGCAAGCCGCTTCTAGCCGCCGGCGCAGGCACCGCGGGATTTTCCGGTTGACTTGGCGCGCCCGGTGATTAAAACGCGGGCTTCATGGATTTCTGGGCGCCCGGACCGCGGGCACCCGCGCAGGAGACAGTCAAATGGCGAAACCGACCACGATCAAGATCCGCCTGAATTCGACAGCGGACACGGGCCATTTCTACGTGACCAAGAAAAACGCGCGCACGATGACCGAGAAAATGGTGGTACGGAAGTACGACCCGGTTGCGCGCAAGCACGTCGAGTACAAGGAAGGCAAGATCAAGTAACCTTCCGGCGCATCGACCCGGCAAAGACCGCGCAGCATCCTGCGCGGTTTTTTTGTGCCCGATCCCGCAGGGCTGTAGAAAGGACGCTCGCCATGACAAACCCATCGCCTGATATCCGCAGAGCGAGCCCGGCCGACAAGGCCGCAGTCGATCACGTGCTGCAGGCAAGCTACGGGGCGCTTCTGAAGCCGGACTACACGCCCGGCACGCTGGCCGAGGTCTTGCCGCTGATCACCAAAGCCAAGCCGCAGCTTCTGACCTCTGGGACCTATTACATCGCCGAGCTGGACGGGCAGGCGGCCGCGGTCGGCGGCTGGACCGCCACTGTGCCGATGCGCGATGAGGCCGTGCCGGGCCAGGCGCATATCCGGCATGTGGCCTGCCACCCCAAGCATACCGGACAGGGGGTCTCGCGGGCGCTGATGGAGACGATCCTGAACGATATCCGCGCCGCGGGCCTGACCGAAATCATGTGCTACAGCACCCTGACGGCCGAGGGATTTTATGCCCGGCTCGGTTTCGAACGCCAGCGCGCCTTCGATTTGATGCTGACCGAGACGGTCGCGCTCCCCTCGATCGTGATGCGCCGCCGCGCAAAAACTTGCCGGGCAGGGGCTGTTTCCAGATCAGATCGGACTAGTTGATAGCGCATGGCGATCGAGCTTTTCTCTCTCCGCAAGGCGGACATGTCGGATATCTCTTCGATCGATGGGCTTTTGCGGCGCAGCTATCCCGCCTTGCTCAAGAAGGACTACCCGCCATCGGTGATGGTTATGGCGGTGCCGCTGATTTCGCGTGCCAACCCTGACCTGATCCGGCGGGGAACCTATATATTGGTTGAGGCATCCGGCCGGCGCGCGGTGGGCGCGGGCGGCTGGAGCGTGTCGCGCCAGACAAAGGATGCCGCCGAGGTGCGGCACCTGGCGATCGATCCCGACTTCCTGCGCCGCGGTCTTGGAACGCTCATTCTGGAGCGCGTCGCCAGCGAGGCGCGCTCGGCCGGGCTGCGCCAGCTTTACGCACATGCCGCGCTTGGCGCGGTGCCGTTCTACAGTGCCAACGAATTTGAGGCCCTGAACCCGGTCACAGTGCCGTTGCGGCCCGGGATCTCCTTCGAGGCGATGCGCATGGTGCGCCCCCTGTGACGGCGGCGCGGATCCTGCGAGCCACGAAAACGAAAAAGGCCGGCGATATCGCCGGCCTTTTCGTCTTCAGTTGAACGTCGCGTCATTCGCGATTGCCCAGGAACTGCAGCAGGAACATGAACAGGTTGATGAAGTCGAGATAGAGGTTCAGCGCCCCCATGATCGCCGACTTGCCAAGCCATTCTTCGTCCATCGCATGCGCGTGCTGGATATAGTCGTTCTTGATCTTCTGCGTGTCATACGCCGTCAGCGCCGCGAATATCAGCACACCGATGATCGACACCGCAAACATGATCGCGGGCGACTGCAGGAAGAGATTGACGACCATCGCCACGATCAGGCCGATCACGCCCATGATCAGGAACGATCCCCAGCCCGAGATGTCTTTCTTCGTCGTGTAACCCCATAGCGACAAACCCGCGAACGAGATCGAGGTTATCAGGAAGGTCTGCGCGATCGACAGGCCGGTGAAGGCCGCGAAGATCCACGCGATCGACAGTCCCATGACCGCCGCGAAAGCGTAGAAGAAGGTTTGCGCGCCAGCAGCGCTCAGCCGGTTGATCATCGCGCCGAAGGCGAAAACCATGATCAGCGGTGCAAACATGACGATCCAGCCAAGGATGTTCGGCGACAACGTCACCGGATCGCGGAAGATCGCCAGCAACGCCGGGCTGGTGCCCACGGCCCACGCCACGGCAGCTGTTACCAGCAAACCAACGGACATGGTCCCGTAGACCTTGTTCATGTGGGCGCGAAGCCCCTCGTCAATCGCTGCACCGGCTGCGGTGCCGACACCGGTCCGTGCCGTCTGAAATTCAGCCATTATTAGCCTCCAAAAAAGCTCACCAATTGGGCCGCTCTCGTAGTTCGGCCGCCCTCGGAACCAATATTGGCTTAGGCGGCCTTGTTTTCAAGGGGAACCGTGCAAGAAGAATGGCTAAATAATGGGCATTGCAACTATGTCACGTCAGGCGCGCGGGAAGCTGGGGATATCGCGCATCGGCCGTGCCATCTCTGCGGCGATGTCGGCTTGGCTCAGCCCAAGGTCGCGCAGCCGTTCGGCGTCCATGTCGGCCAGCTTGCGGCGCTCTTGCCAGGCGGCGTAAACGGCGACAAGCCGGTCCAGAAGCGTCGGCGCGCCAATGTCGGTCGCGGGGCGGGGCATGTGCAAGACGATGCTTTTCATGGCTACATCCTTTCTTATTCGTGATGCTTGAGGGATGTTTGATCACTTGATGTGATTTATCTAGTGCGCTAACATCCATAAGTAAACCGAATGATTTTGATATTTTGCATCAGGAATATTGATATGCCTCGAAACCTTGATCTGACCGCCTTGCGCTCGTTCGTCGCTGTTGCCGAAACCGGCGGCGTGACCAAGGCCGCTGGGTTCTTGCACCTCACGCAATCGGCGGTCTCGATGCAGCTCAAGCGTCTTGAAGAGGGGCTGGGCATATCGCTTCTGGATCGCTCGGCGCGCTCTGTGTCGCTGACCACCGCCGGTGAGCAGCTGCTCAGCTACGCGCGCCGGATGCTGGACCTCAACGACGAGGTGTTCGCTCGCATGACCCACCAGGCCTACGAGGGCGAGGTCGTGCTGGGCGTGCCGCATGACATCGTCTATCCGGCGATCCCGCGGGTTCTGCAGCAATTCAACAGCGACTATCCGCGCGTCAAGGTGCAGCTGATCTCGTCCTTTACCCGCAGCCTGAAGGACAGTTTCGCGCGCGGCGCGTGCGATCTGATCCTGACCACCGAAGACACCGTGGACCCCGGCGGGCAAACCCTGTGCGAGATCCCGCTGGTGTGGATCGGCGCGCCGAACGGGTCGGCCTGGAAGCAGCGCCCGCTGAAGCTGGCATTTGAGCATGACTGCCTCTTTCGCGGCTCGGTGCAGCGCGCGCTCGATGCCCAGGAGGTGCCATGGGAGATGGCGGTCGAGGCCGAAAGCACCCGCACCATCGAGGCCGGCGTATCGGCGGACCTGGCGGTGACGGCGATCCTAGATGGCATGGCCCCGCCCTATATCGAGAAGATCGCCCATAACGGCGCCTTGCCCGACTTGCCGTCCAAGAAGGTCAACCTTTACGTGTCCGAGACCGGCGGCGGGCAGGTCCTGAAGGATCTCGAAAAGCTGGTCCGCGCCGCCTACCGGGGCGGCTAGATCAAGGCTCGATGATGATCTTGCCGGTCGCCGCCCGCGCCGCCAGAAGCTCTTGCGCGCGGCCGGCCTCCGCAAGCGGCAAACGATGGCTGATATGCGGGGTCAGATCACCGCTGGCCACCCAGCCCAGAAGCGTGCGCAGGCTGCCGGTCAGCACGTCTGGTGCAAACGCCGGGTAGCCGCCCCAGTTGAGACCGATGACGTCGACGTTCTTCACCAGAAGATGCGCCGCGTTGATCTGCGGCACCGTGCCGCTGGCAAAGCCGATCGCAAGAAGGCGCGCCTCGGGCCGCAACGCCCGCAGCGCTGCATCGAAAAGCGCGCCGCCCACTGTGTCGTAGACGACATCGGCGCGGCCAAGCTTCAGCATCTCTGATCTGAGATCGCTTGCATCGGTATCGACAACCTCATGTGCCCCGGCAGCGCGGGCGATGGCGCATTTGTCCGGCCCGCGCGCCGCCGCGATGACACGGGCGCCCATGCGCGCGCCGATCTCGACCGCCGTCAGGCCAACGCCGCCCGCGGCACCTGTGACCAGCAAGGTCTCGGACGCGCGCAGCCGGGCCCGGCGCTCAAGCGCAAGGTGGCTTGTGCCATACGCGATCGGAACCGCGGCGCCGACATCGAATGGCACGGGCCTTGGAAGCGGCAGGCACCGGCTGGCGGCCACGCTGGCATATTGCGCAAACGCGCCCTGTCCGCAGAACGCGACCACGCGGTCGCCAGGCTCGAAGCCATCAACGCCCGGACCAAGGTCGACGATTTGTCCGGCCAGTTCCATGCCAAGCGTGAATGGCCTGTCCGGGGTGTCCTGGTAGCTGCCGCCGATCATCAACTGGTCGGCGAAATTGGCGCCGGCGGCCCTGACCGCGATCAGAATCTCGCCAGGCCCGGGCCTTGGCACAGGGCATTTGACCAACTGCGGTGCGGGCGCGCCGGGCGCCAGTCGGAAGGCGGTCATCTGGCTGGGAAGATCGGTCAAGGCCGGCGTATTCCTTCAATTCGACGCACGAATAGCTTTATTTCCAGGGCCTTTTATGTCAAAACACGTCATACGGTACCAGCTTTGCCACCAGCCTGATCCCGATTTTCAGGCTCGGATCAAAGAATGACATTTTTTTTATTATACTTATCAGACGGTTATGTTTTGTTAAACGTCTGCTGCCTATCCTAAAAGACAGGTTGCTGTATTATCTTGAATAGATAATTTACTCGCCGATAGGTATAGTACCGAAATTGAGATATGTGACAGGAGCGGAAAATGAAACATCCCGTAGATGTACACGTAGGTAAGCGCATCCGGCATCGGCGGTGGATGATCGGCATGACCCAGCAGCAGTTGGCCGAGAAGGTTGGCATCAAGTTCCAGCAGATCCAGAAATACGAAACCGGGATGAACCGCGTCAGCGCCTCCCGGTTGTGGGATATCTCCGAAGTCGTTGGTGTTCCGGTGTCCTATTTCTTCGAAGGTCTCTCTGAGGGCGAGATCGCCGAGACAGAGGGCGTTCAGGGCGACATCATGACCGACAAGGAAGCCCTGGAACTGGTGCGATCCTATTATGCGATCCCGGAAAACCAGCGCCGGCGGCTCTTCGATCTGGCCCGGGTGCTGAGCGACGACAGCTAAGATGGCAGCGGGGCGGGCCGCCACCCCGGCGCAGCCACGCCGCACCGATCCTTGACCGCGCCCGCCAGGATCGGATAACGCCGCTGCATGGCAATTCGGGCGGTCCCCATGACAGACATCCGCGGATACGCGACCCATGATGCGCTTGCGCTTGCAGGCCGGCTGGCCGATGCCGCGCGCATCGAGACGCTGCGCTATTTTCGCACCGACCAGCTCGCGACCGAAAGCAAAGAGGCGCAGTTCGATCCGGTAACGGTGGCCGACCGCGCCGCCGAGGCCGCGATGCGCGATCTGATCGAAGCCGAGCGGCCGCAGGACGGCATCCTCGGCGAGGAATATGACGACAAGCAATCCCGCTCTGGCCTGACATGGGTGCTCGATCCGATCGACGGCACCCGCGGCTATATCAGCGGCACACCGACATGGGGCGTCCTGATCGCGCTCTGTGACGAGACCGGGCCGCGCCTTGGGATCATCGATCAGCCCTATATCGGCGAACGCTTCATCGGCGCTCCGGGCCTGGCGCAGCTGCAGGGCCCGCAAGGCCCGCGCAGCCTGAAGGCGCGCGCGCCCCGTGCGCTTGGCGAGGCGACGCTCTTCACCACCTTCCCCGAGGTCGGCACCGCCGCAGAGGGCGCTGCCTTTGCGCGCGTGGCCGCGGCCGCGCAGCTGGTGCGATACGGCACCGACTGCTATGCCTACGCGCTGCTTGCCGCGGGACAGATCGATCTCGTTATCGAGGCCGGACTCAACCCATACGATATCTGCGCGCCGATCGCGGTGATCGAGGCGGCCGGCGGCATCGTCACCGACTGGACCGGCGGTGCGGCCCATGGCGGCGGCCGCGTCATCGCCGCTGCAAACCCGCAGATCCACGCCGACGCGCTGGTGCTGCTTGCCGGATAGCCCGCGGGTTTGCTAGAAGGGCTGCGCCGGGCAGGTCCTTCCCACTCTTTTCTGTCGCCCGGGACGCGGCGTTTGGTCCGAAAAGAGTGCCAGGACCAAACGGAGACTTCTCGATGTCACAAATCCTGATCAAGGGCGCGGCGCTTTGCCTGACGATGGACGATGCGCAAAGCGAATTAACAGGCACCGATATCCTTCTGGAAAACGGGGCTATTTCCCGCATCGGACCGGGCCTCGATGCGCCGGGGGCCGAGCGCGTCGAAGCCGCTGGCTGTCTTGTCACGCCGGGGCTTGTGAACACGCACCATCACCTGTTCCAGACCCTGACCCGCGGGGTGCCGGGCGGGCAGGACGCGCTGCTGTTCGGCTGGCTGCAGACGCTCTATCCGATCTGGGCGCGCTTCGGTCCCGACGAGATGCGCGTCTCGGCCAGTATCGGGCTGGCCGAGCTGGCGCTGTCCGGGTGCAGCCTGTCGTCCGATCACCTCTACCTTTTTCCCGGCGGCGCGCGGCTCGATGACACGATCGAGGCGGCGCAGGACATCGGGCTGCGCTTTCATCCCACCCGCGGCGCGATGAGCATCGGGCAAAGCGCCGGTGGGCTGCCGCCGGACCGGCTTGTAGAGCGGGAAGGCGCGATCCTGGAGGACTGCATCCGGGTCATCGACACCTTCCACGACCCAAAGCCCGGGGCGATGGTGCGTGTCGGCGTGGCGCCGTGCTCGCCGTTTTCGGTCAGCCGCGAGCTGATGCGCGATGCGGCGCTTCTGGCGCGCGACAAGGGCGTTCGGATGCACACCCATCTGGCCGAAAACGACGAGGACATATCCTATTCGCTTGCCACGTTCGGATGCCGCCCGGGGCAGTATGCCGAGGATCTGGGCTGGACCGGCGCGGATGTCTGGCACGCCCATTGCGTCAAGCTCGACAGCGCAGAGATCGATCTTTTCGCGCGCACCCGCACCGGGGTGGCGCATTGCCCGTGCTCGAACTGCCGGCTTGGCTCTGGCATTGCGCCGGTGCGCGCGATGCGCGATGCCGGCGTTCCGGTGGGCCTGGGTGTCGATGGCTCGGCCTCCAACGACAGCGGCAACCTTGTGGCCGAGGCCCGCCAGGCGATGCTTCTGCAAAGGGTGTCGCGCGGCGCCGATGCGATGAGCGCGCGCGAGGCGCTGTGGATCGCCACCCGGGGCGGCGCCGAGATCCTCGGGCGCGACGATTGCGGCCAGATCGCGCCCGGCAAGCGCGCCGATATCGCGATCTGGGATCTTTCGGGCGTCGAGAGCGCGGGAAGCTGGGATCCCGCCGCCCTGCTGCTCGCCGGTCCTACCGCGGTGCGCGATCTTTTCGTCGAAGGCCGCCAGGTGGTGCGGGACGGGCAGATCGCAACCCTCGATCTGGGCCGCCAGATAGAGACGCAGAACCGCCTTGCCGCCGCGCTTGCCGCCGCAAGCTAGGCCTTGCCGCGCGTCACAGCGGCCAGATAAGCGGGATCATCACCGAGGCCAGAAGGCCGACCGACAGGTTGAGCGGGATGCCGATCCGCATGAAATCGGTGAACCGGTATCCGCCGGGCCCGTAGACCAGCATGTTGGTCTGATACCCGATCGGCGTGGCAAAGGACGCCGAGGCCGCCACCATCACCGCGACGACCAGCGGGCGCGCATCGATGCCAAGCGCGGCCGCCAGCCCGATCGCAATCGGGGTGACGACGACGGCGACGGCGTTGTTGGAGACAAGCTCGGTCAGGACCGAGGTCAGAAGGTAGATCGCCCAGACCACCAGGAACGGCGGCAGGCCGGCCAGCGACGGGGCAATCGCGTTGGCAATCAGCGCAACCGCGCCGGATGCCTCCAGCGCCGCACCGACCGCCAGCATCGCGAAGATCAGCGCCAGAAGCCGCCCGTCGACAAACCCGAACGCCTCGTCGGCGTCGATGCAGCGGGTGATCAGCACCAGCGCGACGGCCAGGATCGCCAGCAGGAAGATGGGCGCAACACCGATCGCCGCAAGGCCCACGATGCTCAGCAGGGCCAGCAGCGCGATCGGCGCATGGCGGCGCCGGAACGCGCGGTCGGACGGCGTCGATATATCCACCAGGTCCATATCCTGCGCGAGCCGCTTGATATCCGCCGGCGCGCCCTCCAGCAGCAGCGTGTCGCCCACGCGCACCACCAGATCGTCCAGTTGGCGCCCGATATTCTGGTTCCGGCGATGCACCGCCAGCGGATAGACGCCATAGCGCCGCCGCAGCCGCAGCGTTCCCAGCGACCGGCCGATCATCCGGCAGCCCGGCGAGATCAGCACCTCGACGGTCTGGGTCTCGACCGAGGACAGCTTATCGACCATGCGGATCTGCTTGCTTTGCTGCAGGCCCAGAAGCTCTGACATCTGGGTGCGCAGAACGACGCGGTCGCCGGCCTGAAGCGCCACGCCGCCCATGTTCCGGCGCAGCGATGCATCGCCGCGCAGCACATCGATCAGCCGCACACCGTCGCGCTTGAACAGATCGACATCGCCGACCGCCTCGCCGACCAGCGTGCTGTCTTCGGGGATCGCGACCTCGGTGAAGAACTTCATCTTCGATTTGTCCGACAACAGATCGGCCATGCTGTCGCGGTCCGGCAATAGCCTCGGCCCGATAAAGCGGATATAGACCATCCCCCAGGCCACCAGAACAATGGCAAGCGGCGTGACCTCGAATATGGTGAACGCCGCAAGCCCGTTGGCGCGGGCAACGCCGTCGACCAGAAGGTTGGTCGAGGTGCCGATCAGCGTCAGCGTGCCGCCCAGGATCGCGCCATAGCTGAGCGGGATCAGCAGTTTCGAGGAGCTGACCCCAAGCTTGCGCGCCAGTTGCACGAAGACCGGGATCATCACCACGACGACTGGCGTGTTGGATACGATGGCCGATGACAGGATCACAAAGCCCATCAGCGCCGCCAGCGCCGATTTCGGCCGCGTGCCGGCCATGGCCTCGGCCTGGCGGGTAAACCAGTCAAGCGCGCCGGTCCGCACCAGCGCGCCCATGACGATGAACATCGCCGCGATGGTCCAAGGGGCGGGGTTCGACAAGACGTCGAGCGCGGCCTGGTACGGCAGAATGCCCAGGATCAGCAAAGCCGCGACACCGGCAATCGCAACGACTTCGGTGGGATAGATCTCGCGTATAAAAAGCGTGAACATCGCTCCGACGACGCCAAGCGCGACGATTGCCTCGCCATTGGGGCCTAGAAAGGAAAGCTCTGTCATCTGCGCGGTGCCCGGTCTCTCTGCGCGCTATCTTTGCGGGGTATCGCGGCGAAGGGCAAGGCTCTGGCGGGCGCGGGGCTGCACCAGCAGCACCCCGGCCAGCATCAGCGCCATCGCCCCCCAGATCCAGCCCGAATAGCTCTCGCCGAGGATCAGCATCGCCCAGAACACGCCGAAGCCGGTGACAAGGTAGCTGACCTGGACTGCAAAGACCGGACCGGCGCGGCCGACCATCCAGACATAGCCGGTATAGGCCGCCGCGTGGATCACCGAGGCCAGGATAAGCGCGTATTCGGGGCGTCCCAGGCCAGCGGCAGGGTTGATGAAGCTGCCGGTGGCCCATGTCAGGGGCAGGGTGAGGATCGCGCCCAGAAGCGATGCGCCCGCCAGCACCTGCAGCGGGCTCAGCCCCGCGGTGCCCCATCTGGCCACCACGTTGCCCTCAAGCCCATAGAAAAGCGGCGCGATCAAAGCCAGCGGGATGAAGGCGATCATCGCCCGGTCCGGCAGCGAGGCCTCGGGCCCCACGATCAGCGCGACGCCCGCCAGCCCCAGAAGCAGCCCGCCGAGGCGCAGAACGCTGAAGCGCTCGATCGCCAGCAACAGCGCGATGGGAAAGGCGAACATCGGCACCAACGACAGAAGGATCGAGATCAGCCCCGCAGGCAGCTCGGCGGCGGCGCGGTAAGAGGCCGAGTTGGGCAGGATCGTCCCGATCAGCGCGATCACCAGGTAGACGCGGATCTGCCGGGCACCGAATGGCAGCGGCGTGCCGCGCGCGGCAAGAAGGCCGCCCAGAAGCGCGGCGCCGATCACCATCTGCCAGAATACCAGGCCCAGGGGCGGGTTGCCCTCGCTGACCGCGATCTTGGCAAGCGGCTGGGTGGCGCCCCAGGCGGCACCGAGAATGGCCAGAAGAACGATCAGCCAGGCGGTTTGGCGCGGGCGGGACACCGGACGCGGCGCCGCTCAGGGCTGGGCGGCGGCCAGCAGGCCGCCCGCGCGCAGCGGCGCGATGCGGGTGGCCTTGCCGGTTCTGTCGTCGGTTTCGACATAAACCCCCGACAGGGTCGCCTCGCCGGCGGCTGGCGTGAAGCGCGCCTTGGGCATGCCGGTCACGAACCGCCGCAACGGCTCGGCCTTGTCCATGCCGATCACCGAGTTGTAGTCGCCGCACATGCCCGCATCGGTCATGTAGCCGGTGCCGCCGGGCAGGATGATCGCATCGCCGGTCGGAACATGCGTGTGGGTGCCGACGACAAGGCTCGCCCGGCCGTCGCACCAATGGCCGAACGCCATCTTTTCAGAGGTCGCCTCGCAATGGATATCGACAATGCTGACGTTGACCAGACCGCCCAGCGGGTGGCGTTTGAGCACCGTATCGACCGCCGAGAAAGGATCGTCGAAGGCACGCTTCATGAAGACCTGCCCCAGCGCCTGGGTGACGAGCACCTTGCGCCCGCCGGGCGCATCGAAGACCCGTGCGCCGCTGCCCGGTGCGTCCTTGGCGAAATTGAGCGGCCGGATGATGCGTGGCTCGGACGAGGCGAACTGCAGCATATCCTTCTGGTCGAAGGCGTGATCGCCCAGCGTCAGAACATCCGCGCCAGCTTCCAGCAGGGTCTTGGCATGGGCGCCGGACAGGCCGACACCGCTGGTTGCGTTCTCGGCATTGATGACCACGAAATCGAGCCTCAGATCCGCACGCAGCCCGGACAGGCGCTCGGTGACGGCCTTGCGGCCGGCGCGTCCCATCACATCGCCAAGAAACAGAAGTCTCATGCGCCCAAGGGGTAGGGGCTGCGTGGGCGATGCGCAAGAGCCGGCGGCGGCACTCGGCGGAAAAGGGCAGGCTGCCTCCGGCGGCGATATTTGAAACACTTGGACGCGGGCGGCGCGCCCTGGCGACCCTCAGGGCGCCTCGCCGCAGCGCGCGATGCCCCTTTCGGTGACGATGGCGCCGAGCGGCTGGTCGGTGGGCTCTTGCGGCAGCGGCGCGGGGGCGCGCTGTGCGCCGAAGGCAAAGCCGATCGCCAGAACCGGGCCGCGGGTGCGCAAGTGCTGCAACGTCCTGTCGTAGTAGCCGCCGCCATATCCAAGCCGGGCGCCGCCGGCATCGAAGGCGACAAGCGGCACGATCACGATATCGGGGATCAGCGGATCGGCCCTGGCCGGCACGCGTGCGCCGAAGGGGCCGTCGGTCATGTCGCATCCCGGCGACCAGCGGTGAAACTCCAGCGGCGTGCCGGCACCGGCGATCACCGGAACGCAGACCGAAGTGGTCCAGGCGGCCATGACGGGGAGCGGATCGATCTCGGTGCGGATCGGCATGTAGCCGGCCAGGATGCCGCCCGCATGGGGCGCAAGGCAGGCGGCCAGATGGGTCTGCGCGGCGCGCTCGGCGGCGGCGTCGGGTTTGGCGATCCTGCGCCGCGCGAAGGCCTCCTTTCGGGCGGCGGCCTTGGCGGCTTGAAGGCTCACAGCAGCAGCACCACAGCGAGCCCCAGGAAGGCGAAAAAGCCCACGACGTCGGTGACGGTGGTCACGAATGCGCCCGAGGCCAGCGCCGGATCGACGCCGATCCGGTCCAGAACGACCGGGATCACGATGCCGGCAAGCCCGGCCATCACCAGGTTGACGACCATCGCGATGGCGATCACCACGCCCAGCATCGGCAGCCCGAACCAGGCGATGCCGACGATGCCCATGATCACCGCGAAGATCGCGCCGTTGACCAGCCCCACCAAGACCTCGCGCCGGATCACGCGCCAGACGTTCGAGCCGGTGAGGTCGCGCGTTGCAATCGCGCGCACCGCCACCGTCAGCGACTGGGTTCCGGCATTGCCGCCCATCGAGGCGACGATCGGCATCAGCACCGCCAGCGCCACGATCTGGGCGATGGCGTCCTCGAACTGCGCGATCACGAGCGAGGCTGCGATCGCGGTTACCAGGTTGACCGCCAGCCAGGGCAGGCGCTGGCGTGTTGTTTCGATGACCTTGTCAGACAGGCTGCCTTCGCCGACACCGGCCAGGCGCAGGATGTCCTCTTCGTGTTCTTCATCGAGCACCGCCATCGCGTCGTCGATGGTGATCACGCCGACCAGCCGGCCATCGCCGTCCACGACCGGCGCCGAGATCAGGTGGTACTGGTTGAACGCATAGGCCACGTCGCCCTCGTCCTGGTCGACGGGGATGGTGCGAAAGCTGTCCTCGACGATCGTATCGAGGCGCGTGGCGCGCGGCGATCCCATCAGCTTGCCCAGCGTGACATAGCCGGTGGGATGCATCCCCGGATCGACCAGGATGATGTGATAGAAATCCTCCGGCAGATCGTCATGGGCACGCATGTGGTCGATCGCATCGCCCACCGTCCAGTGCTGCGGTGCCAGCACGACCTCGCGCTGCATCAGTCGGCCGGCGGAAAACTCGGGATACGACAGCGCGCGCTCGACGGCGGCGCGGTCCGCATCGTCCAGCGCCGACAGAAGCACCTCCTGCTGGGGCTCTTCGAGATCCTCCAGAAGGTCCACGACATCGTCGCTTTCCAGGTCGCGCAGCGCCTCGCCAAGCGCCTCCTGCGGCAAAAGCGCGATCACGTCTTCGCGCAGACCCTCGTCGAGTTCGGAAAGCACTTCGCCATCGATCACGTCCGGCGCAAGCCGCAGCATGTCGCTGCGCACCGCATCGTCGATCTGTTCCAGAAGGTCGGCGATGTCGGCGGCGTGAAGCTGCGACAGGCTGTCGGAAATCCGGGCCCCGTCGCCGGCGGTAATCGCCCCACGCACTTCCGACAGGATGCGGTTGTCCAGCGCGTAGGCGTCGTCTTCGCGCACTTCGGTGATATCGCCCGCGTCTGTCATGCCTGCCCCGTCTTGCTGCGCCTGCCCTGATTTGCGGACAATAAGCGAAGGACTTTCAAAGAAACAGAGGTCTTCCCACGATTTACCTGCCATCGCATGCGCCCTAGGCTGCAATCGACATGACCAAAGCCGACACACCGCAGCTGATCCTTGGCCAGACGTTGGCCTTTTCGGGCGATCCTTTCGCCGAGGGGCTGGCCGCGGCCCGGCACGAGCGGCGCGGCGGCGTCCTGATCCGGGGCGGCGTGATCGAAAAGGTCGGCGCCGCCGAGGCGCTGCGCGCCGCCAATCCGCAGGCCGCGGTCACCGATCATGGCGAGGCGCTTTTGTGCGCGGGCTTCGTGGATGCGCACGCCCATTACCCTCAGACGCCGATCATCGCCAGTTGGGGCAAGCAGCTGATCGACTGGCTGAACACCTATACCTTTCCCCAAGAGATGCGGTTTCAGGACGAGGCCTATGCCGCCGAGGTCGCGCACCGATACCTCGACCTGGTGCGCGCGCATGGCACGACGACCGTCTGCAGCTATTGCACGATCCATCCGCAAAGCGTGACCGCGTTCTTCGAGGCGGCCGCAACCCGCAACATGCGGGTGCTGGCGGGCAAGACCTGCATGGACCGCAACGCGCCGGATGGCCTGAAAGACACCGCGCAATCGGCCTATGACGACAGCAAGGCGCTTCTGGAGCGCTGGCACGGGCAGGGCCGCGCGTCATACGTGATCACGCCGCGGTTTTCGCCCACCTCGACGCCAGAGCAGCTGTCGGCGCTGGGTGCGCTTTGGGCCGAGCATCCTGGGTGCCTGATGCAGACGCATCTTTCCGAGCAGACCGACGAATGCGCGTGGGTGGCGCGGCTCTACCCCGAGGCGCGCGATTATCTCGATACCTACGAGATGCACGGGCTCTTGGGCGCTGGCGGGCTTTACGGGCACGCCATCCACCTGACCGACCGGGAAAAGGCGCGGCTGCTCGAGACCGGCGCGTCGCTCATCCACTGCCCGACCTCCAATACCTTCATCGGCTCGGGGCTTTTCGACATGGACGGGCTCAGATCGGCCGGACACAGCGTCGGTCTTGCGACCGATACCGGGGGCGGGTCGTCCTTTTCGATGCTGCGCACCATGGCCTCGGCCTACGAGATCGCCCAGCTGCGCGGCCGCGCGCTGCACCCGGCAGAGCTTGTCTGGCTGGCCACCCAAGGCTCGGCCCGGGCGCTGAAGATGGACCGCAGGATCGGCAATCTCGCGCCGGGGCTGGAGGCCGATATCGTGGTGCTGGATCTGGCCTCGACACCGGCCATTGCGCAGGCGGCCGAGCGCGCCGACACGATCTGGGCGGCGGTCTTTCCAACCATCATGATGGGCGATGACCGGGCGATCCGGCAAACCTACATCGCGGGCCAGCCTGCGCATGCGGGCGCGGGCTGACGCGGCGGTTTGCCTTGTTGGGCGCGCCGCGCCCGAAGCCCCTAGAGCGGCCAGAATACCAGGATCGCCGGGATCGAAACCGCGACCACCAGGATTTCCAGCGGCAGCCCCATGCGCCAATAATCGCCAAACCCATAGCCCCCGGGGCCCAGGATCAGCGTGTTGTTCTTGTGGCCGATGGGGGTCAGGAAAGCGCAGGATGCAGCCACCGCGACGGCCATCAGGAACGGGTCGGGATTGACGCCCAGCGACCGCGCCATCTCGATGCCCACCGGCGCGGCCACGATGGCCGTGGCGGTGTTGTTCAGCACATCCGACAGCGTCATGGTCACGATCATCAGCAAGGTGAGCACCGCCCAGGCCGGCAGCCCTTCGGAAAGGCCGACCAGCGCGCCGGCAATCAGCTCGGTTCCGCCAGAGCTGTCCAGCGCGGCGCCCAGCGGGATCATCGAGCCCAGCAGCACCACCACCGGCCATTCGATATGCGTGTAAAGCTCTGACAGCGGGATGATCCGCGCCAGAACATACGCGACGACGACACAGCCAAGCGCAACCGGCAGGTAGACCAGCCCCAGCGCCGCGGCGCCGACCGCGACGCCGAAAAGTGCGATGGCCAGCCAAACCTTGCTGTTGTTAGTCACCGTCAGGCCGCGCTGGGCCAACGGCAGGCAGCCCAGCCATTCGGTGACGTCGCGCTCGGTGTCCTGCGGCACCAGCAGCAAAAGGATGTCGCCGGTCTGGACGACGGTCTTGCGTACCTGCGCGGTGATCGAGGTGCCCTGCCGCGAGATCCCCATCAGGACCGCGCGCTGCCGCCACGCAAGCCCGATCGCCTGCGCCGTCTTGCCGTTGATCCGGCTCTGGTCGGTGACCACGACCTCGATCACCGACACGCCCTCGCTTTCGGCGCGCAGATGCTCCTCGCGCGCATCGTCGGCGAAGTTGAGCGACAGGGCAGAGCGGTACTCGTCCAGCGCGTCGGGCCGCGCCTCCAGCACCAGCGCATCGCCGGCAAGCAGGCGCGTGTTCTGCGCCATCCCGTAAAGCCGCTTTCCCTGCCGCACCAGGCCCAGGATCGCGACGTCATTCTTTTCGGCCTCTTCGTAAAGCTCGTGCAGGCGCTGGCCGATCAGTTTGCTGCCGTCCGGCACCGTCAGCTCGGCGATGTATTCGGCGTAATCCTCCATCGGATCGCCCGATTGGTGGGTCCCGGTCTTTTGCGGGATCAGCCGCCAGCCAACCAGCGCGACGAAGGCAAGACCCACCACGGCGGTGATGCCGCCCACCGGCGCGAAATCGAACATCCTGAAGGGTTCGCCAAGCTGGTCCTCGCGGATCGCTGCGATGATGATGTTGGGCGGCGTGCCGATCAGCGTGGCCATGCCGCCAAGGATCGTGGCAAAGGACAGCGGCATCAGCGACAGGCTGGGCAGGCGGCCGGCCTTGCGGGCGGTCTGGATGTCGACCGGCATCAAGAGCGCTAGGGCTGCGACGTTGTTCATGAAGGCCGACAGCACGCCGCCGATCGCGCCCATCAGCGCGATATGCGCCCCCAGCGCGCGCGCGCTGTCGATCAGGGTGCGGGTGATCAGAAACACCGCGCCCGAGCGTACCAGGCCCGCCGAGACCACCAGCACCAGCGCAACCACCAGCGTCGCGGGATGGCCAAAGCCGGCAAATGCGTCCTTGCCGGGGATGACGCCCGCAACGACCGAGATCATCAGCGCCGAGAAGGCCACCAGGTCGTAGCGGAAGCGGCCCCAGAGCAGCAGCGCGAAGACGAGACCGAAGAGGGAAAACAGGATGATCTGATCTTGTGTCATACCGCCGGAATAGCCCAAGCGGGCGGGCGCGTCACTTGCGATCTGTCACGCCTTGGGCTCGGACGTTCCGGGAAACGGGATGACCTTGGCCGAGGCGCCGTCGCCGGGATCGCCGGCTTTGCCGCCGGGCGCGGCCTGGAGCGGGCTCTCAAGCTCGGCAACCACGTCGCTCAGCGTTTCCTGGGTCAGGGGTTTGGGCACGTATTGCTGGATCTCGGTGAACTGCTCGGCGCGTTTGAGATCGCGCGGATCGAGCGATGTCGTCAGCATCACCACGACCGGGTTGCCGATGCCGCCGTCGATGCTTGCACGCGCAGCCTCGAGAAACTCAAAGCCGTTCATGCGCGGCATGTTGATATCGAGCAGGATCAGGTCGACATGTGCGCCGGGGTGCTGCTTGAAGTACTCAAGCGCCTCGGCCGCCATCGTGAATGTCGTGACATCCTCGAACAGACCACTGCGCGAAATGACCCGGCGGTACATCATCTGATCCACCGTGTCGTCATCGATAATTACTACGCTTCGCGCCGGATTTGCCATCAGATTACACCATATAAATCTACCGAAGCGGTGGTTCCGCGTCCGATTTCAGAGGAAAGGATCAGCTCTGCGCCGTGGTTTTCGGCAATGCGCCGGCACAGCGCCAGCCCGATGCCCGAGCCGGGGATCTCGGTGCGCAGATGCAGCCGCTGAAACAGCTTCTGCACCCGCTCGAAATCCTCCTCGGCGATGCCAATTCCGTTGTCGGTGACCGACAGACGGCGGCGGCCATCAGCGCCCGGCTCTGCGGTGATGCTGATCGTTGCTGGCCGGCCCTCGGCGCGGAACTTGATCGCGTTGTCCAGAAGGTTCTGCAAGAGGATGCGCAGCTGCGTCTCGCTGCCCATCACGGGCGGCAACGGGTGCACTTGAAGCTGGGCGCCGCTTTCGCGCAACGGGGTCCCAAGCGCTGCGCAGACCTCGTCGGCCAGAGACGCAAGATCGACTTGCTGCAACTCGGGCTCTGCCTCGATCGTGCGGGTGAATTGCAGGATATCCTCGATCAGATCACGCATCCGTTCCACGGTCTCGTCGGCCATGTTCAGAAAATCGGCAACGTCCTCGGGAAGCTGGTCGGCGGGCAGGGCGTGTTTGATCTCTGACAGGAGCAGCGCCATGGTGTTGGCCGGCGATTTCAGATCGTGCGAGATCGCGTAGGTGAATTCGCGCAGCTCGTTGCGCATCGCTTCGCTGTCGCGCAGCGAACTGGCAAGGCGCAGCGCGTTGCGGGCGCGAATGGCGTCGGTGACGCAGGCGCCCAGCATTTTCATGTAGTGCAGGTCCTGCTCGCTCCAGGCGCGCGGTGCCGGCTCGATCACGCAAAGCGCGCCCACCGGCTGGTCTTGCGGATCGTGGATCGGCACGCCCAGGTAGCCCACGACATCGAGATCCTCGATCGCGAGATTGTCATTCACGCGCGGATCGTTCGGCGCATCGGTGACCACCAGCGGCGCATTCTGGCCGACCACGTACTGACAGAAGGAATGGCTGAGCGGGGTCTGGCGCGCCTCGGCAAACGGCCCTTCAAGTCCCGTCATGCTTTTGAAGAACTGCCGGTCGTTTTCGAAATCGAGGATCGAGATCAACGATACCGGAGCGCCCACCAGCGCCGAGGCAAGCCTGGTCAGGTTGTCGAACGGCGCTTCGGCAGGCGTGTCCAGCAAGGTGGGATCTTGTGTCATCGGTAAGCTCAGGGCCATCCACTGTCCCGCAAATCCTGCGCTGCGGTGAGGCGCACCTGCCGTCTTTACCGCGCAAGTCTTAGCAAAGCTCTAAGTGGCGCAGCCGGCGCTTGCGGCTCCGGGCCTCGTTGCCTTATAGAAGCGCCGAGCATCGCGAATTCGTCGGAGAGCATCATGGCAGGCCATTCCAAATGGGCAAATATCCAGCACCGGAAGGGGCGCCAGGACGCCGCCCGCTCCAAGCTGTTTTCAAAGCTGTCCAAAGAGATCACCATCGCCGCGAAGATGGGCGATCCCGATCCCGACAAGAACCCGCGCCTGCGGCTGGCGGTCAAAGAGGCCAAGTCGAACTCGGTGCCCAAGGACGTGATCGATCGCGCGATCAACAAAAGCCAGGCCGGCGAGGGCGATGAATACGAAGAGATCCGCTACGAAGGCTACGGGCCCGGTGGTGTCGCGGTGATCGTCGAGGCGATGACCGACAACCGCAACCGCACCGCCTCGACCGTGCGCTCGACCTTCGGCAAGCATGGCGGCAACCTGGGCGAAACCGGCTCTGTCAGCTTCATGTTCGAGCGCAAGGGCGAGATCGTCTACCCCGCCGATGTGGGCGACGAAGACACCGTGATGATGGCCGCCATCGAGGCCGGCGCCGAAGACGTGGAAAGCTCTGACGAGGGGCACATCATCTATTGCGCCGATACCGATCTGAACGATGTCTCGACCGCGCTCGAGGCCGCGCTGGGCGAGAGCGAAAGCACCAAGCTGATCTGGCGTCCGACCACGTCCACCGAGCTTGATCTCGACGGCGCACAGAAGCTGATGCGCCTGATCGAGGTGCTGGAAGACGACGATGACATCCAGCGCGTCACCGCCAATTTCGAGATCTCCGACGAGGTGATGGAGCAGCTTTCGCTCTGAGCCCGCGGCGCGTCAGCCCATCCAGTCGGCAATCGGCCGGATCGCGGCGGGATTGGCCAGGTAGCCATAAAGCTTGTGCGGGTTCGACCGGCCCTCGTCGGTAAAGCAGTTGTAGATCCGGAAGTCCTTGATGCTTTGCACATATCCGCGTTTCAGCATGGCGCGGTAATCGTCGCGCATCGAGGCATCGTGCGAGATGAAATCATCCATCGCCGCCACGTTTGTCCAGTGCTCGACGATGCGCTTGGGATAGCGGTCCTCGCCGCGCTCGCCGGCGTCGTAAAGGTTCGCCTTCACCCCGGCCTCTCCCAGGGGGCAGCCCAGCGTCAGCCAACAGCGGATCGGGTTTTCGGCCTCGCGCACATGGGCGTATTCGCTGAGATGCGAGAATTTCCACAGCACGTCATAGGCGACAAGACAGCCCATCGAGTGCGAGACAAGGCAGATATCGTCGCCGCGCCGGATCGCGCGGCGCAGCGGCGCCTGCAGGCGCTCGCGCACGTCCGAGCCGATCTTGCGGCGCATCAGGTAGGCGCCCATATCGCTGGTTGCGGTGCGGATCACCAGCTCGTTGGCCAGCGTCGCGGTGGCCAGGCTGGCAAGGGTCGAGACCGCGCGCACGATGTCATCGACAAAGCGCAGATCCTTGTTTTCGCGCAAGACTTTGCGGTAGGCGCGCTTGTCGAAGCGGCCGATCCTGCCGAGACGGTCGATCGCCTCATGCAGGGTGCCCACCGGCAGGCAGGGCGCGCCGCCGGAATGGGGATCGCGCTCTGTCAGCTCGGCGCGTGCCTCGGGATCGCTCTCGGCGAGGATCCGGTTGGTGATGTCGCCGAAATAGACGAAATCGATCGGCACCGCGCCGCTGCGCAAGGCCTCGGCCTTGGCCGGATCGATCCGCGCCATGCCTTGGACCAGCGCCTCCTTTTGCAGTCTGGCGTATTGCGCCTTGGCCGGTTTGGTGGAGCGTCCGTGAACAAGGACCAGTCTTTTGCCCATGACTTTGCCTTTCGATGTTGCAAGCCTCAGGCGAAGTATGCCCAAAAGATTGCCCTCTTGCGAGTGCCGCGCGCGTTCGGCGCGGGGCGCTGCGCCAAAGAGCGCTTGCACGCAAGGCCAGCCCCCGTAGAAAGCCCGAATGATCAACGCCGCACTCAATGGCTTCGGCCTCGGGCTTAGCCTGATCCTTGCGATCGGGGCGCAGAACGCCTTCGTTCTGCGCCAGGGCGTGCGGCGCGCCCATGTGCTGCCGGTGGTGCTGACCTGCGCGATCTCCGATGCGGTGCTGATCGGCATCGGCGTGTCGGGCTTCGGCGTCGCCTCCGAGGCCTTGCCCTGGCTCGGTCCGGTCCTGCGCTGGGCCGGGGCGGCGTTCCTTTTCGGCTACGGCGCCTTGAATTTCCTCGCGGCCCTGCGTGGCACCTCGGCGCCCGATGCCGCCCCCGCCGATGCCGGCAGCACCCGGGCCGCGGTGACGACCTGCCTGGCGCTGACCTGGCTCAACCCGCATGTCTATCTCGACACGGTGGTGCTTCTGGGCTCGGTCTCGACCCAGTTCGAAGGCGCGCGGCTGGCCTTCGCGCTGGGCGCGGTTCTGGCCAGCTTCGCGTTCTTCTTCGCGCTCGGCTTCGGCGCCCGGGCGCTGGGGCCGCTTTTCGCCCGCCCCGGCGCATGGCGCGTTCTGGATCTGGCCGTCGGCTGCCTGATGTGGTCGATCGCCGCCGGGCTGGTCTTTGCCTGATGCGGGGCGCGCTTTGCCCTCTGATAGCGCCATGAGCCAGCCCGCGCCGCGTCCGATTGCCGGGATCTGCTGGATGATCCTGACCGGGCTGAATTTCGTGGCCGTAACCGTGGTCGTCAAATACGCCGCGACGGGACTGCCCGCGGCCGAGGCGGCGTTCTTGCGCTATGCGCTGGGGCTGGTCTTCGTGATCCCGATGCTGCGGCCGATGATCGCCGCCGGGCTGAGCCGGCGCCTTGCGTGGATCTACAGCTTGCGCGGCGCGGCGCACACCATCGGGGTGATCTTGTGGTTTTTCGCCATGACGCGGATCACCATCGCAGAGGTTACGGCGATGAACTATCTCACCCCGGTCTACGTGACGCTGGGCGCGGCGCTTTTCCTGGGCGAGCGGCTGGCGGCGCGCCGGCTTCTGGCCGTGGCCGCCGCGCTGCTGGGCGCATTGGTGATCCTGCGCCCGGGGTTTCGCGAGTTGTCGGTGGGCCATGTCACCATGCTTGGAACCGCCGTCGCCTTTGCCGGCTCTTACCTTCTGGCCAAGCGGCTTTCGGGAGAGGCCAGCGCCGCGGCGGTCGTGGGCTGGCTGTCGGTGACCGTCACGCTGGGCCTTGCGCCCTTTGCCTTCGCGGTCTGGGTGCCGCCAAGCGGCGGCCAGATGGCGTGGATGTTTCTTGTCGCCTGCTTTGCGACCGCGGGGCATTACACGATGACGCTGGCCTTCGCGGCCGCGCCGGTGTCGGTCACCCAGCCGGTGACGTTTTTGCAGCTTGTCTGGGCGGTGCTACTGGGCTGGGCCCTTTTCGCCGAGCCGCTTGATGGCTGGGTGATCCTGGGCGGCGCGATCATCACCGCGGCGGTCAGCGTGATCGCCTGGCGCGAGCACGTTCTGAAGGCGCGCGCGAACTTGCGCCGGGCCTGAGCCCGCTGCGGCGGGCAGGGGGCCTCGGCCCCCTCTGGCCGCGCTGCGGCCATTCACCCCCGAAGGTATTTTCGGCCAGATGAAACCTCAGCTGCGCGGATCGAGAAGCTTGGAAAGCACCGTGTCCTTGGTGATCTGGCCGATCAGATCGCCGTGCTCGACCACGCCCACCGGGCGGCCGGTGTGCCGGACCGTTTCCATGACGTCGCGGATATCGGTCTCGGGGCCCACGGTTTCGGGTGGCGTGGCGCTGGCCGGCTCCATCACGTCGCGGGCGCACAGAACGCCGAGCGGGTTCATCTCGGCCACGAAGTCGGCCACGTATTCGCTGGCGGGATCCGAGAAGATCTCGCGCGGGGTGCCGCATTGCACGATCCGCCCGCCTTCCATGATCGCGATGCGATTGCCCAGCTTGAAGGCCTCGTCGAGATCGTGGCTGACGAAGATGATCGTGCGGCCGAGGCTTTGCTGCAGTTCCAGAAGCTCGTCCTGCAGCCGGTTGCGGATCAGCGGATCGAGCGCCGAGAAGGGCTCGTCCATCAGAAGGATCGGCGCGTCGGTGACAAAGGCGCGGGCAAGGCCCACGCGCTGCTGCATGCCGCCCGAAAGCTCGCCCACCTTGCGATCGGCCCAGTCGGCCAGGCCCACCAGCGCAAGCTGCTCGTCGACCTTGGCGGTGCGGGCTGCCTTGTCCATGCCGCCAAGCTCGAGCCCCAGGCCGACATTTTCGCGCACGCTGCGCCAGGGCAGAAGGCCGAACTGCTGGAAGACCATCGCGATCTGGGACAGGCGCAGCTCGCGCAGGGTCTTGCGCGACGCGTTGGTGACCGAGATCTCGCGATCATCGAGTTCGATCCGCACCTCGCCGCGGACCACGGGGTTGAGCCCGTTGACCGCGCGCAGAAGCGTGGATTTGCCCGAGCCCGACAGGCCCATCAGCACCAGGATCTCGCCGCTGGAGACTTCCAGGCTGCAATCGTGCACGCCCAGCACCTGGCCGGTGGCTTTCTGGATCTCGGACCGCTCTTGGCCGGCATCCATCCGCGGCAGGGCCTCTTCGGGGCTGTTGCCGAAGACGATCGAGACATTGTCGAAAATCACCCGGGTCATGAGCGATCCACCCGCAGCATCCGGTCGAGCATGATCGCGACGACCACGATGATGAAGCCGCTTTCAAAGCCGAGCGAGGTGTTCACCTGGTTGAGCGCGCGCACCACCGGCACGCCCAGGCCGTCGGCGCCCACCAGCGCCGCGATCACCACCATCGACAGCGACAGCATGATCGTCTGGTTGAGCCCGGCCATGATCTGCGGAAAGGCATAGGGCAGCTCGACCTTCCAGAGCGTTTGCGCCGGGGTGGCGCCGAAGGCCTCGGCGGCCTCCAGAAGCGGGGTCGGGGTCGAGGTGACGCCCAGATGCGTCAGGCGGATCGGCGCGGGCAGCACGAAGATCACCGTGGCGATCAGCCCCGGCACCATGCCGATGCCGAAGAACATGATCGCGGGGATCAGGTAGACGAAGGTCGGCAGCGTCTGCATCAGG
>JABDLJ010000028.1 GCA_013003075.1 Paracoccaceae bacterium
GGCCGCACAGCACCTCAACCTGCCGTAACTTCGTGACAATCTCTTCCGGCTTGTGTCGCCTGATTCCCATATTTGATCCTCCGTTTCCTAACTATACGGGCGGACCACTTCAGTGGGGGAAGATCACGTCTTTACCGGGTCGCTTTCGCCGAAGGGGCAGAAGGTGCGACCAGCCGAACACCAGCTATTGCCCATCCAGATTTTTTGCAGCTTTGCCAGAGCGCCAACGAAATACCCATATCAAGGGAAAACCGATCAGAAGAAGCCAGTCGTTATACAGGTCGAGTTGGCCGTTAAAGCTCTGAAAAATAAAGCCAGCGCCGAACACAGCATAGGTGGCAATGGCGCAGCCGTTCCAATATTGCGCGTCAAGCTTGTATTGCTCGATCTCCGAGGTTTTCATGTGTCACACCTTTCCAAACGCATGATTTGTCCGGTAACTATAAATGAACGTTAGGCCCAGTCGACCAGCCGCAGCGCCGTCGCCGGATCGACGCCCGCTTCCCGCGCCGCCGCCAACGCGTCGATAACCAGCGACACCGCCCGCGCCCGTCCGCCCGCACCGAAGGCTTGCAAGGGCCGCATCACGTCGATCGTGATCGACGTCCCCAGCTTGGCGCTGGCTTCTTCGGCCATCAGTCCTGCGATGAGCTGAAGGGTCCACTGGGCCAGATGGCGCTGCGCCTCCCCCATCACCGGTCAGCTGTCGCGATGCCGAAAGAGCTATTTGACGGCCGGCGCCGTTTGAATGGCGCCTCACGCCCATCCAGAGAAATTCGGCAGGTCCAGGCAGCGATCGAATGCCCGAAGCGGGTTTTCGGGTCCGAGACCTGCGGGACCGATCTGGTCGGCGGCTTTGCAGGATACGCTGCGCTCAGAAGACGAAGTTCATCGCCACGAGCGATACCACCAGGAACAAAAGCGTCATGATCCCACCGCTCTTGATGAAATCCGTCACCTTGTAGCCTGCCGGTCCCATGATAAGCGCGTTCACCTGGTGGGTCGGAATCAGAAAGGAATTCGACGTCGAGATCGCGACCGTCAGCGCGAAGATCGCGGGATCGCCGCCCGCTGCGACCGCAATCGAAACGGCCAGCGGCACAAGCAGTACGGTCGCCCCCACGTTTGACATGATCAGCGTGAAGACCGTCGCCAGCACCGCAAGGCCCGCCTGCAGCGACCAGACCGGCCAGCCGTCAAGCAGTGTCAGGATCTGTTGTGCGATCCACGCCGCCGTCCCCGAGGTCTGCACCGCCTGCCCCAAGGGGATCAGGCTGGCCAAGAGAAACACCGTGCTCCAACTGACGGCGTCATAGGCGTCGTCGATGTCCAGCACCCGGGTCAGGATCATTCCGACCGCTCCTGTCAGAAGGCACAGCGAAAGGCGAAGATCTGTAAACAGGATCAGCGACAAGGAAATGATGAAGAACAGCAAGGCCCAGCCGACTTTCGTGGGGCGCAGCTCTTCTTGCGGAAAGTCCGTGGTGACGACGACGAAGTCGCGATTGTGGGTCAATCGCGTCAGCGCTTCCCATGTGCTGAGAATGACAAGCGTGTCGCCGGCGCGAAACGGCACTTCGGCAATCTGCGTGGGTTCGTGATCTTCGGTGGCGACAAGGCTGAGGGTCTCTTCGCCGCGATGGATGGCCAGCATGCTGGCGCCGTAGGTCGTGCGGAAGACCACGTCATGCGCGCATTTTCCGATCAGGGATGAGCCGGGCGGTATCACGACTTCGGCGACCCCGGATTTGGTAGGCGCGTAATCCTCGGCGAACACGTCCAGCTTCTCGTGCAGGATAAACCCCGCATCCTCGACCATGTGGCGGACCTCTTTCTCGCGGCCGAGCACGGCCAGTCTGCACGGCGCGGTGATCTTGGTCTGGATGACGGGGGCAAAGAAGGTTCTGCCCTGATAGGCGCTTCCGATGATGTAGACATGATAGCGCTGGATCACGTCGTCGAACGTCTGACCGACAACGGCATGCCCCTCGGGTATGCCGATCTCGAATATATCGGTCTTCAGCCCGTATATGTTCTTCAGGTAGGCCTTCATCGACTGCCCACTTGTCGCATCACCGTCCTTCTGCTCGCCGGGCAGGATCCAGCGCCCGAACAGCATGAAGTAGAGAATGCCCGTGACGACGAGCGACACGCCGACCGGCGTTACCGAAAAGAGCCCGAAAGTGTCCATCTGCTGTGCGTCTGGAAGGGACTGGTTTGCGGTCAGGATCAGATCATTCAGCAAGATAAGAGGTGAGGAGCCTACCATCGTCATCGTGCCGCCGAGGATTGCACAAAAGCCCATCGGCATAAGCAACCGGCTCAGCGGCAATTCGGTCCGCACCGAGATGCGGCTGACAACTGGCAGAAACAACGCCGCGGCGCCGACATTCTGCATGAAGGAGGATATCACGCCAACGGTGCCCGAGATGATCGGGACCACGCGGGCCTCGGTCTTGCCACCATGTTTCAGGATCAGGGCTGCGACCTTGCTCATCAACCCGGTCTTGTCGAGCCCCGCGCCGATGATCATCACCGCAATGATCGAGACCACGGCGTTGGACGCCAGTCCGTTGAAAAGCTGACTGACGTCGGCAAGTGAGTCCAGTCCGGGCAGTTGGCTCAGAAGGCCGAGCAGTACCATGACGAGGATCGCCGCGAAGTCGATGCGAACCACCTCGGAGACGAACAGGATCACAGTAAAAAGAAGCAGGCCAAGGACCACCGACATCTGTAGCGTAAGGGTGATCGTCTCCAAGTCGTGTGCCCCTCGTCATACTTGGCCGTTGCTTGTTGGCCCCGAAAAGCGGCCAAGCCGCCATGGCGATCAAAAGGGCCCTTGTCCCGGTCGATCGCAAGCAAGTTCCTGACCTCTATAGCACAAATTTCCGGATACGAGATTTCTCTTGGTTCCAGTTGGCGCCGCTTTGCGAAGCCCGGGGCGGCCCCGGGGGCGCGAGCAATCAATCGCGCTGGACCGGCTGGTATGGCCGCAGTTTCGGGATCCATCGCGGAACCGACGCCTTGTAGTCCTGGTAGGGATCGCCGAAGCGCCGCTGCAGTCCCGGTTCTTCGAAGAATACGAAATATGCGGTGTTGAGGGCAAAGAAGCAGCCGGCCCAGCCCACAAGGGCCAGGCTGTTCAGCGCGGCAGCCTCGGCCAGGATCATCAGGATAACCGCTGTCAGCATCGGGTTGCGTGTGTGACGGTAGGGTCCGCTTGCGACGAATTTCAGCGGTGGGTCCCACGGCGCCGGGGTGCCTTCGCCCTGGGTGACGAACAGCCTCATCGTCGTGGCTGCGAGCACGAGCGCCGGCACTGCCACTATCAGCGCCAAAACCCCTTGCGGTACCGAGCCGACCGCAGCGCCGAACGGCCACCCCTTGCTGAACCAGTGGATCAACAGCGGGACATAGACCAGCGCCGTTCCCGGCAGGATCAGCACTGCTTTGGCCATGCGCCAGAACATGTCGGCACTGTATCACAGCCCCGGGCGGGCCCAAAGATTGGTGGCCCTGCCGCGTCATGCAGCGGCGCCCGCAAACCAGCTGGGACTTCAGCACATCATCGGACAGATCGGGTCGGGCCTTGGACGTCCGGCGCGGCTTGGAGGGCTGCTGAGCCGCGGGCCTTGTGCGCTTCAGCGGGGTGTCCCTGACCCGGGCCAACAGCAAGCGCGCTAGCGAAGAGCGCCCGCAGCCCTCAGCGCCTCGCGCTTGGTGTCATCCCACCACCAGTAGTCGATGCCGCGATCGTAGGCCGGTTTCTCGGCCGGCTTGCCGAATACGTCCCAATAGGCCAGCCAGTGCTCGCCCTTGTACCAGTTCGGCACCCAGAGCCGTTTGTCCCGCAGGACCCGATCCAGCGCCCTGACGCGCAGTTCGAGCGTCTCGCGATCTTCGGCGCCGATCACTTCTTCGATCAGGGCGTCGACGGTCGGATCGGCAAGTCCGGTGAGGTTGTATGCACCGGGCGCGTCCGCGCTTTCACTGCCAAAGAGGGTTCGAAGCTCGATCGACGGGCTAAGCGGCAGGACGAACCGGGCGATGATCATGTCATAGTCGAAATTTTCCTGTCGCTCTTGCATTTGCGCGGGGTCGATCAACTCGAAGCTGGCATCGATACCGGCTGCTTTGAGGTTCTCCACGAAGGGCAGAATGATCCTTTTGAAAGCAGGGCCATCATCGACGAGTTTGACGGACAAAAGCGTGCCGCTGTCGTTTCGCCTTTGGCCGTCGCTGCCGGTTGTCCAGCCGGCCTCGTCCAGCAGGGCGGCGGCGGCCCGGACGGCTGCGCGGTCGGTGGCGCGGGTCGAGCTGACGGGCGGCACGTAGGCGGGCTGGGTGAAGACGCTGGCCGGCAAGCGGGCTTCGAACCGCTTCAGGAACGCCAGCTCTTTTCCTTGCGGCAGTCCTTCGGCTTGCATGTCCGAGCCTTCCCAGAAACTATCGGTGCGCTGGTAGAACCCGGCGAAGAGCGTCTCGTTGGACCATTCGAAATTGAACAGCATACCAATGGCTTCGCGGACGCGCGGGTCCTGGAATTTCGGCCGCCGCATGTTGAACCAGAAGCCCTGAGCGCCCGATGGCCGGTTGTCCGGGACGACCTCCCTGACCACCCAACCTTTCTCAAGCGCCGGGAAATCATAGCCGGTGGCCCAGATCGTCGAAAAGAACTCTTCGTGGAACAGATACAGCCCTGCCTTCAACGCCTCGAAGGCGGCGGTGGTGTCAGAGAAATACTCGTAGCGGAAGCAATCGAAGTTATCCTTGCCGACATTAACCGGCAGCGCCTGGGCCCAGTAGCGGGGGTTGCGGCAATAGGTGATCGACCGCCCGGCATCGACATCTTTCACGATGTAGGGCCCGGACCCGACCGGCGCCTCAAGGGTCGAGCGTTCGAAATCGGTCGTCTGGTAGTACTGCGCGGGCAGGATCTCGATCTGCCCGACATCCGCGATCAGATCGCGGGTCTGGGCCCCTTCGGCGAACTCGATGCGGACCCTTCGCTCTGACAATGCGACGGCGCGCGCCACGTCCTTTAGCCGGATTTGAAAGCGCGGGCTGCCAAGCGCTTTCAGCGTCTCGAACGTGAATACCACGTCGGCTGCCGTCACCGGCGCGCCATCGGAGAACCTTGCCCCGTCCCTGAGGGTGAAGATGACCCAACTTCGATCTTCGGGATACTCGATCCCTTCTGCCAGAAGCCCGTAGACGGCATCGGGTTCATCGTAGGCACGCACCAGCAAGGTGTCGTAGATCCGCTCGATGCCTTGTGCGGGTTCTCCGACGAGAATGAACTTGTTCAGACTGTCGAAGGTCTGCGATGCGCCGGTTCCCCGGAAACTGATCGTACCGCCCTTTGGCGCGTCCGGGTTCACATAGTCGAAATGCGAGAAGTCTTCGGGGTATTTCAGCTCTCCGAAGGCCGAAATGCCGTGACTGGCGATGATGCGCTCGTGCTGGGATGCCGCGGCCCCTTGAAGCCAGAGCGCGAAAAGGAATGCGCTAGCCAACCGGAATAATGTCGCCATGAGCCAGTCTCCCAAGACCCTGAGTAAGCGCCAGCATGCTTGGGATCCCCGGTCAACGCAACGCGGCGATTGGGCGCGCGGTGGGCGGTACTTGGCAAAGCCTGCCGGCCCGCGCCGGCCGGCACGTCGCCAACCTTCCGACGCTTCAGCGCGCGCAGACGCAGCGGCTTTCTGGCATCCCCGGCCGGATGCCGTCTTTGCGCCACTCTTTGCGCCGGGTCTCGGGCTTCGCGGCAGACCAAGACATATCGGGGTCTCGGGCTTTCGTTATTTCTGCATGATGTAATAGCCCGGCGCCTCGGAGATGGGCGCATATCGCGTGCCGCTCAAGCCCATCGTTGGCGGCTTGATCCTACCTGTCGACTTGCGATCCAGCCAGTCGGCCCATGCGGTCCACCACGAACCTTCGACCGGAGCATGGTTTCTGTACCAGGTATCGGGGTCGACGTAGTTCTCGCCAACGCGCCGCTCGCCAATGCGATAGTGACGCCGCGGGTGGCCGGGTTCGCTGAGGATGCCGCCGTTGTGGCCACTGCTGGTCAGAGCGAAGGTGAACTCGCTATCCGTGAAAAGGCGCATCTTGTATACGGACCGCCACGGCGCGATGTGGTCGTCCTCTGTGCCGACCACGAAAATCGGCACATCTATGTCTTTCAAAGCCACGACGCGGCCATCGACGGCAAAACGGCCTGCTGTCAGCCGGTTTTCCAGAAACAGGGCGCGCAGGTATTCGCCGTGCATCGCCGCGGGCATTCTGGTCGTGTCCTTGCTCCAGACCGTCAGGTCGGTCGGCAGATCGTCCACGCCGAGAAAATAGCGCCGGACAGCCCGGGCATAGATCAGATCCTCGGAACGCATGGACGCAAAGGTCTGGGCCATCTGCGGGCGGTCGAGGTAGCCCTGCGCCCACATCATGTCTTCCAGAAACGCCACCTGGCTATCGTCGAGAAACAAGAGCAGCTCTCCTGCCTCCGTGAAGTCGATCTGCGCCGCAAGCAGCGTCAGGGACGCAAGCCGCTCGTCGCCATCGCGCGCCATGGTGCAGGCCGTAATGCTGAGTATCGTGCCGCCAAGACAATACCCCGTGGCGTGGATCTTCTGGTCGGGCACGATTGCGCTGATCGCGTCGAGCGCCGCCATCACGCCGCGCAAGCGGTAATCATCGAGCGAGAGCCCGGATTGATCGGCGGTTGGATTGCACCACGAGATCGCAAAGACAGTGTGTCCCTCCTGGACGAGGTAGCGGATCAGGGAGTTATGCGGCGACAGATCGAGGATATAGTACTTCATGATCCACGCCGGCACGATCAACACCGGTTCGGCCTTAACTTTTGCGGTTGTCGGCGCGTATTGGATCAGCTCGAAGATGTCGTTCTGGAAGACAACCTTCCCGGGCGTGCAGGCGATGTCCTCGCCAACCTTGAAATTCTCAAGCGGCTTGGCGGGCTTTTGCAGCCAGGTCTGTATCAGGTCCTCGGAGAAGTGGCGCGCCCCATCGGTGAGATTGGCGCCCCCACGACGCAGGGTGGCTTCGAGTATTTCTGGATTGGTCACCGGAAAGTTCGAGGGCGAATAAAGATCAAGCATCTGGCGTATCATGAAACTGACGCGGGCGGAATCGGGATCGCTTAGCCCTCTGAGATCATCGGTCGCGTGGTCCCACCAGTCCTGGGCGGCCAGGAAGGATTGCTGCCAGTACCTGAACGGCATCTTCGACCAGTTCGGGTACGTGAACCGATGATCGTTTCGCCCGGGATGGAAAGGAGGCTTCACCCCTTCGTCGGTTGCAGACTTCGCAGTGTCCGTGAGGATCGTCAGCATATTCCGAAACGCCAGTTCGGACAGTTCCAGCTGCCGCCCCGGCGCCCGACTGAGATGAAGCGCCCAATCTGACCAGGCGAGCATGGTCGAGAACGGCGACAGCCCTCCGGTATAGCGCGCAGTCACCGCCCGCGCTATCCGGTCAATATATTGATAGGGGTGTTGATCGGCCTTGGTGGATGAGTTTGCCGCGGGCTGAACCCTCGGCACGTCCACCGGGATGGGCAGGTTGTGCCCGGCCTTCGCACGCGTGCGTTTCCCGGCTTTCCGCGTTTTTCTTTTCGGTGTGTCCATGGCACCGACCAGTGTGCAGCATAATCACTGGCGCGCTCCTTGACCTAGGTCATATGGCGCGAACCAAGGTTTCGGTTTCACCTTCCGGAGGGCCATTTCGGCCCCTTTGTCGGAACACCCGGTCCTGGTGCCATGAAGAGGCTTGTCCGTGCCGTTTTTTTGGCGGCCACGTCTCGGCGGCCACGCCTGGGCGCGCCACCTTTGAGGCAAAGCACGATTTGGAAAAGCCGCAACTCTTGTGCCCACTTTACGTGAAGGCCGCTGTGCAGAAGCGCGTCCCGCGGGGGACACCACATGGCCATCACGGATTTTCCGAATACGCCGCCACGACGCTTTCAAGTGCGCCGATGCTCTCGATCTCGCTGACAATCCTGTCGCCCGGCCGGCAGTATCTGCTGGCGGCCACAAGGCCGTCTGTCGGACGCCACTTGCCCCCAAGCTCTGTGTCGACGGACCATGCCGTTCCAGCCGGCGTTCCCGTCAAGATGATCATGCCGGGCCGAAGAGTGAAGTTTATCGAGAAGAAATGAATGAGCTCTGCACATGTCCAGATCATATCGGACGTGCTTGCCGATTGCCGCGCATCGCCGTTGATGAAGGTCCTCAATTGCAGCGATTGAGGATCGGGGATGTCGGATGTCGACGCGATGACCGGGCCAAGCGGCAGACTGGAATCGAAGGCCTTTCCGCGGCCAAGCTCGTAGAACACGATCCCGTCTTCTGTTTGGCGGACCTGCCGATCCCGCGCGGTGACATCGTTGGCGATCGTGTAGCCGAATACATGATCGAGCGCGGTCTTTGCAGGGATGAAGCGGCCCTCGCGACCGATCACGATCGCAAGTTCGGTCTCGCAATCGAGTTTTCGGGTCAGCCGTTCGTCAAAAAGGATCGGATCGTGCGGGCCGATCACACAATCGGATGTCTTCAGGAAGAACTCGGGCTCACGTCCGCTTAGAGGCGAGCCGGCCTTTTCCGCGTTGTGTGCGCGATAGTTGCTTCCTGCGCAAAGAACCGTGCTCGGCAGGATCGGTGCGGCCAGTTCAAGGTCGCCAAGCGGTCTGACTGCATGGGCGGGCGGTTCATGGAGCAGTCTTTCAGCTGCTCGCATGGCGTCGCCTGCACCTTCAATGAAGACCAGCATATCCGCGAATTCCGCTCGCTCTTCGGCAGCGAAAAGGTCAATCGCGGTCCTGCCGCTTTGAACGAATAATCGCCGTGTGCTCGCTTGCAGATATGTGCCGATCTTCATGGCCCCTGATCCCTATCGCAAAAGAAACGACATCGTCAGGACCAGCCCCAGACCTGCGACGCCAACCCGGACGTAGATTTCGGGAAGTCTTCGGGTGACGCTGGCACCAACAAAGCCGCCCGCCAAGCCGCCGACGAGCACACAGAGCGCTGCCAGCCAGTCCACCAGGCCCGACAGCATCAACGGCACGACGGCCACCGACTGGATGGCCGCCGCGAACAGGTTCTTGGCGCCGTTCACGTGGCTGATGCCGCTGCCCGTCGAAGCGGACAGAACGGCCAGAAGCATGAAACCAAGCCCTGCGCCAAAGAAGCCGCCATAGAACCCGAACAGGGCAAGCAGTGCGGCTGTCGCTGTCTTGAGGCGCTCGCCGGGGAAAGCCCAGCGCATGAAATCGGTCGTGCGGGGCCCAAGAATGATCGCGATGACTGCCACGATCAAAAGCGCGGGCACCACCGATATGAAGAGCTCGTTGCTTGAATTCACCATGACGATCGCACCAAGAAAGGCGCCGATCAGAGCGGGCAGCATCTGGCGCATAAGGCCACGCATCTCTCCCATCAGTTCCCGGCGGTAGACCCAAACCGCGGGAAGCTGCGCAGGCCAGAGCGCGACACCTTGCGTTACATTCGCCGCGATGGGGGGAAGGCCGGTTGCCAGAAGCAAGGGGAAGACGAAAAGCTTGGCGCCACCGGCGGCGGCGTTAACGGCGCCCCCGACCAGGCCTGCAAAGAGAAACAGGGCGATCGATGTCGTCATGCTGTCCGCCGATCGGTCTGGCCTTCGCCTTCGCCTTCGCCTTCCGCCGTCAGCATCGAGGCCGTCAGGGCGAAGTGGGCTTCAACCAGTGCGCAGGCCTTTTCGGCGTCACGGTCCAGAACGGCTTGGACGATTGCGGCGTGCTCGGCCCGAAGATCACGCGCCCCGAGTTTCTGGTAGACCGATGCGCGACGGTAGCGCTCGCAATGATCGTGAAGGCCGGCGCGTATCTTCAAAAGCCAGTCCGAGCCGCATGCGGACACGAGCGCGGTGTGCAGTTCAGCGTTGGCCCGCTCCCAGGTGTCGGGCAATCGGTCCGGTGCTGCCGAAAGCGCCGCATCCTCCTTGCCCATTATGTGGGCCGCGGCAACGACGCGCGCCTCCCACGGGTCTTTTCCTCGCTCGATCGAAAGTCGCAGGGCTTCCTTCTCGATAACGGTTCGCGCAAGATTGAGATCTTCGAATTCCGCGGGGTCAAGCGGCGCCACGGCGAAGCCGCGGTTTCCCTCGCTGACGACCAGACCGTCCTGCCCCAGCTTCTGCATCGCTTCGCGCAAAGGGGTTGGCCCGATCCCATAGATGCTCTTGAGCCGCTCGATTCGAAGCCGTTCGCCAGGAGCGCGCTTTCCAACAATGATATCGCGCCGCAACTGCGCATAGGCAGCATCGGCAAGTGTCTGACCATTCGATATGCTCGAGAAGTGATCCGACATTTAAACCTCTGTTTTCATTCCAGTTTACGGCATCAAGCGCCTTGTATTTGACAGTGCGAACTTTCTATGGTCTTTATTTTTATCGATAAAAATTGCGAATGTCGAGAAAATGAAGCTGATTACTTTTGAACTCGAAGGCGCTGTCGCGGCCGGATATGTCGATGGCGCGGATGCGGTCGTGTGCGTTGAAGGAGACGGAGCAAGACGCGGGGTGCTCGATGCCGTCATTGGCGGGCGCGATGTGCTGGCGAAGTGGAAATCGTCAAATGGAAAGCGTATCCCCCTTGCGGACGTTCGCCTGCTTGCGCCGATCCCCGATCCGCTGCGCGACGTCTTCTGCGTGGGCAAGAATTACTACGCGCATGCCGCCGAATTCCATTCGAGCGGATTTGACTCCAGCGCAAAGGAACAGGTGCCGTCTCATCCGGTGATCTTCACCAAGGCGACAACCAGTGTATGTGGCCCGGGCGACGTTGTGAAAGGCTCGCTCGATCATACAAACAGCGTCGACTACGAGGGCGAACTTGGCGTTGTGATCGCAAAGCGCTGCTTTCAGGTGTCCAAGCAAGACGCGTATGATCACGTCTTCGGATATGTGACGGTGAACGACGTCACGTCCCGGATCCTGCAAAAGGATCATAACCAGTGGGTCATCGGGAAGGGCATAGACACCTTTTGCCCGATCGGACCCTGGATCGCGACTGCCGACGAGGTGGGCGACGTCACCGAGTTGGAGCTGGTGACCGAAATCAACGGCGAAGAGCGGCAGCGGGCCAAAGTCGCCGACCTGATCTTCGATATCCCCACCTTGATCGAGACGATGTCCCGCACCATGACCCTTTTGCCGGGCGACATCATTGCAACCGGCACACCGGTGGGCGTCGGCATTGGCTTCAAGCCGCCCAGGTACCTTTCATCCGGCGACAAGATGAGCGTTTCGATCACTGGCCTGGGAACGCTGGAAAACACAATTGGCTAACTCAACTGCACTATTCATGGGAGGAATGATATCATGCAGGGACTGAAGCTATCGGTTGCGGCCGCACTACTTCTTGGCAGCTCTCTTTCGGCGGCAGCGCAAGACGGCATGTTCGCGGGAAAGACCATCGAGGTGGTGGTGCCATTCGGTGAGGGCGGGGCGACATTCGTGTCGGCCAAGTTCCTTGAGCCGTATTTCGAAAAACACCTGCCCGGAAATCCTGACCTCGATGTGGTGTCGCGACCGGGCGGCGGGTCCATCCTTGGCGCGAACTGGTTCGAGCAGAATGCAAACTCGGATGGCACGACCATCCTGTTCACCACTTCGTCCACGGCAAACCCGTTTGTTCTTGGACAGGAAGGTGTCGAGTACCGACTGGCCGATTATCGCGTCGCCTACAGCCATCCGTTCAGCGCGGTGGCCTACGTTTCGCCCTCGACCGGCGTGACCAGTGCCGCCGACATCAAGAACGCGAGCGCTCCGCTGCTTTATGGTGGTATCGCTGCGGCAGCTTCGGATCTTCCGGGGCTTTTGTCCTTTGAGGTGCTCGATCTCGACGTGAAGTCCATCCTTGGCTTCAACGGACGCGGCCCGGTCCGGCTGGCCTTCGAACAGGGGGAGCTTAACCTTGATTATCAATTTACGCCGGTCTACCTGACGCAGGTCGTCCCGTCCGTTGCCGAAGGCCGTGCGGTACCGCTTTGGACGGGCGGCGCGATGGAAGACGGAGTTCTGAAGGGGCGCGATCCGATCGCGCCCGAACTGCCATCGGTCTACGAGGTGTACGAGCAAATGAACGGTGAGGCACCATCGGGCATCGAATGGGACGCCTTTCAGGGTGTGGCATCCGTGACTTATGCCTACGGTCTGACCGGCTACATGCACCCCGACACACCACAGGACGTGCTTGATGCCTTCGCAGAGGCAGTTGCGGCCATCAACGCCGATCCTGAATTCCAGGCCGAGAGCCAGGAAGTGACGAACGGCGCACGACTGAACGCAGGCCCGGACACCGAGAACGCGGTCAAGGCTGCGCTGTCGCCAAGCGACGAGGTGAAGGACTACCTGCGTGGTCTTTTGACCGAGAAGTACGGCGTCAACTTCTAAGTCGGCATAGACTCCGGGTCCCGCGCTTGGGGCCCGGAACTCCATTTGATCTTCGCGGACAGTTCAATGATCGAGAACGCGCTTACCGCGCTTGACGCTCTTTTCGACCCAATTCGACTGGCCGCGCTTTTTGCCGGCATGATTG
This sequence comes from Paracoccaceae bacterium, assembly GCA_013003075.1. Taxonomy (GTDB): domain Bacteria; phylum Pseudomonadota; class Alphaproteobacteria; order Rhodobacterales; family Rhodobacteraceae; genus JABDLJ01. Next base: position 12,602 of record JABDLJ010000028.1, read on the forward strand.
TCGGAATGGTCTTCGGGATGTTGCCTGGACTTGGCGGTGTCGCGGCGGTCTCGATCCTACTTCCCTTCGTCTACTACCTCGATGACTATTCTGGCCTTGCCATGCTGCTTGGCGCGGTTTCGGTGGTCTATACCTCCGATACGATCACTTCGGTCCTTATCGGCGCACCGGGCTCTCCTGCGTCGGCTCCGACGGCGATCGAGGGGCATGCGCTTGCAAAACAGGGCGAAGCATCCCGCGCACTGGGCGTTGGATTTCTCGCGTCGATGGTTGGGGGCCTCGTCGGCGCGGCGATCCTGTTCGTCGCAATTCCGGTTGCAGGCCCGATCGTCTTGCTGCTTTCGACACCCGAGCTCTTCATGTTCGCGCTGGTGGGTCTGTTCTTTGCGTCATCGATGATCGGCAAGGACCTTGCAAAGGGCCTGGCCGCGGCGTGTCTCGGCGTCCTTCTCGGCGTCGTCGGCCCGGCACAGGCGGCGGCGGATTTTCGGTATACTTTCGGCCAGGTCTACCTGCTTGACGGGTTCTCGCTGACCATTGTGGCCCTTGGTCTGTTCGGAGTGGCGGAAGTCATTTCAATGCTTGCGGCCGGTGGCGGGATTAGTCACGAGCGCATGAAAGTCAGCCACTGGGGCGAAGGCTTTCGCGACTTCTGGCAATCGAAATGGCTTATCCTTCGCGCCTCGATCATTGGCGTATTCGGAGGCTTCGTTCCTGCGGTCGGAGCCTCGGCCTCGACCTGGGTCGCCTACGGTCATGCGATGCGGTCCACCAAGGACAAGTCGCGCTTCGGAAAGGGCGAGATCCGCGGCATCGCCGCATCGGAAGGCGCGAACAACGCCACCGTCATTTCCGATCTGGTGCCCACACTTCTTTTCAGCGTTCCGGGCGGACCTGCCGCGGCCATCTTTCTGGGCGCGCTCTTTTCGTTCGGGTATTATCCCGGGCCCCGGATGATCACGCAAAATCCGGACCTGATGTTTCTCATCGTCTGGTCCGTCGCCCTGACCTCGGTCGTCGGCGCGGGGCTATGCTTTGCCATAACCCCGATGCTTGCGCGGCTGACACGGATACCATTCGCAATCATCGCCGCGCCGCTGGTCCTTATCATGGTCATCGGCGCCTATCAGTCGACATCGACCATGGGCGACATCTTCATGTTGTTCCTGCTCGGCGGGCTTGGATGGCTGATGAAGCATGGCGGATGGCCGCGCGCGCCCGCTTTGGTGGGATTCGTCCTTTCCGGACCGATGGAGCAGTACTTCTGGCTGACCAACCAGATCCACGGCTGGTCGTGGCTCACGCGGCCCGGCGTCCTGATCATAGGATCCGTGATCGTGATCCCGCTGATACTCTCCGCTTTGAAGTGGGCACGGTCCCGCGGCAAGCCGATCGAAACGCCCCAGCACGAGAGCGCCGGGGATAGCGCGATGGACCAGGATGCAAGCAGCGGTGTTGCATTGGTTCTGGCGGCGCTCGCCTCTGGCATGTTCCTCTATGCGCTGTGGGAGATGTTCACCTTCAATCCGGCGTCCCGGCTGATGCCGGCCCTGGCGATCGTACCCGGCCTGCCGCTTGTCCTGTGGCTACTTGTGCGCGGCGTGCGCGAATACAAGAACGATTTTGGACGAGATGCCAGCGAGCTGTGGATCCTGGTAACACTCGTCGCATATGCCCTGGCGGTCTGGGCTATCGGGCTAAGCATTCCAACGATCCTGCTCATCGCATGGATGCTGCTGGCCAGGGCGAAAATGCGCCTCTGGACGAGCGCGATCTACGGCGCCGCCGTTTTCGCGGTCATCCGTCTGCTTTTCGAGCTGCTCCGGGGCGATGCGCCGGTCGGAGCCCTGTTGCAACTCAGCTGAGAGAGATCCCAATGTCCAGCATGATCGATCCTGAAATCATCGAACCAAGCATCGACCCGGAGACGAAGAAGATCGGAGTTCGGCACGTCAAGGCGACCAACGCGGCTGGCACGCGAACCAAGATACAGGTGCGGGATTTCGAGCCGACCTACACCGATGAACCTGCCTCTCTGGGCGGAACGAATACGGCGCCCAGCCCTCTTGAGACCGTCTTGATCGCGCTCGTCGGGTGTGACGGCGTCATCATCAACGGTGTCGCGAATGCGATGAACTTTTCCTATAGCGGTGTCGATTTCGCGTCGGAAAGCCAGATCGATGTGCGTGGCCCCAAAGGTGTGCCGGGCATTCGCCCCTATTTCGAAAGCGGTACGCTTGAGATTACGGTGTATTCGGACGAGCCGGAGAACCGGTTTCGCCAACTTTGCAAGAATGTCGAATTCCGGTGCCCGGTGATGAACCTTCTGGCGGCGGCCAAGGTGGACATGATCGTGACCTGGGTCCAAAGGCCCGCGTCGGACTACGCAGGCAGCGTGGACTAGGCAGCCAAGGCACCGAAGTCTGTTCCAGGAAGGTCGTTTCGAAGGCGGCCCGCGCGCCGGGCATTCATTTTGCGGCGTGTGCCATGGCCTGGCGGGCGTGTGAAACGGCGCGGCTCTCGGGCGGCTTCAGATATCCCATCCCCTGGCGCGGATCGCCGCGCCATCCTCGTCAAGCTCGGGCGCAGTGCGATCGAGGCTGAGATCGCTGTCCGACATCGCGATAGGGGTGCGCACTCCCGGTACGCCATCGGGCGCGATCTGCATGCCGCGAAAGAGGATCTGCGGGTCGGCAAAGACATCGGCCACCGAGTTGATCGGGGCCGCCGGGACCACTGCGTCTTCCAGCGCGGCAAGGAACCTTTCCCGGCTCCAGGGTGCGATCAGCTTTGCCAGGGTCGCGATCAGCTCTTGCCGCGCGGCGACCCGGTCGCGGTTCTTGGCAAAGCGCGGATCGGTGCCCAGCTCGGGCTGGCCCAGAACCTTGCAGAGCCGGACATATTGCCCGTCATTGCCCGCCGCCACGATCACCTGGCCGTCGGCGACGTCGAAGACCTGGTAGGGCACGATATTGGGGTGATGATTGCCCAGCCGGGTCGGCGACACGCCGGTGGCCAGGTAGTTCATCGCCTGGTTGGCCAGAAGCGCCGTGGCGCTGTCGAAAAGCGAGATATCGATCTGCTGGCCAAGCCCGGTGGTCGCGCGCTGGTGCAGCGCCGAGGTGATGCCGACCGCGCCGTAAAGCCCCGCCACGATGTCGGTGACGGCGACGCCCACCTTGTAGGGCTGGCCGCCCTCTTCGCCGGTGATCGACATAAGCCCTGCCATGCCCTGCACCAGATAGTCGTATCCGGCGCGGGACGCGTAGGGCCCGTCTTGCCCGAAACCGGTGATCGAGCAGTAGATCAGCGCGGGATTGAGCTTTTTGAGACTATCGTAATCAAGCCCGTATTTCTTCAGCCCGCCGACCTTGAAATTCTCGATCAGCACATCGGCCTCGCGGGCCAGCTCGCGGATCTGGCCTTGGCCTTCGGGCGTTGTGAAATCGATGGCGATCGAGCGCTTGCCGCGATTGCAGGTGTAGAAATAGGCCGCCGATGGATCGGCGCCGCGCTCGATGAACGGCGGGCCCCAGCCGCGGGTGTCGTCGCCGGCAGGGCTTTCGACCTTGATCACGGTCGCGCCCAGATCGGCCAGTACCTGCCCGATCCATGGTCCGGCCAGGATGCGCGCCATTTCAAGGACCTTCAGCCCGTCCAGAGGGGCTTTGGCCATCAGAAGAACGCCTGCAATCCGGTCTGCGCGCGTCCCAGGATCAGCGCGTGCACGTCATGCGTGCCTTCGTAGGTATTGACCGTCTCCAGGTTCTGGGCGTGGCGGATCACCTGGTATTCGGCCATGATCCCGTTGCCGCCATGCATGTCGCGCGCCAGCCGCGCGATATCGAGCGCCTTGCCGCAATTGTTGCGCTTGATCAGGCTGATCGCCTCGGGCGCTGCGCTGCCCTCGTCCATCATCCGCCCGACCCGCAAGGCCGCCTGAAGGCCCAACGTGATCTCGGTCTGCATGTCGGCCAGCTTTTTCTGAAAGAGCTGGGTCTGCGCCAGAGGGCGGCCGAACTGTACCCGGTCAAGCCCGTACTGCCGCGAGCGGTGCCAGCAATCTTCGGCCGCGCCCATCACGCCCCAGGCGATACCGTAGCGGGCACGGTTGAGACAGCCGAAGGGGCCCTTCAGCCCCTCGACCCCGGGCAGAAGCGCGTCCTCGCCCACCTCGACATCTTTCATGACGATCTCGCCGGTGATCGAGGCCCGCAGCGACAGCTTGCCGCCGATCTTGGGTGCGCTGAGGCCCTTTGTGCCCTTGTCCAGCACGAAGCCGCGGATCTTGCCGTCATGCGCCTCGGACTTGGCCCAGACCACGAAGACATCGGCGATCGGGCTGTTGGAGATCCACATCTTGGCGCCGTTGAGCAGATAGCCGCTGTCGGTCTTCTTCGCGGTGGTCTTCATGCCCGAAGGGTCGGATCCGGCATCGGGCTCGGTCAAACCGAAGCAACCTATCAGGGTGCCGGCGGCGAGACCGGGCAGGTATTTTTCGCGTTGTGCGTCGGTGCCATAGGCGTGGATGGGGTACATCACGAGGCTCGATTGCACGCTCATCATCGACCGGTAGCCGCTATCGACCCGCTCGATCTCGCGCGCCACGACGCCGTAGGTGACATAGCCCGAGCCGATGCCGCCATATTGCTCGGGGATGGTCACGCCCAAAAGACCCATCTCGCCCATCTCGGCGAAGATCTCGGGCGCGGCGGTCTCGTTGAGATACATATCGGTGACGCGCGGCTGCAGCTTGTCGGCGGCGTAAGAGGCGGCGGCGTCAGCCACCATGCGCTCTTCCTCGGTCAGCTGGCTCGCGATCTGGAAAGGATCGGTCCAGTCAAAATTCGCAAGCGATGGTCCATGTCCAAGGTTTTGCCCGTCTGGCATCTCAGGTCTCCTCGTCTCTCTGCGGTCCTGCCGATCCGGCGGGCGCGGCGCTTTGGCATAACTGTGGCGTACCGAAGCGGTGTCCAGGGATGCATATTGCCGCACTCCGGCGGCAGAGGCCATAGCCTGCGGCGCCTCAAAGGGCCGAAGCCGGCTCGCTTGCGGCGGCGGAGGGCGACACCGGCGCGGCTGTGGGCAGGCGCAGGATTGCCAGGTGCCCTGCCAGATCGGGCGGTGTGCCGGGCCGCGCGGCCCATTCAATCTGCCCAAAGCCTTGATCGCAGATACCGATCCCATCTGAGCTTGCCGAGACCTCCGGTTCCAAAACCCAACTTGGTCTTTGCGGTCTTTGCGGTCTCTGTGGGGTCCTGTCTCGGGCAGGAGCAGACCGCGCCGTGGATCAGGCTGATTTCATCGTCATCGTCACCGTCATTGGGGCCGGCTCGGCGCGACATCAGCCCCTGGGTCCACATCCCCGTCGGCTATGGCACGACGATGCATAACCCGTCGGTGGGCTGGTGTTTGCGCACCGAGCCCGATCCGGGTCTGAATTGCCGCTCGATCGACTGGCCCGCGGCAAGGTGCGGGGCGGGGCGTCCTTTCTCGACGCGCTGTTGGATGTGCGCGGGCGGAAAGAGGACTGCGACCGCTGGCGCCAGATGGAACACACGGGCTGGGGCTGGCAGGACGTGCTGCCGCTTTTCAAGCGAGCCGAAAACAACGAGCGCGGCGGCGATGACCATCACGGCGACCAGGGGCCGCTTGCGGTGCCCGACAGGGGCATCATGCAGCGGCCGATCTGCGATGCGTGGGTGGCGGCGGCGCAGGCCGCGGGCGATCCCTTCAACCCCGATTGCAGCGCCAAGACGCAGGAAGGCGCGGCCTGTTTCCAGCTGATCGCCAAAAAATGGGCGGCGCTTCAGCGCGGCGGCGGCGTATCTCAATCCGGTCAAGCTTAGGTAGAACCGGAAGATCATCACCCGCAGCGGGACCGGATCGAGCTTGACGGCCGGCGCGCCAATGCCGTCACCTATACCGACCGCTCGGGCACCCCGGTCACCATGTTCGCGCGGCGCGAGATTATCCTGGCCCCGGGGTCGATTGGCTTGGTGCATGTCCTGATGCGTTCGGGGATCGGGGATCGGGTATCCAGCGCAGCTTCAGGATAATGGCATCACGCCGCTGCACGAGTTGCCCGGCGTCGGCCGGAACCTGCAGGATCACCTGCACGCCCGGCTGGTCCACAAGTGCAACGAGGCGACGCTGAACGACGAGGTGCGCAGCTTGGTCGGACAGGCGCGGATAGCGCTGAAATATGCGTTGTTCCGGTCTGGTCCGATGGCGATGGCGGCAAGCCGTGCGACCGGTTTTTCAAGACACGCGAGGATCTTCGGGCGCCCGACATCCAGCTTCATGTCCAGCCCTGGTCGGCCGACAGCCCCGCTGCGGGGGTGCATCCGTTCCCGGCCTTCACCATGTCTGTTTGTCAGCTGCGGCCGGATAGTACCGGCGAGATCCGCCTCGCGGGGCCCGATCCGCGCAGCTATCCCGGGATCGTGCAGAATTACCTGTCGGCCGAGACCGACTGCCGGACGCTGGTGGACGGCATCAGGATCGCCCGGCGCATCGCTCGCACCGCGCCGCTGCGCACCAAGATCGCCGAAGAGTTCCGGCCCACGGCGGATACGGAGATGGACGATCATGAGGCCACGCTGGACTGGGCGCGGGGCAATAGCGTCTCGATCTGTCACCCCACCGGCACTTGCAAGATGGGCACGGGGCGACAGGATCGTCGTCGATCCGGCGCTGAAGGTGCACGGGATCGAGCGGCTGCGGGTCGCCGATCGCTCGATCATGCTGCGGATCGTATCGGGCAACACCAACGCGGCCGCGATCATGATCGCAGAGAAAGCTTCGGATCTGGTCCCGGCAGCGGCGCGCGGCTAGGCGCCGGCGTTGATCTCAAGCTCGGCCAGAAGCGCCGCCCAGGACGCGCCGTGCATGTCGCGGTCTTCCGGCGCGCCTTGCACCGCCGGACGCGGCAGCGAGAACTTCACCACGTTCAGCGAGGCGATCTCGAACCGTTTGACGTGGCCGGGATCGGCGCCCAGCGATCTGGCAACGCGGGCTGTCGAAAGGCCTTGGCAGACTTGGGCATAGGCGCTGGGCGTGCCGCAGAAGACATCAATGGTCAGCCAGAAGGGTCCGGCGTTCTTGCTGCGCACTTTCTCGGCGATCTGGCCCAAACTAGCCAACCGTGACAAGCTCCAGCCGGAAGGCGTCCATCGGATCGTCCAGTGTCAGCACGTGGTTGAGGCAAAACTCGAAGCCGGCGCCGCGGCTCAGTTCGGCCGGCGAGAACGGAAAGGCGAATGTCGGCTGCTCTTCGGCGGCGGTCAACGGGTGGTGCAGAAGATAGGGGTTCAGAAGCTTGCCGATCTCGTCCGACAACGCCTCGGTCGGTGCAGTGACGATACCGAGCACGCCGATCTCGACGGGATCGCCGGTGCGGCTCTCAAGATCGCCGAAACTGGCGGACTGGCCAATCAGGCGCAGCTCGATGCGGAAGGCGTCTGGCGCGAGCCCCAGCCGCTCTTCGGTCTTGGCGCGGCATTTGGCGGTGATGTCCTCGGCCCAGCGGGCGGCGTTTTCCACGTAGCGCGGATCGCGCAGAAGCGCCATCAGTACGGTCTGGTAACCGGCGATCCGCGCGCCTTCCAGTTTCACGGTATAGCGATCCTCGGCCACCCATTCCGATCCGGTGACCCGCACGCGCGTGTCGTCGATGGCCGCGTATTCGGCCGCTGTGACGTCAAGATGGCCGCCGGGCTCATACAGGATGAACGGATCGCTGTTCTCGTAGAGCATATGCGCTGACACCGTATGCGGGCTGGCCTTCGCGCCATCGGCCAGCGGTGTCACGGTAAAGCCGGCCTCGTCGAAATCGACCAGGATTACGCCCGATTGCGGGTTGCTGGCGCATAGCGCGCCGCATTCGCCGATCTTTGCGCCGTGCCAGGACGCCCCCGCGTGGCAGCCGCGCGCCAGGGGCATCGCGGCGATGATCGCGGTATCGGTGGTGCGGCCCGCGATCACGATATCGGCGCCGGTGGCAAGCGCGGTGTTGATCTGCTCGGCGCCGGCGAGCGCCACGATATTGGTGCAGCTTGCGAAGACCTCGGCATCCACGGGCGGCGCATGGGGCAGGGGCGCGATGCGGCCCGCCTGCCACGCCTCGGCCATCGCCGCGGGGTCCTGGCTGGAGCGCAGGACGGCGACCTTCAGGCGCTGGCCGGTTTCAGCGGCGATCTCGGCGGTGATGTCCAGCATCCAGTCCACCGCGGTGTCGGTGCCGCAGGTGCCGGAGGTTCCGATGACCAGCGGCACGCCGGCCTCGGCGCGCGCCTCCATCAGCCCGCGCCATTCGATCTTGGTCGAGGCGCGCGCGTATTTCGACACGCCGCGCCCCAGGTAGGCCGGGCCGCTGTCGGTCGAGCCGCCGTCGATGGCGATCAGATCGGGACGCGCCGCGATCCCGCGCGCCAGGGCCGGCTTGTCGTAATTCAGCCCCAGTGCGCCACTGGGGACCAGAACCCGGGTGCGCCTAGTCTGTAACACGCTGCGGCTTCCGAAGAAGATTGCGCAGGAACATCGGTGCGATGAACCCCGCGATGGCGGCGATCCACAGGCCCGTCGCGATGGGCGTGGAGAACAGATACATCACGTCGCCATCCGACAGCACCATGGCGCGGCGCAGCGCGTCCTCCATATTGCCGCCCAGAAGGATGCCGAGGATGATCGGCACGGTCGGCACATCCATCTTGCGCAGGAAATAGCCCATCAGGCCGAAGCCCACCATCAGGAGAAGATCGAAATAGCTGCCCGAAAGCGAGAAGATCCCGACGAACGAGATCATCGTCACGCCCGGCAAGAGCACCCATGCCGGGACCGACAGGATACGAACGAAGATCTTCACCATCGGCACGTTCATCAACAACAGCACGACGTTGGCGATCAGAAGCGAGGCGATGAGGCCCCAGACAACCTCTGGCCGCTCGGTAAAAAGCGTCGGGCCGGGGGTGATGTTGAGCGTCATCAAAAGCGCCAGCAGAACCGCCGTGGTGCCCGAGCCCGGAACGCCCAGCGTCAGCATCGGCACCAGCGCGCCGCCGGCTGCGGCGTTGTTGCCGGCCTCTGGCGCGGCGATGCCTTTGGGGACCCCGGTGCCGAAGCCGCCCTTTTCGCCGGCCAGCGATTTTTCCGTCATGTAGGCCAGAAAGCTGCCCAGCGAGGCACCTGCGCCGGGCAAGATGCCCGCAACGAAGCCCACCGCAGAAGAGCGCAGCATGGTCCATTTGGTGGCCATGATGTCCTTCCAGGGGATTGTCACCTTCTCCAGCTTGACGCCGATGGACGAGCCCTTGCCGTGGCTTTCGATGAAGAAGAACACCTCGGCGATGGCAAAGAGGCCGACGATGGCGACCAGGAAATCCACCCCGTCGTAAAGGTGCAGGTTGCCGCCGGTAAGCCTGGGCAGACCAGACGAGCTGTCGACCCCGATCATCGCGATGCCAAGCCCGATGCACGCGGCCAGCGCGGATTTCGCCTGGTTGTTGGAGGCCATGCCGCCCAGCGTGCAGAACGCCAGAAGGTACAGCGCGAAATATTCGGCCGGGCCGAAAAGGAAGGCCACGCGCGCCAGCGTCGGCGCCAGCAGCATCAGGCCGATCGTCGCCAGAAGCGCGCCAACGAAGGACGCCACGCCCGAAAGCACCAGCGCGTCGCCCGCGCGGCCCTGCTTGGCCATCGGGTAGCCGTCGAGCGTGGTCATCAGCGCCGGCTCGTCGCCGGGAATATTCAGAAGGATCGAGCTGATCCGCCCGCCATACATCGCGCCGTAGTAGACGGACGTCATCAGCACCAGCGCGGATGTCGCATCGAGGCCCAGCGTGAAGGTGATCGGGATCAGGATTGCAACACCGTTCGAGGGGCCGAGGCCCGGCAGCGCGCCGATGATCGTGCCGAGAAAACAGCCGCAGATCGCCAGGAACAGCGTGAAGGGCGAAAGCGCCACGCCGAAGCCAAGCGCAAGGTTGGCCAGAATGTCCATATCAGTGCCCCACGAACGGTATAAGGATAGAGATCGCGTCCCAGAGCTTTGCCGCCGTCGGCGTACGCCATGCGACGATGTTGCCAAGGCCCAGAGCGTATTTGAACAGCACGAAAAGCCCCAGAGACAGGCCGATGCCCGACAAAACCGCGGGTCCGGGCCGGGGCGAGATCTGGTAGCTGAGGATGCCCGCGGCAAAGATCGTCGGCACGATGAAGCCAAGCGGCGTCAAAAGCACCGCATAAAGCGCCAGCACCAGCACCGCGACGCCCATCGCGATCCAGCTGCCCCTGGCGGGCCATTCAGGATCGGGATCGGGCTTGAAGACCAGGATCAGCGAGCAGATCGCCGCGACCGTGCCGATCATCAAAGGGAACAGTTTGGGCAGGAACTCTCCTGAGAAGAAGTTCGTCTCAATCTGGGTGGCGGCCGCGAGATACGCGACCGCCGTGATCAGGGTGATCAGACCGAGGATCCGGTCCGATGCCATTACTGGATGACCCCCAGCTCTTTGGACATCGTGTTGATCTCGGCCACCAGGCCATCGACGTAGGACTGGAAGTCGCCGCCGACCTTGGTGAAGGGCGCCAGGCCATTGTCGGCCATCGCCTTGGCCCACTCATCGCTGTCGGCGACCTGCTGAAGCTTGCCGGCCCATTCGTCGAAGCGCTCGTCCGAGATGCCCTTGGGCACATAGAGGCCGCGCCAGTTCACGGCGACCACGTCATAGCCCTGCTCTTTGGCAGTGGGGATGTCTTCGAACCCCGGCACGCGCTCTTCGGTGAGCACCGCCAGCACGCGGATATCGCCGTTGGAAAGGAAGCTGACGACCTCGGACATATCGCCCGTCATCGCTTGCGTGAAGCCGCCCACGGTCTGGGTGATCGCGTCAGCGCCGCCATCGACGCCGATGTATTTCACCGAGGTGATGTCGGTGAAGCCGCCCTCCTTGAGGATCATCAGCGGCTTGAGATGGTCAAAGCCGCCCACGGCAGAGCCGCCGGCAAATGCGACCGAGCCGGGCTCGGCCTTGATCGCTTCGACCAAGTCGCCAAGCGACTGGAACGGGCTGTCGGCAGCCACGACGATCACGCCGGGATCGGCGCCGATCGCGCCGACAAAGCGCACCTCGTCGGCGGTGCGGCCGGCATAGGCATTCTGCGCCAGGCGCGTGGTGGTGGCCGACGAGGCCGCGATGATCAGGTCGGGATCGTCGCTGCGCTCGGCAACGACGCTGTTATAGGCCAGACCGCCGCCCGCGCCGGGCATGTTGGTGACCTGGACCGGCTTGTCGACGGCGCCGATGTCGAACATGATCTTGCCGATCTGGCGGCAGGTGAAGTCCCAGCCGCCGCCGGGGTTGGCCGGTGCAATGCATTCGGCAGCGCTGACAGCGCCACCTGAAACAGCCAATACGGCGCTCATAGTTAACGCCTTGAAAAAGCGTGGTGTCATGATGTCCTCCCATTTGACACGGCGGGTATCACCCGCTCATTCTCTTACACAACGATTGGAACCTGACATTAACCTGTCACGCAACCTCAAACGGACCCCACCGGATGCGATTCCTGCTTGTCGAGGACAGCGAAACCCTGGCCCGCGCCATCGTCGACCGGCTGGCACTGGACGGCCACGCGGTGGATCATGCCGGCACTCTCGATGCCGCTCAGGCGAGCATCTCGGTGGCCGATTACGATCTGATATTGCTGGATATTATGCTGCCCGACGGTGACGGGCGCAGCTTTCTGGCACAGCACCGCAAGGCGCGCAAACGCACGCCGGTGATCGTGCTGACAGCGCGCTCGGAAGTGTCCGATCGGGTCGGTCTTCTGGACCTTGGCGCGGATGACTATATCACCAAACCATTCGACTTTTCCGAGCTGCAGGCGCGCTGCCGGGCGGTGCTGCGGCGCCAGGGCGGCAGTGCGGCGAACCAGACGAGCTTTGGCGACGCGGTGCTCGATTCGACCGCCGGAACGCTCACGACGGCGAGAGGCACTGAAGATTTGCGCAACCGCGAGTTGCGGCTGCTGGAGGTGTTTTTCGGCGCGCCGGGGCAGATCTTTTCCAAGACGCATCTGATGGACCGGCTGTTCTCGTTCTCTGACGATGTTTCGGAGAATGCGATCGAGGTCTATGTCGGACGGATACGCAAGAAACTGGGTGCATCGAATGTGCGCATCGAGACGGTGCGCGGGCTGGGCTACCGGCTTGCGAGCCGCGCATGAGCGGGCGGGGCGCCGCGCGCAGCCGGTCGATCCGCAGCCGGCTTGTGCTGCAGCTTGCGGCGGTCGCGGCGATCCTGTCGCTGGCCTTCTTTTTGATCGTCCGCGTGGTGGCAGACCGCGCGGCGGGCGAGACGCAGGACAATATTCTTGCCGCCTCGGCCACCGCGATCGCCGATGCGCTTTACTCGGTGGAGGGGCAGGTGGCGCTGGAGCTGCCCTATTCCGCGATCTCGATGCTGGGCACGATCAGCGAGGACCGGGTGTTCTACCGCGTCGCGGCGGCGGGCGAGACGATCACCGGCTATGGCGATTTGCCCATTGCCGAGCCGCAGCGCCCCGGCGCGGGGCCGGCCTTTTCCACCTATGACTACCGCGGCGAGGCAGTGCGCGCGGTCACCGTCATGCGGCCGGTCAGCGTGGGTGCGCGGCGGCTTGATGTGGCCGTGACGGTGGCCCAGACCCAACTTGGGCTGGCTGCGATCTCGTCCCGGATCACCGGCATTGCGACGGCGATCGCGGTGGGGTTCTTCCTGGTTGCGACGGCGCTTAGTTTCTGGGCCGCGCAATCCGCGCTGGCACCGCTGGACCGGCTGACGCAATCGGTGGCGCGGCGCGGCCCCAATGATCTGCGCGATGTGGTCACCGACACGCCGACCGAGCTTGTGCCGCTGATGGGTGCACTCAACAAGTTCATCGCCCGGCTGCGCACGTCGTTGTCGCGCTCTGAGGACCTGATCACCGAAGCCGCGCACCGTGTGCGCACGCCCCTGGCCACCGTGCGCGCGCAGGCCGAGGTCACGCATCACCGGCTGCAAAAGCCGGAGCATCGCAAGGCGATGCGCGAGATGATCCGCGCCATCGACGAAAGCTCGCGCTCGGCGGGGCAGCTCTTGGATCACGCGATGGTCACCTTCCGCGCCGACAGTCAGGAGCGCGCCGATCTCGACCTGGCCGAATTGCTGCGCGAGACCTGCGAGCGGCTGGCCCCGACCGCCGATCTCAAGGACATCGACATCGTGCAGGACATCCCCGAGGGCGCGATGCCGTTCGCCGGCGACCGGGTGCTTTTGCAAAGCGCGCTGCACAACATCCTCGACAACGCGATCAAGTACTCGCCGCCTGACACGCGCATCACCGCATCCGCGCGGGCCGGCGCGCAGTTCGAGCTGTCGATCGCCGACAATGGCCGCGGCTTCAGCGCCAGCGATCACGACGATCCCACGGCGCGGTTTTCGCGCGGCTCCAACGTGGCCGATATCGTCGGCTCGGGCCTGGGCTTGACCATCGCCGACGAGGTGGCGCGCAATCATGGCGGCGCGCTGCGGATCGTGTCCGAAGAAGGAGAGGGCGCATGCGTATCGCTGCTATTGCCGGCGGCCTGATCTTCGCGCTGTGGTCGGGCGCGCTTTTGGCCTTCGAGGTGGAGGATCACAAGATCTATGCCGCCGATCCGCAGACCGATCTCTTGCGGATCATATCGACCGCCGATCTTGATGCGTTCGCGCCGATCATCGAGGCGTATCAGGCGGCAAATCCCGGCGTCACCGTGGACTATACCATCGCCAGTTCGACCGAGCTGATGGCGGCGCTTTACGACGAGCGCGCAGCGTTTGACCTCGCGATCTCGTCTGCGATGGACCTGCAAACCAAGCTGGCCAATGACGGGCTGGCCCAAAGCTATGCCTCGGCCGCGACGGGCGCGCTGCCCGATTGGGCGAAATGGCGCGATCAGGTTTTCGGCTTCACGCAAGAGCCCGCGGTTCTGGTGATATCGCAGACCTTCTTTGCCGGTACCGAGCCGCCGCGCAGCCGCGAGGCGCTGATCAACCTTCTGCGCAATGATCCCGAGCGGTTTCGCGGCCGGATCGGCACCTACGATGTGCGGGTGTCGGGGCTGGGATACCTGTTCGCGACGCAAGACAGCCGCAATAGCGAAAGTTTCTGGCGGCTGACCGAGTTGATGGGCGGGCTCGATGCGCAGCTTTACTGTTGCTCGGGCGACATGATCTCGGACGTGGCCGGCGGCAGGCTGGCTTTCGCCTACAACGTGCTTGGCTCTTATGCAGAATCGCGGATCGCCGATACCGCGGGGATCGAGATCGTCGAGTTGGAGGATTTTCTAAGCGTGATGTTGCGCACCGCATTGATTCCCAACACGGCGGAAAACGTCGAGCCGGCACGGGCGATGATCGACTTTCTGGCCGGGCTTAGCGCCGCACCTCGGCTGACCGCTGCCTCGGGCCTGCCGCCGATCGACGAGGAAAGCCTGCGCGAAAACAATGCCTTGCGGCCGATCCGGCTGGGCCCTGGGCTGTTGGTTTTTCTCGACCGGCTGAAGCGAGAGACCTTCCTGCGCAGCTGGACCAGCGCGATCGAACAAAGTCCGTAGGACCTGCAAGGCGCCCGGGGCAAGGCACCTGTCCTTCCCGGCCAAGAGGGCTATACTTGCCGGAATGCCCAAGCCTCCTGATCCCTCGCGTTTGGCCGACACCTCCGATCTGATCGCCTGCGCCTCGTGCGATGCGGTCTACCGGGTGGCGCGTCCCGATTATGGCGAGCGCACGGTGTGCGAGCGCTGCCATTCGGTGCTGATCGCGCCGCGTCGGGCGGCAGGGCTCAAGATCATCGCGGTGGCGCTTGCGGCGGTGATCCTGATCTTTGCCGCTGCGCTCTTTCCCTTCATGGCGATCAATGTCGCAGGCGCGCGCAACGCGGTCTCGCTACTTGATGCGGCGCTGGCGTTTCAGGGCGGACCGCTGGTCTTTGTCTCGCTCGTCACGGTGGCGCTGATCCTCTTTATCCCCTTGGCGCGGATGCTTCTGGTGCTCTACGTGATCGCGCCGCTGGTGGCCGGGCGCACGCCGGCGCGGGGCGCGCGCACCGCGTTTCGCTGGGCCGAGGATCTGCGCCCCTGGTCGATGGCCGAGATCTTCGCAATCGGCTGCGCGGTGTCGCTGATCAAGATCAGCGATCTTGCGAATGTCTCGCTTGGCCCCGCGTTCTGGATGTTCGCGGTGCTGGTGGTGCTGGTGGTGGTGCAGGACACTTTCATGTGCAGATGGTCGGTATGGAACGCGCTGGACAAAGCCACCAGATCCTGAGCGCCCGCCAGATGGGGCTGGTGGCCTGCCTGCGCTGCACGCGGGTCTGGCCCGCCGGCACGTCCGAATGCGGCCGCTGCGGGCACCGGCTGCGGTCGCGCGATGCGCTGTCGTTGCAACGGGTCTGGGCGTGGTGGCTGGTGGGCGTGATCTGCTACATCCCGGCCAACCTCTACCCGATGCTGCGCACCCGCACGCTTTTCATCACCAGCGAGGACACGATCCTCGAAGGCGTGGTCGAGCTGGCCCATCATGGCTCTTACGGGATTGCGCTGGTGATCTTCGTGGCCAGCGTTCTGATCCCGATCGGCAAGTTCCTTGCCATCGCGTTCCTGGCCATCAGCGTGCGCCGCACCGGGCGGCAATCGACCCGGATGCGCCACGGGCTTTACGAGGTGGTGGAATATATCGGCCGCTGGTCGATGATCGATGTCTTTGTCGTTGCCATCCTGTCTTCGCTGGTGCAACTCAAGACGCTCGCATCGGTCGCGCCGGGGCCGGCGAGCCTGTTTTTTGCCTTGTCGGTGATTTTCACGATGCTGTCCGCCCAGAGTTTCGATTCCCGGATGATCTGGGATCTCGACGCCAAGCCTGCCCGAAAGCGCGCCCATGTCTGATCTGCCGCCCATCGCCAAGACCGAGCCGGTGCGCACCGCGCTTTGGGAGCGGGCCTCGATCGTCTGGGTGATCCCGGCGGTAGCGCTTCTGATCGCGCTGGGCGTGGCCTGGCAGAACTACACCGACCGCGGGCCGCTGATCGAGATCGAGTTCGAGAACGGATCGGGCGTCGCCGCCGGGCAGACCGAGCTGCGCTACCGCGACGTCACCGTCGGGCTGGTCGAAGAGGTGCGGTTTTCCGAAGGGCTCGACAAGGTGCTGATCGCGGTACGGCTGGAAAAGAACGTCGCGCCGTTTGTCGATGTGGCGGCCGAATTCTGGGTCGTGCGCCCGCAGGTCACCGCGCGCGGCGTGACCGGGCTGGATACTGTTCTGGGCGGCGTCTTCATCGAAGGCTCGTGGGACAGCACGCCCGGCGAGCCGCAGGCGCGCTTTGCAGGGCGCAACGAGGTGCCGCTGATCCGGCCGGGCGAGGAGGGGCTTGAGATCGTGCTGCGTTCGACCGCGCAAAGCAGCCTGACCGACAACGCGCCAATTCTCTTTCGCGGCATCGAGGTGGGCCGGATCGGCCGGGCGCGGATCTCACCGCAGACCGGGCTCGCCGTCGCCGAGGCGATCATCTACCGCCCGCATGACCGGCTGATCACCGACGCCACGCGGTTCTGGGATGCATCGGGGTTCGATTTGAAGCTTGGTGCAGGCGGGGCCGAGCTTAGCTTTTCGTCCTTTGCCTCGCTGGTCTCTGGCGGCATTACCTTCGACACTGTCGTCTCGGGCGGCGATCCGGTGCAGGACGGCGCGCTGTTCCAGGTCTTTCCCGGAGAAGCCGAAGCGCGGGCGAGCCTTTTCAACTCGGCCGAGGTCGGATCGCTCGATCTGATGGTGGTCTTCACCGAAAACGTCGCGGGCCTGAGTTCCGGCGCTCCGGTGGAGCTGCGCGGGCTCAGGATTGGCGAGGTTTCAAACATCGCGGGCACGGTCAGCCGGACCGAAAGCGGCGAGCGGCGGGTGCAACTGAACGCCACGCTCTCGATCCAGCCGGCGCGGCTGGGCCTGACCGGGGATGCCGACGCCGATGCCGCGCTGGCGTTCCTGCAAGAGCGGGTCGGTTCGGGGCTGCGGGCGCGGCTGGCGACGGCAAGCCTTCTGACCGGGGGCCTGAAGGTCGAGCTTGCGCTGATCGAGGACGCGCCGCCCGCCGAGATCGACATGACCGGCGATCCATATCCGATCCTGCCAAGCAGCGAGGGCAACATCTCGGACGTCACGGCAACCGCGGAGGGCGTGCTGACGCGGATCAACGATTTGCCGATCGAAGAGCTGATGATCAGCGCGATAGACCTTCTGGATGCGGGCAAGGTGCTTTTGTCCAGCGAAGATCTGCAAGAGACCCCCGGCGCCCTGCGCGGGCTGGTCGAAGATGCGCGCACGCTGATTGCCTCTGAAGACCTGCAGGAAGTGCCGGCGCTTCTGAATGCCAGCATGGCGCGGCTCGACACGCTTCTGACCGAGCTGGAGACACAGAAAGCCGCCGAACGGCTGGTCGCGGCGCTTGATGCGGCGGCCGGCGCGGCGGAAAGCGTGGAAGGCGCGGTTGCCGGTGTGCCGGGGCTGGTGACACAGCTGGAAGGCGTGGCCGCCAAGGCTGAAAACCTTGGGATCGAAGAGCTTCTGGCCGAAACGACCGAACTGGTCACGACCGCCGAGCGCTATATCGGCGCCGACGGCGCGGCTGATCTGCCAGAGGCGTTCAGCGTGGCGCTGCGCGAGCTGGCCGCGACACTGACAGAGTTGCGCGAGGGCGGGGTGGTCGACAATGCCAACGCCGCGCTGGCCTCGGCGCGCGAGGCGGCGGATACCGTGGCGCTGGCGGCCGAGGACCTGCCGGCGCTTATCGACCGGATGGCAGGCGTTCTGGCCCGCGCAGCGGCGACGCTGGAAGACTACGACAGCGGCTCGGATCTCAATCGCGAGGCGCGCTCGGCGCTGCGCGAGATCAACGATGCCGCAAGGGCCTTCCAGTCGCTGGCGCGCACGATCGAGCGCGATCCCAATTCATTGCTGATAGGACGGTAAACCGATGAAGTTCGCACCCCTTGCCCTTTGCGCCGTTCTGGCCGCCTGCGCCTCGAGCCCCGACACGCTGGTCCGGGTGGCCGCGCCGCCGCTGTCCGAGCGGATCTCTATCGGCCATGCCTCGCTTCTGGTGCGCACGGTGTCGCTGCCGACCTATGCCGCGTCCGAGGAAATCCACCGCCAGGGTGCGGATGGCGCGCTGACCAGCTCGCCCACGCTGCGCTGGGCGGACGAGCCGGAACGCGCCATCACGCTGGAGCTGAGCCGTGCGCTGGCCGAGTTGACCCGCGCCCGCGTCGCGCCCGACCCCTGGCCCTTCGGCTCGGACCCCGGCGCCGAGATCGACGTGCGGATCGAGGACCTTCTGGCCGGATCGGACGGCGCGCTGCTGCTCTCGGGCCAGTATTTCGTTTCGTCGGAGAGCGGGCGGGAACGGTCGGGGATCTTCCGGCTGACAGTACCCCTGGCGCCCGAAGCCGGCGCCGGTGATATCGCCAAGGCCCGCGGGGAGGCGGTCCAGCAGCTTGCGCGCCAGATCGCGCGCACCGCGCTTTGATCTGCGTGGCTAGCCCGCCATTCCGATCATCAGCATGAAGCGCATATTGTTCGCAGGTCTTTCTTCCTCGAGCAGCACTTCAAAGCCCGCGTTTTGCAGCCGTTCCCTGTGATTGTGCGAAAACGAGTTCTCGTTCCCGAAGATTGTAGAATCTTTCTGGGTCGCCAGATCGAAGTCGGGTGCAATTGGCTCGATCAACACGACAATCGCGGGCGGGCTTGTCCGCAAGACTTCCAGTAAGTTGTCAAAGCGACGCCGGGAGAAGTATTCCAACACGCCGTTGTTGCTCAAAAGGATAGTTCCCCGCTGAGGGTTTTCACGCAGCCAATCGGTCACTTCGGCGGTGTGGAACTCCATCGCAGTTTCATGGCCATATTCCGCCTTGGCGGATCTGATCGCAGTCTCGTTGATATCGAGGCCAATAAACGCCGGAACCATGTCCAACACGTCGGAGCAGTGATGCAGCAGGCTCCCGTCACCGCATCCCATTTCGACAAGACGTGAAAAAGGCTGTTCCCGGCCTGCTAGGATCGCGGCAAGTTCATCGATAATAAATCCGTGCCGTTCCAAAAAGGCGCGGTTGCGTTCCGCCCTGTATGATTGATGGTACTTTCGCGCCGCCGCGCTTTTCCAGTAGGTCAGGTGCGCCGCCTCCAGTTCTTCGATGTCCCTATCCCTGGCGGCTTTTCGGTTTCGCGCGAAGATTATCTGTCGCTTGAGAAAAGCGGCGTGCTCTGGATTTTGGTCCTTCTCGATTTCCCGCGCCAGGTGCGGTTGGAATAGCTCTGATGTGCGCCCGATCAGGATCTTGGCGCTGTCTTTCAAACGTGACACTGGCTTACCCTCCCAAGGTCAGTCTATGTGGCGACGCAACAGATCGCGTTGTGATCCTTCATAGCGTGATAGGCGAGCGAGGCGGGCGGCGCGGAGGGGCTTAGATACCCCGTTGCGCGACCGGCTCTCAGCTGCAGTTCAATGGATTTCGGGGCAAGGTGCATGCCTTCGCCGGTCAGTTTCATGCGCGCTTCCTTGGCGGTCCAGAACTCCAGAAACCGCCTGCTGCGCGCCGCGCCGGTCTCGGCGAAGATCGCCTCTTGCTCGGCGGGCGTCATGCAGCGGCGGGTGAGCCCGGCAAGATCGCCCTCAAGACGTGCGCCGCGCCCGGCAAATTCAAGATCGATGCCGACCGGACCGGTGTAGGAGATCGCCAGAACCGCCAGCGCGCCGGCGTGCGAGATGTTGAACTCCAGATCGGCGCCGGGCACGTAGGGCTTTCCGGCAGGGCCATAGGCGATAGGGATCCGGTGCGCCGGCATGTCCAGGTCTTCGCTGAGGCAAAGCCGCAGAAAGCCGCGCGACCGTGTGAAGCGGTCGGCATCGCGCGGATAGACAAAACGGCGCCGCCGCGCGACTTCTTCGGCGTCCAGTACGTTAAGCGCCGTGCTCAGCGGCAAGTCGCTGTCATCGTCAAGCCGGCAGGAGACCACGGTCAGATGGCCCGGAAGCGCGGACGCAGCAATCATCGGGCGGCGCTCTTTCCGCCGATCCGAGCCTCGATGATCTCTGCGAGCGTCTTGGCGTGCGGTCCGCGCACCATCTCGAGGTGGCGCGCATCGATCGACGAGATTTGCAGCGATCCACCGCCGACGATCTGTCTCCAGCCAAGGTCGGGATGGGCGGCGTGCAGGCGCGCGTTTCTCAGCCCCGTGATGCGGCTTAGAACCAGGTTGATCGAGCGTTCATATGTGCCGCCGCGATAGATCCGCGAGGCGCGGAACCATGCCATGCTGGCGCGGCGCGAACGGGCATAGCTGGGCGACAGCCACTCGGTCGCTGTCAGCACCGGGCCGCGCATCACGCGCGACAGAAGGCGGCTGCGCAGCCGTTCCAGAAGGTAGCCCACGCCTTCGCTGTACAGTTGTTTCAGCTCGTCTGCAAGGCGCTCTTTGCCCCTCAGTTTCAGCGGGTTCTCGAAAGGCCTGGTGCCGCCGGCACGTTCGGCAAATCCCGGAGCGTAGAAGTCGACGATGAAAAGCTCTTCCACCTCTTGCCCGGCCGCGGTCAACTGACGCGCCATCTCGAAAGCAGTCAGCGATCCGGCCGAATAGCCGGCCAGAAGATAGGGGCCGGTGGGCTGGTGGCGGCGCATGTAGAAGATGTGCTCGGCGGCGATCTCTTCGATGGTCTCGCGCGGCGTGTGGTTTGCAACGCCCCGCATCTGGAAGCCGATCAGAGGCCGGATCTGCCCGATATGCTCGCCAAGCTCGACAAGGTTATTCACGTTGCCGCCGACACCGCCGACGATGAAAAGCGGCCTCGCTGCCGTGTCGGGACCGGGATGGATGACGATAGAGGTATCCCACGGAGCGCCCGACATGCCGTCCTTGTCGGAGACAGCCGCCCCGGCAGGCGCGTTGCCCGCGTCGGCGTCGATCCGCGCGGCGAGATCGCGGATTGTGGGGTGCGAGAAGAGCGTCGAGATCGGCAGCTCGGGCCCGAAGGCGCGGGCGATCCGGTCAAAGAGCTTCAGCGCCAGCAGCGAGTGACCGCCGAGATCGAAGAAGCTGTGATCGACGGACGTCACCGGGCGGCCAAGCGTGTCGGTCCAAAGCGCCAGCAGGCGCCGCTCGGTCTCGGTCGCAGGTGGCGTGTCGACCGCCTTTATGATGGGCTCGTCCGCGATCCTGCCAAGCGCCCTGCGGTCGATCTTGCCATTCAGCGTGACCGGCAGCTTGTCGAGGATCGTGATCTGCGCAGGCACCATGTGCCGCGGCAGACGCTTTTTCAGCTCCGCGGTCAGGCGCGAGGGGGTCATGCTGTGGTCTTCGACCGTGGCAAAGCCGGCCAGCCGCCCGCCCGTGCTGGTGTTCAGCGCCAGGACCGCCGCCGAGGTAACGCCGGCGATGGCGTCCAGAGCGACCTCGACCTCTTTGGGTTCGATCCGGAAGCCGCGGATCTTAACCTGGTCGTCGCGGCGTCCGAGATACTCGATATTGCCGTCCGGCAGCCGCCGGCAGATATCGCCCGTCCGGTAGAGCGTTCGTCCAGCCGACTGCGGCTCTTGTGAAAGGGTGTCCGGAACGAATGCGGCTTGCGTCAGTTCCGGCCGCTTCCAGTAGCCTTTCGACACAGCATCGCCCGCAATCACCAGCTCGCCGGGAACGCCCGGCGGCAGAAGACGGTTTTCGGGGTCCACGATATAGACCCTGGTGCCTGCGATCGGACGGCCGATCGGGACCGACCCGGCGCCGGCGTCGAAGTCTGCCGGGATGCGGTAGAGGCAGGTGAAGGTGGTGCATTCGGTCGGACCGTAGCCGTTGATCAGTTGCACCTTCGGGCAGGCCGCTTGCGCGCGCTTGATATGCGCAACGCTTAGCGCCTCGCCGCCCGCAAGAACCTCATCCACGTCGCTGAGGGTTTCGGGATCTTCGTCGATCACCGCGTTGAAAAGCGCCGCCGTCAGCCACAGCGTCGTTACCCGGTTGCTTTTCAGCATGTGCTTGAGGCGCGACAGCTCTGGCAGCCCGGTGCCAGAGACGACCGCCAGCGTGGCGCCGTTCAGAAGCGCGCCCCAGACCTCGAAAGTCGCGGAATCGAAGCCCGGCGCGCCAAGGAAGGCCAGCGTGCGGGTCTCGTCGAGCGGGGTGTAGTCGTTGCCAACCACGAGGCGATGGATCGACCGGTGCGGCACGACAACGCCCTTGGGCGTGCCGGTCGAGCCGGAGGTATACATGATGTAGGCGGGATCTTCGGGATCGGCGCAGGCGGCAGGCGGCGGCTGGTCATCCGCCCCATCCGGCAGGGCGGTCATCATCACCAGCGCGGCGTTCAGATTGCCGGTCTCCAGCCCCTCGGGCAGGCATTCCGGGCGGCTCATCAGGGCGGCGGCGGCGCATTCGTCAAGCACGAATTCCAGCCGCTCGGCCGGGGTCGAGGGATCAAGTGGAACATACACCCCGCCGGCCTTCAGAACCGCGAGCTGGCCGACCACAAGATCAAGCGACCGTGGCAGCAGGATCAAAACCCTGTCGCCCATGCCGACGCCGAGTCGGCGCAGATGCCGCGCCCAGAGGCCGGCTGTGCGGTCCAGCTGGGCATAGCTCATCCGGCCGTCGGGGCTGCCGTTTTGCGCATCGAGAATGGCCGTCTTGTCGGGATAGGCCGCCGCGGCGCGGGCAAAGGCCTCGGCAACCGAAATGGCGGGGCCGCCGGTGCCGGGCCGGGCAGGCTCCAGAAGCGCCTGGGTCTCTTCGGGCTTCAGGTAGTCCAGCTCCCCCAGCGGGCGCGACGGGTCGGCCGACGCCTCGGCCATAAGGCGCACGTATTCGGCCATGCGGCGGCGCATCGTCGCCTCGTCGAACAGCGCGACATTGTGGGTGCACTGAAGCTCGATGCTGCCTTCGGTTTCGACGAAGTTTAGAAAGATATCGAGCTGCTCGAACGCCCGGCCGACCGAGCCTGCGTCGACGTCGAAATCGGCGAACGCCAGCGTCTTGGCCGCCGGGTCGAGGTTGACGCCCACGGTGACGAGGGGTGCGAAATCGGCATCCCGCGCCGGCGCGTTCTCTTGCACGAAGGACACGAAGTCGAAGTTCTGGTTCTCCAGCCCGTCTAGGATGGAGCCGCCAACAGATTTGAGATGCGCGCCGAAGCCGCGCGACAAGTCGGTGGACAGTTTCAGCGGCAGGAAGTTCACGCAGTGGCCGACCAGCGACTGGCCGCCCAGAAGCGGCTGGCCGGCTGCCGAGAAGCCGACCGCGTTGTCGCTGGCGCCGGTCAGGCGTGTGACATAGGCCGCAAAACCGCCCATCAGGGTCGCAAACAGCGTGGTGCCGCTTGCCTTGGCAGCGCGGCGCAGATTGGCGACAAGTCCCTCGTCCAGCGGCATGACGAAACGGCGCGCGGCATAGTTGCGCACGTTGGGGCGCGGGCGGTCCGAGGGGAAGTCGATCCGCTTCAGGCCGTCCTTGTGCAGATCGAGCCAGTATTCGCGCGCCTCGGCGCGGTTATCGATCTGTTCGGGCTCGCGATGGTAGGCGACGAAATCGCCAAGCTGCTGCGCGGGCGCCAGGGTGGTCTCGCGCCCTTCGGCGCGGGCGGCGTAAAGCTCGCCCAACTCGCGAAGAAGCACGCCGCAAGACCAGCCATCGGCAACCACGTGATGCACCGTCAAGAGCACGAAATGCTCTTCCGGCCCCATCTTCAGCAGATGCGCGCGCACCAGTGGGCCCGCCTCCAGATCGAAGGGCGTCGTCACTTCGGCACGTTTCGCGGTTTCGATGCGCGCGATTTGCGCGTCTGGGCCGAGATCGGTCAGATCGCTGACTGTCAGGGGCACATCCAGCATCGGGCGGATCGTCTGCATCAGCCCGTCGCGCTCGGGCAGGGCGCGCAGCGCCTCGTGCCGGTCCGCCAGATCGCCCAAAGCGGTGCCAAAGACGGTCTCGTCGAAAGCGCCTTTCAGGTGCAGCGTGCTGCACAGGTTGTAGGCGCAGTTGGCGTCGACGGAAAAGAGCGCGGTGACCCAGATCTCCTGCTGGCCCGTGGCCATCGGGATGCGGCGTGACGCATCGGGATCGCGCCCGTCCAGAAGCCCGACGCCGATCAGTTCCAGCACGCTTTTCTCGATCGCCTCGCGGACACGCGCAAGATCGGCGTCCGAGTGTTCGGTGCCCAAAAAGATCGGCCGGCCCTCATAGGTCATCACGCCGCGATTGCGCAGGTGGAAGAACAGAAGGTCGGCATATTCCTGGTGCTCGGTGAAGGTAAGCCGTAGGACGGAGGCGAACTGCTCCATCTTGATCGGTGCCCGCACCCGCTTCAGGAAATCGTTGATTTCCTTTGTAAATCGCGCCGCGCGCGCGTTCAGATCTTCCTGCAGTGCGGGGCCTTGCGACTGCAAGTAGCCCAGCGTGGCCTTGGTGGTGGCCAGCGCCATCGGATGGCGCACGAAGGTGCCGGCGAACCACGTCATGTCCGAGGTCGGCACCGACGCGTCGCCGTATTCCCACATGCCGCCATCGAGCGTGTCCATGAACTCGGCGCGGCCGGTGACGATGCCGATCGGCAGACCGCCGCCCGCGACCTTGCCGTAAGTCGCCAGATCGGCGCGCACGCCGAACCATTCCTGGGCGCCGCCGGGGTGGCAGCGGAAGCCGGTGACGATCTCGTCGAACAGAAGCGGAAGGCCCAGCTCTTCGGTCACCCGGCGCAGCTCTTGCAGGTATTCGCGCGGCTGGTAGTCGGGGTTGCGGCTGCGCACCGGCTCCACCAGCACCAGCGCCAGCTCGTCGGCCTGCTCGCGCAGCACGTTGAAGGCGTCGGGATCGCCGTAATCGAGGATCACAGTGTTCTGGATCGCCTCTTCGGGGATCCCCGGCGCGCTGGGCAGCGTGGTCATCCGGCTGCCGGTGCCGGCGCCGCGGACCTGCATTTCGTCGAAAATGCCGTGATAGTGGCCGTCGAACTTGGCGACCTTGGACTTGCCGGTCACGGTGCGCGCCATGCGCACGGCAGCCAGAACCGCCTCCGAGCCGGTGTTACAGAACGCCACGCGCTCCATCCCGGTCATGTCGTGCACCATCTTGGCGACTTCGCCGGCCAGGACCGACTGCGGCCCGATGGCGAGCGTCTTGTCCAACTGCTCGCGGATGGCTTTCGTGACGAATTCCGGCTGGTGGCCCAGCATCGTGACGCCGTAGCCGCCGACCAGATCGATGTATTCGTTGCCGTCGATATCCCAGACCCTGGAGCCCTTGGCCCGGTCCGACAGGATCGGGTAGACCATCTCTTTCCAGCGCGAGCGGAAGCCCTGCACGGTGCGCGGATCGGCCAGGATCGCGCGGCTGGCTTGGGTGCTTAGCTTGGCTTTCGGCGTGCGCGCATTTGTTGCGGCAATCAGCGCATCGATATGCGTCTCCTGCTCGGGCGTCAGATCAAGGCTGGCGGTCTTCTTGACGGTCGGGCGGCCGGGGCTGTCCTCGGTGCGGACCGCGCCCGCCTTGGGGGCAGCAGTCGCGCCCGGGGCAGGGGCCGCAGGCGCCTTTGGCGCGGCGAAATCGGCGCTTTGGTCCAGCGTCTCGTCCAGAAAGCCGGCCAGAAGATCGAGCCCGGGCGTCTCTTCCAGAAGCTGGCGCGTTGTCAGCCGCACCTTGAAGGCCTTCTTGAACGCCGCGTTGGCCTGGGTCAGGAACAGGCTGTCAAAGCCGAGCTCCAGGAAGGTTGCGTGCGGGTCAATCTGATCGGCCGGGATGCCGCTGAGACGGCTGATCTCGGTGGTCAGAAGCATCAGGATGCGTTCGCGCCGGGTGGCGGGCTCGGCGATCTCTTCGGCCTCTGGCGCCGCGACTTCGTCCAACTCGGCATGGTCGAGCCCGAGATGTCGCGGGGCCTCGCTGGCGGCATAGGGCACCGCATCGATCCAGTGGCGCTTGCGCTCGAAGGGGTAGGTGGGCAGCGGCACGCGCCGGCGTCCTTCGCCGCCATAGGCGCGCCAGTCGGCTGTGCCGCCCGCGCGCCAGAACTTGCCCATTGCAGAAACCGAGAACTCGGCATCGCTGACCATCTCGCGCGGGTGGCGGATCGTCGGGATCGCCTCGTGCCCGGCGCCGCGTGCGCTGTGCTGGCGGACGAAACTGCACAGCGTCTGGCCCGGTCCCATTTCCATCAGGATGCGCTCGGGCTCCTCGAAGAGCCGCGCGATGCCGTCCGAGAACCGCACCGTCTGGCGCAGGTGCCGGACCCAGTAGTCTGGATCAGTCGCCTCGTCATCGGTGATCCAGTCACCCGTGACGTTGGACAGGAACGGGATCTGCGGTGCGCTGAACTCGATGCCCTGAAGCATCTGGCGGAATTCGTCGAGGATCGGCTCGACCATTTCGGAATGCGCGGCGACGTTGATGTGAACGCGCCGGGTCTCGATGTCGTCGGCGGCCAGCGTCTCGGCGAGAGCCTCGATCGAGGCAACCGGGCCGGCCACGACGCACTGGCCGGGACGGTTGATCGCGGCGATTGACAGATCGGCGGGCAGGTGCGGCGTCAGGTCGGCCTCGTCCATCGGCACGCTCAGCATCGAGCCTGCGTCCAGCGTATCGAAAAGACGCCCGCGGGTCATCACGATGTCCATCGCGTCTTCCAGGTTGACCACACCGGCCATGCAAGCGGCGGCGTATTCGCCCATCGAGTGGCCGATCATCGCGCCGGGGCGGACGCCCCATGCGCCCCAAAGCCGGGCAATCGCGATCTCGACAGCAAAGAGCGCCGGAAGCGCGATCGAGGGATGCTCGATCTCGCCGGTATCTTCGAAGATATGCGGCGTCAGCGGCGCGCCGGTGCGGGCCTCGAAATGCGCCGAGCACGCGTCGATCACATCGCGGAAGACCGGCGCGCTGTCGTAAAGCCCCTGCGCCATGCCGGCATATTGCGCGCCGCCGCCGGGAAAAAGGAACGCCGCCGGCGCGGCATCGGCCACAAGACCGGTGCGCAAGAGCACCTTGGGATCGCGCGCGCGCAGTTTGGCGATCGCATCCTCGCGGCTGTCGGCCACCAGCGCCGCGCGCTTTTCAAAGCGCCGCCGCCCGATGCGCAAGGTGTGCGCGACATCGGCCATGTTCGCGGTCTCGTGCCGCTCCAGCCAGCGCGCCAGATCCTCGCAGCGCTTGTGCAGGGCGGTCTCGGTGCGCGCCGACAGCACCAGCACGTACGGGCCGGGAACGGCCTCGCCCTCTGGCCGAGCCGGGGCCTCTTCGATCAGAAGATGCGCATTGGTGCCGCCCAGCCCGAAAGAGCTGATGCCGGCGCGGCGGGGTTTATCGCTTCGCTGCCACGGTGTCGGCTGGGCGGCGACGTAGAACGGCGACTGGCAGAACTCGATCCGCGGGTTCGGCGCTTCGAAATTGAGGCTGGGCGGGATCATCTCGTGTTCCAGCGACAGCGCGGCCTTGATCAGGCCCGCCGCGGTGGCGCCGGCGTCGAGATGGCCGATATTGGTCTTGACCGACCCGATGGCGCAAAACGCCGTGGCCGAGGTGGTCTGCCGGAACGCGCGTGTCAGGCCGGCGATCTCGATGGGATCGCCCAGGACGGTGCCGGTGCCATGCGCCTCGATCAGCGACACGCTGTCAGCCGAGATACCGGCCTTCTGGTGCGCCTCGGCGATCACCTCGGCCTGGCCCATCGCAGACGGTGCGGTGAAGCCGGCGCGCATCTCGCCGTCGTTGTTGATCGCCGAGCCGATCAGCAGCCCGTAGATATGATCGCCGTCGCGCTCGGCATCCGAGAGCCGCTTCAGCGCGACCATCGCCGCACCAGAGCCGCGGACCATGCCGCCGGCGCCGGCATCGAACGCGCGGATATAGCCGTCGGGCGAGAGCGGCCCGCCTTCGGTATAGCGATAGCCCGCGCGGTTCGGCACCAGCACCTTCGCGCCGCCCGCCAGCGCCATGTCGCATTCGCCGCGGCGCAGGCTTTCGGCGGCCATGTGAATCGCCACGCCCGAGGTCGAGCAGGCGGTCTGCACCGTTACCGCCGGGCCGCGCAGGCCCAGCCGGAAGGCGATATGGGTGCAGGGAAAGTCGCGTTCGTTGCCGATCAGCATGTTGTACTCGGCCGCCGCCTCGCGCAGCGCCTCGTGGCTCATCAGGTTGTTGAGCATGTAGGCATTGCGGCCGACACCGCCGAAAACGCCAACCTGGTCAGAGCCCTGCTTGGGATCGTAGCCGGCGTTCTCGATGGTGGACCAGGCCACCTCGAGCAGAATCCGCTGCTGGGGGTCCATCAGCTGCGCCTCGCGCGGTGTGAAGCCGAAGAACGCGGCATCGAAGCCTTCGGCCTCGTCCAGCGGATAGGCGGCGGCAACGTAGTCGGGGTCGTCCAGAAGACCGGGGTCTTCGCCGACGGCTTCGAGATCGGCGCGGGTGATGTCGACCCGGCCCGACTTGCCGGCAAGCAGCATGTCCCAGAAGGCGGTCACATCCGGAGCGCCGGCGAAGCGGCCGCCGATGCCGACGATGGCGATCTTGTCGCCGGCGGCGTCCCTGGCCGCGGAGCGGGCCGGCACATCCAGCGGCGCCGCGCTCGCCTCGGCGGCGCGGGCGATGTTCGCCGGTGTGGGCGCGTCGAAGAATTCCGCCACGCTCAGCGAGATGTCCCGCTCGTGGCGCAGTCGCTCCAGGAACCGCATCGCCAGAAGCGAGGTGCCGCCCAGCTCAAAAAACCGGTCGCGGCGTCCGACCCGGTCGACCCCGATCAGATCGCACCAGGTGCGGGCGACATAGCTTTCCAGGCTGCCGCGCGGCTCCTGGTAGGGCTGGTCGAGCGCCGGCCGCTCGCGCCGCACCGTTCCCAGTGCGGCGGTGTCAAGCTTGCCCGACGCGGTCATCGGCAGCGCATCGAGCGCGGTGTAGACCGCCGGGCTCATGTAGGCCGGTAGCTGCGCTTCCACATGGGCCCGCAGATCGGACACGCCGGGCTCTTCCTCGCCGTCGCGGACCACGATCCAGGCGGCCAGACGCGGGCTGCCTTGGGTGTCATCGACGGTAACCGCGGCGTTGCGCAGGCCGGGATGCGATTTCAGTACATGTTCGATCTCGCCCAGTTCGATCCGGTGACCCGCGATCTTGACCTGCCCGTCCTTGCGGCCGACGAATTCGATGTCGCCATCGTCGTTCAGGCGCACCAGATCGCCGGTGCGATAAAAGCGCTCGCCCGGGGCATCGGCGTCGCTGACAAAGCGCTCGGCGGTCAGTTCGGGGCGGTTGAGATAGCCTTCCGCCACGCCGTCGCCGGCGATCAGAAGCTCGCCGATCTCGCCTTCCTTGACGGGTTTGAATTTCTTGTCGCAGATCATCACCGCGGTATTGCCGATCGGCCGCCCGATCGGGATCGACGCCACATCGCCGTCCAGCGGTGAGGGGATCGGGTGCGTACAGGCGAAGGTGGTCGTCTCGGTCGGGCCGTACCCGTTGATCAGCTTTGCGCCGATCGCCGTCTGTGCCTTGCGGATATGCGGCACCGACAGTGCCTCGCCGCCGACAAGCAACTCGTCCAGCCCCGCCAGCGCAGAGGGATCGGTATCGATGATCGAATTGAAAAGCGAGCTGGTCAGCCACAGCGTGTTGATCCGAGCCGCCTGAAGAACCGGGCGCAGGGTCGCAAGGTCCGGCAGACCGGTGTCGGGATAGATCACCGACGTGCCGCCATTCAAAAGCGCGCCCCAGATTTCAAACGTGGCCGCATCGAAGGACACAGAGGCCAGTTGCAGGACGCGCCGCGCGGGGCCGAAGCTGGCGTAATCCGTCCCCTTGACCAGCCGCAGCACCGCCCGGTGCGGGGTGATCACGCCCTTCGGCGTACCGGTCGAACCCGACGTATAGATGATATATGCAGCATCGCCCGGCCCGATCCTGGGCAGCGCCACGGTCTCGCCCGATGGCGGCTCGTCCAGCGCAACCACATGCAGATCGCCGAGATCGAGATTGACCGGCAGGTTCGGCGAGATCAGCAGATGGCGGATGCCCGCGTCGCCGATCATGAAATCCAGACGCTCGCGCGGATAGGTCAGATCAAGCGGCACGTAGGCGGCGCCCGCCATCACGATGCCCAGCATCCCGACGACGACGTCGGTGTCGCGCGCAGTTGCCAGCGCGACCCGGTCGCCCGGCCTGACGCCACGCTCGATCAGCACAGCGGCAACCGACCGCGCGCGCGCCGCCAGCTCTTCATAAGACAGCTTCGCGCCGACCGAGCTCTCGACGGCCCCGACCTCTAGCGCAATAGATTTTGGTGACTGCTCTACGGCCTTAAGAAATTCGCTAACAATCGATGAATTCGAAGGATAAGAACACGAATTACTAAGCCAGCCCCCACGACTTTTGACAGCACGAACGTCCATGCACCCACCAAAAAAATACCGGCCATTGACTCGAAAAAACTGCGATTCCCCAAAAAATCGTTACGAGTCATAGCCCTCCACTTCCCGGGGATTATCATGCGCGAAATTTCGCCGAAACGGAACCATCAAAGAGATAAAAGTTAACAGGCCGGCCGATTGTCACCCCCTCTGACACAAACTTGGGCAGACATGCCAATTCCTTCCGCAGAGTGTTTAATGGCTCCGGAATGCAGGTCCGGTTTGCCACCGGTGCGCGGAACCGCGACAAGGGCAATATCGGCAATCGGGGGATGCGGGCTTGATCGATCTTGAGAACTTCCGGCGCGGGCTATCGCTGCTGAACGGCGCCGAGCGCCGCACGGCGGCGGGGCTGCTTGCGCTTGGTGTGATCTCGGCCCTGACGTCGGCGGCGATGGTGGGCTCGATCTTTCCGTTCCTGGCGGTTCTGTCCGATCCCTCCAGCATTGAAACCACCCCCGGCCTCGCCTGGGTCTACGCCGCCTTCGGGTTCAGTTCGCACTACGCATTCGTGGTCGCCCTGGGCGTTGCGTCCCTGGCGATCATCGTTATCGCCAACGCGCTGCAGATGCTGAACCTCTACCTGATCGAGATTTTCTGCGCCGGGCGCGGTCATGCGATAAGCGAGCGGCTTCTGGCACGCTATCTTCAGCAACCCTACGAATATTTCCTTGGCGCGCATTCCGACACGATGTCGGCCCGGATCCTGACCGAAGTGACCCACCTCGTCGATCATTTCTACCGGCCCGCGATCAAGATCGTTGCCTCGCTCATGTCGGGCGGGGCGATTCTGGCGCTTCTGCTGTGGGTCAACGCGGTGGTGGCGGGGCTTGCGCTGTCGGTCTTCGGCGGCGCCTACCTTCTGGCCTACCTTGTGAGCCGCCGCATTGTCTCGCGCCTCGGCGATGAGCGCACCGATGCCAACCAGGCGCGGTTCCGGATCACCAAGGAGGCGCTGGCCGGGATCAAGGGCATCAAGGTGCTGGGCCGCGAGGACGCCTACCATGACCGCTACCTTGCGCCGTCGCGCACCGTGGCGCGCAACACCGCGCTTGTGCGGGCGATCTCGACGCTGCCGCGCTTCGTGATCTTCAGCCTGTCCTTTGGCGGGCTGGTGCTGGTGTGCCTCTACTTTCTGGAGCCGGGCTGGCTGGACGGGACCAACTCGCTGGGATCGCTTCTGCCGCTGCTTGGCGTTTTTGCCTTTGCCGCCCAGCGGCTGATCCCCGAATTGCAGGCGCTCTTCATGTCCCTGACCGAGCTGCAATACGGGGTCGCGGTGGTGGAGCGCATCCATTCCGATTTCACCAGCCTGCCGGAAGATCCGCACCGCCCCGGCGGCAGCACCGAGCCGCTGGGGCTCAGCCGGTCGATGGAGCTTCGCGACGTGCGCTATGTCTATCCCGGAGCGGACCGGGCCGGGCTGCACGGCATCAACCTGACGATCTCGGCGGGCGAGCGGATCGGTATCGTCGGCAGCACCGGCGCCGGCAAGACCACACTGGTCGATCTCATCCTCTGCCTTCTGCATCCGCAAAGCGGCCAGATCCTGGTCGATGGCGCCCCGCTGGCCGCCGCCAACTGCAAGGCGTGGCAGCGTTCGGTCGGGTATGTGCCGCAGGATATCTTCCTCGCAGATGCCTCGATCGCCGAGAACATCGCGCTTGGCATTCCGCCCGACCAGATCGACATGGACCGGGTGCGCCAATCAGCCCGGATCGCCGAACTGGAAGGCTTCGTGACGACCGATCTGCCGGACGGCTATCAGACCGAGGTGGGCGACCGGGGCGTGCGCCTGTCGGGCGGGCAGCGCCAGCGTATCGGGGTGGCCCGCGCGTTCTATCACGACGCCGATCTCATCGTGTTCGACGAGGCGACAAGCGCGCTCGACAACCTGACCGAGCAGGAGGTGATGAAGTCGCTCAACGCCTTCGGTGGGACAAAGACGGTGCTTATCGTGGCGCACCGGCTGAGCACGATCCGCGAGTGCGACCGCATCATCGTGATGAAGGACGGACGCATCGATGCGATCGACACCTTCCAGAATTTGTCGCAGGGCAATGCCACGCTGAAATCGCTGCTCAGCGCGACTGGCTAGGCGGCGCCCCGGCGGCCATCGCGCGCGCGGACGAACGCGCCGCGCCAGCGCAGGCCGATCGCCGCGATCACCAGAAGCGACAGGTACGCCACCACCAGCGGCCACCAGATCCGCGCCAGCGCGACGATGCGGCCAAACCCGGTGGGCGCGCCCCATTCGGCCACCGCGCCGCTGGCATCTGCCAGCGTCAGCCCGACGAAGTATTTCCGGATATTGCGCACATACGTCACCGGCTCGCGGCTGACGGTTTCGGCCAGCGCGGTCTCGACATTGCCGAACCACGCGTTGGGGTTCAGGCCGTTCTCGGTGGCACGCTTTTGCGCCCGCAGCACAGCACCGGGCCCCGCATTATAGGCCGCAAGCGTCAGGTAGATGCGGTCGGCCGGCGCAATTGCCGGATCGCTGAAATAGCGCGCCCTGAGAAACGCAAGGTACTTGATCCCAGCCTGGATATTGGCATCCGCCTCGCTGATATCGCCGATGCCGACATTGGGATCGGCGGCGGTGGTCGGCAGCACCTGCATGATCCCCACGGCGCCCGCCTGGCTTTGCCGGCTCTGGTCGAGCTTCGATTCCTGGTAGGCCAGCGCCAGCGCCAATCGCCAGTCGACATCATAGCGCCCGGCGTGGCGCTGGATCAGCGGCAGCGTGTCCTGCAGGCGCGACAGGTCCGCGCGCGCGCGGATCGTCTCTTCGCCGCCCGGCACGTCGATATATTGCGCGGCCAGAAGGTTGCCGATCAGCGAGCCGCGGGCGATCTCGGTGCTGAAGGCGACGGCGCTGCGCAAAAGCGCCGGCGCGTCGCCGCGCAGGGCCCAGCGGATGGCCGGCCCGCCCTCGGCGATGATACTGATATCGGGCAGGGTCGGGCGCGGTG
>JABDLJ010000042.1 GCA_013003075.1 Paracoccaceae bacterium
CCAGCGGCCTGTGCCGCCTTGCTGGCCTCGGGGAAAGGCGTGCCCTCGGCGACCGCATCCAGAACCCGCGAAAAGCGGATCCATGCGCCGCCGTTGGGATCGTGGTTCATCAGGAAGTTCGCGGCGCGGATCGCCTCCATTTCCACGGCCCGCACCGGATTCATGATGGCGCTTGTCATGCCGGCGGCAATCGCCATCGGCAGGAAGGCGGCGTTGATGCCATGCCGGTGCGGCAACCCAAACGAGATGTTGGACGCGCCGCAGGTCGTATTGACGCCCAACTCGTCCCTGAGCCGCGCCACGAGCGTGAAGACCTGCCGCCCGGCAGAACCCATCGCCCCCACCGGCATCACCAGCGGATCGACTACGATATCATGCGCCGGGATGCCGAAATCGGCGGCCCGCTCGACGATCTTCTTGGCCACCGCGAAGCGCACCTCGGGGTCTTCGGAAATCCCGGTGTCGTCGTTCGAGATCGCCACCACGGGCACGTTGTATTTCTTGACCAGCGGCAGGATCGCCTCAAGCCGCTCTTCCTCGCCGGTCACCGAGTTGAGAAGCGGGCGCCCCTCGGCCGCCTCAAGCCCGTTCCGCAACGCGCCGGGCACCGAGCTGTCGATGCACAGCGGCACATCGACCACCGCCTGCACCCGCGAGATCAGCTCTTTCATCAGCGTCGGCTCGACGAAGTTGTTGTCGGCATAGCGCGGATCTTCGGCCATCTTGTTGGTGAAAACCGCGCCGGAATTGACATCCAGCACCATCGCGCCGCAGGCCACCTGCTCGATCGCGTCTCTCTCGACGGTCGAAAAGTCGTCCATCTCAAGCTCGGCGGCCAGCTTCCTGCGGCCGGTGGGGTTGATGCGCTCGCCGATCACGCAGAACGGCTCGTCAAAGCCGATGGTGACGGTCTTCGTCTTCGATTCGATTACGGTACGGGTCATGTGTCGTCCTGCTCTGTCGCGGCTGCGGGCTGCGCATCGGCGCCGCCCTGTTCGGTGGCCCAGGCGGCGCTGGTCTTGATGCCGCCGAGGGGGAAGAGATGCACCTTCTCGATATTGAAATCGGGATGCACCGCCTTCTGGGCTGCAAGCCGGGCGACGATTTCGGTCGGCTCGTAGGGCAAAACCAGCTTGGTGACATCCATCGCGCGCCTCTGCAGGACCTTCAGCGAAGGGCCAACGCCGCAGGCGATGGCGAATTTGATCAGCGTCTGCAGCTTGGCCGGGCCGGCAATGCCGATATGAACCGGCAGCGCGATGCCGGCGGCGCGCAGCCCCTCGGCCCATGTGATGATCGGCCCCGCATCGAAGGCAAACTGGGTGGCGATCGCCATCTCGGCATCCGAGCTTTCGCAAAACCGCTGCTTCCAGCGCAGCGCGTCCTCGACATTGGCCATGCCGCCGCCGGGATCGATATCGCAGTTGCCCTCGGGGTGGCCGGCGACATGAAGCCGCGAAAAGCCCGCCTTGCCGAAAAGCCCGGTCTGCAGAAGCTGCATCGAGCTGTCGAAAGCGCCATGCGGCTCGGCCACGCCGCCAGCCAGAACCAGCGCCTGGGTGACGCCGGCCTCGCCTTGGTAACGCGCGATCCAGTCGGCCAGCGTCGCCTCGTCCTTGATGATCCGCGCCGGAAAATGCGGCATCACCGGAAAGCCTTCGCCTGCAAGCCGCGCCGCGGTCGCCACCATGTCCTCGATCGAAGTGCCCTCGATATGGGCGATGTAAACGCGCGTGCCGGCCGGCAGGATCTGGCGGAAATCCTCGACCTTCTCGGCGGTGCGCGGCATTACCTCGATGGAATAGCCCGACAAGAACGCCTCGACCTCGGCCGAGCGGGGCATCGTGGGCGCGTCCTTGCGCTTGAACTTCAGCAAAGCCATAGCGGCCTCCCATACCTCTCCTGGGCTCATGCCCATCCGTCGTTGGCGATCAAGTCCTTGATCCTGTCCGTGTCGTATTCGGCTTCAAGCCGGGCTGCCTCTTGCGCCGCGACGGCCTCGGGGTCTCCGTCCACGGCATAAGGAGCGGCCTTGCGCCATTCGGACAGGTACGCATCCGTCTCGGCCGCACCGACCTTCATCGCCGCCCGGTCGATCGCCTGCTCAAAGCGCTCTGGCAGCTGCACTTTCGCGCCGCGCCGGCCCTTGCCCACGATGACCTGGGCCGGGATGTCGCGCCAGTAAACGATTGTCACATCCGGCATGGATCGATTCCCTCCAACCTCGCCCGTCATACGCCCCCAAGCGCCCGCCACAGAGCGCAATTTCGACATTGCGCGCCGCATCAGCGACGTTGCCTCAGCACTACCTTACCTTGCGGCTGGCCCGCCAGCCCCTCAAACCTGAAAATGCGTCATGAAGATCTTGAACCCTGTGCAGACCCCGATCACGCCCCTTGCACCAAGCACAGAGCGCGCCTAGTCTTGGATCAACTTGAAATTGGAGGGCGATATGCCGCCCGAGCGTCCCGATGGTGCGGGCGCGTTCCCGAAATCGGTCGAGCCTCCCGCGCCAACCGTCCCTGATCCGGCGTCGCTTTATGCCGCGCTGGATCTGGGAACAAACAGCTGTCGGATGTTGATTGCCCAGCCGAAGGGGAATCAATTCCATGTCCTGGACAGTTTCTCGAAATCCGTACAATTGGGCCACGGTTTGGAAACAAGCGGCCGGCTCTCGCGCGGCTCCATCCAGCGCACCGTGCAGGCGCTGCGCATCTGTCAGAGCAAGCTGCGCAAGCACGATGTGAAGCGGATGCGGCTGGTCGCGACCGAAGCGTGCCGCCGCGCCACCAATGCGGCGTCTTTCCTCAGCCAGGTGCGCCGCGAGACTTCGCTGGAGCTGGAGATCATAGAGCCCGAGGAAGAGGCGCGCCTTGCGGTGGTGTCCTGCGCGCCGCTGGTCTCTTCCAAGGCAGAGCAGCTTTTGGTCGTCGATATCGGCGGCGGCTCGACAGAGCTTGTGTGGATCGACCTGACCCGCGTGCCGCCGGCCGAGCGTGCGCGGGCGATCATGCGCCTTCATGCCGGTTTCAAGCCCGACGACGTCTCGCCCTTCGCCGCAGCCCGGGTGGTCGACTGGATCTCGGTCCCGCTGGGTGTGGCGACGCTGCGCGAGCAGTTCAACGATGTGGCTGACGATGCGGCCCGCTTTGCCCTGATGAGCTGGTTCTTCGAGGAAAACCTGTCGGCTTTTTCGCCCTATGAGGCCGAGCAGACGCGCCAGAATTTCCAGATCATCGGCACCTCGGGCACCATCACGACGGTCGCCGCCAGCCATCTTGGTCTGCGCCGCTATGACCGCAACAAGGTCGACGGGTTGCGAATGACCTCCGATCAGATCGACACGGTGATCCGCGACTATCTCTCGCTTGGCCCAGCGGGCCGGCGCAACGATCCGCGCATCGGCCGCGACCGGCAGGCACTGATCATGTCGGGCGCCGCAATCCTGCAGGCGCTTTTGCGCATCTGGCCCACTGACCGGCTTTCGGTGGCCGACCGCGGCCTGCGCGAGGGCCTGCTATATGCGCAGATGTCGGAAGACGGCGTGCTGGAAGCCTGAGCTTTCCCGATCGCAGGATCCGCCGCACCCCCTGCGGGCCGCCTGTCAGTGCACCCCATGGCTGGCGCAAGCAACCGATCCGATGTAACCAGCAAGCAACGCAAGGTGACGTGAATGACCAAGAATACATCAGGGCGCGGCCAGCGCGATCTGCGGGTCAGGGTCAAGTCGGCGCGCGGGCGCAAGCTGTCGTCGACACGCTGGCTGGAACGCCAGCTCAACGACCCCTACGTCAAGCGCGCCCAAGCCGAGGGCTATCGCGGACGCGCCGCCTTCAAGATCCTCGAGCTTGACGACAAGTACCGCTTCTTGGTGCCCGGCGCGCGTGTCGTCGATCTGGGCTGCGCGCCCGGCGGCTGGAGCCAGGTGGCCGTCAAACGCGTCAACGCGCTTGGCGACAAGCCCGGCAAGGCGGTGGGCCGGGTGCTGGGCGTCGATCTGCAAGAGGTCGAGCCGATCCCGGGGGCCGAGCTTCACGTGCTCGATTTCATGGCCGAAGGCGCCGATGACAAGGTGAAGGACTGGCTGGGCGGCGAGGCGGATGTGGTCATGTCGGATATGGCGGCCGCCTCATCGGGCCACAAACAGACCGACCATCTGCGCATCATCGCGCTGTGCGAGGCGGCGGCCGAGCTGGCCTTCGACGTGCTCGCTGAAGGCGGCACGTTCGTCGCCAAGGTTCTGGCCGGCGGCGCCGAAGGCTCGATGCAGCAGCTTCTCAAGCAGCGGTTTTCCAAGGTTGCCAACGTCAAACCGCCGGCAAGCCGCGCCGACAGCTCTGAAAAATTCGTCGTCGCGACGGGCTTTCACGGCTAGGCGGCGGCGGTCTTTCGAAACGGGGTGCCGAAGGTCAACAGGGCGGCCAGCGCGAGCACGTAATACATCGCCGTGAAGATCGAGTAGACCTCGATCGAGCCCGTCACCGGCGTCACCGGCGCCGCGATGAACGCCGCGTTGAACGAGACCTGAAGGACCAGGATCAAAAGCCCGCTCTGGGTGCGCTGGTAGAGCAGGGCGCACATCATCGCGATACCGCTCTGGTTCAGGAACAGCGCCCAAAGCGGGATGTCGGGCGGCACCGCGAAATTCATCAACACCATCGGCGCGAACCACGCCGACCAGACAAGGCCGACGAGATGCGCCGCAGGCAGCGCCCCGATGCGCGGCATGTAGTGGCGCAAGGCATAGGAAATCCAGACGATCTCGCCGATCAGCGCCCCGATCAGGATCGTCCTGATGATGCCGGGCCGCAGCACGAAGCCGAAGTTGAACGCCTCGGGCGCGGGAAACGGGGCGCCGGCAAGAGCGTGGATCGCAAGTGCGGCCAGCACCACGATCCACGGCCAGCACGCGGCGAAGGCGAACCACGGCAACCCGAGCCGCCAGCGCGTCAGGGGCCGCAAAAGATCCACGATCCCGCCAAATCCGCGCGCCAGGAAAACGATTGAAAACAGCACCAGCCCCATCAGGTAGAAGCGCCCCAGCCCGAACACGCCGGTTGGCAGAATCTCGGCCAAGATCAGCGCGATCAACGCGTAGTTGGCCAGCAGCAGCATGGCAAAGAAGATCGGTGTTTCGTACTGCCTGAGCGTTCTTAACATGCGGTCTCGTCTTTCGATGTCTGCAAGCAGCGCATCGCATCGGCGTGGGCGCGGCGGGTTGCAACGCGGATGTCTTTACCGCCGTATGCGCCGAAATGACAAACAAAACCTTCCGGCACACATTCCAGGGCCGGCCGGAAGGCACGGCCATCTCGCGGCCGGGCGTCTGGCATCAGATCGAAGTAACTGGCGGAGAGACAGGGATTCGAACCCTGGGTGGACTTGCGCCCACAACGGTTTTCGAGACCGCCCCGTTCGACCACTCCGGCACCTCTCCGCGAAGGGTCGGGTGC
This sequence comes from Paracoccaceae bacterium, assembly GCA_013003075.1. Lineage (GTDB taxonomy): Bacteria > Pseudomonadota > Alphaproteobacteria > Rhodobacterales > Rhodobacteraceae > JABDLJ01. The sequence continues at coordinate 5,454 of JABDLJ010000042.1, forward strand.
GATGTAGGCCAAGCGCTGGCAAGGCGCAACCACTTTCGCGCCGCGCGCGGCGCAATCATCCGCCGACCATCTTGCCGCGGCGCCCATACCTTGAGAGTGTGCGCCCACGCGCCTACCTTAAGGCTGACAAGGTCAGGTTCGGCCGGGGGCGGGCAGGGCTTGGGACGGCCCAGCAGAGACGGCCTGGCAGAGACGGCCAGACAGAAAAGCGAAGGATCGCGCGACGATGACACAGCTGACGAAGATGAAGCCTGCCACCGGATGCAAAGGCCCGGCCCTGGCGTTTGCCCTTGCCGCAGCCGTCGGCGCAGCCATCGCCGCACCACTGGCCCCGGCCGGCGCCGCGACACCGCAGGAGATCCGCGAGCTGTCGGACGCGCTCGGCCTGCCGGAGATCCTTCAGGTCATGGTTGCCGAAGGCCGCGACTACGGCGACGAGATGGAGGGCCAGCTTTTCCCGGGGCGCGGCGGTGCCTCGTGGGACGGCGTCGTCGCCGGCATCTATGATGTACAGGACATGGGCGCATCCATCGAGGCGGTCCTGAACCAGCAACTCGCCGATGTCGATCTGGATCCGATGCTGGAGTTCTTCACGACAGAGCGCGGCCGCCGCATCATCCGTTTCGAGGTCAGTGCGCGCCAGGCGATGATGGACGCAGATATCGAAGATGCCGCCAAGGACAGCTACCGCGCCATGCGCCGGCAGAACGATCCGCGGCTGGAAAAGCTTGATGAGTTCGCCGCGGTCAACGATCTGGTCGAGTTCAACGTGATGGGGGCGATGAATGCCAGCTACGCCTTCTCGCTGGGGCTGATGGATGGCAACGCCTTCGACGGCTCGCTGACCGAAGATCAGATCCTGGCCGATGTCTGGGCCCAGGAAGACCAGATCCGCGCCGATACCGAAGACTGGCTTTTCGGCTTTCTGGCCATGGCCTACCGCCCGCTCGAAAAAGACGATCTGCAATCCTATATCGACATCTCCGAAACGCAAGCCGGCCAGGCGATGAACCGTGCGCTCTTTGCCGCCTTCGACGAGACCTACACCGGGATCTCGCGACAGCTGGGCCTTGCCGCCACCCGCTTCATGGTGGGCGAAGACATCTGACCGGCCCCCCGGCGGGCGCAATTGACCTGCCTCAAGCGCCCGCAAGGCCCATGGCGCTAAAATCCATCCCGATCGCATCCGGAGGAGGTTTGCATGGCCGAAATCACGCAGCATCACGCACCCGCCAACGAGGCCGGCACAATGCGCTTCGTCAGAAGGTTCGGCAGTGGGCTTTCGATCATTGCCTTTCCGATCATGTTGCTGGTCGGGTTTGTCACCCATCCCAATATCTTCAGTTTCGCCATGATCACCGATGCCGCCGAATGGGCCGCCGAGTGGCGCGGCAACTTCATGTTTCACTTCGGCCACCTGCTGGTACTTTTCGCCGTGCCGCCGATCATCGTCGCCTCCGTGCGGCTGATGTGGCTGCCAAAGGCCAGTGGGCGCTGGCTGGCGTTCTGGGGCGGGGTTCTCGCGGTATTCGGCGCTTTCATGCTGGCAGTCGACAAGGGCGCCCTGACGCTGGTTCTCTCGGCGTTCCAGGAAATCCCGGAGCCGGAGTTTCAGGCCTCTGCGCCGGCGTTCCAGGCTTTGCTCGATCGCGGCGGCTGGCTTTGGATCACCTGGGGTTTCGTCGCGCTGCCGATTGGCTTTGCGCTGATCATGTTCGGCCTCTGGCGCGCCGAGATCATTCCGCGTTGGCAGGCGCTTTGCGCCATCATCGGGCTGGCGCTTTTGATCAATCCCGATATCGAGATCATCAGCTCTGTGGGCGCGGCGCTGATGTGCGCCGGACTGGTGCCCCTTGGATTGCGTGAGCTTTTCGGAAGGCTGGGCTGAACCGGCCGCATCCGATTGGCGAAAATGCCCTGCAAGCCGGTTCTTGACTTTGACGCGCGGTGCGCCCATAAGCGCGCTCTGAGGCGGGCTGCGGCCCGTCTTCATCGTTAGAAACACCGCCCGAACGGGCGCGCTGTCCGCGGCGGCGAAAGCCACCAAACGCTCACCACGGGTGAGGGCCACAGGACGCGGAGAAGTAAGGAATATCATATGTTTGCGGTCCTCAAGACCGGCGGCAAGCAATACCGGGTTCAGTCGGGGGATGTCCTCCGCGTCGAAAAACTCGCAGCCGATGCCGGCGAAAAAGTCCAGTTCAACGAGATTCTCATGGTCGGCGTCACCGTCGGCACGCCGCTTGTCTCTGGCGCCGGCGTGCAAGCCGAAGTGGTCGAGCAGATCAAGGGTGACAAGGTCATCAACTTCGTCAAGCGCCGCCGGAAGCACAGCTCGAAGCGCACCAAGGGCCATCGTCAGCAACTGACGCTTCTGCGGGTCACCGACATCCTGGAAAAAGGCGCCGACAAGTCCGGCGTGAAGGCCGCGATCGGCGCAGGTTCGGTCGTTGCAACCGCAGGCGCCAAGCCGGCGGCAAAGGCGGCCCCGAAAGCGGCTGCGAAGAAGGCCGAGGCGCCCAAGGCCGCCGCACCTAAAGCCGCACCGAAAGCTGCACCCAAGGCCGCGCCGAAAGCGGCGCCCAAAGCCGAGGCCAAGCCGAAAGCGGCCAAGGCCGCAGCCGGCGCCGACGATCTCAAGACGCTGTCGGGCGTAGGCCCCGCGCTTGAAAAGAAACTGCACGAGGCCGGCGTGACGACGTTTGCGCAGATCGCAGCCTGGACCGAGGCCGATATCGCCGAGATGGACGAGAAGCTGTCCTTCAAGGGCCGGATCGAGCGCGAGGGCTGGGTCGATCAGGCCAAGAAGCTGGTCAAAGGTTAAGGAGACCCCGATATGGCACATAAAAAAGCAGGTGGTTCATCCAGAAACGGCCGCGACAGCGCCGGCCGTCGTCTTGGCGTGAAGAAGTTCGGCGGCGAGGCCGTTATTCCCGGCAACATCATTGTCCGCCAGCGTGGCACGAAGTTCTGGCCGGGCACCGGCGTGGGCCTCGGCAAGGATCACACGATCTTCGCAACCGAAGGCGGGTCGGTGACCTTCCACAAGGGGCTCAAGGGCCGCACCTTCATTTCGGTGCTTCCCCAGGCGGAAGCCGCCGAATAAGCCGCAGACCCTAACCAGGCATTTCGGGGGATCGGCGAAACCGCCGGTCCCCTTCTTCATTTCATCGCCGCCCGCGTGGCGGGACATAAACCGCCGGAGCACCCCTCATGGGCGTTGCCGCCACATCATTTCTGGTCTTTGCCGCCAGCCAAGTCGGATCGCCCGGCCCGGCCAATATGGCGCTGCTGACCAGCGGCGCGCAGTTCGGCTTCCGCCGCTCGCTGCCGTTCATGTCGGGTGTGGTTCTGGGCAAGCAATTGATCATCTGGCCGCTGGGTTTCGGCCTTCTGGGGCTTGGCGCCTCGGCGCCTTGGGCGCTGGATCTGCTGAAATGGGTGTCGGTTGCGGTGATCTTCTGGATCGCCTGGCGCATCGCGCACCTGCGCATGCGGCCCAGCACCGAGACCGGCAGGCCCTTCAATTTCCTGCTTGGGCTGCTGATCCACCCGGTCAACCCCAAGGCCTGGGCGATGATCACGGCCGGCTTCACAAGTTTCGTGAGCGCCGGCACCCCGACCTTGCAGGCGACCTTCACCATCGCCATCTGCCTATTGGCTGCACAAGTGGTGTTTCATCCGATCTGGATTCTGGGAGGAGACCGGATCGCCAAAACCGTCGCTGGAACAGCGGCAGAGCAGTACCTGATGTGGACCCTGGCCGCCTTGACGGTCGCCAGTGTCCTCGTCGCGCTTTTCGGAGGAGGGAAAGCCACGTGAAGATTGACACGATAGTAAACCAGCAAGTCATCGAGACCCCGCGCATGACATTGCGGCCGGTGCGCCGCTCGGATGCCGGTCTTCTGGAGCATTACATTGCCGACGAGCGCGTTGCCCGCGGCACCCGCACCTTTCCGCATCCCTTGCCGCCCGGAGCGATCGAGGCGTTCATCACCCGCGCGCAGGACGAAAACCGGCGCGAGGATGTCTGGGTGCTGGATGGCTCGGCGCATGGCCATGCCGAAGTGGTCGGCATTCTGGGCCTGACGGCGCTTGATCGCGACCAGTCGCAGATCTCGTATCTGGTGGCGCCGGCCTTCTGGAACACCGGTTTCGCCTCTGAAGCCGTCGGCGCGGTGATCGAGGCCAACCCGCACGGCTTTCAGACACTCTTTGCCGAGGTCTTCCAGGACAACCCCGCCTCGGCGCGGGTTCTGACAAATGCCGGTTTTGAGTATATCGGCGATGCCGAGGCCTTCAGCGTGGCGCGCGGCGCCACCGTTCCGACCTGGACCTATCTGCGGGCCGTGGCCTGATGCCATGCGCCCCGCGGCCGATACGCTTGTCACGCCGCGGCTGACACTGCGGCCCCTCGGCGCGGGGGATGTCCCCGCGCTGGTGGAAGGCGTGGGCAATTACGATGTCTCCAAATGGCTTTCGGTCGTGCCATACCCCTATGCGCCCGGCGACGCCGCGCGCTTCATCGCCTCCGGCGCCGCAGCACCGGGGCTGACCTGGGCGATCTGCGACGACGGCGGGCTTCAGGGCGTGATCGGCGCCGGGGCAGAGCTGGGCTTCTGGCTGGCGCGCGGCGCCTGGGGCCGGGGCTATGCGACCGAAGCCGGAGACGCGGCCCTCGATGCCTGGTTTCAGGCTGGAAACGACCAGATCCTGTCGGCGCATTTCGAAGGCAACGCGGTCTCGGCGCACGTTCTGGACAAGCTGGGCTTTGAGGCAGTCGTCCCCGGCACCATCAACGCCCGCGCGCTGAACCAGACGGTGAACGCGACCCGGATGCGCCTGACCCGCGCCCGCTGGCAAGAGCGGCGGCGCTACCGGCTGAAGACGCCCCGCCTGCTGATCCGAGAGCTGCACGCCTCCGACTGGCGCGCGCTGCAAGCCATCGGCGGCGATCCGGCCGTGGCGCGGATGATGGTCTCGGTCCCGTCGCCGTGGCCCGATACCCATGTCAAAACCTGGATCGAGAAGTCGCTCTACCGTGGCCGCCCGGGGTTTCGCCCCGCGGTCTGCCTGAAGGACGGCACGCTGATCGGCACGCTGGGGCTCGGCAAAAGCCCGCGCGATGCAGAGCTTGGCTGCGCCTATTTCATCGCCCCGAAGCATGCCGGCAAGGGCTACGCCACCGAGGCGCTGGGGGCGTTTCTGGCCGATACGATGGCGCGGTTCGACATCGCTACGCTTGCCGCTGACCATTTCGCCGACAACCCCACCTCGGGCCGGGTTCTGCAAAAACTGGGCTTTCGCCGCATCGGCACCGGGCAAGGCCACTCCGCCGCAAGGCTTGAGCCTGCACCCAACATCCTCTATCGCCTGATCCGCAGCGATCTGAAAGTGAGCCGATGAAATTCCTCGACCTTGCCAAAGTCTATATCCGGTCGGGCTCGGGCGGGGCCGGGTGCACCTCGTTCCGTCGCGAGAAGTACATCGAATACGGCGGCCCAGATGGCGGCGATGGCGGCGCCGGTGGCGATGTCGTGGCCGAAGCGGTGGACGGGCTCAACACGCTGATCGACTTTCGCTACCAGCAGCATTTTTTCGCCAAGAACGGCCAGCCCGGGATGGGCAAGCAGCGCTCGGGCAAGTCGGGCCCCGATATCGTGCTGCGCGTGCCGGTGGGCACCGAGATCCTCGACGAGGACGAAGAAACGGTGATCGCCGATCTCACGGAGGTCGGCCAGAGGGTGACGCTTGCCATAGGCGGCAATGGCGGCTTCGGCAACCTGCATTTCAAGACCTCGGTCAACCAGGCCCCGCGCCGCGCCAATCCCGGCCAGCCGGGGGTCGAACGGACGCTCTGGCTGCGCCTGAAGCTGATTGCCGATGCGGGGCTTCTAGGGCTGCCCAATGCCGGCAAATCGACCTTTCTCGCCGCTACCTCGAACGCCCGGCCCAAGATCGCGGATTACCCGTTCACGACACTGCATCCCAACCTCGGCGTCGTTGGCGTCGATGACGCCGAGTTCGTGATCGCCGACATCCCCGGCCTTATCGAAGGCGCGCATGAGGGGCGCGGCATCGGCGACCGTTTCCTCGGCCATGTCGAGCGTTGCTCGGTCCTGTTGCACCTCGTGGATGGAACCTCCGAAGACGTCGCCGGGGACTGGCAGACCATCATAGGCGAACTTGAAGCCTACGGCGGCGCGCTTGCGCAAAAGCCCCGGATCACCGCGCTCAACAAGATCGACGCCCTGGACGAAAGCGAGCGCGCGGACCGGCAAGCCAGTCTGGAGGCCGTCGCGGGGCCGGTCATGCTGATGTCCGGTGTCACGCGCGAGGGCGTCACCGACGTGTTGCGCGCGGTGCGCGCCGAGATAACCCAGGACCGCGCCCGCCAGCGCGCCGCCAACGAGGAGCCCCAGCCATGGCGTCCCTAGGCGCGGCCCGGCGGCTGGTGGTCAAGATCGGCTCGGCGCTTCTGGTCGAAAGCGGGACGCTGCGGCAAGACTGGCTGCACGCGCTGGCCGAAGACGTAGCCGCGTTGCGCGGTCGCGGCACGGACGTGATCCTGGTCTCATCGGGCTCGATCGCACTTGGCCGGGCCGGCCTTGCCCTTCCGGGGGGCGAGCTGGCGCTCGAGCAAAGCCAGGCCGCCGCCGCGGTCGGCCAGATCCGGCTGGCACGCGCCTATGAAGAGGCGCTGGCGCCGCACGGTATCACCGCCGCACAGGTCCTTCTGACGCTGGATGACAGCACCGACCGGCGGCGCTATCTCAACGCCCGCGCCACGTTCGAGGCGCTTCTCAGCCTCGGCGTCGTGCCCATCGTCAACGAAAACGACACCATTGCCACCGACGAGATCCGTTTTGGAGACAATGACCGGCTCGCGGCCCAGATCGCGGTCACCGTCGGCGCCGACCAGCTGGTTCTCTTGTCCGATGTCGATGGCTTTTACTCCGGCGATCCGCGCCGCGATGCATCGGCCACCCGCTTTGACACCATCGGGCGGATCACGCCGCAGATCGAGGCGATGGCGGGCGATGCCGGATCGGGCCTGTCGCGTGGCGGCATGAAGACCAAGCTTTGGGCGGCCAAGACCGCCACGACCGGGGGCGCCGCGATGGCGATCACCAACGGCTTTGTCGACCGCCCGCTGGCGGCGCTTGAAGCCGGGGCGAACGCGACGTGGTTCCTGCCCGAGACCGACCCCAAAGCCGCCCGCAAACGCTGGATCGCGGCGATGAAGCCGAGGGGAGAGATCACCATCGATGCTGGCGCCGCCCGCGCCCTCGGCCAGGGCAAATCGCTCCTGCCGGCCGGCGTCAGCGCCGTCGGCGGCAACTTCGGGCGCGGCGACGCGGTGGCGATCCTCGGCCCCGCAGGCGAGCGGCTCGGCGCCGGGCTCAGCCGCTACACCGCCGACGAGGCGGCCCGCATCAAGGGCCGCCAGTCGGGCGAGATCGAAACCGTCCTCGGCTACCCCGGCCGCGCCGCGCTCATCCACCGCGACGACATGGCGCTATGACGCCGCCCGCCGATCCCGCGCTACCCCAGGCCCATTCCAAGTGTTATAAATATCGAAACGCCGACGCCGGCCCGCCCAGACAGGTCCAGACATGAACGAGATGACGCAAATACCCGCCCTGATGGCCAAGATCGGCGCTGCCGCCAAGGCCGCCGCCGCCGAGCTGGGCTTCGCCAGCGCCGAGCGCAAGCACGCCGCGCTGATCGGTGCCGCCGAAGCCGTCTGGACGCGTCGCGCCGAGATCCTTGACGCCAACGCCAGGGATATGGAGTTCGGCCGCGACAAGGGGCTCAGCGCGGCGATGCTGGACCGGCTGATGCTGGACGAGGCCCGCATCCGCTCGATGGTGGACGGTCTGCGCGCGGTGGCCGAACAGGCCGACCCGGTGGGCGAGGTGATCGCCGAATGGGACCAGCCCAGCGGGCTTCACATCCGCCGGGTGCGCACCCCGCTGGGCGTGATCGGCGTGATCTACGAAAGCCGCCCCAACGTGACCGCCGATGCCGGGGCGCTGTGCCTTAAGGCTGGCAACGCGGTGATCCTGCGCGGCGGCTCGGAAAGCTTTCACTCATCCGGCGTGATCCATGCCTGCCTGCAGGACGGGCTGAGCCGCGCGAACCTGCCCGAGGCGGCGATCTCGCGCGTGCCGACCCGCGACCGCGCGGCAGTGCAGGAAATGCTGACCATGACCGACACCATCGATGTGATCGTGCCCCGCGGCGGCAAGGGCCTTGTCGGGCTGGTCCAGCGCGAGGCGCGGGTGCCGGTCTTTGCCCATCTCGAAGGCATCGTGCACATCTACATCGACAAGGCGGCCGATCCCGAGACCGCGCTGAAAGTGGTGCTCAACGCCAAGACCCGCCGCACCGGCATCTGCGGCGCGGCCGAGTGCCTGCTGATCCACAAGGACATCGCCGGCACCATCGGGCAGGGCGTTATCCGGGCCCTTCTCGATGCCGGGGTCGAGGTACATGCGGCTGGTGATCTGGCAAAGATCGACGGCGCTGTTCTCGCAACAGAAGAAGACTGGGGCCGCGAGTATCTCGACATGAAGATCGCCGCAAAACCCGTTGATGATATTGAAGAAGCCATGGCGCATATCCGCCGCTACGGGTCAAATCACACCGATTGCATCCTGACCGAGGATGATGCGGCCGCGACCCGCTTTTTCACCCGGCTCGACAGCGCGATCTTGATGCGCAACGCCTCGACCCAGTTCGCCGATGGCGGAGAGTTCGGTATGGGCGCCGAGATCGGTATCGCCACCGGCAAGCTGCACGCCCGCGGTCCGGTGGGCGCAGAGCAGCTGACCTCGTTCAAATATCTGGTGGAAGGCGACGGTACGATCCGCGACTAGGCACTGCGCCGGTGCGCCCTGCCGGCCCGCCGGTCAGAAGGATATCTGGACGCTGCCGTCCGTCACCTCGGCCCTGATCGTGCGCCCGATCTGTGCGGCGGCCTCGTGCGCGAGGGCGAAATGCACATCCGCGGACGAGATCGTCTCGGCCGCCTCCGCGCCCCGCAAAAGCCTCCAAAGCTCGGGGGCGTCCTTGGTCCGGTCGGCGCGGGCGTGGATATGCCAGCACGCATCGGTCTGGCTGACCAGAACGCGCCCGCCCCACGGCAGCGCCGTCTCGACGCACTGCAGAAGCAGAAAGGCCAGCTTGGCCTCGGCGCGCGCAACCGCGCCGGACGGTTGCCACTCGATCTCGATCCGTGCGCCCTTGGCAAGATCGCCGAGGATCGACAGGATCTCGCTGCGCGCCAGAACCTGCCCGGGGCTTGCGGCGCCGAAAGCGACCCGAAAGAAGCGGATGCGGGCATTGGCGTTCTCGACGCTTTCGGCAATCAGCGCGATCTCGGGCGCCGCCGACAACCCGGACATCGACAAAAGCTCGATGCCATTGCCGATAGCGCCCAAAGGGCTGATAAGGTCGTGGCAAATCCGCGATCCCAGAAGCGCGTTCAAATCACGCGTGGTAGAAGTGGTCATGGGTACTGGCCTTATGAGGAAACAAAAAACGTGTCTGGTATGACATCTCTGCTGGAGCCCGGCATGTTCGTGCGCCATCCCGCCCAGCCCGATTGGGGGCTTGGGCAGGTGCAGTCCAATATCGACAGTAAGGTCACCGTGAACTTCGAACACCAGGGCAAAGTCACTATCGATGGTCGAAGGGTCGATCTTGTCATCGTGTTCGATCCCGAAGCTGACCTATAAGGAGAAAAAGATTAGATACCACAACCATAAGATGTGTCAATCCTGCAACTGACCCCGCTGTCAGATTTCTTGGACGCCATCGCGCGGCGCTGTCACATCTGCACTATGGCTGTCGGTGACGCGCCGCACGCCTTGCGTTGCGCGCCGCCCACGCTTAGACACCGCCATCGCCTAGCAATCACCGGACCGCTCCGCTCGTGCCCCTGCAAGACCAGCAACTGAAGATCGCGCTTGCCAGCTCTGAAGCTGATCTTCTGGGCGCCCAGCGGCTGCGCTACGAGATCTTCGTGGAAGAGCTGGGTGGCGACGGCGAGCTTGTCGACCACGCCCGGCGGCTGGAGCGTGACCGCTTCGATCCCTTCTACGATCACCTCGTACTGATAGACACCAGCCGGTCCGAGGCAGAGCTGTCGCATGTCGTCGGCGTCTACCGGCTGTTGCGCAGCGCCCAGGCCGAGGCCCTGGGCCAGTACTATACCGAGGGCGAATATGACATCAGCGTGCTGCGCAACTCCGGCCGCCAGCTTCTGGAACTTGGCCGCTCTTGCGTGCACAAGGACTATCGCGGCACCATGGCGATGTTCCATCTCTGGTCGGGCCTTGCCAATTATGTGGACCAGCACGGCATAGAGGTGCTCTTCGGCGTCGCCAGCTTCCACGGCACAGATGTGCAGGCGTTGGCCCAGCCGCTCAGCTTTTTGCACCACAACCACCTGGCCCCGCCAGAGCTGCGCGTGCGCTCGCTTCAGTTCCAGACGATGGACCTTGTGCCGCCAGAGGCATTCAGCCGCCCCGAGGCCATGAAAGCCACACCGGCGCTGATCAAGGCCTACCTGCGGCTGGGCGGGTTCGTGGGCGAGGGGGCCTATGTCGACCGCGCGTTCAACACCACCGATGTCTGCCTGGTCATGGATACCGAGCGGATGAGCGCACAAGCCAAGGCCCGCTACGGCCGCGCGCCGGCCTGAGCTTGCCATGAGCCCCACCTGGGACGATAGCACCGAGCCGCCCGCCACCGCCCCCTTCGGCCTTGCCGGCTGGCTGCGGGCGATCCTGCGCGGGACCGCACTGATCGGCGTCGTGGCCACCGGACTTCTGGTCCTGTTGCTGCTTCGCCTGATCGAGCGCCCGCTGCACGGGCTGCACCGCCCCTGGACCCCCTGGATCACACAAGCCGTCTGCCGCAGCGCGTTCTTCATCCTGGGGATGCGCCACGGCGTGCGCGGCCAGCAAATGACCCATGATGGCGCGGTCGTGGCCAACCATTCCTCCTGGCTCGACATCTTCGCGCTCAATGCGCGCAAGCGGGTCTATTTCGTCTCCAAGTCCGAAGTGGCGTCCTGGCCCGGCATCGGCTGGCTGGCGCGGGCGACCGGCACGGTCTTCATCCGCCGCGACCGGCGCGAGGCAAAAGCCCAGCGACAGATCTTCGAAGAGCGCCTGAAAGCCGGCCACAAACTGCTTTTCTTCCCCGAGGGCACCTCGACCGATGGCCTCAGGGTTCTGCCATTCAAATCAACGCTGTTCGCGGCGTTCCTGACGCCCGAGCTGAAGGATCGGCTGTGGATACAGCCGGTATCGGTGCTTTACACCCCGCCGCTGGGCGAAGATCCGCGCTACTACGGCTGGTGGGGCGCGATGGGCTTTGGCGCGCATTTCCTGAAAGTCCTGGCCGCGGCGCGGCACGGCGCGGTCGAGATCGTCTATCACCCGCCGCTGGACGTGGCCGCGATCGGCGACCGAAAGGCGCTGGCCCGGCTCAGCGAAGACGCGGTGCGCAGCGCCTTTTCAGCGCCCTTGCCGGGCGCCGGCGCCTAGGCGCGATCGGGCGCCATCGCAGCGACAAGTTCGGCCAGCCGGGCCGAGGCATCCTCGGCGCTCCAGACTTCCTCACCAAGCCCGAAGAAATCGGTGTAGGGCGCCAGCGCCGCGATATGCGCGGCATCGAGCGCGCCTTCGGCCACCACCGGAACCTCGATCATCTCCGACCACCACTGGAAGATCTCCGGTTCGGCAAAATCGCCGGTGCCGAGCGCCGTCGCGCGCACCGGCCCGAAAGACACGTAGTCCGCCCCGGCCTCGCCCGCCGAAAGCCCGTCATGGCGCGAGGTGCCGCAAAAGGCGCCGACGATGGCATCGGCGCCCAGCTCCTTGCGCGCCGCGCGCACGCTGCGTGCGCCATCGGTCAGATGCACCCCGTCCAGACCAAGCCGGGCCACCATCGCCAGATGCGCCTCGATCACCAGCGCCACGTCATGGGCGTGGCAGATCTCGCGAACGGCGTCTGCGGCCCGCGCGATCCGATCCTCGTTGCGGCTGGCCAGCGCCAGGCGAACGCACGCCACCTCGTGGCTGTCGAGCACATCATCAAGCCGCGCCGGGAAGCTGGAAAGCTCGAACTCGGGCGGCGTGATCAGGTAAAGTTGCGGGCGGTCGGGCTCGGCCATTTTCGGCTCCGTTATCAGGCTCTTGCGCCCCCTATAGCGGCGTTTGCCGGGCTTGGCTACTTCGGCGGCAGGCCGCGCGCGTTGGTCAGTGCCAGCGCGATCAGCGCGCCGCGCCGCGCATCGTCGGCAATGGCGTCTTCGCTCGCCTCGACCATGCTCGCCATCGGCCGCCCGGTAAAGGCGGCCGCGCTGGCGCCGTCGATCAGCATCGCGGCGGCCTTGCGCTCTTTGCCGACGCGAAACATGCCGCCGCCTTTATGCACGCCGCACAGCATGTTGCCGTTCAGCATGAACGCGATGCCGCCGAACATCTTTCTCTCGGTGATCCCCTGCTCGTCCAGCAGATCGCCGCGCATCAGGTCCGCAAGGCCCTCGTCATATGCCACCCCGCGCCTCCCTTGCATGGTCCGCAGCGCCAGCGTATCACGCCCGGCAACAAAAGTTCAGAGAGTTTCATGACCCAGCCAGACTTCGTCCTCGTGCGCCCGCAGATGGGCGAAAACATCGGCGCGGCGGCCCGGGCGATGTGGAATTTCGGGCTGGACCGGATGGTGATCGTCGCGCCGCGCGATGGCTGGCCGAACCCCAAGGCGGCGGCGATGGCCAGCGGCGCCGGCCGGCTTTTGGACGACGCGCGGCTGGTGGATGACACGCCCGGCGCCGTGGCCGAGGCGCATTTCGTCTTTGCCACCACGGCGCGCAGCCGCGATCTGACCAAACCGGTCTTCACGCCGCAAGAGGCGATGGCCGAGGCGGCCGGGCGCATCGCGGCTGGCCAGCACGTCGCGGTGCTCTTCGGCCCCGAGCGCGCCGGGCTTGAAAACGACGATATCGCCCGCGCCAACGCGATCATCTCGGTGCCGGTGAACCCTCGGTTCACCTCGCTCAACCTGGCGCAATGCGTGCTTTTGACCGCCTATGAATGGCGCCGCACACAAACCGATCCCGCACCGCGTCGGCTGGAGCTTGCGGGAACCGAGCCCGCAACCGCGCTCGAGGTGGAAAAGCTGGCCGAACACTACGAGGACCGTCTTGCGGATGCGGGCTTTTTCTTTCCAGAGGCCAAGGCCGCCGGCATGAAGACCACCTTGCGCAACATGTGGTCGCGCATGCCGCTCAGCCGCGCGGACGTGCAGATCCTGCATGGTATCTTGCGGCAGATGGTGCGCTGGAAGGATCGCGGCTAACGCCAGAACTTTCATGCCTTCGGCGACGATATATGAAACACTTGGATCGACCAGAAAGTCGCGCCTTGCTTTCCGTCCAAGTGTGGCAAATATCGCCGGGGGTGCGGGGGCCGGCAGCCCCCGCGGCGCGGACGCGCCACGACCGGGCGCTGCGGGCCCTCGCTGCGGCAATTGGGGCCTTGCCGGGCTTCCATCGCGACCTTAGGTATCGGCGCGAGGAACCAAGGGTGCGCCATGAGCCAGAAACGCAGCATTTTCGAAGAGGTCGGCATCGAGAAGAGCGCCAAGCCGAAACCGGCGGGCGGCCTCATCGACAAGGGAACCGGCGGAGCCCGCCGGGGGATCCGGATTTGGCTCGGTGCGCTCTTTGTGCTGGTGGTGGTGATGATTGCGGTCGGCGGTCTGACCCGGCTGACCGATTCGGGGCTTTCGATCACCGAGTGGGCGCCGATCTCTGGCGCTGTTCCGCCGCTGACCGAGGCCGACTGGCAGGCCGAGTTCGACGCCTATCGGCAGATCCCAGAATACCAGTTGCAGAACAAGGGGATGAGCCTGTCTGAGTTCAAGGTCATCTATCTTTGGGAATGGGGGCACCGCCAGCTTGGCCGCGTCATCGGGCTGGTCTGGGGCGCCGGGTTTCTGGCCTTCTGGCTGACCGGGCGGATCCCGGCGGGCTGGACACCGCGGCTTTTGGGGCTTGGCGCGCTTGGCGGGCTACAGGGCGCGATCGGCTGGTGGATGGTCAGATCGGGGCTGAGCGGCGAGATGCTCGATGTCGCCTCTTACCGTCTTGCGACCCACCTGGGGCTTGCCTTTGCGATCCTGGGCCTGATTGCCTGGTTCATCTTTCAGCTTGGCCGCAGTGAGGCGGCGCTGTTGCAGGCCCGCCGGGGCCGCGAGACGGCGCTGTTCGGGCTCAGTGCGGCGCTTCTGGGGCTGGCGTTTCTGCAAATCCTGCTGGGCGCGCTGGTGGCCGGCATCGATGCGGGGCGCAACTACACCGACTGGCCGCTGATGGCGGGGGGCATTTTGCCGCCGGGGGTGTTCGACATCACGCCCTGGTGGCGCAATTTCTTTGAAAACGATGGGCTTGTGCAGTTCGTCCACCGCGTCTCTGGCTATGTCCTGTTGCTCTTTGGCGGCTATGTCTGGCTGCGCTCACGGGTATCGGGCAACGGCGCGACGCGCTTTGCCTTCAACGCGATGATGGCGATGCTGCTTGTGCAGATGGCGATCGGGGTCGTCACCGTGCTTTATTCGGCGCAGGCGCATATCGCGCTGACCCACCAGTTCGGCGCCGTGGTGCTGTGGGTGCTGATCATTCGCGCGCGTTTTCTGGCCGGCTACCCCGCCGCCCAATCGGTGCGTGGCTGACCATCCCAAGAGCCGAAATTAATCGTCTATTACCCCTATTCCTGCCCGAAAAAAGGCCACTTTGCGTGGCATTCCATGATCAATCGGGCTGTGGTTCTGTGATTTGGCGACAGCCTTCCCCTGGTGCCGGTATTCGTTCGGTTTGGAGAGAATTATGTCACAGTTTCAAGGTTTTAAGGTTGTATCGTTGGCGGGCGCGCTCGCCTTGGCGGGTTGCGCGCCTGGCGGCGAATCCGGACGGTTTTTCTCCGACATCTTCGATGACGGACCAAGAACGCCGAAGATGCGCACCGGCGAGAACATCATCCTGGGCAAGGACAACGTGATCCGCGTCTCGATGCTGAGCCAAGATGACTACAGCCGGTACCTGACCAGCCTGTCGCGCGAGTTCGAACGCTCGATCCCCAACATCATATTCTTTGCCCCCGGCAGCGCAGAGCTGACAAACGACGCGCGCAAGGCGCTTGCGCGCCAGGCGGTCTGGATCCAGTCGCATCCGCAAGTGCGGGTCTCGGTCGTCGGCTATGCCGACACTGCCCGCAACGACGCCTATAACCGTGCGCTTGCCACGCGCCGGGCCTGGACCGCGATCGTCTACCTTGTGGAGATCGGCGTCGACCGCGACCGGCTGATCGGCTTCCAGGACGCCCAGCACGGCGCAACGGGCGGCATCATGGGCCTTGAAGAGCGCCTTGATCGCCGCGTTGTCACGCAGGTGTTCGAGCTGTTCGAGCCCGACACCGATGGCGGCCGCTCTGCCTCGGCACGCCCCCTTGCGCCGACTGACCCAGACGATCCGGACAACGGCGGCGGTGGCGGCTCCAGCGATGGCGATACAGGCGGCGACACCGGCGGCGATACCGGAGGCGATACTGGCGGCGGCGCCAGCGACAGCGATCCGCCGGATGGCGATTTCCCGTCGCCCCCATCGAACAACAACGGCAAGAAGGGTAACCCGCCGGGCCAGAACAAGTAACTCTGGCGCAAGACGGTCCGTCCTCAGGTGGGCCGTATCTGCCACCGCTTTGCCAAATCCTCAAGCCCGGCGCGGACCAGATCACGCAACGCATCCAGATCGGCGTTGGACAGGCGCGTGAAATAGATGCAGCTTTTACCGTGCCGATGCTTGCCGAGCCGGCTCATGATCTGGGGAAACGGCGTGTACCCGGGCAGGATATAGATCGTCAGCTGCCGCTTTCCGACCGCAAAACCCGTTGCCAGCGACGTGCCCGAATGCCCGCTGTCATAAGTGTAATCGTAGGTGCCATAGCCGATCATCCGGCCCGAATGCAGCTTCGGTGCAAACCCCGTCACCTCGCGAAACAGCGCATCCAGCGTTTCGGCCTCGGCGCGCCTGCCGGGGTCCTCGATCGCGGCGATATAGCGCCCCGCTTCGGTCATGACGCATCCTGCGTCCAGTTCGGTGCGCGCTTGTCCAGAAAGGCCGAGATGCCCTCGGCCGTGTCGTCCGCCATCATGTTGGCGACCATCACCGCGCCCGCATAATCGTAGGCCGCCGCCAGCGGCATCTCTAGCTGCTCATAGAAGGCCCGTTTGCCAATCCGCACCGCCAAGCCCAGCTTGCCCGCAATCGTCTCTGCCAGCGCACGGATCTCGGCCTCCAGCGCCCCCGGCGCCACGGCCCGGTTGATCAGCCCCAGCTCTGCCGCGCGCGCCGCGGAAATGAACCCGCCGGTCGTCAGCATCTCGAAGGTCGCCTTGCGCCCGATATTGCGCGACAGCGCCACCATCGGGGTCGAGCAGAAAAGCCCGATATTGACCCCGTTCACCCCAAACCGCGCCTCTTCGGAGGCCAGCGCCAGATCGCAGCTTGCCACAAGCTGGCAACCGGCGGCCGTGGCCAGACCCTGCACCTCGGCGATCACCGGCTGGGGCAGGGCGCTTATCGCCTGGCAGACCGCGCCGCACCGCTCAAAGAGCGCCGTGAAGGCCGCAGCGCCGCCATCGGGCGCGGCGCGCGCCTCGGTCATCTCGCGCAGATCGTGACCGGCGCAGAACGCCCGGCCTGCGCCGGCCAGAACAACCACCCGAACCGATCGGTCCTCGGCCAGCGCGGCAAAGGCATCGCCCAGCGCCGTCAGCAGATCCACCGACAGCGCGTTCAGCGCCTTTGGGCGATTGAGCACCAGCCGCGCCACCGCGCCCTGATCGTGCCGCTCCAGTATTGCCATCTTGTCCTCCGCGCCGGTTTAGGGAAGC
Organism: Paracoccaceae bacterium; assembly: GCA_013003075.1. GTDB lineage: Bacteria > Pseudomonadota > Alphaproteobacteria > Rhodobacterales > Rhodobacteraceae > JABDLJ01. The sequence continues at coordinate 22,425 of JABDLJ010000042.1, forward strand.
TTAGGGCCGAAGCCGGGACGAGGAAAGAGATGACACTCAAAATGGACCAGGCGGAACTGGCCGCCTTTCTGGTCACCGAGTTTCCGCAGGTGGAAAAGAGGTTCAAGGTTCTTTCGGTCACGCCGGACGGCGTCGATCTGCGCCGGGCGGTGACGCAAAGCGATCTGCGCCCCGGCGGCACCGTCTCGGGCCCGGCGCTTTTCGGCCTGGCCGATGTGGCCTTCTATCTGGCGGTTTTGTCGCGCATCGGGCCCGAAGCGCTTGCGGTCACCACCAACGCCGCGATCGATTTCATGCGCAAGCCCGCCGCGGGCGTGCCCGTTATCGGCAGCGCGCGCGTGTTGAAGCTGGGCCGGGCGCTGGCGGTGGGCGATGTCCTGCTGCGCTCCGAGGGGCAAGAGGCGCCGGTCGCCCGCGCCAGCCTCACCTACTCGATCCCGCCCCGATCCTGACACCGCCAAGCCCAGAAAGCCGCACCATGACCAAAGCCTCCGCCTTCCGCGACCTTCACCACGGCCCCGGCGCCTTCGTGATCCCCAACCCATGGGATATCGGATCGGCGCGTATCCTGGCCGCTTTGGGGTTTCGTGCGCTTGCCACCACCAGCGCCGGTTTTGCCTTCTCGCGCGGGGTAGGCGAGGGCACGCCCAGACGCGCCGCGGTTCTGGCCCACTGCCGCGAACTTGTGGCGGCCACCGATCTTCCGGTGTCGGCCGATCTGGAACGCGGCTTCGGCGACAGCCCTGAAAGCGTCGCCGAGGCCATCCGCTCCGCTGCCGAAACCGGCCTTGCCGGCGCCTCCATCGAGGACCACACCGGCGATCCCGGCGCGCCGATCTACGATCCTGGCCTGGCTGCCGACCGCATCTCGGCGGCCGCCGAGGCGGCGCGCGGGCTGTCCGGCGATTTCGTCCTGACGGCGCGCTGCGAGAACTTCCTTTGGGGTCGCGAGGATCTGGCCGATACGATCCGCCGCCTGCAATCGTTCGAAGCTGCCGGCGCCGATGTGCTTTTCGCGCCCGGGCTGCGCGATCTCGGCATGATCGCCGAGCTTTGCCAAAGCGTCTCATGTCCGGTGAACGTGATCATGGGGATTGCAGGCGCCGATTTCAGCGTTGCCCAGGTGGCCGAGGCCGGCGCAAAGCGGATCAGCGTCGGCTCGGGTTTTGCGCGGCGCGCCTATGGTGCCATGGTCTCTGCCGCGCGCGAGATATTGGACGGCGGCACCTTCACGGAAACCACGAAGGCGCTGCCCTTTGCCGAGTTCGAGGCATTCTTTGCAGCCACGGGCTAGCTTGCGCTGCCGCCAGGGGCCTCGTCCGCCAGCCGGTCCTCCGCCAGCCGTTCCTCCGCCGGCTTGAGCTCAAGCCGCTCGATCCCGCCAAGCGACCGATGCGTCGCAACGGCCATGAGCGCCAGAAGCCCTGTCAGACCAGCCAGGACGAAGCCCAGCCCGCCGACTGCGTAAAACGCAGCTCCGATACCCATACCCGTTGCGACGAAAACCATCACAAGAAGGCTCATTTGCATCACCATTTAACCAAAACACTAACTAACAACCTCCCCTTTATACGCCCATTGCGGCCGCGATTTCCGCGTTCGGGGCGTTTGCCGGGGAACACTGTGGCCCCAAAATGGAAACAACGACCCAAAAATATTGGGGTAAAATAATACCGATTTCATAACATATTGAAAACGTGTAAATAAATGACGCCAAAGCCCCTTGACCTGCGCGCGGAACTCTTTAGAACCGCGCCATCCCAACGCGCAGACTGTTGCGCAAAGATCGAAAGCTGAAGGCACGCTCATGAAAACCTACACCGCTACCCCGGCGGATATCGACAAGAAATGGATCCTGATCGACGCCGAAGGCGTGGTTCTGGGCCGTCTTGCCGCTATCGTCGCAGGCCGTCTGCGCGGCAAGCACAAGGCCACGTTCACGCCCCATATGGACATGGGCGACAACGTGATCGTCATCAACGCCGAAAAGGTCCAGATCACCGGCAAGAAGCGCGACAAGCCGAACTACTGGCACACCGGCTATCCGGGCGGCATCAAGTCCCGCACCACCGGCCAGATTCTCGAAGGCGCGCACCCCGAGCGTGTGGTGACGCAGGCCGTCAAGCGCATGCTGCCGGGCAATCGCCTTTCGGCCAAGCAGATGACCAACCTGCGCGTCTATGCCGGCGCCGAGCATCCGCACGCGGCGCAAAGCCCCGACGTGCTCGACATCAAATCCATGAACCCCAAGAACACCCGGAGCGCATGACAATGGCTGACGAAATCAAATCCCTGGGCGAGCTTGACGTCGCCGCAGGCGGGGACGCCGCTGTCGCAGAGGCCCCCGCAACCCCGCGCGAGCCGCAGCGCGACGCGCTTGGCCGCTCGTATGCCACCGGCAAGCGCAAGGACGCGGTCGCCCGTGTCTGGATCAAGCCGGGCTCTGGCAAGGTCACCGTGAACGGCAAGGACATGGACGCCTATTTCGCGCGTCCGGTGCTGCAGATGATCCTGCGCCAGCCGTTCCAGGTCGCCAGTGTCGAAGGAGAGTTCGACGTGATGGCCACCGTCAAGGGCGGCGGGCTTTCGGGCCAGGCCGGCGCGGTCAAGCATGGCATTTCCAAAGCGCTGCAGCTCTACGAGCCCTCGCTGCGCGGCGCCCTGAAGGCCGCCGGCTTCCTGACGCGCGACAGCCGCGTCGTCGAGCGCAAGAAATACGGCAAGGCCAAGGCCCGCAAGAGCTTCCAGTTCTCCAAGCGTTAAGGCTTGCACAAAGACATCCCGAAGGGCCCGCCATTTGGTGGGCCCTTTGCTTTTGAACCGGCGTCCCCCTTTGATCTTCGCCATCATCTGGGGTAGCCCGGCGCAATCACCCGCCCCGCATTCAAATCCGCCGAAGGCCGCTACCACCCATGAGCACCCACCGACATCTGCTCTGGACCGGGGGCTGGGATTCCACCTACCAGTTGCTCAGAAGCCTGATCGTCGACGGCGATTCGGTCGAGCCGCATTACATCGATTTCGAGGATCACCGGCAATCGGCCAGCTTCGAGCGCGCCGCGATGGACAAGATCCGCGCCGAGATTGCAGACCGCTGGCCCGAGGCGGCGGCCCGGCTCGCCCCGCCGAAAGTCACCCGCCGCGGCGAGATCGCGCCGGACCCGCAGATCACCGAAGCCCACGCCCGGCTCAAGGCGCAAAGCTATATCGGAGACCAGTACGACTGGCTGGCGCGGTATTGCCGCCAGTACCGGGTGCCCAAGCTCAACCTCTGTATCCACCGCGACGACAAGGCCTTTAAGGCCATCAGGGACCGCATAGAGCCGGTTCCAGACCGCCCCGGCACGTATCGTCTGCAGGGTGGCGCGGATGGCTCTGACGCGGCGCTGATCTTTGGCAGCTACGTCTTTCCGGTGCTCGATATGTCAAAGATCGAGATGGGGCAGGCCGCCGCGGAACACGGGCTGGCCGAGGTGATGGCGCTGACCTGGTTCTGCCATACCCCGATCGGCGGCGCGCCCTGTGGCCGCTGCAACCCGTGCCGCTACACGATAGAGGAAGGCTTTGGGCATCGCATCCGGCCGATGCGGCGCTGGACTGGCTGGGTATACGCGCATGTCATCTACCCCACGCGCGCCTGGATCAAGCCGCGCTCGCGCGCGCTGCGAGTGTGGCTTGGCATTCGCAAGCCGGACAGTTAGGTCAAGGCATAATGACAGGCAGGCATAGCGTTGGACCGTCACAAGATCCGCCGTCCGTGGAAGGACACCAATTTCCTGCGGCGCAAGAACCGGCGGATTGATTACTTCGCCTCGGACCGCCTGACCCGGTGGAGGCTGTTCCTGCGCGGCTTTCGCAAGGATGCTCTGAACGTGCTTGCGGCCGATACGTTTGCGGGCCTGGGCCCATACCTGTCGGAGATCGAACTCAAGCGCGCCAGCCGCATCTTGCCGAAAGTCCTGGCTGAGCGTCTGATCGACAAGACCGCGCTGCCTGATCTCCTGCCGGGCTGGGCGCACCTGATCCCGGCCAACCACATTCTTTTCGAGGGTGGTCAGGCGCTTGACCCCGCAACACGCGCGCCGCTGGAAGAAACGGCGCTGGAGGGTCTGCCGGAACACCTCATCCTCAAGCCAGCAGACGGCGTGAACGGGCGCGGCGTGACGCGCGTCCTTTGCAGGGACGGCGCGGTCGAGATCGGCCCAAAGCGCTTCAGCCTGGCCGAGCTTGCCGCGCATTTCGAGGCGGGCGGCCCCGTCATCGTCTGCACCTTTGTCAACCAGCCCCCCGACATCGCCGCGATCTTCCCCGGCGCGGTCAATACCGCCCGCGTGCTGAGCTATATCGGCGCGCCCGGCGTCGAGCCGGTGATCGCCGCCGCCGCGCTGCGCATCGGTACCCGGCTGTCGGCCCCGGTCGACAATGCCTCGGCAGGCGGGCTGTCGGCCCGGATCGACCTTGCCAGCGGCACGCTCTCGGCCGCGGCAGGCTATGACCGCCCCGAAAGCCGCGCTGCGGGCCGCGCCGTGCATCACAGCCGCCACCCCGACACCGGCGCGCCGATCGAGGGTGTTGCTCTGCCAGGCTGGGCGTCCATCCGCGACAGCGTGCTTAAGATTGCCCGCGCGCTGCCGGCGGCGCCGCTGATCGGCTGGGATCTGGCACTGACAGAGGCCGATCCGGGCATCATGATCATCGAGGCCAACCCCGACCCCAACGTCAATATCCACCAGATGCACGCGCCGCTTTTGCAGGACCCGGCCTTTCACGCTTTCCTGGCCCGCAATGACGCCCTGATGCGCCGCCGCGCGCTATTTCCAGGCCTGCGTCCCTACCGCGCCGCCGCGCGCCGCGCCGCCACCGATTAGCGCCACCGATTAAACCATTCGATTGACGCGCATCAATTCGCCCGGCGCGTTCTGGCCTATCCTGTCCTCCTGCACGGCAACCGTATTGGAGGGATCCATGACAGACCAAGATACCATGCCCAAGGAAGGCGAGGCCGCGGCCAAAGCCGAGGGCAAGTCGTCCAAGAAAGACGAGCGCGGCTGGATCGAAGAGATCGAAGTCGCAAGCGACAAGCTGGTTTCAAAGGTGAAGGAACTGGCCGCCGAAAGCCGCGTCAAGCGCATCCGCGTGTTGGAGCCCGACGGCGATATCGCGCTGGATATCCCGCTGACCTTCGGCGCCATCGCCGGCGGCGCGGTTGTGATCGCAGCCCCGGTTCTGGCGGTGATCGGCGCCCTGGCCGCCTTCGTCAGCAAAGTGAAAATCGAAATCGTCCGCGAGCCCGACGCCGAGGATGACAAGGATCAGGCCAAGCCATCGGCCTGATATAAGTGCGGCGCGGGGGCCTTCCGCTCAAAAGCGCCGCCAGTTCTGCATGTCCCCAAACTGCCGGGGCGCTGCGCAAGATGTGCGCGCGCCCCGGTTTTTCTTGGCAGGCGGCCCGTTTGCCGCTACACATGGCCCCCATGACCCGGAGCATTTGCATCATCACCTGCATTATTCGCTGACACTTCGTCACGCGGGCCCGGTCACCTTTTCCTTATCCGATGAAGTTGCTAAAGCCCGCGCAAGGCCGCTTTGACGCGCGTAAGGACCGTCCATGACCCAGATCACGCTCTACAACACCATGACCCGGAAGAAAGAGCTGTTCGCGCCGCTCGATCCCGCCAACGTGCGCATGTATGTCTGCGGGCCCACGGTCTATGACCGGGCGCATCTGGGCAATGCGCGGCCCGTTCTGGTGTTCGATGTGCTCTTCCGGCTTCTGCGCCATGTCTACGGGCCGGACCACGTGACCTACGTGCGCAATTTCACCGATGTGGACGACAAGATCATCGCCCGCGCCGCCGAGACCGGGCGCGAGATCGGTCAGATCACGTCCCAAACCACCCAGTGGTACCTCGACGACATGGCCGCCCTCGGCGCGCTTGAGCCCACGGAGATGCCGCACGCAACCGCCTTCATCCCGCAGATGGTGGCGATGATCGGGGATCTTGTCGCCAAGGGGCACGCCTACGCCGCCGAAGGCCATGTGCTTTTTGCCGTGGACAGCTACGCCGAATACGGCGCGCTCTCGGGCCGCTCCACCAAGGACATGATCGCCGGCGCCCGGGTCGAGGTCGCGCCCTACAAGAAGAACCCGATGGACTTCGTGCTTTGGAAGCCATCGAACGACGATCAACCCGGCTGGGACAGCCCGTGGGGCAGGGGCCGCCCGGGCTGGCATATCGAATGCTCGGCCATGGCCGAAGAGATATTGATGAAAGATCTTCCAGAGGCGAAGAAATCGTTCGATATCCACGGCGGCGGCAACGATCTGCAGTTTCCCCATCATGAAAACGAGATCGCCCAGTCGAAATGCGCCCATCCCGAGGGCGAGTTCGCGCGTGTCTGGATGCATAACGAGATGCTTCAGGTCGAGGGCCGGAAGATGTCGAAATCGCTCGGCAACTTCTTCACGGTGCATGATCTGCTGGAGCAGGGCGTGCCGGGCGAGGTGATCCGTTTCGTCATGCTCTCCACCCACTATCGCAAGCCGATGGACTGGACCGAGAGGAAGCGCGAAGAGGCCGAGGCGACGCTGAGGAAGTGGCGCCGTCTTACAGATGGCGTAGAACCCGCTGACGAACCCGAGCCGGCGTTTCTGAATTCGCTTTGTGAAGATCTGAATACTCCTCTGGCGATCAGCCACTTGCACGCTTTTGCCAACCCAACCGCGGACAGTACTGCTCTAACCGTGGATATGAGCACTTCGATAAATGGCTCTCCAGCTCAGTTGAAATGTTGTGCTCGTATATTGGGTTTTCTGACCGAGTCTCTGGAAGACTGGGAGTGGAGGCCGCGCGTCATTTCGCGAACCGTGAGCATTAAAGGGAAGGCCGATGTCTCGATTTCTCCCGTTTTGGAGAAAGGGCAACAAAGTAGCGATGATCATACCGTAGATGATGAAATTCTCAGCTTTCTTCAGGAGCGAGATGAATGCCGCAAGAGAGGGAAATATCAGCGGGCCGATGAAATTCGCGAGCTGCTTTCCGGCGCCGGCATTCAGATAAATGACGCCGAAGGAGGCTTGACTTGGGAAAAACTACCGCACTTCGACCCCGCCAAACTGGAGGCTCTGAAATGAGCGCGCGCGTCGCCGCGACTATCCGCGCCCGACCCTGGGCGGGCGCCATGCGCCCTTGCGGGGCGACGGTCGGGCGCGTCCCGCCTCTGCAAGCCGGAAATGCCTCGTGCAGGCTGAACCTCTGGACTTCACTGCGCCGGGTGACTGGCGCCCGAAAGCCCATTTGCAGCCCGGCAGTCCGGGGCCGGTCTGGCGTTGCGCGCACATCCGCCGGCACGCCCCGTTCAGCCGGTCCAAACCCCAGGATCCGCCCTGAAACCCCATCATCTGGGGGTCCGCCAAAAGACAGCCACGTCGCAGCCGCCCTTCAGCCGCCCCAATCCGGAGCTTTTTGCCGATGACCCGCGAGCGTCTCTATCTTTATGACACCACGTTGCGCGACGGTCAGCAGACCCAAGGCGTGCAATTCTCCACACCCGAAAAGCACGCCATCACCGGCCAGCTCGACGCCCTCGGCATCGACTATATCGAGGGCGGCTGGCCCGGCGCGAATCCCACCGATTCAGCCTTTTTCGACGAAGCGCCCAAGACCTCTGCGACCTTCACGGCCTTCGGGATGACCAAGCGCGCCGGCCGCTCGGCAGAGAACGACGATGTGCTGGCCGCGGTGATGAACGCCGGCACCGGCGCTGTGTGTCTTGTCGGAAAAACCCATGATTTTCATGTCACTGAGGCGCTTGGTTCAACCTTGGACGAGAATACCGGGAACATCCGCGCCTCGATCGCGCATCTGGTGGAAGGCGGCCGCGAGGCGCTCTTTGACGCCGAGCATTTCTTCGACGGCTACAAGGCCAACCCGGCCTACGCGCTTGAATGCCTGCACGCCGCCCATGAGGCTGGTGCGCGCTGGGTGGTGCTGTGCGATACCAACGGCGGCACACTTCCGGCCGAAATCCATGATATCACGGCAAAGGTCATCGCCTCCGGCATCCCCGGCGAGCATCTGGGCATCCACACCCACAACGACACCGGCAATGCCGCCGCCGCCGCGCTGGCCGCCGTCGATGCCGGCGCGCGGCAGATCCAGGGCACGCTGAACGGTCTGGGCGAGCGCTGCGGCAATGCCGACCTGATCACCCTGATCCCGACCCTTCTTCTCAAGGAGCCCTATAAAAGCCGCTTTGAAACAGGGGTTTCCGAGGCGGCGCTGAAGAACATGACGCGCGCCAGCCGGATGCTCGACGATATCCTGAACCGCGTGCCGCTGCGCAGCGCGCCCTATGTCGGGGCCTCAGCCTTTGCCCACAAGGCGGGCCTGCATGCCAGCGCCATCGTGAAGAACTCGGCGACCTATGAGCATGTCGAGCCCGCCTCCGTCGGCAATGCCCGCATCGTTCCGATGTCGAACCAGGCCGGCCAGTCCAACCTGATCCGGCGCCTGTCGGAAATGGGGCTTGAAGCGCAAAAGGGCGACCCCGCGCTGGCCCGTATCCTGGAGCGCGTCAAAGAGCGCGAGGACAAGGGATATTCCTACGACACCGCGCAGGCTTCGTTCGAACTTCTGGCCCGCGCCGAACTGGGCCAACTACCCGATTTCTTTGAGGTAAAGCGCTACAAGGTCACCGTCGAGCGGCGCAAGAACAAGCGCAACCGCATGGTCAGCCTGTCCGAAGCGGTCGTCGTCGTGAAGATCGGCAACGAGCGGCTTTTGTCGGTCAGCGAGAGCATGGACGAGGCCGGTTCGGATCGCGGGCCGGTCAATGCGCTGGCCAAGGCGCTGGCGAAGGATCTCGGTCCCTGGCAGAGTATCATCGACGACATGCACCTCGTCGACTTCAAGGTCCGGATCACGCAAGGCGGCACAGAGGCCGTGACCCGCGTCGTGATCGACAGCGAAGACGGGCAGGGGCGGCGTTGGTCGACGGTCGGTGTCAGCCCAAACATCGTCGATGCG
>JABDLJ010000012.1 GCA_013003075.1 Paracoccaceae bacterium
CGGCCACGTTCGCAAAGCGGTACGTCAGGCTGATCGAGGCATCGCCGCCCAGGATCGTCGCGCCCTCGCGCGCAAGCCCGGCATTGATGCTTTCGCGCACGGTGCCCACGCCGGCAATGGCCGCGACGCCCAGCGCCAGGCAGGCCAGAAAGACCCCAAAGCCCTTCAGGCCACCGCGCAGCTCGCGCACGGCAATGCGCAGGGGGACCGGCAGGCTCATTCAGCTGCCTCGGCGCGTGTGCCATCGTCGATCCGCCCGTCGGTCAACGAGACCACGCGGTCGCAACGCTCCGCCAGTTCGGGCGCGTGGGTGACGAGGATCAGCGTCGCGCCATGCCGGTCGCGCAGATCAAACAGAAGATCCATGATCGTGCGCCCCGTCGCGCCATCGAGATTACCTGTGGGCTCGTCGGCCAGAAGGATATCGGGGCGCGGCGCCGCGGCCCGCGCCAGCGCAACGCGCTGTTGCTCGCCGCCAGACATCTGCGAAGGATAGTGGTTCATGCGACTGGCCAGCCCGACCTGTTCCAACTCGGCCTCGGCGCGCTGAAAGGCGTCTGCGGCGCCGGCCAGCTCCAAAGGCGTTGCGACATTTTCAAGCGCCGTCATTGTCGGAATTAGGTGGAAAGACTGGAACACCACCCCCATATGTTCCCGGCGAAAGCGGGCCAGCGCGTCCTCGCCCATCGCTGTCAGGTCATGGCCCATCGCCGAGATTTGGCCGCCGGTGGCGCGCTCAAGCCCGCCCATCAGCATCAGGAGTGACGATTTGCCAGAGCCCGACGGACCCACCAGCCCCAGCGTTTCGCCTGCCGCGACATCCAGTGTGATGCCGCGCAGAATGTCGACGATGCCGGCATTGCCATCAAGCGACAGGCGCGCGTCTTTCAAAGACAGGATCGGGTCGGCCATGGGCGATCTCTTTCGTTTCGGGCAATGGACTGGATATGGGGCCAAAACCGCGTTTCTCAACCTTGCCGCCGCAATCGTGCTGAACGCGGCGCCTGCGCTGGCGGATGAGGTAACGATCGCGGCGCTGGGCGACAGCCTGACACAAGGTTACGGCCTGGCACCCGAGGCCGGCTTCACCCGGCAGCTTGAGGCCTGGCTGGACGCGCGCGGCGCCGATGTCACGGTGATCAATGCCGGGGTCTCGGGCGACACCACCGCCGGCGGCCTGGCACGCGCGGCCTGGACGCTGACACCGGATGTCGATGCGCTGATCGTGGCGCTGGGCGGCAACGACATGTTGCGCGGGATCGACCCGGCAGCGGCCCGCGCCAATCTTGTCGGCATTCTGCAGGCAGCGGCGGGGCAAGACGTGCCAGTGCTTCTCGCCGGCATGCGCGCACCCGGCAATTTCGGCCCGGACTACAAAGCGGCGTTCGATGGGATCTATCCCGACTTGGCTGCAGAGTACGACACCGTCTTCTACCAGTCCTTCCTCGGCCCGATAACAGACCAGCCCGATCGCGCCGCCGCCCTTTCGGCCTACATGCAGGCTGACGGCATCCATCCCAACGCAGGCGGGGTGGCACTGGTCGTCGAGGGCATCGGCCCGTCGGTTCTGGAACTCATAGAGCGCGCCGCGCCCGAAAGCTGATCAGTCTTCTTTCGGTGCGTCGTCGTAATCGCCCGTCAATATGCGGCGGCTGTCGCCCTCGGGGTCGTCGAACTGGCGCGAGCGCAGCGCCCAGAAAAACGCCGCCAGACCCAGCCCGCCCAGAAACAGCGACACCGGGATAAGATAGACCAGCACGTCCATCAGCGCACCCGCATCGCGTTGAGCGTCACGGTCAGCGACGACAGCGACATCGCCAGCGCCGCGATCAGCGGCGTGGCAAACCCCAGAAGCGCAATGGGCACCGCGGCGACATTGTAAAGCGCCGAGATCGTGAAGTTCTCGGTGATCCGGCCCCGGGCCCGGGTCGCGGTCTGAAGCGCGTCCGTCAACACCGAGATATCCTGTCCCATCAGCACCACGTCCGAGGCCACTCGCGCCGCTTCGAGCCCGGTGGCCGGGCTGATCGAGACATGGGCAGCCGCCAGTGCGGCGGTGTCGTTCAGCCCGTCGCCCACCATCAGCACCTTTCGCCCCTCGGCGCCCAGCGCGGCGACGCGCACGGCCTTGTCCTGCGGTAACGCCTCTCCATGGGCCTCGGTTATGCCAAGCCGGGCGGCAAACGCCTCGACCGCCGGGACGGCATCGCCCGAGACCAGAACGATCTGTTTGCCAGCCTCGCGCAAGGCGGCAATCACCGCCTCGGCGCCGGGACGCAGCGCGTCCTCGAATGCGAAGGTCACGGGCGGACAGTCTTCGATTAAAAGATAAGTCGCCGTCATCGGCGACGGCGTCGCCCCGGCCCAGCCGGCACGGCCCAGGCGAACGCTATGGCCCTGCCAGAGCGCTTCGATACCATAGCCGGGATGCTCGGTGATCTTGTCCAGAGGCTGGGGCGAGACGCCCTGCCGGCCCAGCGTCTTGGCCAGCGACCGCGCCAGCGGATGCGCCGAGGCGCGCGCAAGCGCCAGGGCGATCCCGGCGTCGCGCGGCGCCAGATCGGGAAGCGCCACCGGGCGGGGCGCGCCCATCGTCAGGGTCCCGGTCTTGTCGAACACCACCGTGTCCACCTCGGCCAGACGCTCCAGCGCGGTGCCGTCCTTGATCAAAAGCCCTTTGCGGAAGAGCCGGCCCGAGGCCGCTGTCGTTACCGCCGGAACCGCAAGCCCCAGCGCGCAGGGGCAGGTTATGATCAGCGTGGCGACCGCGATGTTCAAAGACAGGCGCAAATCGCCGCCCGAAACCCACATCCAGACACCAAAGGCGCCGAACGCGAGAAGATGCACCACCGGCGCATAGGCGCTGGCGGCCCGGTCGGCGAGCGCGTTGTAGTTGGCGCGGCCCGCCTCGGCCACGGCGACAAGATCGGCGATGCGGTGCAGGGCTGTATCCTTGCCGGCTGCGGTCACCTCGACGGTCAGCGGGCCGGTCAGGTTCTGCTCTCCGGCATGGACCGCCTGGCCCGGCCCCGCGAAGGCGGGCAGGCTCTCTCCGGTCATCAGGGCGCGGTCGATCTCGGACGTGCCCTCGGCCACGCGCCCATCGACCGGGATCCGCGCACCGGGGACCACGCGCACCAGATCGCCGGGGGCCAGCTCGGCCACCCGCACCGGGGTCTCGACCCCGCCCACAAGACGCATCGCGCGCGGCACGTCAAGCGCCGCCAGCGTCTGCGCGGCAGAGCGTGCCGCGGCCCGCATCCGATGGTCGAGATAGCGGCCCAGAAGCAGAAAGAAGGTCAGCGACAGCGCGGCATCGAAATAGGCGTGGTGACCGGAAAGCGCGGTCTCCCACAGCGACACTGCCACCGCGAGCACGATAGCCAGCGCGATCGGCACATCCATGTTGAGCCGCCGCGCCGATAGCGCCTTTGTGGCGCTGGCGTAGAAGGGCTTGCCCGCAAAGACCACCGCGGGGATCGCGATGGCGGCGGAAATCCAGTGAAAGAGATCGCGCGTGGCGTCTTCAGCGCCCGACCAGACCGCGACCGACAAGAGCATCACGTTCATGTTGGCAAAGAACGCCACCGCGAGCCGCATCAGAAGATCGCGCCCCTTGGGATCGGCGCCCGGCGCATCAAGCGCGGTGTCGTCAAGCTCGTAGGCGTCAAAGCCCAGCGCGGCGAGTTTCCCGATCAGGCTGGCCGGCGTGACCTCCGGCGCTGCGGCGACGCTGGCGCGCTTCAGCGTCAGGTTGACCCGCGCCGACGCAACGCCGGGCACTTCGGCAAGGCCGCGCTCGACCGTCGAGATACAGCCCGCGCAATGCATCGAGGGGATCGACAGCACCACCGAGGCCGGCGCCGCGGGCTCTGCCGCAGGGGTGGTGTCTGCTACTGCGCAGCCGGGACAGGCGTGCGGGCCGATATGCTCGGCAACGCTCATGCGCCGTGCCTGAGGTAAAGAACAATGCGCTGGCGGAACTGCGTGCCGTCTTCGGCGGTCGCGATCAGCCTCAGGTTCCAGTTGCCGGGCGCCAGATCCACCGGTGCACGAAAAGCGCTTCCGTCATAGGCAAACGCTGGCGTCTGGTCGTCGCCGGTATGCGTGGCGCGGCCCAGCGTCGATTGCAGCGTATCGGGACGCACCGGCCGGCCGGCCTTGTCGGTAAAGCGCAGCACCAGGCTGCCCCTTTCGATCGCGGCCTCTGCGGTCCAGCCAAGCGCAAGCTGCGCCGCCCGTTCGGCCTCGAACCGTTGGCTGGCGACGTAAGAGTTCTTGGTCTCCAGCCCCGGAAATGTGCCGACCGCCTTGATCGCCAGAAGCAAGTTCACCGCGATGATCACGGAAAAGGCGGACACGGTGATGATCAGGACCTTGCGTCCGGTCAGGGGGGCAGAGCTCATGGCGCATCTCCATTGAAGACGGTGTCTTTGTAAACGCGCTCGCCGCTGATCAGGTCTTCGACCCAGAAACGGAACTCGCTGCGATCGGCCCCAGCCGGGACCGAACCACGGGGCGCCACGACATACACTCGCTGCAGCTTGGTCTCGTTGGCCGGAACTTTTACGGTCTCGTAGGGCAAACCCTCAAGCTGCACGCGCAGGGCCGGATCGCCGGTCAGCGAGACCCGGAACGTGCGCTCTTCCCCGTGCTTGTTGAGTAGCCGCACATCGTAGGCGTTGCGTATCGAGCCGTCCGACAGCGTCACGAAGGTCGGGTTGCGCACCGGCGCGACGGTCGCGTCGATCTCGGTACGAATGAAAAGCGCCACCAGCATCGCAAGGCCGACAGCCGACCAGAGACTGGTGTAAAGGATCGTGCGGGGCCTGAAAATATGCTTCCAGATCTGCCGCGGCTTGGTGCCAGCGCGCTCGGCCACCTCATCGGTCAGTGCCATGTAGTCGATCAGCCCGCGCGGCTTGCCGATCCGCGCCATCACGTCGTCGCACGCGTCGATGCAAAGCGCGCAGGTGATGCACTCCATCTGCTGGCCGTCGCGGATGTCGATCCCCATCGGACAAACCGCGACGCAGGCGTTACAATCGATGCAATCGCCCAATTCGGCAGCTTCGGCCGACTTGCGGTGCTTGCCGCGCGGCTCGCCGCGCCATTCGCGGTAGGCCACGGTGATGGTATCCTCGTCCATCATCGCCGCCTGGATGCGCGGCCAGGGGCAGGCATAGATGCAAATCTGCTCGCGCGCGAAGCCGCCGAAGACAAAGGTCGTCGCAGTCAGAATGGCGATGGTGATATAGGCAACCGGATGCGCGCTGAAGGTCACAAGATCGCGCACCAATTGCGGCGCATCGGTGAAATAGAATACCCAGGCGCCGCCGGTGGCCACCGCGATCAGAAGCCAGACCACCCACTTGGTCAGCCGCAGCCGAACCTTGCGCCCGGACCACTTGGCGTTCCACAGCCGCACCCGGGCATTGCGGTCGCCCTCGATCCAGCGCTCCACCAGGATGAAAAGATCGGTCCAGACGGTTTGCGGGCAGGCATAGCCGCACCAGACCCGGCCAAGCGCGCTGGTAAAGAGAAAAAGACCAAGCCCCGCCATGATCAAAAGCCCGGCGACGAAGTAGAACTCGTGCGGCCAGATCTCGATCCAGAAGAAGAAGAAGCGCCGGCTGGCAAGATCGACCAGAACCGCCTGATCCGGTAATTCGGGGCCGCGGTCCCAGCGGATCCAGGGCGTGATGTAGTAGATGCCCAGCGTCACCACCATGATCCACCATTTCAGCGTGCGGAACGGGCCTGTGACGCGGCGCGGAAAGACCGGCTCGCGCGCGGCATAAAGAGAGGGTGTCTGATCGGCTGGCATAATCGTTCGTTCCTGTTCGCAGCTTACATATCTACTGCCTTTGCTGAAAACTCCTTGATGCAGGTCAAGTTTTTGGCGCCGCTGCGTTCAGTGCCGTTCAAAACCTTCAAAGCAGCCCATGGACGGCACGCCAGACAGGGCTGCACCCCCGGGGTCGCCAAAACGTGAAGACGGCGACGCATCGCTGCGTCGCCGCTCCACCCCGACGTTCCGAATGATTTGCGCGAACAGGTTCGGTACGTCAGGTCGGTCCGGATACCTTTCGGCGTCCGGATCGTGTCGGAGCCCCCTATTCCCCGCCACCCAGTTGATGCACATACGCGGCCACGGCGTTGATCTCGGCCTGGTCCAGGCCGCCGCCACCGGGGCGGTACTCTTCGCCCCAAGCCGGCATCACACCAAAGCGGCTATAGGTGATCGTTTCGGTTAGGTGCTCTTCCGAGCCGCCATAGAGCCAGATCGCATCCACAAGGTTCGGTGCGCCTATCGTTGGATCGCCCATTCCGGCCTCGCCGTGGCAGGCCGAACATTGCTCCAGGTAGATCTCGGCCCCCTGCGCCGCGAGCGCTGCGTCATGCTCTTGGTCTGAGATCGAGCGGACATAATTGACCGCTGCGGCGATTTCCTCTTCCGACAGGATCTCTCCGAAGGCAGGCATCTGCGACCAGCGACTATCAGGCGACTGCTCGTTTCGAATTCCGTGAGTGATGGTATAGGCGATGTCGTCGATCGCACCGCCCCAGAGCCAGTCATCGTCCAGAAGGTTGGGATAGCCCGAGGCCTGGACACCGGCCGCGCCGGAGCCATGGCATTGCGAGCAATTGGCGCGGAAGATCGCCGCTCCGGCATTGACCGCATATTGCTGCAGCTCGGAATTGCCCGAAAGCAACGCCAACTCGATCGAGGCCAGCTCTTGTGTCGCGCCGGCATTCGCCTCGTTCACCGCTTCGATATCCTTGGCCACCTCGGCGCGGGTCGAATAGCCGGATATTCCGGGCGTCGCGCCCTCTATCAGGGGCCAGGCCGGACGGGCGATGGTATAGCCGATGCCCCAGATGATGGTGATGTAGAAAGTCCACAGCCACCAGCGCGGCATCGGGTTGTCGTACTCGCGAATGCCATCCCAGACATGACCGGTGGTATCCGGCTCTTTCTTGTCGTGTTCAGTTGTCATGTCTTGGCCTCCTTGAGGCTTGTCTCATCACCCACCGCATCGGCCGGCAGATCATCATACTTGAACGGAATATCGGCAGTCTCGCGATGGACGCGCCAGCTGCCGGGGCGGAAGGCCCAGACAATCACTCCGATGAAGAAGGAAAAGAGCGCCAGCAGAACCCAGCTGTCGGCGATCTCGCGCAGAATGGAATAGGTGTCCATGCCCGCCCCCTTACCGGCTTTGCTCGGGCGTGAAGGTCGAGAAGTCGACCAGCGTGCCCAGCATTTGCATATAGGCGATCAGCGCATCCATCTCCGAGATGCCGGTCTCGCTGTCGAAATTGCGGACCTGCGCGCCGGGATAGCGCTCCAGCAGACCGTCAAAATCGCTGTCGGGATCGGCCTGGGCACGGAAATCATCCTCCGCGGCCTCGATCATCTCGTCCGTGTAGGGCACGCCGACCATCTGATGCGCCTGCATCAGGTCGGTGATGTATTCAGGCTTGATGATCTCGGTCTTCAGGAAGGCGTATTTCGGCATGATGCTTTCGGGCACGACCGATTGCGGATCGCTGAAGTGATCGACGTGCCAGTCATCCGAGTAGCGCCCGCCGACCCGCGCCAGATCCGGCCCGGTGCGCTTTGAACCCCATTGGAACGGATGATCGTACTGCGATTCCGCCGCCAGCGAATAATGCCCGTAGCGCTCGACCTCGTCGCGCATCGGGCGGATCATCTGACTGTGGCAGACATAGCAGCCCTCGCGGATATAGATCTCGCGCCCGGTCAGCTCCAGCGGCGAATAGGGCCGCATCCCGTCCACGTCCTCGATCGTGTTCTCCAGGTAGAAGAGCGGCGCGATCTCGACGATGCCGCCCACGGTGACCACCAGAAGCGATCCGACCAGCAGCAGCGTGGCGTTGGTTTCGATATACTTGTGCTTGTCCAGAATGCCCATGTTTTCAGCTCCTTATTCGGCAGGAGCCATGGCAGGGGCGGCCTCTTTGGCCGGGGACCTGCGCACGGTCATCCAGAGATTGTAGCACATGATGAGAGCACCGGTGAGGAACAGGACCCCGCCAAGGGCGCGCACCACGTACATCGGGAACTTCGCGGCCACGGTGTCGGCAAATCCCCAAACGAGGAAGCCATTGGCGTCGACCTCGCGCCACATCAGGCCCTCCATGATGCCGGTGACCCACATCGAGGCGGCGTACAGCACGATGCCGATCGTCGCGAGCCAGAAGTGCCAGTTCACCAGGCTGAGGCTGTAAAGCCGCTCGCGGTTCCACAGGCGCGGCACCAGGAAGTAGAGCGCGCCGAAAGTGATCATGCCGTTCCAGCCCAGAGCGCCGGAATGCACGTGGCCGATGGTCCAGTCGGTGTAGTGGCTCAGCGAGTTCACCGCACGGATCGACATCATCGGGCCCTCGAAAGTGGACATGCCGTAAAAGCCCAGGCTGACCACCATCATCCGGATGATCGGATCGGTCCGCAGCTTGTCCCACGCGCCCGAAAGCGTCATCAGGCCGTTGATCATGCCGCCCCAGCTTGGCATCCACAAGACAACCGAGAACACCATGCCCAGCGTCGACGCCCAGTCGGGCAGCGCCGTGTAGTGCAGGTGGTGCGGTCCGGCCCAGATATAAAGGAAGATCAGCGCCCAGAAGTGGATGATCGAAAGCTTGTAGGAAAAGATCGGGCGCTCGGCCTGCTTGGGCACGAAGTAGTACATCATTCCCAGAAAGCCTGCGGTCAGGAAGAAGCCCACCGCGTTGTGCCCGTACCACCACTGCGTCATCGCGTCCTGCACACCCGAGAAAAGCTGCACCGAGCGCGAGCCCCAGATCGAGACGGGCACGCTGAGGTTATTGACCACATGCAGCATCGCCACGGTGACGATGAAGGACAAAAGGAACCAGTTGGCGACGTAGATATGCTTTTCCTTGCGCCGCATCAGCGTGCCAAGGAAGACCAGAAGATAGGCGACCCAGACGATGGTCAGCCACAGATCGACATACCATTCCGGCTCGGCGTATTCTTTCGATTGCGTGGCGCCCAGCAGATAGCCCGTGGCAGCCAGCACGATAAACAGATTGTAGCCCCAGAAGACGAACCAGCCCAGGTTGCCACCCCACAGCCGCGTCGCGCAGGTGCGCTGGACGATGTAGAACGAGGTGCAGATCAGCGCGTTGCCGCCAAAAGCGAAGATCACCGCCGATGTGTGCAGGGGCCGCAGGCGCCCGAAATTGGCGTAGGGCTGGGCCCAGTCCAGGTTCAGCACAGGAAACGCCAGCTGAAAGGCGATGTAGACGCCGACCAAAAAGCCGGTCACGCCCCAGAATGCGGTGGCGACCACGCCGGCGCGGATCACGTCATCCATGTAGCCGACCTGGGGCGCCGGTTTCGGCTCTCCTACCCGGCGCACGTTCCACAGGAACATCCCGCCGGCGATCAGCATGATCAGAAGCGCATGGACCATGTAGGCGGCGTCACGCGCGTAGTTCGCGGCAATCGCCGCAAATAGCGCGATCAGCGCCAAGGCAATGAGTTTAACGATGTCCCACATCAGTCGTCCCTTCGTTCTGCGGCAACAGGGGGCGGCCGCGCAATTCGCGACCTGTCGCATCGCAGACTGAATGGACCCAAAGCCACGCCTTCGTCCTTGATTCAGGTCAAGGTTTTTGGCTGGCCTCATTGATACGGATCAACGTCGCGGCACGGCTCCGAAGGCTAGGATCGCTTTGCCGGCAACAGCGGAGGAGAGCAAGAAATGTCCTTTAAATCTATCATCACGTTCGTGCATGACATGAAGGCGGACGATCACGTGCTTCAATCGGCCGCCTCGATTGCCGCAGCCCATGGCGCGCATCTTTCGGTGGTGTGCCTTGGCATCGATCAGACCAATCCGGGCGTCTACTACGCCGGCGCGAACGCTTTGGCGCTGCAGCATACCCTCGAGATAGCCGAGAACGAGGCGCGCAGCAGCGAGCAAGCGGTCCGCGACGCGCTCAAGGGCTGGGATGTGCAGTGGGACGTCAGCGCCATCACCGCGCAGATCGGCGCCTTGGGCTATGTCGTTGGCGATCGCGCGCAGTTTGCCGACCTCGTAGTACTCGGCAAGCCCTACGGCCCGGACCGCGGTGTCGAAGACGTCGCGATCCTGGAAGCCGCGCTCTTCCGCACCCGCGTTCCGGTCGTGGTCCTGCCCGAAGGCGTCTCGGAGAATATCGAGCCGAAGAATATCCTGATCGCCTGGAATGAAGGCGCCGAGGCGCTCGCCGCCGTGCGCGCCGCCCTGCCCTATCTGCACGTGGCCGAAAACGTCTGCATCGCGATCATCGATCCGCCGTCCCATGGGCCGACCCGGTCCGATCCCGGAGGCGCGCTGGCCTCGATGCTGTCACGCCGCCAGATCAGCACCCAAGTGACATTGCTGCCCAAGACGATGCCGCGTGTATCCGATGTGCTGGAGCGGCACTGCGGCGATTTCAACACCGACCTTCTGGTGATGGGAGCGTACGGCCACTCGCGTCTGCGCGAGGCGATCCTCGGCGGCACCACGCGCAACACGCTGGAAAACGCGACCATCCCGGTCCTGATGGCGCACTGACGCCGGGGCGTCCTGCTTCGCTTTAGCGCAGCGCGCCGTCCACGTCGTCGCCGGTCTCGGACATCAACCGGCCCATGTCTGGCACCATGATGTTGCGCTTGCCATCAAGCACGATCACCCCATCGCGTTTCAGGGCCGAGATCTGGCGGCTCACGGTCTCCAGCGTCAAGCCAAGATAGTCGGCCATCACTTCGCGCGTCATCGGCAGTACGACCTCGATGTTGCGCGGCTTTAGGGTAGTGCCGGGAACGGCATTGCGCCGTGCGATGATGTTGATCAGGCTAGAGATTTTCTCGCGCGCCGACTTGCGCCCCAGAAGCAGCATCCAGTCGCGCGCCGCATCAAGCTCATCCAGGGACATCTCCAAGAGCCGCTGGCTGACATTCGGGGTCCGCACCAGCAGGTCCTCGAAGGGCCGCTTGCGAAAGCAGCACAATGTCACGTCCGACACCGCTGTCACGGTAAAGGGCACGTTATCGCGTCCCGGCCGGCCGATGAAGTCGGAAGCCAGCAGCAGGCCCACCATCTGGGTGCGCCCGTCCTCCATCGTCTGCGTCAGGTTGGCGACGCCCGAGACGACCGAGCCCACGAATTCCATGTGGTCGCCCGCCCAGACCATCGTCTGACCAGCCTTGTAGCTGCGATAATACTTGATCGCCTCGAGCTGCTCGAACTCGACCGCTTCGCACCGCGCACAGACGGCACGGTGACGGATCGGGCAATCGCTACAACTGCGCAACTGCGTTGCACTTTCAAGTCGTCCCATCGCTGAAACTTCTTCGCTTTCGTTGAATTTTTGTTCGCGCGTTCCGGAAAGCTTACCGACAAACCACCCTGCAGCGCAATAGCCGGCCGTTCAGGCCGGCTTCCAGTCGAAGAAACCGTCGCCCGCACGAGCCAGCAGCGTTGTGGCCAGCTCGCGGCCCAGCAGTTCGCCATCTTCGGCCGGTCCGGTGATATCGTCCGACAGCGCTTCGGACCCATCGGTGCGCAAGATCTCGCCCTTCAGGTGCAGCATCTCGCCCTGAAGCGTCGCCAGCCCCGCGATCGGCGTCTCGCACGATCCGTCCAGCTCTTTCAGGAACGAGCGCTCGGCGGTCAGCCGGGTGCCGGTCTCTTCGTCGTGGATCGCCTCCAGCATCTCGGCAGCGCGATCGTCATCGGCGCGCCGCTCGATCCCGATGGCGCCCTGCGCAACGGCGGGCAGCATCTCGGTGGTCTCGATGGCCGAAGTCGCCACATGGCTCATCCCCAAACGGTTCAGACCCGCCATCGCCAGGAAGGTGCATGTCGCAACACCATCTTCCAGCTTCTTCAGCCGGGTCTGCACGTTGCCGCGAAACTCCACCACCTCCAGGTCTGGGCGGTGGTGAAGAAGCTGCGCCTTGCGCCGCAGGCTCGAGGTCCCGACGCGTGTGCCCTCCGGCAAAGCGCCCAGCCCCTCGTAGACGGGAGAGACGAACGCATCGCGCACATCCTCGCGCGGCAGATAGGTCTCAAGCAGCAGCCCCTCGGGCTGCAGGGTCGGCATGTCCTTCATCGAGTGCACGGCGATATCGATCTTGCCGGCCAGCATGTCGTCCTCGATCTCGCGGGTGAACAGCCCCTTGCCACCGATCTCTTTCAGCGGCCGGTCGAGGATCGCGTCCCCCGTCGTCTTGATGACGACGATCTCGAAGGCCTCGTTCGGCAGATCGAACGCCTTCTCCAGCCGGTTGCGGGTCTCGTAGGCCTGCGCCAGCGCCAGCGGCGAGCCGCGGGTGCCGATACGGAACGGAGATGACGGGGACGGAAGATCAAGAGCCATGGCAGAAGTCTTAGCCGCGTGGCCGGGGCGTTACAACTGCAACCGGCTTGACAATCCGGCTGCGGCACGGGACCCCTAACGCGATGGATTGGCAGGCAAAACGGGTGAACGGATGAAGAAACTGATGCGATCGCTGGCCGGCGAGGTGCAAGCCGTTCCCCCGGTCTGGATGATGCGGCAGGCCGGCCGCTACCTGCCCGAGTATCGCGCCACCCGCGCACAGGCCGGGGATTTTCTGTCGCTCTGCTACAACCCCGAGCTTGCCGCCGAGGTCACGCTGCAGCCGATCCGCCGCTATAGCTTTGATGCCGCTATCCTTTTTGCCGATATCCTGCTGATCCCGCAGGCGCTTGGCGCCGATCTGTGGTTCGTGACCGGCGAGGGGCCGCGGCTGTCCACGATCACCTCTCAGGCCGATTTCGACACGTTGAAGCGGGCAGGCGAAATCCACGACCACCTTGCGCCGATCTACCAGACCGTCCGTATCCTGTCCGGCGAACTGCCTGCCGAGACCGCGCTGATCGGCTTTGCGGGCGCGCCCTGGACCGTGGCCACCTACATGATCGCCGGGCGCGGCACGCCCGATCAGGGCCCTGCCCACGCGCTGAAGGACGAAAACCGCCCGGTGTTCGAGGCTCTGCTGAACCGGATCACCGAAGCGACCATCGAGTACCTCGCCGCCCAGATCGACGCCGGCGCCGAGGTCGTCAAGATTTTCGACAGCTGGGCAGGCTCGCTGAAGGGCGACGATTTCACCAACTATGCGGTCAAGCCCGCCGCCACGATCATCTCGGCTTTGAAGGCGCGCTATCCCGAAACGCCGATCATTGCGTTCCCGCGTGAGGCCGGCGATGGCTATATCGGATTTTCCAAGGCAACCGGCGCCGACTGCGTCGCGCTCGACAACTCGGTTTCGGCCGACTGGGCCGCGCGCCATGTCCAGATCGATGGCTGCGTGCAGGGCAACCTCGCGCCCGGACACATGGTCACCGGCGGCGCGGAACTCGTCACCGAGACCCGCCGCATCGTAAAAGCCTTCTCGGGCGGGCCGCATATCTTCAACCTCGGACACGGCATCACACCCGACGCCGATCCAGACAACGTTCAGCGGATGATTGACGCCATTAGGGGCTAATCCGTCACCAATCAGTCATGTTTTGGCCCTGTTTTGCGGACAATCTGCGCGCGACTAGTCGGATTAGAGGCTGAAATCGTGAGCAGAACAGGCCGATTTATTGTATCGGGCGCCCTCGCGCTGGGGCTTGCCATGGCAGGCTCGGCCACCACGGCGCAGATGAATATGTTGGGTGGAGGCGGCAATTCGCCGGGCAAACACGCCGATTTTTACGGCTACAAGGTCGACAGGGACGGCATCCTTGCCCCCGATGGCAGCGTCCTGCCGCTGTCGCAAGTCCTTCGCAAGCGCGGCGATCCCGTGCGCACCGAATACCCCGGATCACACCAGGTGATCGAACCTTCGGCAAGCTGCGCGCCGCAGCGCGGCCCGGCGGACGATGAGATCTTCACCCCGGTCCAGATCGGCGCCAGCGAGCACCGGGCCGGCCTTGCGATGTATTCCGATGCGCAACTGGCCGGCCTGACGCTGAAATGGGTCGAAAGCCAGTCCAACCGCGCCCGCAAGCCGGACGCCGCACCGCCCGGGAAGGGCACCTACATCCAGCAGGTGAATGTCTATCTGACCGACACGTCCGGCCCGCTTTACCTGGTGCTGCAAAGCACCACCACCGGCAAGCTATGGAACATCCAGGCGCTTCCGGGGGTCGAGATCGCGCATGTGGTCGTGATCGGTGCGGGCGCCATGGCGCTGCGGCCGGCCCCGGGCAGCTACCAGACCGAGTTCATTCGCACGTCGACCAACTGCGCCGCACATCCCGGCCGCCAGCCGGCCGAGCATTGGGACATGTGGCAGCGCGCCGGCTCGCAGATCGAGGACTACGAGGGCAAGGCCCGCGAACGCGCGGACGAATACGCCGCCTGGTTCACCGGGATCTTCGGCCGGTCACCCGAAGACGGCGTTTTCGGCGCCTGGGACGCACCCCATATCCTGGTCGGCCCCGCACCGGCAAACAACGACGCGCGGATCGATTACGCCCCGGTCGATGGCGCTTCGGTGCTGGTGGCGGCCTTCGACCACATCTTTTCGGGCACCCAAGCCGAGATCACCGCCGCGCAGTCGCAGGTACAGGGCGAGCTGGCCAAACTGGCGATTGGAGGGGATCTGTCGCTTTTGCGCCCCGAGCCGATGGAAAGGACGAACTGATGTTGCGTCTTGTCGTCCCCATCGTCGGCGCGGTCGTGATCGGCGTGCCAGTCGTCTTGCTGAACCTCAGCGTTCTCGGCAAGCAAGCCGAGGTCGAAACGCTCATCACCGGCGAGACCGCGGTGCCGACCGTTCTGGCAGAAGTCGGTCAGGAGCTGAACAAGGCCATCCGCAACGTCTCTGAAGAGCAAAAGATAAAAGAGACCTTCAACAAGGAAGAGCATAACTTCTCGCGCCTCATCCTGATCGACCAGTGGTTCGACATCGCGGACGTGCTGAAGGAGGGCGAGCCGGCTCCCGACGAAAGCCTGCATCTGCTTTATGCGACGGCCCGTGCGCCGCAACTTCTGATGCGCGAATGCCCCCTGATGCTGGAGACCCTGGCGCGCAGTTGCGTGACGGCAAATGCCGATGTCGCAGAGCTGTCGGATGGCGGCTTCGCCGTGTCGGGCGCGATGTCCTATATCCCGGCCGAAGACCTTGGCGAGATCAGCCTGAAAGGTCGCGTGACCAAGTACGAACAGGAACTTCGGATCCCCGAAAAGGGGGCCACCCGGATCGAACCTGCCGATCTGGAGCAAGCCAAACGCGATGTCTACGAGAGCGCGCTGGCCGCATGCGACCGGATCCGGGAGAAGCATGGAAATTGCGTGATCGAGCGGATTTTCGTCAGTTACCGCTCGTTCAGCCCCACTGCTCCGGCGCAGTTCCATGCCCGGATCAAAATGGTCTGGGTAGGGCCCGAGGGGCTTGATCAGCGCTCTGCCAAGGTGGATCTTGCGGGCGTGACGCAGTTCGCCGCGGTCGCAAGCACTGGCGGCGGCATCCTGGGCGGCTTCTCGCTGTCGCAGATCTTCGGCGGCGACAAGTCCGAAAAGAAAAAGGGCCCGGTCATCCTGCGCGGCGGCGGCGCCTACAAGAACAAGTCCGGGCGGTCCGGTGGCCGCTGGCTGACCCCGCGCAAGCGCTAGGCCTCAAACCCACTTGGCAAGCGGCGGCAGGCTCATCAGAACCGCGTTCGCGTCGTGCCCGGTCTCCAGCCCGAACTTGGTGCCCCGGTCGTAGACCAGGTTGTATTCGGCATACAGCCCGCGGTGGACCAGTTGGATGTCCTTGTCGGCCTCGGAGAAGGGAGCCGCGCGGCGCCTGTCCACCAGCGGCACGAACGCCGGCAGGAACGCCCGGCCCACATCTTGCGTGAAGGCGAAATCGGCCTCCCAGTCGCCGGTGTTGTGATCGTCATAGAAGATGCCACCCACGCCCCGCGCCCGGCCCCGGTGCGGGATGAAGAAATACTCGTCCGCCCAGGCCTTGTAGCGGTCGTAAAGGTCGTCCCCGTGCGGCGCGCAATGCGCCTTTTGGGTGGCGTGGAAATGCGCCGTGTCCTCGGGGTACTCGATACACGGGTTCAGATCCGAGCCGCCCCCGAACCACCAGGCGTTCGGGGTCCAGAACATCCGCGTGTTCATATGCACCGCCGGGGCGTGCGGGTTCTGCATGTGGGCCACCAGGCTGATCCCCGAGGCCCAGAACCGCGGATCCCTTTCCATTCCCGGCACGCCGCGCGCCGCCATCGCCTTCTGGGCCCGCTCGCCCAGCGCGCCGAAGACGGTCGAGACGTTGACCCCGACCTTCTCGAACACCCGCCCGCCGCGCATCACGCTCATAAGCCCGCCGCCGGCATCGCTGCCATCGTCCGAGGCGCGCCTGGTCTCGCTGACCTCGAAGCGGCCCGCTGGCAGATCGGCGAATGGTCCGCTGGCATGGCTGTCCTCGAGCCCCTCGAAGGCCGCCACGATCTCGTCACGCAGCTGCCGGAACCATGCAGAGGCGCGCGCCTTGCGGTCTGTGAAATCATCGCTCATCGGGTTGGTCCTTGTATCTCTGCCCCATGTGCTAGCAGGGAAACCCGGCACCTTCCAGCCGGCGCCGAGTAGGTTTTGCACAGCGCGCGTTTCGCGGTAGGATGGCCGAGCCTGTTCACAAAGGATCGTCCAAGCCGTGGTACTTCGAAGCCTTCTTATTCTCGCCCTCGCCACCCTGACCGCCTGCGGCACACCGCAGGATCGCTGCCGCGCCAAGGCCACGCGCGATCTGCGCGTCGTGGTTGATCTGATCGAGGATCTGCAAGTCGATATCGACCGCGGCTACCGGCTGGAAGAGCGCACCAACCCGACCATCGGCATCGCACTGTGCAGCGGCAACAACGATAACTCGCTCTTCTGTTTCGGCAACCGCACGAGCACCCGGAAGGTGCCGGTCGCCATCGACATCCCGGCCGAGCGGGAAAAGCTTGCCGCGCTGGAAATCAAACGCCGTGAACTGGCCGCCCGCGCACAGCGCGAACTGGCCGCCTGCGAGGCGCAGTTTCCCGAAAGCTGATCTGGCGCTAATGCGCCGGGGCCGTCACCGCGTCGACCAGCGTGCGACCGCCATCGACGGTCAGAATCTGCCCGGTCATGAAACCCGATCCATCCGAGGCAAGAAACTGCGCGACCTCCGCCAGCTCATTGGCGCTGGCGATCCGTGACAGGGGCGTATGGCCGATGATGGTGTCGCGGAAATCCTCGTGCTCTTTCAGCGCGCCCTGCAGCGACGCGCTCATCACGCTGCCGAAGGCCACCGCATTCACCCGGATCCGGTGCGGCGCCAGCGCCACCGCCATCGACCGGGTCAGCTGATCCAGCGCCGCGGAGCTGACCGAATAGGCCAGAAGCTCGGGCTGCGTCCGGCGGGCCGCGATCGAAGACAGGTTGATGATGGATCCGACAGGGCCGGCGTCCTGCCCATCGTCGTCGGACTGCTTGATCATCCGCTTGGCAAAGACTTGAGTCAGCCGCAGCGAGGTAATGAGATTCTGGTTGAGCAGCATGGTGACCGCGTCGTCATCCATGCTTAGCGGGTCGGCCACAATCATCTGCCGGCTGCCATTCACCAGAATATCGACCCGGTCGAACGCATCGATCGTGGCCGAAAGAAGGTTGGTGATCGTCAACCTCTCGCGCAGATCGCCGGCGAAATGGCGGACATTGCTGTCTTCGTCATCCACCTTGCCCAGCTCGGCAATCAGCTTCTTCTCGTCCATATCGGCAAAGACGACATTGGCGCCGCGGTCCACGAAATGGCGGGCGATCGCCAGCCCGACCCCGTTTGCGGCGCCCGTGACGACAGCGGTTTTTCCGGCAATTGAGAACGACATGATCGCGCCTCCTATCTGCGCAGCTTTCGCGGCCGCTTGGCGTGGATGATCTTGAAACCCGGGTCGCGACCGATCTCGGTGACCTCTGCAAAGGCATCGGCCAGCGTCTTTTCGTAAGGCAGATGCCGGTTCGCCACAAGCCAGAGACCGCCGGAGGGTTTCAAGAGCCTCCGGGCGGTTTCGATGAATGCCGCACCCAGCAAAGGATCGCCCGCGCGGCTGGTGTGAAAGGGCGGGTTACTGACCACCGCATCATAGGGCCCGCCCGTAAACGCCGCCGCATCGGCCCAGTGAAAGCTGGCGCGCGGATCGCTGATATTGGCGCGCGCGCACGCCAGGGCGGCGTGATTGGCCTCGACCAGATCGATGGCAGTCACCGTCTCGCGGCGCAGGATCTCGGCGGCCAGATAGCCCCAGCCCGCGCCCAGATCGACCACGGTGCCCGCCAGGGCCTTTGGCAGCGCTTCCGCCAGCAGGACAGAGCCGCGATCCGGCCCGTCAGCCGAAAAGACGCCCGGCGCGGTAACAAAGCCACCTGCCACGGGCCCCGGCCCGGCCGCCCAGTCCGAAAAATCGCCGCCCGTCACGGTGAAAAGCTTGCCATGCGCCTTGGTCACCACCTGGCCGACCTCGCCGCGCCGCCGGGCGTCTTTCAAAAGGCTCTCGATGCCGTCCGTCTTCTGCCCATCGATCACCAGGGGGCCCGTGGTTGCCGCGCTGGCCGCCGCGATGGCCGCGCGCGCCTCGGCTTTGGCGCGGGGCAGAAAGATCACCGCCATCGCGTAGGGGCCCTTCGGCTCTGGCGCGACGTCCCAACCCCCCTGCGCAAGTGCATCATGGTCGGGCCGAAACCCCTGCACGATATGCACGCGCGATTGCGGCAACGCCGTCAGGTCGGTTTCTGCCCGCGCGCCGAACACGCCGATCCGGCCGCCTTCAGGGCAGACCACGGCGCCGCTCTTCAGAGCAAGGGACAAACGGGAGGAGGTCATGGTGTGAAAGGGCGCGCGGCCCTATTCCTTTTCCATCGTGCATTGCAGCGGATGCTGGTGCCGGCGGGCGAAATCCATCACCTGCGTGACCTTGGTCTCGGCGATCTCGTGGCTGAAGACGCCGACCACCGCGACACCCTTCTTGTGCACCGTCAACATAAGCTCGAACGACTGCGCATGGGTCATGCCGAAGAACCGCTCCAGCACGTGCACCACGAACTCCATCGGCGTGAAGTCGTCATTCAGGATAAGCACCTTGTACAGCGGCGGGCGCTGCGTCTTGGTCTTGTTCTCAAGCAGCAGGCCGGTATCGGCGTCGCCGCCGCCACCGGGAGCATCCTTGTCGGACAGGGTATGTTGGAATCTATGCAGCACTCAGGTACGTGTTTTGCCTTGGCGTCTGGAGTTGTCAATATAAGCGCAATGCTCCCTTAGAAAAGGGTAAACGCGCGGAAACTTGTATGGTAACGGGAATGCTTACAACAATAGGCTTCGATGCCGACGATACCCTGTGGCAGAATGAACAGTTCTTCCGCCTGACACAGGACAGGTTTGCTGACCTGTTATCGGCCTACACCGACGCCGAGACCCTGCACGCCAGCCTGCTGGAGGCCGAGCGGCGCAACCTCGGGCACTATGGCTTCGGCATCAAGGGCTTCATGTTGTCGATGATCGAGACGGCGATCGAAGTCACCGAAGGTACGGTTCCCGGCCATGTCATCGCAGAGCTGATCGCCGCCGGCCAGGACATGCTGCAACATCCCATAGAACTGCTGCCACACGCCGCCGAGGTCGTTGCCGCCTGCGCACGGGACTACACCGTGCTTTTGATCACCAAGGGCGATCTGCTGGACCAAGAGCGCAAGCTGGCGCAATCGGGCCTGGGAGATCTCTTTGACGGGGTCGAGATCGTCTCGCACAAGACGCCTGAAAGCTATGCCGCGATATTTAAGCGCCGCGCGGTGACGCCCAAGACCGCGATGATGGTCGGCAACTCGTTGCGCTCGGACGTGATCCCGCCGCTGAAGATCGGTGCCTACGGCGTGTTCGTGCCGCATGATCTGACCTGGGCGCTGGAGCATGAAGAGCCACCCGATGGCCACGCCCGATATCGCCGGATCGGCGATCTTGGTGAATTGCCGGGACTGATAGCCGACCTCAGCATTTAGCCGATCTAGTAGATTTGCGATCCAAGGCCACAACATCTAGCGCAGGCGAACCGCTGCCCACGCGCAAACACTTTGAATTTAAGGTATTTTATGAGATTCCAAGCTGTGCTACTTTACCAATAATTACGACGGACCGGGCTAAAAAGACCTGGCCGCGAGAGGCAGATAAAGGCGAGCAGCGTGACACGACGTCCGGGACAGTCGGTCCGGTTAGGGCTATTTTTCTCTATGTTTTTCACATGCGTGTGGCTACCGCTTACCGCGATGGCCGCGCCGTATGCCGCGATGGTGATGGACGCGCGCTCGGGCGAAGTCCTGCATTCGCGCAACGCCGATACCCGTCTCCACCCGGCATCGCTGACCAAGATGATGACGCTTTACATCGCGTTCGAGGCGGTCGAGCGGGGCGAGATTTCGATGGACACGATGGTCACGATCTCCAAGCGCGCCGCCAGCGAGCCGCCCTCCAAGCTTGGCCTGAAATCCGGCCAGCGGATCAAGCTGCGCCACCTGGTGCGCGCCGCGGCGGTCAAATCGGCCAACGACGCAGCCACCGCCATCGCCGAAGCCATCGAGGGCTCTGAGGCCGCTTTTGCCCGGCGCATGAACCGGACCGCCAAGGCGCTTGGGATGACCCGCACGACCTTCAAGAACGCGCATGGCCTGACCGAGAAAGGCCATTTGTCTACTGCGCGCGACATGACGCTTCTGGGCCGGCACCTGTTTTTTGACTATCCAGACTACTACAACCTCTTTTCCCGCAAGACGACGGACGCGGGCATCAAGGACGTCGCCAATACCAACCGCCGTCTTCTGGGCAGCTATCGCGGCGCCGACGGCATCAAGACCGGCTATACCCGTGCGGCAGGCTTCAACCTTGTCGCCTCGGCCCGCCGCGGGCAGGAGCGTATCATCGCCACGGTTTTCGGCGGCCGCTCGTCGGCCACGCGCAACGCCAAGGTGGCAGAGCTTCTGGACATGGGCTTCAAGCGCGCCCCGACACGTGTTGCCGTGCGCAAGCCCAGCCGTCCGGTCTACGCCCCCGATCCAGGCAGCGCCGGCAAGACGATCCGCATCGTCCGCGCTGTCGAAAAAAGCCTGCGCCCCGCGCCGCGCCCCGGCAGCGCCGGCGACACGCCTGATGATGACGTGCTGGTGGCGATGCAGGCCGGCATCCAGGAGACGCTGGCGCTTATCGACCTCGACGCCCCGGTCAAAGCGCCGCTGATCGCGCTCAATGCACCTGGCGCGCCGCTGATCTCACCGCTGAAACCGCGCCCCCGCCCGGCCGAAATCGTAGTGGCCGCGCGGGCGCCGGCCCCCACGCCCACCTCGGACACCGGGCTGGAGATCGTCACCCGGATGTCGACGTCGGGCGGCCATCACTGGGCAATCACGGTGGGAGAGTATCGCTCGCGCCACGAAGCCGAGAAAATGCTGTTGCAGACCGCCCTTCTGGAGTTGGAAACCCTTGACGAGGCGCTGCGCAAGGTGGTCGAGCGGCGCACCGGCTTTCAAGCCAATTTCGTGGGGCTCTCCGAAGGCGACGCCGACCTGGCCTGCCGCCGGCTTGTGGCGCGCGGTGTCGAATGCGCCCCGCTGGGGCCCGGCTGACGGGCCTCCGCCGGTTCAGGCCACCTTCGGCCCCGTGGTGCCGGCAAAGGCCGCTTGCATCAACTCGCGTGTGTAGGGGTGCTCGGGCGCGCTGAAGATCTGGGCGGCCGTGCCGCTTTCCACCACGTCGCCGCGCTTCATCACGATCACGTTGTGCGATAGCGCCCGGACCACTTTCAGATCGTGGCTGATGAAAAGATAGGCCAGCCCGTTCTTGCGCTGCAACTCGCGCAGAAGCTCCACGATCTGCACCTGCACCGTCATGTCCAACGCCGAGGTCGGCTCGTCCAGAACCACCAGCTTGGGCTGCAGGATCATCGCCCGCGCAATCGCGATACGCTGGCGCTGCCCGCCGGAAAACTCGTGCGGGTAGCGATGCATCATGGCTGGATCGAGCCCGACCTCGGCCATGATCTCGGCCACCATCTGCCGCCGGTCCCGGCCCGGCTCGGTGCCATGCACCGTCAGCCCCTCGGCGATGATCTCTTCCACCGCCATCCGCGGGCTGAGCGAGCCGTAAGGGTCCTGAAACACGATCTGCATATCGGCCCGAAGCGGCCGCAGCTCTTTTGACCGCAGCCCCTGGATATTGCGTCCCAGGAACGTCACGGGCCCGTCCGACGAGATCAGCCGCATGATCGCCAGCGCCAGCGTCGTCTTGCCGGAGCCGCTTTCGCCCACGATGCCCAGCGTCTCGCCCGCGCGCACCGAAATCGTCGCCGCATTGACCGCTTTGACATGCCCCACCGTGCGTTTCAGAAGCCCGCGGTGGATCGGAAACCAGATCCGCAACGCATCGGTCGATGCGATCTGCGGCGCATCCTCGGGCACCGGATCAGGCTCACCCACCGCCTCGGCGCTGAGAAGCTTGATCGTGTAGGGATGCTGGGGATTGTCGAAGATCTCGGCTGTCGGGCCGCTTTCGACGATCTTGCCGTTCTGCATCACGCAGACCCGGTCTGCGATCTGCCGCACGATCCCCAGGTCATGGGTGATGAACAGCATCGACATGCCCATGTCGCGCTTCAATTCCGCCAGAAGCTCCAGGATCTGCGCCTGGATGGTTACGTCAAGCGCGGTCGTCGGCTCGTCCGCGATCAAAAGCTCCGGCCCGTTGGCCAGCGCCATCGCGATCATCACCCGCTGGCGCTGCCCGCCCGACAGCTGGTGGGGATAGGAATTCAGCCGCATCTCGGGGTCCTGGATGCCGACCTTGGTCAGCAGTTCGATGATCCGCTCACGCGCCGCCGCGCCCACCAGCCCCTGGTGAAGCGCAATCGATTCCGCAAGCTGCTTTTCCAGCGTGTGCAGCGGGTTGAGCGAGGTCATCGGTTCCTGGAAAATGAAGCTGATGTCGTTGCCGCGCACCCGGCGCAGCTCGGCCTCGGCAGCGCCCACCATCTGTGCGCCGAGATAAGTGATCGAGCCGTCGATGCTCGCGCTGTCGGGCAAGAGCGATACCGTCGACAGCGCGGTGACCGATTTACCGGACCCGCTTTCGCCCACCAGCGCGACCGTCTCGCCCTGATGCACTTCGAACGACACACCACCGACGGCCAGGCTATCCATGCCATCCTGCCGGAAGCTGACCGAGAGGTTATCTACCTTCAGGACCGGCTCGCTCATTGAAACGTCTTTCTGGGATCGAACGCGTCGCGCACGCCCTCGAAGATGAAGACCAGAAGAGACAGCATGATGGCGAAGGTGAAGAACGCGGTAAAGCCAAGCCACGGCGCCTGCAGGTTTTGCTTGGCCTGCAAGGTCAGCTCTCCAAGCGAGGGCGCCGAGGACGGCAGACCGAAGCCGAGAAAATCGAGGCTGGCAAGCGTCGCGATGGTGCCCGAGATCATGAACGGCAGCAGCGTCAGCGTTGCCACCATCGCATTGGGCAGCATGTGGCGGAACATGATCGTGGTGTTCGACACGCCCAGCGCCCGCGCCGCGCGCACGTATTCAAAGTTGCGCGCCCGCAGGAATTCCGCCCGCACAACGCCCACCAGCGCCGGCCAGCCGAAAAGGACGGTGATGAAGACCAAAAGCCAAAAGCCCCGGCCCAGGATCGCGAACAGGATGATGATGACGTATAGCGACGGGGTCGAGCTCCAGATCTCCAGGAAGCGTTGGAAGATCAGGTCGATCCAGCCGCCGAAAAAGCCCTGCACCGCGCCGGCCACGATGCCGATCGCGCTGGCCAGAACCGTCACGATCAGCGTGAAGACAATCGACAGCCGAAAGCCATAGATCACCCGCGCAGCCACATCGCGCGCGGTGTCGTCGGTGCCAAGGATGTGGTTGGCATCGGGCGGCGAGGGTGCCGCGCGACCGATATCGTTGATCGTGTCATAGCTGTAGGGAATGACCGGCCACAGCATCCAGCCCTGCTCGATCTCGGCGCCATCCACGATCCCGTCCTCGGCATCGGCGATGATGCCTTCGGGGTCGTCGAAACAGCTTTCAAGCCCGCCAGACACGATCAGGCACTGCACCTCGATATCGCCATAGACCGCCTCGGTGCGGAAATCCCCTCCGAAGGCGGTCTCGGGATAGAATTTGAAGATCGGCGTCATCACATCACCGCGATAGCCGACCAGGATCGGCTTGTCGTTTGCGATGAACTCGGCAAAGAGCGACAGCCCGAACAAAATGCAAAATAGGATCAGCGACCAGAACGCCCGGCCATTGCGCCGGAAGTTACGCCAACGGCGCTGGTTCAGCGGCGACAGCGAGAAAAACCCGCGCTTCGGTGCCGGCGGCACCAGGGGCGCACGCGCGGGATCGGGAAGCGGCTTTTGCGGCTCAGCGAGTGCCATGCCTACCCCTCGCGCCGCTCAAAGTCGATCCGGGGATCGACGAACACATACATCAGGTCCGACAGGATCCCGACCACAAGGCCGACAAGGCCAAAGAAAAAGAGCGTGCCGAAGATTACCGGGTAGTCGCGCGCCACAGCCGCCTCAAAACCCAGCCGGCCCAGCCCGTCCAGCGAAAAGATCGTCTCGATGATCAGCGAGCCGCCGAAGAAGACCCCGATGAACACCGCCGGAAAACCCGCGATCACGATCAGCATCGCGTTGCGGAACACATGGCCATAAAGCACCCGCCGCTCGGGCAGGCCCTTGGCCTTGGCGGTAATCACGTATTGCTTCTTGATCTCGTCCAGAAACGAGTTCTTGGTCAGAAGCGTCAGCGTCGCGAAGGCCGAGATCGTGGAGGCCAAGACCGGCAGCGTGATATGCCAGAGATAGTCGATCACCTTGCCGATGGGCGAGAGCTGGTCGAAATTGTCAGAGGTCAGTCCCCGCAGCGGAAAGATCTGGTAGTAAGAGCCGCCGGCAAAAAGCACCAGCAGCAGGATCGCGAACAAGAAACCCGGAATGGCGTAGGCAGTGATGATCGCGCCGCTGGTCCAGGTATCGAACGGGCTGCCGTCCTTCACCGCCTTGCGAATGCCCAGCGGGATCGACACGATATAGGCAATCAGCGTCGACCAGAGCCCTAGCGTGATCGACACCGGCATCTTCTCCCAGACCAGATCCAGAACGCCGATGGACCGAAAATAGCTCTCGCCGAAATCAAAGCGGATGTAGTTCCACATCATGCCCAGGAACCGCTCCAGCGGTGGCTTGTCGAAACCGAATTCCTTTTCAAGCTGGGCGATGAACTCCGGCGGCAGGCCCCGTGCGCCGACATAGCCTTCGGTCTGCGCCTCCTGCAACGCGTCGCCGCCGGTGCCGGAAATGCCTTCGAACACATCGCCATTGCCCTCAAGCTGGGCGATGATCTGCTCGATCGGCCCGCCGGGGACGAACTGGGTCAGCGCGAAGTTGATGATCATGATCCCCACAAGCGTGGGGATGACCAGCAAAAGCCGCCGTATGATATAAGCGCCCATCCCGGGTTACGCCTTTCTCACCGCAGCGCGCCAGAGGCGCGCAATGCTTCGCCCTTTTCTGCGTTGTACCACCAAAAATCCAACTCGCCGCGCGCATAAGACGGCAGCACCTCCGGATGTTCGTACATGTTGTAATACGCAACCGTGTGCACGCTCTTGAACCATTGCGGCACCCAGAAAAGCCGCGACCGCAGCACCCGATCGAGCGCCCGCACACCGGTCTTCATCTCGTCCTCGGTGGTGGCCCCGACGGTTTTTTCGATCAGCGCGTCCACCGCGGGATCCAGCAGCCCCATCAAGTTGCGGGTGCTTTCGGCGGCGGCCTCGGATCCGAACCACTGCTTCAGCCCGGTCGAAGGCTCCAGATCCATCGAGAACGAATGCGTGGTCATGTCGAAATCGTAGCTGCGCCGGCGGTCGGTCTCTTGTGCATAGTCCACCCTGTTCAGACTTGCGTCGATGCCGAGGCGCTGCAGGTTCTGAATAAACGGGTTGATGACCCGGTCGAAGGCCGGAGAGCTTTCCAGAACCTCGACCACAAGAAGCTCGCCGTCCTTGCGGCGCTTGCCATCGTCGCCGACAAGCCAGCCGGCCTCGTCCAGAAGCGCCGAGGCGCGGCGCAGGTTGCCGCGGTCAAGCTGGCGCGCGGACGAGGCGGGCGGCATCACCGCCTCTTCGGTCAGGATCGAAGGCTCAAGCATCCCCTGATCGACCAGCGGCTGCAAAAGCGTCGTCTCCGCCTCTGACGGCTTGCCCATCGCCATCAGGTCCGAGTTGCCCCAAAAGCTGTTCACCCGCTCATAAAGCCCGAAAAACAGCGTCTCGTTCGACCATTCGAAGTTGAACATCAGACCGATGGCCTCGCGCACGCGGGGATCCTGGAATTTCTGGCGCCGCAGGTTGAAGACAAAAGACTGCCCCGGCGCAAGGCTGCCGTCGGGCAACTCGGTCTTGATGATATCGCCGTTCTGAACCGCTGGAAATTCGTAGCTTGTCGCCCATTGCTTGGAGCTGTTTTCAGAGCGGAACGTGTAGGCCCCCGCCTTGAACCCTTCCAGTGCCGCATTGCCGTCGGCGAAATATTCCACCCGGATGCGATCGAAATTGTAACGCCCGACATTGATCGGCAGGTCGGCGCCCCAATAGTTGGGATTGCGCTGGTAGACGATGCGCTGGTTGATATCGAAATCGCCCAGCATATAGGGGCCGGTGCCCATGGCAGGCTCCAGCCGGCTTTCGTCGATCCGCGCGCCGGTGCGCTCGAACCAGGCCTTCGACATCGCCGGCATTCCGCCCGCAAGCTCGATCACGTCGCGGCGCGGCGCATCGGCAGCGAAGTTGAACTTGATGGTGTGATCGCCAAGCACCTCGACGCTGTCCACCTGGCTGCCGAAGGCGGCGCGGAAACTGGGCAGGCCCTGCTCCATGAACTTGTCGAATGTGTAACGGATATCCTCGGCCGTCATCGGCGTGCCGTCCGCAAATGTCACCTCGGGGCGCAGGTTGAAGATCACCCAGTCCTTGCTTTGGGGGTATTGCATTGTGGTGCACAGCAGGCAGTAGGCTGCGGTGGGATCGTCCGCCACAACGGTCAGGATGTTCTCGTGCCCGATGGTCGACAGCGCCCCTGCCCGGCCCTTGCGGGTGTAAAGGTTGAAGCTGTCATAAGTGCCTGGCGCCCAGATAGAGATCTCGCCGCCCTTGGGCGCATCGGGGTTCACGTAAGCCAGATGCTGAAAATCGGGCCCGTATTTCAACTCGCCGAAGAACGAATAGCCGTGGCTTTCGATGATCGCCTCGTGGCTCTCGCCAAGCGCACCCGATGCCCAAAGCGCTACCAGCCCGCCCGCCAGGGCTGCAAGACCAGTCTGCATCAGGCCCGAACGCGGCTCTTGCCGGCTGGCGGCGATGGCGCGCGGCGCGCGCATGCGGGGCTCATGTGTCTGCGAGGCTCGGAAAGTGCTCATGCAATCCTCCATCCTGTAGCGGGTGTCCTGTAGGGGCCTGTCCAGCTTTGTGCTCTTTATGTAGGATTTAAGGTAAATTTCCGAATGTCTAATGATCAAGTTGATAATATGTGAAGAAAGGGTGAAGCCCCCGGCCACACGCCGACTTGCGCAGCAAAAAACCGCGCGCCCGGCGGCACGCGGCTGAAATGTTGCAACATGGCGGCCGGATCAGCTGCCGATCGTCGCCAGGTACGCGATCAGGTTGGCGCGGTCTTCGATGTCGCGCATGCCGTTATAGCCCATCTTGGTGCCGGGCAGCCAACCCTTGGGGTTCTTCAGAAAGCCCTGCAGATCGGCCGGCGTCCAGGCGCCGCCTGCTCCGGCAAGCGCCTCGGAATAGCCGTAACCATCGACGTTGCCCTTGTCGCG
Organism: Paracoccaceae bacterium; assembly: GCA_013003075.1. Taxonomy (GTDB): domain Bacteria; phylum Pseudomonadota; class Alphaproteobacteria; order Rhodobacterales; family Rhodobacteraceae; genus JABDLJ01. The sequence continues at coordinate 27,928 of JABDLJ010000012.1, forward strand.
GCCCACGATGCCGTAAAGGTGCGGTCCGACACCGTTCGCGCCGTCTTCCAGCTTGTGACACGCTGCGCACGGCCGCCACAGACCTTCACCGGCATCGGCGCTGGCCATCGCGAAGACTTCCTCGAAATTCTCTTCCGGTGCCTCTTCTTCGGCCACGCCTTCAGCGCCTTCGACGGGAATCACGTAAGCCTGTTCTGAATGGCCATCGCCGACATGGTAGAGCGTCTCGGCCGCCCACTTTCCCAGCAGGAAAACAAGGAAAGCGCCGCAAAATGCGCCCAGGGCCTTGGTGATCGTCATTGTGTCGAGCATGTCGCGTCCCGTTCCGATTTCGGTTTGAGCGCTATCTATCCGCTTCCATTGGCGGCTTTCAAGGGATATGAGCGCGGCGAATTGCCTTCATAGCCAAAAAGATACGGGAAACCATGACCGGTTCGATCGCTTTTCAGGGGGAACTGGGCGCCTATTCGCACCAGGCGTGCCACGAAACCTACCCCGAGATGGAGGCCGTCGCCTGTTCCACGTTCGAGGACGTGATCGAAACCACGCGCGCCGGTCGCGCCGATCTGGCGATGCTGCCGGTCGAGAACTCCACCTATGGCCGGGTCGCGGACATCCACCGGCTTTTGCCAGAAAGCGGGCTGCACATCGTCGCCGAGGCCTTCGTGCGGGTCCACATCAACCTTCTGGGTGTACCCGGCGCAACCGTGGCCGACATCAAGGAGGCGCACAGCCATCTTGTCCTCTTGCCGCAATGCTCGGGCTTTTTGCGCACGCACGGGATCGAGGGCAGGATCAGCACCGATAACGCCCGCGCCGCCCGCGACGTCGCCGCCGCGGCCGATCCCAAGGCCGCCGCGCTGGCGTCGGAAATGGCGGCCGAGATCTATGGGCTCGATATCCTCGCCCGCCATATCGAGGATCACGACACCAACACCACGCGCTTTCTGGTGATGTCGCGCACTGCGGATCTGTCGCGCCGCGGCTCGGGCCAGATGCTTACGTCCTTCGTCTTCCGCGTCCGCAACATCCCCGCCGCGCTTTACAAGGCGATGGGCGGCTTTGCGACCAATGGCGTCAACATGACGAAGCTGGAAAGTTACATGGTCGACGGCTCGTTCTCGGCGACGCAGTTCTACGCCGATATCGAAGGCCACCCCGACGATCGCAGCGTGCAACTTGCCATGGAAGAGCTGGATTACTTCACCGACGAGATCAAGCTTCTGGGCGTCTACCCGGCCGATATCGAGCACCGCTAGACGCGCTGCGCCGGGGCCGGCCTAGGCGCTTCGGTTCTGGATCTCTGCGGCAAACCCCGCCACGCGATCGGAAAACCGCCGGCTAAGCGAGGCCTTCGCCAGCTTCAGCGACTGCACGAAAAGCCGCGCCGAGAAACTCGTGGGCCGCAAATCAAGCGACACCCGCAGCCGCGTCCGGGTCTGCGATAGCGCCAGTAGATCCACGACGAAAGTGCTCTCGACCCCCGCCGAGTGCGATTCCAGGACGATCCCCGTGGGCGTCCGCATCTCGGTCAGCTCGCTGGTGATCTCGCGGGTGCGGCCCCGGATCGGGATGCGGGTGCGCCAGGACATGCCGACGCCTTCCGCTCCGCCCGCGTCGATCCGCGATACGTCGGCCCCGCGGCGCAGCACCTGCCGCTCGAAGTGATCGAAGTCGGTGACCGCAGCGAACACCGTATCGATCGGAGCCCGAATGTCTTCACGCGTCGAGAATTTCATCGATCTCCCACACTGCCCGGATCTTTGTGCCTTGTTGTCGTTTTGCCGCTAATCCAGCGTGTCCGCAAGCCAGTGCGACAACAGAAAATGCGCGATCGAGCCCTTGCGCGCCGGCGACATCCAAGTCACCTCGCCCGCGAACGCGTCGCGCACCGTCTCGCGGTCAATCCAGCGCGCGTCCTCGATCTCCATCGGGTCGATGGTGATCTCGGTGCCCAGCGCGTTGCCCCGGCAGCCGAACATCAGGCTGCTCTGAAACGGCCAGGGCTGAGACGCCAGGTACTCCACGGCGCCAACCCGTATGCCGGCCTCTTCGAAGACTTCACGCCGAACCGCGGCCTCCAGGCTCTCGCCGGGTTCGACAAAGCCCGCCAGCAGCGAATACATCCCGTCCGGCCAGCCGGGAGAGCGCCCCAGCAGCACTGAATTGCCGTGCGTGATCAACATGATGACCACCGGGTCGGTGCGCGGGAAATGGTGCCCGCCGCACTCTTCGCAGACCCGCTGCCAGCCAGCCTGCTCTGGTACGCTCTTGGCGCCGCAACGGGCACAGAAAGGGTGCGTGGCGTGCCAGGCCAGGACCGCCTTGGCGGTGGCCACCAGTTCGGCGCCGCGCTGGGTCAGGCGGCTCATCACGCCGCGCAGTTCGGCAAACCGCGCCTCGCTCTGCAGCGCCGGGTGCTGCTGCTCGCTGGGATCGAAGAAAGCGCCAAGCGTGTCTGGCGTCTCTTCGGGCTCCCAGCCCGAGATGTCGCAGGCAAACCGCGGCGCACCATCGTCGAGCCCCAGAAAGACCGGCGGCTCGCCGGCCAACGCGATCACCGGATGCTTGGGCGACAGCCAGCCCGGGGCGCAGTCCTGCCCGACAAAAAGCGGCTTGCCGCGCCAGATCGGCAACACCTTCGCATCGGCCTCGGCCAGAAGCTGCGCGATTCTCGTGCCATTGCCGCGCAGCTCGGCCGCGCGCTCCAGCCCCGATCCGCCGAAGGTTACCGTTTCGGCCAGTTTCATGTCGCCTCTCCCATGCGCCCGCCTTGCCACGAGCCCCGCCCCAAGTGCAATGCAACCCAATGCGCGCTGGGGATTTTCAACCTCAAGTTGCGATATGCGCTCGGCGGCTCTAGGCTGAGCGGGCGCTCCTGCCTTCGAAGGCGCAAGATTTTATCGGTATGTCATGTTATCCTGTCGTCATCACATCGTATTTGACCGGCCCCTCGGTACCGCTGCCGGGCGCGCCGTTTCCAAGGGGGACCCTCAATGCCACATAATTTCCTGTCCGCCATGAGCCGGCGCAGCTTTCTGGCCACTGGCACCGCCACTGCAGGGCTGACGCTTCTGCATCCGTTTTCGGCCAATGCCGCCGCGGGCCAGGCGCATCTGCGCATCATGGAAACCACCGACCTGCACGTCCATGTCTTCCCTTACGACTATTATTCGGACCGCCCGATCGACACCGTCGGCCTTGCCCGCACCGCCTCTATCGTCGAAGAGATCCGCGCCGAGGCCACGAATTCGATGCTTCTCGACAACGGAGACCTGATCCAGGGCAACCCGATGGGCGACTACATCGCCTACGAGCGCGGCATGAAGGACGGAGATCTGCACCCTATCGTCGAGGCGATGAACGTCGTTGGCTTCGATGCCGCCACGATCGGCAATCATGAGTTCAACTACGGGCTTGATTTCCTTTTGAAATCCACCGCCGGCGCTGACTTCCCCTGGGTGCTGTCCAATATCGCCACCAAACAGGGCGCCGCGCCGCGGGATGACACCACGCTTTACAAGCCCTACGTGATCCTCGACCGCACCCTGACCGACGGCTCCGGGCAAGAGTACCAGATCAAGGTCGGCATCATCGGCTTCACCCCGCCGCAAGTGATGAACTGGGACCGCCGGCACCTGGAAGGCAACGTTCAGGCCCGCGATATCGTCGAGACCGCCCGCGCCTGGGTACCTGAAATAAAAGAGGCCGGCGCCGACATCATCATCGCGCTCAGCCATTCCGGCATCGGCCCGGATGCCCATACCGACGGGATGGAAAACGCCTCGGTGCCGCTGGCCGCTGTCGACGGGATCGACGCGATCATGACCGGGCACCATCACCTTGTCTTCCCCGGCCCGAAATACGAGACCACCGCCGCGGTCGATCCCGAAGCCGGCACACTGCACGGCAAGCCAGCCACGATGGGCGGCTTCTGGGGCTCGCACCTGGGCCTGATCGATCTGATGCTGGAAACCGATGGCGGGGCCTGGAAAGTGGTCAGCTTCGAAAGCAGCACCCGTCCGATCAGCCAGCGCAACGAGGACCGCTCGATCACCGCGCTCGTCGAAAGCCAGGGCGACGTTCTGGCGGCCGTCCAGCAGGAACATGACGAGACCCTCGCCTATGTCCGCCGCGCTGTCGGCAAAACTGCCGCGCCGCTGCACAGCTATTTTGCTCTCGTTGCCGACGATCCCTCGGTCCAGATCGTCAGCCAGGCGCAGAAATGGTACATCGGCGAGATGCTGGCCGGCACCGAGCATGAGGGCCTGCCGATCCTTTCAGCCGCAGCGCCCTTCAAGGCGGGTGGCCGCGGCGGGCCAGAATACTACACCGACGTGCCGGTCGGCGATGTCGCCATCAAGAATGTGGCCGACCTCTACCTTTATCCCAACACGGTGCGTGCGGTGAAAGTCTCGGGCGCCCAGCTGAAGGACTGGCTGGAACGCTCGGCCGGCATGTTCAACCAGATCGAGCCCGGCAAGGCCGACCAGGTACTTCTGAACCCTGACTTCCCCAGCTACAATTTCGACGTGATAGATGGTGTGAGCTACCAGATAGACCTCTCGCAGCCGTCGAAATTCACCGCCAAGGGAGAGCCGCTGAACCCCGGGGCGAGCCGCATCAAAGACCTGATGTTCAATGGCCAGCCCGTGACCCCGGACATGGAGTTCGTGATCGCCACCAACAACTACCGGGCCTCGGGCGGCGGCGATTTTCCCGGCGCCAAGGGCGACACCATCATCTTCGAAGCCCCCGACACCAACCGCGACGTCATCGTCCGCTACATCGTCGAGCAGGGCACCATCGATCCCAAGGCCGACGCCAACTGGAGCTTTGCCGAGCTTCCCGGAACCTCGGTCCTGTTCGACACCGGACCGAAGGCGGCCGACTACATCGACAGCGTCAAGGGCATGGCCATCACCCCGGCGGGTGACGGGCCCGAAGGCTTCGCGCGTTTCCGGATAGAGATGTAGGATACCGCCAGCCTATTCGGCATCGCGCCACGCCTGCCTAGGCGTCCTTGCCGGCAGAGGGTGGCGGCGCGTCCGCTTCTTGCGCTTGTTCAAGCCCGGCGCCCGGCCGCTGCCAGTTTATCTGCTCGGCCTTTTTGCCGAACCGGCGTCGCACCGGCCGTTTGGCCGGGATCGCGTCTTGCGGCCGGCGACCGAAGGCGAGCGTGTCGCAAACCGTTCTGTGCACCGCTTCAAGCTCGGCCAGGGGGCCGTGTACCAGGCAGATCGGCTGCGCCCGTCCCTTGAGGCGCAAAAACAGCGCCGCGTCCTGAAAGTGGGCCTGCGGCCGCCCGATAAAGACGCTGACAACCTGTTTTTTGGCGAACTTGCGCGTCACGCGCGATCGGCCATGCGCGTTCAGTCTGCGCAGCCAGATTTCTTTCTTCGCCACATTGATGCCAAATTCCGGCTGATATCCCCGCGTTCCGTAGACGTAAAGCGCAAGGCCCAGCGCGGCCGCTCCGATCGATACCGCAATCCGCGTCGGCAGCGCATCTGCGCCAATCGTGCCGTCGGGAAGCAGCCAGATCGTGCAGCCGCACAGGATAAAACCCGCGCCAAGGACGCCCAAAATGCGCTCTGCCGCCCGATGACCGCCCTTATTTCTATCGCGTTCGCGCACGATGAAGCTGTTTGGCGTTGTTGCCACCGCCAAAGCTTTCGACTGCGCGACCGGTGTTGCCAGATGATCCATGTGCCTGCTCGATTCTCGTTGTTGGATCTGTCCTGGACATTATCGTGACACCAAAAAAAGGAGCAGGCATGGCAATCGAGGGTTTATGTGCCTTAATTTCTGGGGCGCTGCGGCGGCGCCGGCGCACGCTTGCAGCCCGGGATGGACCGAAGAGAAAGACCAAACGCCTATGTCAGAATGATGCTTTCGCAGCATCTACCACGCGTCTTAAAGGATCGCACGGAGCGCAGGCAGCCGCCGCAGCGCAGCGACAATCGGAAAGCACAAAAGCAGCGTCACAGCCGTCGCAAGCGCGAATTTCAAAAGCGCCGCCCAGTCAAACGGAATAAGGGCGCGCTGGACCAGGATGATGATGTAGAAATGGATCAGGTAGACGCCATAGACCTGCGGCCCAAGACGGCCAAGCCAGGGGCCAGGCGCGCTCAGCCGCGACCGGAAAAGCCCGGTGATCCCCATGATCATCGCGATGCAGACGAACCCCTCCATCACCGCCCAGATGCGCATGATCGGCAGCCAGGCGGGCAAATCGTCCTCGATGGCCACCAGCGGAATCGCCGCCGCATACAAAACCGCGCCGATCCAGAACCACGTATAGCAGGTGCGGCGCGGGATCTCGGTGAACCAGCGGCCGCGCCCCGCAAGGATACCGATCACAAACAGGCTAACATATTGAGGTAAATGGCCGATCTCTGACGGTATCACCCCGAAGATCATAACCCACCGATCTTGTGGCCATTCGGTGCGCACGGCCGCGGTTGCCAACCCAAGGACAAGAAGATAGGCGAAAATCGCCCCATGCCCCGGCGGTTTTGGCCCCGGCCGGTCCTTGCGCGGCCCCACCAGCGCCCGCAAAAGCACGTAGAGACCGGAATAAATCAACAGGTGGAACACGAACCACAAATGATCTAGGTCGAATTTCAGCGCGCCGATGGACTCGCGCATCACAAAGCTCGCAAACCCGATAGGGGTGGGCGCCTCTAACCAGTTCCAGACCGGCAGAAAGACCAGCGCCGCGAAGGCCAGCGGGATCCCGAGGCGCACAAGCCGGCCTTTCAGGAACGCGCCCGGGCCTTTGCGGTCATAGCTGGCTTCGATGAAGTACGCCGCGATGAAAAAGAAGAACCCCATGAGAAACGCGGCATTGATCGAAAGAAAGATGAAAAGCCAATCGCTGTTGGCCGGGTCCGACACGGCCCAGGCCCCGCCCGTGGGCCCATAGGGTTGCGCCCCGTGCAGCCCAACGACCAGCGAGGTCAAAAGGACCCGGATCCATTGTACGAAGTGCAATTTTTCAGTTTCCAGAGCCATCACACGCCAAGCCTCTCCCCGGTGAGAACTCCAACATCATCTGCCGCAGTGGCGCCGGTGGCCGTGATGCAGATCAATCGGGAAATTCGGCGACCGCAAGCGCCGGGTGTTTGAAGTAGAAGTCCGGTCGCCTCGGCCGCCGGCTTGTGCAGGCGACCTGTCCCGGATCCAAATCGCCGGAATTTGCCTGTCCAAAATCAGGTGCGCGGGCACTTTGGCGCACGCCTCCGCCCTGTCGCTGCCCGCTCACCCGGGCGCTCTCAGAACAAGAAGCACTCGGCCTCACGAGGCGCAGACCGGCTCCTCAGTTCTCCTGCGCCTTCATCTGCTCCCACCGGCTTTTGCCGATGCGGACCATCCCGTCTTCGAGGCTTTCGGCCGCGCGTTTCATATCGGCGGTCTTCACCATCCGCTCGGGCACATCGACATCCTGCTCAAGCGTCGCCCGGGCCTCGGGGACGGATTTCTGGAGGTATCGCCAGATATCGACGTTCTCGACCAGCTTGCCGGCGCGGCGATCCAGCCGCGCGCGGGCAAGGCGGGCAGCGCGGGTCATGACAAAGCGTTTCGGCGGCTCCGGCTTGGGGATCGGGGCGCCTTGGGTTCGCGCCTGACTGCGGCAACACCGCTGACAGGCGGCAAGGGCGGCACGCGCAGGGTTCCGCCAAAAGGCAGGGGCGGCGCAGACCTTGCGAATCTAGCGATTTGTCCCTAGATAAACACTTGAGAGGTTGGCGCGGGCAGGCACCTCGCCAACCCGGTCAGGTCCGGAAGGAAGCAGCCGTAACGAGCCTCGCTTGGGTCGTTGTCCAGCCTCTCACCTTTACCCTTATTCAGTGGTGTCGGCGCCATGCAGCGCAGGCGCCGGTTCAGGTCAGGATCACGACAATCGTGAACGCCATCAGCCCGGCCAGGACCAGCGGCGCCGCGGTGATCTTTCGCATCGACGATCCTTTGGGCCATTGCCGCCCCAGCCCCCAGATCGCAAAGGCCAGAATGCCGGCGATCCCCTGCCAGCCCATCCACAGCTCCAGTCGTTCCGAGAGCGGACCGAAATCGTTGCGCGCGCTTCGGCCCTGCGCCAGGAACGAGGCCATGAACGCCAGTACCCAGGCCGCGCAGATCGCGGTCAGCCAATGGCGTGTCTTGTCGTCTGGCATATCCCGATCCAGCTCTCTTTTCCCGCTGTCTCGTCTACCGTGCCATCACTTGCGAGGAAAGCCGCAAGTCGGCGGCAGGCCGGCGCGGCCGCGCCCCGCGGTCGGTTACGTAGAGTCTGCGGTGGACCTCCCTGCCGCCTCCGCCTAGATTCGACACTGCACGCGAATCCCGGAGCATTCATGCCTGAAGACACCCCGACCGGCTACCAGGTCCTTGCGCGGAAATACCGCCCGGAAACCTTTGCCGACCTGGTCGGTCAGGACGCGATGGTCCGTACCCTGAAGAATGCCTTCAAGGCCGATCGCATCGCCCAGGCCTTCATCATGACCGGTATCCGCGGTACTGGGAAAACCACCACGGCGCGGATCATCGCCAAGGGCATGAACTGCATCGGCCCCGATGGCAAAGGCGGCCCGACCACCGAACCCTGCGGCACCTGCGAGCATTGCGTGGCCATCATGGAAGGGCGCCATGTCGACGTGATGGAGATGGACGCTGCCTCGCGCACCGGTGTCGGCGACATCCGAGAGATCATCGACAGCGTCGCCTACCGCGCCGCCTCGGCGCGCTACAAGATCTACATCATCGACGAAGTGCACATGCTCTCTACGAGCGCGTTCAACGCGCTTCTCAAGACGCTGGAAGAGCCGCCCGCGCATGTGAAATTCATCTTTGCGACGACAGAGATCCGCAAGGTTCCGGTCACCGTTCTGTCGCGCTGCCAGCGTTTCGATCTGCGCCGAATCGAGCCCGAAGACATGATCGCGATGCTGCAAAGGATCGCGGCCTCCGAAAAGGCCCAGATTGCCGAGGACGCCCTTGCGCTGATCACCCGCGCCGCCGAGGGATCGGCCCGAGATGCCACGTCCCTTCTGGATCAGGCGATCAGCCACGGCGCCGGCGAGACTACCGCAGATCAGGTCCGCGCCATGCTTGGGCTCGCCGATCGCGGCCGGGTTCTCGATCTCTTCGATCTGGTGATGAAGGGTGATGCGCCTTCCGCGCTGGCCGAGCTGTCCAGCCAGTATGCCGGAGGCGCAGACCCGATGGCGGTGCTGCGCGATCTGGCAGAGGTCACCCACTGGATCAGCGTCATCAAGATCACGCCCGATGCCGCCGGCGATCCCACGGTCTCGCCTGACGAACGGATGCGCGGCGTCCAGATGGCAAAGGCGCTGCCGATGCGGGTTCTGACCCGAATGTGGCAGATGCTGCTGAAGGCGCTGGAAGAGGTCGCCGCCGCGCCCAACGCGATGATGGCCGCCGAGATGGCGGTGATCCGCCTGACCCACGTGGCGGACCTGCCCACGCCCGAAGACCTGGTGCGAAAGCTGAAGGACGCGCCGCCCGTGCCGCCGGGCGGCGGTGGCCAATCGCAGCCCACGACAGGCGCAGCGCACGCAGCCAGCCCATCTGCGTCTGCCCCGGCGCCGGCCACTTCCAGCACTGCGCCCGCCCTGCATGCGCCCACCCAAAACCAGGGCGGCACCACCGCATACGGCGCAGCCACCGCGCTGTCGCGCGCGCCCGACACCTCGCTTGCACGGTTCGCCCGGTTCGAGGACGTGGTCGAACTGGTGCGCTCCAACCGCGACGTCAAGCTCTTGGTCGAGATCGAGACTGCCCTGCGCGTGGTCAGCTACGCCCCGGGCCGCATCACCTTCCAGCCGACCGAGGCGGCGCCCGCGGACCTTGCACAGCGGCTCGGTGCCCGGCTGCAAACCTGGAGCGGCGTGCGCTGGGCGATTTCGGTCGCCAGCGAGGGCGGCGGGCGCACCATCGCCGAAGAACGCGACACGGCAAGGTTGAAACTGGAACAACAGGCGCGCAGTCACCCGCTTGTCGAAGCGGTTTTCGCGGCCTTTCCCGCGGCAAAAATCACTGAAATCAGAACCCATTCCGATCTCGAAGCCGAGGCTGCCGAACAGGCACTCCCGGAGGTCGACGAAGAATGGGATCCCTTCGAAGACGACTAAGGAGAAGACGATGTTCAAAGGATTAGGCGGGCTCGGCGACATGGCCAAGATGGCCAAGGCCGCGCAGGAAATGCAGACCAAGATGGCCCAGATGCAGGAGGACCTTAATACCATCTCGGTCGTCGGCGAAAGCGGTGCCGGGCTTGTCAAGGCGACCGCCACCGCCAAGGGAGAGCTGACCGCACTCGATATCGATCCGACGATCTTCAACCCCGACGAAAAGGAAGTCGTCGAGGACCTGATCCTCGCCGCGATCAAGGATGCGCAAGCGAAGGCGCAGGACCGCAGTCAGGAAGAAATGCGCAAGCTGACAGAGGCGATGGGGTTGCCGGCGGACATGAAGCTGCCATTCTGAGCGCTCTGTGACCGACGCCCCCAAAGATATCGATGCGCTGATCGAAGTGATGGCGCGACTGCCGGGCCTCGGCCCGCGTTCGGCGCGGCGCGCGGTCCTGCACATGATCAAGAAGCGCACGCTCTTGCTGACACCGCTTGCCGATCTGATGCACAAGGTGGCGGCGACCGCCCGGGAATGCCTGAACTGCGGCAATATCGGCACCCGGGATATCTGCGAGATCTGCAGCGCGGAAAAGCGCGCCAACGGCGAGCTCTGCGTGGTCGAAGACGTTGCCGATCTCTGGGCGATGGAACGCGGCGGCGTCTTCAAGGGCCGCTACCACGTGCTTGGCGGAACCCTGTCGGCGCTCGATGCCGTCGGCCCCGAAGAGCTGCGCATCCCCAAGCTGATCGACCGGATCGCTGCCGAAGGCATCACCGAGGTGATCCTCGCCCTCAACGCTACGATCGATGGTCAAACCACGGCCCATTACATCGCCGACCAGATCGGCCAGACCGTCACTGTCACCTCGCTCGCCCAGGGTGTGCCGATCGGCGGGGAGCTGGACTATCTCGACGACGGAACGATCACCGCGGCGCTCCGCGCCCGCAAATCCTTCTGAGGCCTCCGGCTTCATCTGGCCAGAAATACCTTCGCCGAAGGCAAGAAAAAACCGGAGCCAACGGCTCCGGCCTCTTTTCTTAGTCGCTCGACGCGATCAATCCTTGTCGCCGTCCTCGTCGTCATCATTGTCCGGCAGGTTGAAGAAGCTCTCGGCGTCGGGTGTCTCGTCGTCCTTGTCCTCGTCCTCATCGGCAGTGCCGCTCAGCGAAAAGGTCTCGAGCCCCGAGATCGCCGTTGGGATACGCGGCTCGGCTTCCATGCCCAGCGACTGCTCGGTCGATACCAGCTTGCGCCGCTCGTCATCGGACATCACGACGCCTTCCTTGGCCTTCTTGGCGGCGGCTTTCTGAACGGCTGCGTCCAATTCGGACTGCTTGGTCAGACCCAACGCTACCGGATCGACCGGCTGGATGCTGGAAATGTTCCAGTGCGTGCGCTCACGGATCGACTGGATCGTCGGCTTGGTCGTTCCGACAAGCTTCGAGATCTGGGCATCCGACAATTCGGGATGGAACTTCACCAGCCACAGGATCGCGGCCGGGCGGTCCTGCCGCTTGGACAGAGGCGTGTAGCGCGGCCCGCAGCGCTTTTCCTCGCCGACAGCCGCGGCATTGAACTTCAGCTTAAGCGTATGCAGCGGGTCCTTTTCGGCGGCATCGATCTCGGACTGCTCGAGCTGATTGTTGGCGATCGGGTCGAACCCCTTGACGCCAGTCGCGACGTCGCCATCGGCGATGCCCTGGACTTCAAGCTCGTGCAGGCCGCAGAAATCAGCGATCTGCTTGAAGCTGATCGTCGTGTTGTCCACCAGCCAGACGGCTGTTGCTTTGGCCATGATCGGTTTGTTCATTCGCCTTCTCCTTTGGCAAATCTTCCCCGCGCCGGGAAAACGGCTGTTCCGGGCTGGAACGTTTCCTCGTTTTCGGGGAGGTTGGCAGGTATATAGTCATCCTTTGCAGCTGAGGGAAGAGGAAATGCGCTGGTTTGCACTCTGGCTTTTCCTGCCCTGCCTAGCCCTGGCAGAGAGTGAACGTGCCGGGGATTTCGACTACTATGTGCTGTCGCTCAGCTGGTCGCCGACATGGTGCGCGCTGGAGGGCGATGCGCGCGGCTCGCCGCAATGCGACGCGGCACAGGATTTCGGCTGGGTGCTGCATGGGCTCTGGCCGCAATACGAGATCGGCTGGCCCAGCTATTGCCGAACCGGCGCCCGTGACCCCTCGCGGACGCAAACCCGGGCGATGGCCGACATCATGGGTTCATCGGGGCTGGCATGGCACCAGTGGAAAAAACACGGTCGCTGCTCGGGCCTGAGCGCAAAGGACTATTTCAAGGCCTCGCGCGACGCATACGCACGCATCGTACGGCCAGAGCTCTTCCGCCGTCTGGAACGCTCGATCGAGGTGCCGGCATCGGTGATCGAACAGGCGTTCCTGCGTGACAATGCCGGGCTGGAGCCGGACATGCTGACCATCACTTGCAAGGCGGGACGCATCCAGGAGGCCCGGCTTTGCCTGACCCGGGGCCTGGAGCCGCGCGCCTGCGGGCGCGACGTCGTGCGCGATTGCCAGATGGACAACGCCCTTTTCGATCCGGTCCGTTGAAACCTTCTTGCCTCCGGCGGAGGTATTATTTGGCCAGGTGAACTTACGGAAGCCCCGCTTCGGCGGCGATTTCGCGGCGCGATTTGCGGGCGCGTTCGGTTTCCGACTTCAGCTGACCGCAGGCCGCCATGATGTCTTCGCCGCGCGGGGTGCGGATTGGCGAGGCGTATCCTGCCTTGTAGATGATGTCGGCAAAGGCGCGGATACGATTGTTGGAAGAGCGCTGGTAGGGCGCGCCGGGCCATTCATTGAACGGGATCAGGTTGATCTTCGCCGGAATACCCTCGATCAGCTTGATCAGGCGGCGCGCGTCCTCGTCGCTGTCGTTGACGCCTTTCAGCATCACGTATTCGAAGGTGATGCGTTCGGAATTGCTGGCCTTGGGATAGTCGCGCAGGGCGTTCAGCAGGGTTTCGATATTCCAGCGTCTGTTGATCGGCACCAGCGTGTTGCGCACCTCGTCGGTCGTGGCGTGAAACGAGACTGCCAGAAGGCAGCCGATTTCCTCGGCCGTGCGCGCGATCTCGGGGACGACACCCGAGGTCGACAACGTGATGCGGCGGCGCGACAGCGAAATGCCTTCGGGATCCATCGCGATCTTCATCGCATCGCGCACCGCTACGAAATTATAAAGCGGCTCGCCCATGCCCATCAGGACGATATTGCTCAGAAGGCGTGCTTCGTCCTTGGGATTGCGGCCAGGCGCTGGCCACTCGCCCAGATCGTCACGGGCCAGCATTACCTGTCCGACGATCTCGGCCGCCGTGAGGTTGCGCACCAGCTTCTGGGTTCCGGTGTGGCAAAACGAGCAGGTGAGCGTGCAGCCGACCTGAGAAGAGATGCAAAGCGTGCCGCGTCCTTCTTCGGGGATGTAGACAGTTTCCACCTCGTGCCCGCCTGCGATCCGCACCAGGTACTTGCGGGTGCCGTCTTCAGAGACCTGGCGGGTGACGACCTGCGGGATCTCGATCACGAAATGCTCGGCCAGCATTGCCCGATAGGGTTTGGCCAGGTTGGTCATCAAACCAAAATCGCGGACGCCCTTTTGGTAGATCCACTGCCAGATCTGGCCAACCCGCATTTTCGCCTGCCGCTCGGGCGTGCCGGCGGCGATCAGCGCATCGCGCATCGCATCACGCGTCAGCCCGACGAGATTCTGAGGCCCCTGCGGCAGCTTGCGCGGAAGGGTCAGAACGTCCTGGGTGATGGGCGCTGTTGCGGCCATGGCGTGAGGTGTCCTTTCAAAGCCCGGCCGGGCCTACAGGATTCGGCAGCACAAATAAAGCCGGCGCCGCACGGACGCCTTTGCGATCCGCAATGGCAGTGGTCGGCTTAGGAGGCGCAGCGCTGTTCGGCTTCTTCAAGCGCCGCCGTCAGCCCCAGAAGCGAGAAGGTATCCCGCGTCACCGTGCCGCGGGCCGAACGAGCGGTGACCACCGCCAGCGTGCCGCGTTTCATCGCCGTGACGATTTTTGCATCGTCGCTGATCGAGGCCGGCCAAGCCCATTCCCCTTCGGTAAAAAGTTCGAAGGTGTTGTCGCCGATCTCAAGAGTGACGGTCGATCCGCCGGCAAAGGGATAACCCCCGGTAAAGGAGACCTCGCCGGTCACGCCCGCGTCCGGCCGGTAGCTGACAAACAGCAGGATGTCGCCGCGCCGCACGGCAACCACGCGGCCATCGCGGGTGTTGACCGTTTCCTTGGGCGCAGACACGCTCCAGCATTCTGTGGGGTTGCTCTCGACGAAGACCGACCAATCGGTTTTCGCGGCAACGCGGTTCGACGATTCCTGTGCTTGAGATGTCGCGCCGCCAAAAGTAATTGCGACCGCAATCAGGCCAGTGAATAGGTGTGACCTCATACGTCTTACAGCCTCCAGCTGTCTCTGCCTCTGCATCTGGCCCTGCGCCATTTTCTGGCTGTCTAATTCGGGTGGCAACGCTAATCTATACCGAGCCGAATACTAGCGGAACTCAGAGAGGGTTTAAAACCCCTTGTACGCGTTTTCCAGCAACAAATGAAAGTCGTGTCCCGATGAACATGTCCACGCCGATGGTAGAGCTTTGGAGAGGCGGCATCTTAGAGTCGCAGCATGCGGGCCACGCGGTAATCTGTGACGCTGGCGGCGAGATCGCCGAAGCCTGGGGGGATCCGGCGCAAATCATCTACCCGCGGTCCAGCGCGAAGCTCTTGCAGGCGATCCCGCTGATCGAAAGCGGTGCGGCGAAGGCCGCGGGCCTCACCGACCGGCACCTGGCCCTGGCCTGCGCGTCGCATCATGGGGGGCATATCCATACCGATCTGGCGCAAAGCTGGCTGCGGGATCTGGGGCTTGGCGACGATGATCTGCGCTGCGGGCCGCAGGAGCCCAGTGATCTTGAGGCGCGAGATGAGCTGATCCGGGCCCACGCCAAGCCGTGCCAATATCACAACAACTGTTCTGGCAAGCACACCAGCTTTCTGACCCTCGGCCAGCACCTGCGCGCGGGGCCGGACTACATCGACGCCGATCACCCGGTCCAGGTCGAAGTAAGGGACGTCTTCGAGGACATGACAGGGATGGACAGCCCCGGTTTCGGCATAGACGGCTGCTCGGCTCCGAATTTCGCCACCAGCCTGCGCGGGCTGGCAAGGGCCATGGCGCGGGTTGCAGCGGCGCGCGAAGATACCGGTTCTGCACGCGACCGGGCGGCGGCCCGGCTGGCGCGGACCATGCGCGAGTGTCCCGAACTGATTGCCGGACCGACGGGCTCCTGCACCTTGCTGATGCAAGCCGCCGGGGGGCGCGCGGCGGTCAAGTACGGCGCCGAGGCGGTTTATATCGCCATCCTGCCCGAGCAGAAGCTGGGCGTTGCGCTGAAAATCACCGATGGGGGCATGCGGGCCGCCGAATGCGCCACGGCAGCGCTTTTGATACGACTTGGCGCCCTGGACGCGGATCACCCGGTAGCCAGAGGGTTCGTCAGCGCACCGATCCTGAACCGGCGCGGCATCGATACCGGTGTGATGAAGCCGTCAGCCGGTTTCGCCGGGTACTAGCCCAGCGAAGTTGCAAAGGCATTCCGGCCATAGCCTTGCAGGAACAAAAGCGCCGTCAGGTCGCCGTGATTAATCCTTAGGTCGACCTCGGCGGCCACGACCGGTTTTGCATGCAGCGCCACGCCCGCACCGGCGCGCTTCAGCATGTCAAGATCGTTGGCGCCATCGCCGACCGCCATGACATCGGTGTGTCGCAGACCGCGCTGAGCGGTGATCTCTTCCAATGCACGTACCTTGGCGGCGCGCCCCAGGATCGGCTCGCCCGGCTGTCCGGTCAATTTTCCGCCCGCCTCTAGCAGCGTGTTCGCGCGGTTTTCATCAAAGCCCAGCCGATCCGCGATCCGGGAGGTGAACGCCGTGAACCCGCCCGAGACCAGCGCGCAATAGGCGCCGGCCTGGCGCATCGTCGCCACCAGTTCGACCGCACCGGGCATCAGGGTGATACGAGTGCGCAGGACCTCCTCGATCACCGCGACGTCCAATCCTTTTAGAAGTCCCACCCGCTCGCGCAGCGCTGCTTCGAAATCAAGCTCGCCATTCATCGCGCGTGCGGTGATGTCGGCCACCCGCGGGCCGACCCCGGCCATATCAGCCAGTTCGTCTATGCATTCCTGCTGGATCATCGTGCTGTCCATATCCGCCAGCAGCATCCGCTTGCGT
This sequence comes from Paracoccaceae bacterium, assembly GCA_013003075.1. GTDB lineage: Bacteria > Pseudomonadota > Alphaproteobacteria > Rhodobacterales > Rhodobacteraceae > JABDLJ01. Next base: position 44,345 of record JABDLJ010000012.1, read on the forward strand.
CGTCCCTCGGCGGGCTGGATCACCAGATCAGCGCCCACGCCTTGCAGATCCTCCCAGACCTGCCAGCGGTTCGCGGGCATCTGGGTGATGGCAAACTCGGCCGCCTCGTCCGGCGACAGCCACAAAACGTCCCCGCCGCCCCAGGCGTTGCGCAGGCTATCGGCAAGCGCAGGGTCCAGCGGACGCGCGGCTCCGGTGATCAAGGAAACGACATACATGTCTCGACCTTCGCAAAAAATCGCGTCTCCTGAGACCACAGATCGCGGGCGACTTCCAGCGCGCGATCAGCTTCCGGTGTCGGTTTCGTCAAGCACCGCAGCCAGGCCCTCGCGGTAGCTGGGGAACCGAAGCCGGACGCCCAGATCGGATTTCAGACGATCGTTCCTGACCCGTTTGCTTTCCGCATAAAAGCTGCGGGCCATGGGTGACATGTCGGCTGCGTCGAACATGACCTCAGGCGGGCGCGGCACGCCGAGAAGGTCCGCGGCATACGCTATCACATCCTGCGGCGGCGCGGGATCGTCATCGCAGACGTTGTAGATGGCACCGCCGCGCGGGCTGAGCGCCGAGGCCATCAGTACCTGGCCGATATCCTCCACGTGGATGCGCGAGAACACCTGTCCCGGCTTGATGATGCGCCGGGCCTTGCCGGATTTCACTTTCGAGAACGGCCCACGCCCCGGCCCATAGATGCCAGCCAAGCGGAAGATATGCAGTGGAAAGCCCGCACGCTCAGCCAGCTTGTGCCACGCCGCTTCGGCCGCAACCCGGTGGCGGCCCCGGTCTGTCGATGGCGCAAGCGGCGTGGTCTCGTCGACCCAGTCGCCGCCATGATCACCATAGACACCGGTAGTCGAGAGGTACCCGACCCATTCCAGGTGCGGCGCGGCGGCTTCGATTTCGGTTCCAAGTGCCGCGAGCACCGGATCGCCGTCCTCGCCTGGCGCAACCGATGTCAGAAGGTGGCTCGTCGCGCCAAGCGCCGCGCCGATGTCCTGTCCGGGCCAGACAAGCGGCTCGACCCCTGCCTGCGCCAGCGCCTGTGCCTTGTCTTCCGATCGGGTGGTTCCGATCACGCGCCAGCCGCGGTCTTGCGCCAGCCTGCCAAATGCCTGCGCCGAGTATCCATGACCTATGCAAAGAAGTGTCTTGCTCATCATGCAAAGATGACGCGGGCGCGTCTGGATACAAGGGCAATCTTGGGCCCCGACCCTTGCTGCGCTCGCCGGCGCGCTACAGCCAGCGCTCGGCGATCCCCCTTGCGTAGGCCGGATTTATGCGGACAATTGATCCATGACGAACCCTGCCCTGAAACCCTGGTCCGAGAGCGCCGCAACGCTTGTTGCAGTGGCGGCAGGACGCGCGCCGGCCGATCTGGTGATCCGCGGCGGAACCTGGGTGAACGTACACACGCGCGAGACGCTGAAACGCCACGATCTGGCAGTCGCCGGCGGCCGCTTCGCCTATTGCGGCCCGGATGCTTCGCATTGCATTGGCCCCCAGACAGAGATCATCGAGGCCGATGGCCGCTACATGATCCCCGGGCTGTGCGACGGGCATATGCATATCGAAAGCGGCATGCTGATCCCGGCCGAGTTCGCCCGCGCCGTGATCCCCCACGGCACAACCACCATGTTCGTCGATCCGCACGAGATCGCCAATGTGCTTGGCCTGCGCGGCGTGCGCCTGATGCACGACGAGGCGGCGATGCAACCAGTCTCGATCTTCACACAAATGCCAAGCTGCGCGCCGTCTGCACCGGGGCTCGAGACGACCGGGTTTGAAATCACTGCCGAGGATGTTGCCGAGGCGATGACCTGGCCAGGCATCATCGGCCTTGGCGAGATGATGAATTTCCCCGGCGTCGTGGCGGGCGATCCCAAGATGCTCGCCGAGATCGCGGCAACCCAGAAAGCGGGCAAAACCGTCGGCGGCCACTATGCCAGCCCCGATCTGGGACCTGCGTTTCACGCTTATGCCGCGAGCGGGCCGGCAGACGATCACGAAGGCACCTGCGAGGCCGATGCCATCGCGCGGATGCGGCAGGGAATGCGGTCGATGATGCGGCTGGGCTCTGCCTGGTACGACGTGGAAACCCAGATCACGGCGATCACCGAAAAATGGCTCGATCCGCGCGGCGCGATCCTCTGCACCGACGACTGCCATTCGGGCACGCTGGTAAATGATGGGCACATGAACCGTGTCGTCCGCCACGCGATAAGTTGCGGCTGCGATCCGCTGATCGCGCTGCAGATGGCGACGATCAACACGGCGACCCATTTCGGACTGGAGCGGGAGCTTGGCTCGATCGCGCCGGGGCGCCGGGCCGACGTGATCCTGACATCTGATCTGCGCACCCTGCCGATCGAGCACGTCATCGCGCAAGGCGCCACGGTCGCCAGGGACGGCACTTGCCTTGTGGACTGCCCGCACCTCGACTGGCCAGAGGATGTGCGCAAGACCGTGACCCTCGGCCGCCAGCTTGCACCGCAAGACTTCGAGATCACCGCGCCACAGGGCGCCAACACGGTCACCGCCAAGGTCATCGGCGTCGTCGAGAACCAGGCGCCGACGAAGGCCCTGACCGCCGAGCTTGCAGTGGCCGACGGTCGCGTCGAGCCGTCCGGCAATGTCTGCCAGATCGCGCTGGTCGAGCGGCATCGCGGCACTGGCGGCGTGGTGAACGGGTTCGTTTCGGGCTTTGGCTATACCGGGCGCATGGCGATGGCTTCGACCGTCGCGCATGACAGTCACCACATGATCGTCGTCGGCACCGACCGGCGCGATATGGCGGCTGCAGCCAACCGGCTGGGAGAGGTTGGCGGCGGCATCACCGTCTTCAAGAACGGCACCGAGATCGCCATGGTCGAGTTGCCGATTGCCGGGCTGATGTCGGACAGCCCGGCCACCGACGTCGCTGCCGAGGCCGATCGCATGGTCGCCGCGATGGCCGAATGCGGCTGCACGCTGAACAACGCCTACATGCAGCATTCCCTTCTGGCGCTCGTTGTCATACCCGAGTTGCGTATTTCCGATCTGGGGCTGGTCGATGTCACCCGGTTCGAGCTGACCCCGCTTCTTGAGGATAATTGATGAACACTGCTCAAGGCTCTTTGATCCAGTCACCGCCTGTGCCGAAGGCTGAAACTTTCATGGACGCAAGCAAGGCGGTGGATCGGCTGGAAGAGCTGTACCGGAGGGCCGTGTCTTTTTTGTGCAAGGAGTTCGCCAAGACGCTGACCGGTGTCGTGCCCGCCATGCGCTACCGCGCCTACTATCCAGAGATCCGCTTCACCACGACCAGCTTTGCCGGCATCGACAGTCGTCTCAGCTTTGGTCATGTGGCCGAACCGGGAACCTATACCACAACGGTCACCCGCCCCGACCTTTTCCGCAATTACCTGATTCAGCAGATCGGTCTTTTGATCGAGAACCACGACGTTCCAGTCGTGATCGGCCCTTCATCGACACCGATGCCGATCCATTTCGCGGTCGCCAACGACGCGGATCTGACCGTCCCGCAGGAAGGCTCGATGACGTTTACGTTGCGCGATATCTTCGATGTGCCTGATTTGGCGACGACAAGCGACGATATCGTCAACGGGTTTGGCTACAAGCACCCCGACGGGTCCGGACCGCTCGCGCCGTTCACTGCGCAGCGCGTGGACTATTCGCTGGCTCGGTTGTCGCACTACACAGCCACTGCCGCGCATCATTTCCAGAACCATGTGCTGTTCACCAACTACCAGTTCTATGTCGAAGAGTTCGAGGCCTTCGCCCGTGCCGCGCTCGATAATCCCGGCAGCGGATATACCTCCTTCGTCGGACCGGGAAATGCCGAGATCACCAGCGGCGCCGGGACGCTGACACCGATCGAAAAGCTGCCGCAGATGCCGACCTACCACCTGAAACGCGCGGCCGGCTCGGGGATCACGCTGGTCAATATCGGCGTCGGTCCGTCGAATGCGAAAACCGCGACCGATCATATCGCAGTACTCCGACCCCATGCCTGGGTCATGGTCGGCCATTGCGCCGGTTTGCGGAACAGCCAGAGGCTGGGCGATTTCGTTCTGGCGCATGCCTACCTGCGCGAGGATCACGTTCTTGACGACGACCTGCCGGTCTGGGTGCCGATCCCTGCCCTGGCCGAGATTCAGATCGCGCTGGAGGCTGCGGTGGCCGAGGTCAGTCAACATGACGGCTTTGAGATGAAGCGGATCATGCGCACCGGCACCGTTGCCACGATCGACAACCGGAACTGGGAGCTGCGCGACCAGTCCGGCCCGGTGCAGCGGCTGTCGCAGTCGCGGGCCATCGCGCTTGACATGGAAAGCGCCACGATCGCCGCCAACGGATTTCGCTTCCGCGTGCCCTATGCGACGCTTCTGTGCGTCTCCGATAAGCCGCTTCATGGCGAGCTGAAACTGCCTGGAATGGCCTCTGATTTCTACCGAACGCAGGTCTCACGGCACCTGCTGATCGGAATTCGCGCCATGGAAGCACTGCGCGAGATGCCACTTGAACGGCTACATTCGCGCAAGCTTCGCAGCTTCGAAGAGACCGCATTTCTCTGATTTGGGTAAAAAACCGCTGATTCTGGCCCGAAATGCGTTATTTTACTGCTACTAGTCGTTGTGTTCGGCCCCCAGATACAGTTTAACTTGTCGCGTCAGCCCCTAGAAAAAGGGGAAAACGAGGAGACGAGACATGGCAAAACCGATGACCAAGACGCAACTTGTTGCCGCTCTTGCCGACGAAATGGGCAGCGACAAGAAATCCGCGGGCGTCGCTTTGGACGCGATCACCGGGATCATCACCAAGGAAGTGGCAGACGGTGGTGCCGTGACACTTCCCGGCGTGGGCAAAATCTACTGCCGCGAACGGCCCGCACGGATGGTGCGCAACCCCGCCACGGGAGAACAGATTCACAAAGACGCCGATAAGGTCGTGAAAATGACCATCGCAAAGGCGCTGAAGGATAGCGTGAACGGCTAATCGCCGCTTTCGCAGTCCGACTTGGGGTCGCCGTCAGGCGGCCCTTTTGTTTTGGGCGCTGCCGTCATGTACCGGGATTTGTTTGACCGGCGGGCGCCGCGGCGCTAAGGCCCATGGCGAGGGCCTGAGCGACCCCTAGGGTGTCGCGCAACGGGGCGGCCGTTTCTTCGGAGGCAGTGTTCTGGACATACGCGCGATTTTCATGGGCGTTGCCTTTGCGGTCATGTGGTCGTCGGCCTTCACCTCGGCCCGGATCATCGTCGCGTCCGCGCCGCCTCTGACGACCCTCGCCATCCGCTTTGCGATTGCTGGCCTGATCGCCATCGCCATAGCCCGCCTTCTTGGCCAGGACTGGCGCCTGACCAAGGGCCAATGGCGCGCGACGCTGATCTTCGGGCTCTGCCAGAACGCGCTTTACCTCGGGCTGAATTTCGTGGCGATGCAAACCGTCGAAGCCTCGGTGGCGGCCATCATTGCATCCTCTCTACCCTTGTGGGTCGCACTTGCCGGGCGCGCCTTTCTGGGCGACCGGCTGAACGCTGCGGGACTGGTTGGGCTTCTGGCCGGGTTTGCCGGCGTCGTCCTGATAATGGGCTCGCGGATCAGTGCCGGGGTCGATCTGGGCGGGCTGGCACTTTGCGGCCTTGGCGTTCTGGCGCTGACCCTGGCGACGCTTTTGGTGCGCGGTGCATCGTCGGGCGGCAACGTTCTGATGATTGTCGGTCTGCAAATGCTGGTCGGTTCGGTTATTCTTGCGTTCGTCGGCCTGGGTAGCGAGACATGGGTTGTCGACTATAGCTGGACGCTGGCGGCCGCCTTCACCTACACCGTTCTGGTGCCGGGGCTCGCTGCGACATGGGTCTGGTTCACCTTGGTCAACCGCATCGGATCTGTTCGCGCCTCGACCTTCCACTTTCTCAACCCGTTTCTGGGGGTCGCCATCGCGGCATTGCTCCTGGGTGAGCAAATCACGCGGATCGACTATCTTGGCGTTGCGATCATCACCGCGGGCATTCTGGTCGTCCAGATCTCGAAGCGGTCACCTGGGCGCGTCAAAAGCCTGACGGGGACGTGAACGAATGTAACCGGAGTTTTGGTGACATGCGGCAGCCGGCCACCTAGAACATCGCCATGGAACTCTTACTTGCCTATGGCGCAGGGCTGCTGACGCTGATCAACCCGTGCGTGCTGCCGGTCTTGCCCATCGTGCTTGCGACATCCCTGCAGTCCGGCCGCCACGGACCGCTCGCAATGGCCGCGGGAATGAGCCTGTCCTTCGTCGCACTTGGCCTTTCGCTGTCGGTTCTGGTACGCGCCTTCGGCGCGACCGAGCAGACCATCGTCAACGCATCGGCAATGCTGATGATCGGTTTCGGCCTGATCCTTCTGGTGCCGCGCCTGTCTGCAGGCTTCGCAACTGCGACGGCGGGCATGTCTTCCAGGGCGGACGCCAGCCTCGACGAGATCGACAGCACCGGCCTGCGCGGACAGTTCCTTGGCGGTGTGCTTCTCGGAGCGGTCTGGAGCCCCTGCGTCGGACCCACTCTTGGCGGCGCCATCTCGCTGGCCAGCCAGGGCGAGAATCTGGCACGCGCCGGAGCTATCATGGTCGCCTTTGCACTGGGCGTGTCCAGCATCATCCTGGCGCTAGGTTATGGCGCGCGGTCGGTGATCCAGAAGCGGCAGGCCTTGATGCGTCGGATCGCCGGACAGGCGCGCCCGATAATGGGCGCGACATTCGTTGCGGTCGGCCTTGCGATCCTCCTCAAGCTTCACCACGTGGCCGAGCGCTGGGCGCTGGAAAACCTGCCCGCCTGGCTGATCGATTTTTCCGTAATTCTCTGAACGAAGGTAGCCTATTGATGAAACGTCGTGACTTCATTCTCTCTGGATCCGCCCTTACCCTGTTGCCGGCTGCGGTCTCTGCATCGACCGGGATCGCCTACAATCCCGGCCTTGTCGAAAAGGAACTTGCCGCAGGCAAGACGGTGTTTCTCGACTTCTACACGTCATGGTGCACCACCTGCGCCAGCCAGGGCCGTACGATCGAAGCGCTGCGCGCGGCAGATCCGGCCTATGACGAGGCAATAACCTTCATCTCGATCGACTGGGACATCCATAGCGACGCACCGATATCGCGGTCGCTGAATATCCCGCGCAGATCGACGCTGGTTGTTTTGAAAGGCGATAAAGAACTCGGCCGCATCGTCGCAGGCACGCGCAACGCCGAGATCAAGGCGCTGCTCGACACCGCGCTTGCGGCCTCGGCCTAGCCGATCGTGCCGCGGATGCCGCCAGTCTGGCCGCGATCCAGAAGCAGGTGATCCAGCAGGACGGCCGCGACCATCGCCTCGCCCACAGGCACCGCGCGAATGCCGACGCACGGGTCATGCCGGCCCTTGGTTGTGATTTCGGTCGCCTCACCGGCCTTGGTGATCGTCTTGCGCGGCGTCAGGATCGAAGAGGTCGGTTTGACGGCAAACCGCAGCACGACGTCCTGGCCGCTGGAGATTCCGCCCAGGATGCCGCCTGCATGGTTCGAAGCGAACTCGGGCCCGGTCGCGCCCATGAAGATCTCGTCTGCATTGGCCTCGCCGGTCAGCATCGCCGCCTGCATGCCTTCGCCGATCTCGACCCCCTTGACCGCGTTGATCGACATCGCCGCCGCCGCAAGATCGGTATCGAGTTTGCCGTAGACCGGCGCGCCGAGGCCCGCCGGCACGCCGCGCGCCGTGACTTCGATCATCGCGCCGACCGAGCTTCCCGATTTGCGCAAGCCATCGAGATACGTCGCCCATTCACTAGCCGCTGCGGCATCGGGGACCCAAAACGGGTTGCGCGCGATCTCATCCCAGTCAAAGCGGGCGCGGTCGATCCGCTTGTCGCCCATCTGCACCATGTAGCCGGTGATCGAAAGCTCCGGCAGAAGCAGGGCCAGTGCGGCACGCGCCACGCCGCCAGCGGCCACCCGCGCCGCTGTTTCGCGTGCCGAAGACCGGCCCCCGCCACGGTAATCGCGGATCCCGTATTTCTGCCAATAGGTGATATCGGCATGCCCGGGCCGGAACTTCTCGGCGATATCGCCGTAGTCTTTCGACCGCTGGTCGGTGTTGCGGATCATCAGCTGGATCGGGGTGCCCGTTGTCCTGCCTTCGAAAACGCCGGATAGGATTTCAACCTCATCAGCCTCGCGCCGCTGTGTGGTGTACTTGTTCTGCCCCGGTTTGCGCTTGTCGAGCCAGACCTGGATATCGGCCTCACTTAGCGGCACGCCGGGCGGGCACCCGTCGATGGTCGCGCCAAGCGCCGGCCCGTGACTTTCGCCCCAGGTCGTGACCCGAAAGAGGTGGCCGTAGCTGTTCAGGCTCATATCACGCGATCTCCTTGATCAGCGTCCTTAGCGGGCGGCGGGGGCCGCCTCAAGGGGTTTCGCCTTGCACTTGAACCTGCTGAGGCATAGATACGCCGGTACCTCGGGGTGCCCAATTAGGGCTGAGATGCGCGCAAGCGAACCCGTTGAACCTGAACCGGTTAATGCCGGCGGAGGGAAGGTTGAGCGCTCCTCTACCCGATCCCCGTCCGGGCCACGAATGGAGGCTTTTGTTGAAATACTCACTTGTCGCGGCAGGACTTCTGGCAGGCAGTACAGCCTTTGCCGAGACCCCAGTTCTGACCGTCTACACTTATGACAGTTTCGTCTCGGACTGGGGTCCGGGCCCCGCCGTCGAAGCGGCGTTCGAAGAGACCTGTACCTGCGATCTGCAATTCGTCGGCACTGGCGACGGCGCAGCGCTTTTGTCGCGGCTTCGGCTTGAGGGCGCGCGGACAGAGGCCGATATCGTGCTGGGCCTCGATACCAGCCTGACCGCCGCAGCCGCAGATACCGGCCTGTTCGCACCGCATTCGGTCGCCGCAGAGTTTGACTTGCCGATTGCCTGGAATGATCCGGTCTTCGTGCCCTACGACTGGGGCTATTTCGCCTTCGTCTACGAGACCGGAAAACTGGCGACGCCGCCGCAGTCGCTGAAGGCGCTGGCCGACAGTGACATCTCGATCCTGATCCAGGATCCGCGGTCTTCGACGCCCGGGCTTGGTCTGTTGCTGTGGGTCAAGGCGGCCTATGGCAAGGAAGCACCTGCGGTCTGGGAGGCGCTGTCGGATAACATCGTGACCGTCACAAAGGGCTGGTCCGAGGCATACGGGCTCTTTTTAGAGGGTGAGGCGGACATGGTTCTGTCCTACACGACCTCGCCGGCCTATCACCTGATCGCCGAAGAGGATGACGGCAAGGCTGCCGCGCCATTCGACGAGGGCCATTACATGCAAATCGAAGTGGCGGCGAAAGTGGCAAGCACAGATCAACCCGATCTCGCCGATGCGTTTCTGGAATTCATGGTGACCGACGGCTTCCAAAGCGTGATCCCGACCACCAACTGGATGTATCCTGCAGTGACGCCGGAAGGCGGCTTGCCGGACGGGTTCGACACGCTTATCGAACCGAGCGCATCCCTGCTGATCTCGGCAGCGGACGCGCCATCGGTTCGTGACGTTGCGCTAGGCGAATGGCTCGAAGCGCTCAGCCAGTAAGGCCCGCAGTCCCGGCCGGAGCCGTCGCGGCGGCTCTGGCCGTAATGCTGACACTGGCGCCGCTTGCCGCAGTGATGTGGCGCGCCGAAGCGCCCGGCGGCCTTGGTCCGGCGGACTGGGCCGCGATCCGCTTTTCGGTCTGGCAAGCGCTAATCTCGGCAGCCCTTAGCGTGGCGCTTGCGATCCCTGTGGTGCGCGCGCTTGCGCGGCAAAGTTTCGCCGGGCGCGGCCTTCTTGTGATGCTGCTGGGCGCGCCCTTCATTCTTCCGGTTATCGTCGCGATCTTCGGGCTGCTGGCCGTTTTCGGCCAAAATGGCTTGCTGCGCTATGTCACCGATCTCATTGGCCTGCCGCCGATCCGTATCTACGGGCTGCACGGCATTGTCCTGGCCAACGTGTTCTTCAACCTGCCGCTGGCCACACGGCTCTTGCTACAGGGCTGGCAGGCGATCCCATCAGAACGCTTCCGGCTTGCCGCCTCGCTTGGGATGGATCGCGCCGAAATCCACCGTTTTCTGGAACGCCCGATGCTGCGAGAGGCAGCTCCGGGCGCGCTGGCGATCATCTTTTTGGTCTGCACAACCAGCTTTGCCATCGCCCTTGCTTTGGGCGGCGGGCCGCGGGCAACGACTGTCGAGCTGGCGATTTACCAAGCCTTCCGCTTCGATTTCGATCTGGCCAAGGCGGCGCTTCTGGCCGGGGTGCAATTTCTCATCACCCTTATCGCCGCGCTGATCAGTTTCCGCTTTTCGGTCCCTGCGGTTTTGGGTGCTGGCCTCGACCGCGACCTGCGCCGCTGGGACGCGCAATCGGGTTGGCCGCGCGCACTGGACGCCGCTGCGATCGCCGCAGCCGCGCTGTTCCTGTTGCTGCCTCTCACAATGGTCGTGCTGCGCGGGGCGCCGGCGATCGCCGGCATCGGCCCCGATGTGTGGCAGGCCGCGCTACGCTCGCTAATCGTTGCGGTCGCGGCGGCCGGCTTGACCGTTGGACTGGCCCTCGCGCTCAGCACTGCCTCAACCGCGTCCCGGCTGCGTCCTGTGCGGCGGGGATATGAAGCAGCGGGCTACCTGGGTATCGCGATCTCCCCCCTGGTGATCGGCACTGGCCTCTACGTGATGATCTTTCCCTTCGCAAACCCGGTGGGCCTAGCGCTGCCGGTCACCGTGCTCGTCAACGCGGCGCTAGCACTGCCGTTCGCGCTGCGCATCCTATTGCCAGCGGTACAGGCGACCGAGCGCGATTTCGGGCGCCTCGCCGACAGCCTTGCGCTGACCGGCATTACCCGCCTGCGCTGGCTGTTGCTGCCACGTCTGCGCCGCCCCCTTGGGTTTGCCGCAGGCCTGTCGGCGGCGCTTTCGATGGGCGATCTCGGGGTGATCGCGCTTTTCGCCGATCCGCGCCAGGCCACTTTGCCGCTTGAGATGTATCGCCTGATGGCCGCATACCGCACCGAGGACGCTGCCGGCGCGGCGCTGCTTTTGCTGATCCTGAGCCTGGCGCTGTTCTGGCTTTTTGACCGAGGGGGCCGAATTAATGCTGACGCTTGAAGATGTCTCAATCGTCGCAGGCACGTTTCACCTCACCGCCAATTGCAGCGTGCCCGAGCACAGCCTGACGGCGGTGATCGGACCATCGGGGGCTGGCAAGAGCACGCTTCTGTCGGCCATCGCGGGCTTTCAGGACATCGCGGCCGGTCAGATCTTCTGGAACAAGACACCGATATCGGGGTTGCCGCCTGGCAAGCGGCCCGTATCGACGATATTCCAGGACGGAAACCTTTTTCCGCATTTGACAGCATTTCAGAACGTGGGGCTGGGCATTTCGCCTGCTCTGAAGTTGTCGGCGCAAGATGAAAACCGCGTCGCCGAGGTACTGGGGCGCGTTGGGCTAACCGGCATGGAGGCGCGCAAGCCGGGCGCGCTGTCCGGCGGGCAGCAAAGCCGCGTCGCGCTGGCGCGGGTTTTGGTTCAGAACCGCCCCGTGGTCTTGCTGGACGAGCCCTTTTCGGCGCTTGGCCCGGCCATGAAAGCCGAAATGCTGGACCTGACGAAAGCCCTTCTGACAGCGACCGAGGCGACCGTACTAATGGTGACCCACGATCCAGAAGATGCCCGGAGGATCGCAGAGCACACGATGGTGGTGTCAGATGGTCAAGTCGCGCCGCCAGAGCCCACCCGAACATTGTTTGCAAACCCGACCGATGCACTTCGCGCCTATATCGGCCCATAGAAAAACGCGCCCCGAAGGGCGCGTTCTTTGTTCCGGTGTGCAGAATACCTATTCGGCCGGCTGCTTCTTTGTCGCCCGTTTGACCGGCGCCCAGATGCGCTTGTTGGTCAGGTACAGAAGCACAGCCAGGATCGAAAGCATCAAGACGCCGTTGAAGCCGGCCTGCTTGCGCACCATGAGCTTCGGTTCCGCCGTCCACATCAGGAAGGCCGATACGTCCTGCGCGATATCTTCCAGTTCGGTCGATGCGCCGTCCTCGTAGACGACGTCGTCGCCGTAGAGCGGCGGCGCCATTGCGATCCAGCCGCCGGGATAGGCGGTGTTTTCATACAGGATCGCGCCGGCTTCCTCCTTGTCCTCGCCGGTGTAGCCGGCCAGCAAGGTGGCGATATATTCAGGACCGCCCATGCCTTTGACAAGCTGGTTGATCCCCAAACCGTAGGGACCATGGAAGCCCGCGCGCGCCTTCGCCATCAGGCTGAGGTCGGGCGCGTTTGACAGCGAGGATTCGGGAAAGTTGTCCTTGGGCGTTGCCGGGCGAAAATCGCCCTCGCCGTCGAACAAGGTCGGGTCGAACACCTCGTAGAACTCGGCGTAGGCACGGACCTGATCCTCGGGCAGCGCGGGACCGCCCTCGTCGGACAAGGTGCGGATCGGCACATAGCGCAGACCGTGGCAAGCCGAGCAGATCTCGGTATAGACCTGAAGTCCGCGCTGGAGTTGCATCTGGTCGAACGTGCCGAAAGGACCCTCGAACGAGAAGTCGTAGTCCTCGATGTAAGTATCTTCGGCGCCCGCGGCAAATCCCGCGGATGCCACCAGCGAAACACCAAGTGCAAGCGACGCCGTTGTGATGAGTTGTCTGATCATTGTCTCAGATATCCTCTCTTACTCAGCCGGCGTCGGGGCAGCGGCACCTTCGGAGCCGGACCCTTTGCCATAGTGAGCCTTGAAATCGTCTTCGATGGTTTCCGGCTGCGGCAGCGGCTTTTCGATGACGCCGAGCAGCGGCAGGATCACCAGGAAGTAGGCGAACCAGTAAGCCGATGCGATCAGGGCGATGACGCCGTAAATGCCTTCGGCCGGCTGCGCGCCACACCACGTCAGAACGACGAAGTCGATCACCAGAAGCGCAAACCACCACTTGAACATCGGGCGATAGCGGCCCGAACGCACCGACGAGGTGTCAAGCCACGGCGCCAGCGCCATGACTGCGATCGAGCCAAACATCGCAAGCACACCGAAGAATTTCGCATCGATGATGCCGCCGGTGATGAAAGACGTCAGCTGGACCACCCACACGTCCGCGGTGAATGCACGCAGGATCGCGTAGAACGGAAGGAAGTACCATTCCGGCACGATATGCGCCGGCGTCGCAAGCGGGTTTGCTTCGATATAGTTGTCCGGGTGACCAAGATAGTTCGGCATGAACCCGACGATGGCGAAGAATATCGCGAGGATGATCGCGAGGGCGAAAAGATCCTTGATCACGAAATACGGCCAGAACGGCAGTGTATCGCGCCCGGCTTCTTCCTTCGATGTGCGCCGCACCTCGACACCGGTCGGGTTGTTGTTGCCGGTGGTGTGAAACGCCCAGATGTGAACGATCACAAGACCTGCGATAATGAACGGCATCAGGTAGTGCAGCGAAAAGAAGCGGGTCAGCGTCGCGTTGTCGACGGCGGGGCCACCCAAGAGCCAGGTCTGCAGCGGCTCGCCGATGAAGGGGATTGCGCCGAAAAGACCGGTAATGACGGTCGCGCCCCAAAAGGACATCTGGCCCCAAGGCAGAACGTAGCCCATGAACGCCGTTGCCATCATCAACAGATAGATCAGCATGCCGATGATCCATGTTATCTCGCGCGGGGCCTTGTAAGAGCCATAGTAGAGACTGCGGAAGATATGCAGATAAACCGCAACGAAGAACAGCGATGCTCCATTCATGTGAAGATAGCGGATCATGTGACCGCTGTTCACGTTGCGCATGATGTGTTCGACCGACGCAAATGCCATGTCTACATGCGGCGTGTAGTGCATCACGAGGATGATACCGGTGATTATCTGCAACGCCAGGCAGAAGGTCAGAACAATTCCCCAGATCCACATCCAGTTCAGGTTTTTCGGAGTGGGGATCATTATCGTGTCATACAGCAGCCCGGCAATCGGCAGGCGGCGGTGCAGCCACTTCTCGCCGTCGGACTTGGGTTCGTAATGATCGTGCGGAATACCAGACATTTCTTTCTCCCTTATCCGAGCAGGATCGTCGTCTCGTCGGCGAATTCTGCAACCGGCACCGGCAGGTTACGCGGTGCGGGGCCGCGGCGAATGCGGCCTGCGGTGTCGTAATGTGAGCCGTGGCAGGGGCAGAACCAGCCGCCGAAATCGCCGGCACCGTCGCCCAGCGGCACGCAGCCCAAGTGGGTGCAGACGCCCTGCATCACAAGCCATTCGCCGTTTTCATCCAGCGTGCGGTTTTCGTCGGTCGCCGGCGCCTCGCCGGAGATATTCGCGTTCTCGGCGCCAGCGTCGATCAGGTCGGCCAATTCGACCTGGCGCGCGGCCTCGATCTCTTCTTCCGTGCGGCGGCGGATGAAGATCGGCTTGCCAAGAAACAGAACGGTCAGCTGGCTGCCGACTTCGACGCCGGATATATCGACGCGCAGGGTCGAGGCGGCCTGAACATCGGCCGAGGGGTTCATCTGATTGATCATGGGCCAAACGGCGGCCCCGGTCACGACGACGCCTGCTCCGGCAGTAGCGTAGTACAGGAAATCGCGGCGTGTGCCTTCGTGGTCATCTGCGTGGGACACGTGATTCTCCATTCTTGGTGGCATCTACTATGCCAACGTAAACGGGCGGCAGTCGCCTGCGCCCCCTCCGCGAAGCTACTTAGCTCTCTCGCCCGGCCTCGTCCAGCCGACAAACGCTCAGATCGCCAATCGGGCGCTTTTGACGCGATTTCCCTAACAAAACGTAACTGCCGGACCTAGGCTTCCAGCGGTTTTGTCGCAGTCATCGCGCCCCGAGTGGCAAACGAATCGTACCATCCTGCAAGATCCGATCGCCCATGCCGCCAGTTTCGCGCGTCCAGGCGTAAATCGAGATAGCCCAGGGCGCACCCAACGGCGATCTGACCCATGTCGAGCCGGCCCAGCAGATGGCTGATCCAGAGACCGTTCAGGGTGTCCAGCGCACGGTCTATTTTCGACCATTGCCCCTCGACCCAAGGCGCGTACTGCGCGTCCGCAGGGCGCAGGCGATCCTCGTATATCATCAAGAGCGCGGCATCGAGAATGCCATCGGCCGTTGCCTCGATCGTCAGGGTATCCCAAAGCCTTTGGCCCTGAGCGTAAAGTCCCGTGTCTGCGCGCGCGTCCAGATAACGAGTGATGACGCGGCTATCGTAAAGCGCCGGCCCGTCAGGGCGCTCCAGCGCGGGCACCTTGCCCAGCGGATTGGGCGAGGCAGGAATTTCGCTCGAAACGGGTGAGCTGTGCGTCGGCACCAACTCGACATCCGGCAACTGGCCGGTCTCGTGCAAAACCACCATGACCTTGCGCACATAGGGCGAGGTCGGCGAATAACTGAGCCTCAATCCCCGAGCTTTCTGATGCGGATGCGCGTCAGCGCAGTTGCGTCGACTTCGATGCCCGGACCGTCCGTGCCAAGCCGTATCACGCGGCGGAACCGTCCGGCACCATTCATCTGGCCCTGTTCCTTTCGCAGCGCGACTCCCTCGGCGACATCGTCCATCGCGTCTTCGGCTCTTTGGTCGCGCGGCGCGGATTGCGCATGTCTTGTAACGGCGTAGGTGGCCAGCGCTATCGCGCCATAGCGCAGCGCGACACCTGCAATCGGAGCAATCGGCAAAGGCATGAAACGTCCTCCTGTCAAGGCATGCAGCCTAGGGCCTCGCGGCCTCACTGTCCAATAACGTCTCAATGAGCGTCAGCCAGCCGCCGACGCCGTCAATCGATTTGAAGAGACGCCAGTGATCCTGGCCATCACGATCGTGCCTTCGGGTTGAGGTTCGGTGAAGTCCACCTCGGCGAAATGCGGGGTGCGTCCCATGCCTGGGCTTTCCATCAAGACAGGGTGCATCTGGCCCACATGGGCCGCCAGATGCCTGGCGACCGCCGCCTCGCCCACTGCGCGCAGTCGGGCAGCCCGATTTCGGATCACCGGGGCGGGTACCGCAGGCATACGTGCGGCAGGGGTGCCCTCGCGCGCCGAGTAGGGAAAGACATGGAGCCAGGTCAGATCGCACTCGTCCACAAGGCTCAGCGAGTTCTCGAACATCTCGGGCGTCTCGGTGGGAAATCCTGCGATGATATCGGCGCCAAAGGTTATATCGGGGCGCAGTCGGCGCGCTTCCTGGCAAAACGCGATTGCATCGCCGCGCAGGTGGCGCCGCTTCATTCGCTTGAGGATCATGTCGTCGCCGGCCTGCAGGCTTAGATGCAAATGCGGCATCAGGCGTGGTTCGGTGGCGATCGCCTGCATCAGGTCGGGATCGACCTCGATGGAATCGATAGAACTTATCCTCAGGCGCGGCAGGTCCGGCACCAGCTTCAGGATCCGCAGCACCAGGTTGCCAAGCTTGGGTTCGCCGGGCAGATCGGCGCCCCAACTTGTAAGATCCACACCTGTCAGCACCAGCTCGTTGTACCCACGCCCGACAAGCCGCTTGATCTGGTCGACCACGGTTCCGGCCGGGACCGAACGCGAATTGCCGCGACCGTACGGAATGATGCAGAACGTACAGCGATGGTCGCAACCGTTCTGTACCTGGACGTAGGCGCGCGAGCGGGTCCCGAAGCCATCTATCAGGTGGCCTGCCGTCTCGGTCACCGACATGATGTCATCGACCTGGACCGGTTCTGTATCCCCCACGAAATCGGGCTGCAGGCGACGCCAGGTGGCAGTGGTCATTTTCTCGGTATTGCCGATCACAAGATCGACCTCGTCCATTCCGGAAAAGGTCTCGGGCTCGGTCTGTGCGGCGCATCCGGTGACGATCATGCGGGCCCCGGGATGCTGCCGGCGCAGTTTGCGTATTTCCTGGCGCGCCTTTCGGACCGCCTCTGCCGTCACCGCACAGGTATTGACGACAACCGCGTCCTCTACGCCCGCCGCCGCCGCCAGCTCTTTCATCGCCTCGGTCTCGTAGGCGTTCAGCCGGCAGCCAAGGGTCGAGAATACGGGGGCTTTTCGGTCCATCAGAGGCTGGCCAGGAAGTCGGGGGTCAGCTCCCCGGTGAACACATGCGTCGTCGGACCGGTCATCCAGACCCCGTCTTCACGCCAGTCGATCATCAGCATGCCGCCATCGACGTGAACATTGGCGCAGCGCTCTGTCAGGCCGCGCCGCGCTGCCGCTACGACCGCCGCACAGCTGCAAGAGCCCGAGGCCAGTGTCACACCGGTGCCGCGCTCCCATATGCGCGCACGCAGGGCGGTTTTGGACAGAACCTGGACCGCTTCGACATTTGTACGTTCGGGAAAAAGCGGGTGCGTTTCGTACAAAGGCCCGAACGCGGCAATGTCCAAAGCCTCGGCGTCCTCGACGAAGAACGTGCAGTGCGGATTGCCCATGCCGGTCGCAATCGGATCCCCGTCGATGGGCAAATGATCGGTCGGGCCCTCTTCAGAGAGCGGGATCTCATTCCAGGCCAGAAGCGGTGCGCCCATGTTCACCCGCGTCAGCCCGCCGCCGGCATCTTCGGCCTGCAAGACCCCCCGTTCGGTCCTCAGTGTCAACGAGCGGGCGCCCCGCGCATCCATCTCGTGGCGTGCGATGCAACGGGTGGCATTTCCGCAAGCTGCCGAAAGCGAGCCGTCGGCGTTGAAGAATGTCAGCGCCACATCCGCTGCGCCATCATCGGAGATCACTGCAAGCTGGTCGAAGCCAACCCCGCGATGCCGGTCTCCCAAGGCACGCGCAAGTCCTGCCGTAACGGCCGGGCCGCCCTCGCGCCCGTCGATGATGACGAAGTCGTTGCCCAGCCCATGCATTTTCATGAAGCTCAGGCCACTTATGTGGTCTTTCAAGCGCATAGGCGGGCATATAGCGCGCGCATCGGCCATTTGGAAGCAATTGCCGACCCGGACCCGAATTCGCCCTTGACGCAATTCTGGGCCGACGTTAGCTAAGCGTCCTTGAGTGGGCCGTTAGCTCAGTTGGTAGAGCAACTGACTTTTAATCAGTGGGTCGCAGGTTCGAATCCTGCACGGCTCACCACTTTATTTCATATAAATCAAAATGTTAAGAGACGCCCCCCTTGTGGGGTGAGTGTTCGCCATGTCTCTGGCTTCCATATGGCTTCCTGCACGGCAAAATCGCCGGCGGTGTTTCCGAGCCTCGCTCCTCGCTGGGCCAGACAAATGGGGGACATTGTGGGCCTCGTACTGGGGTGCGGCTGAGGCTTCGGTATGATCCGAGCGCCCTAACACGCAGCTGCGTGAAGAAGATGCTCCTGTTGGGCTGGGGATAAGCCCATGCCTTGTTCGTCTGCGGCATCGTTCTTGTCCTTCAGATTTTGCTTCACCAGCGTTTAAACGCGACACAGACAATTTGCCCGCCGACTTTGAGGCCTCAAACTGAAAAACATGAGGTCGGTCATAGATCCAGCCCCGGGGGCCTTAGCCTGACATTGGTACTTCTTGCGGCGAACGACAGCTTCGAGCCCAAAGCTGAGATGTCGGCGTTACGTGAAGATGCGGCCCAACTCGCCCGCGGCGATTAGATTTGCATACTTCTGCTGCATATCGAAGAGATTAGCTTCGTGTGGGCCCGCAGCACGGTCCCCCACGCAATCAGAGATCACCGTAGGCCGGAAATTGGCGCTAATTGCGTCAACGACCGTTGCGCGAACGCATCCGCTCGTGGTTGCTCCCACAACTGCTACCGAGTCCACGTTATGGCTACGCAAAATCGAACCAAGATTGGTGTCGAAAAAGACCGATGGCTGCGTCTTGCGGATAATGATCTCACCTTCGCGAGGCCTCAGTATGTCGATCACATGGCTGGCCGGGTTGTTTTCCGTCAATTCACCAAGCCTTGGTGCCTTTTCGCACCAGACACCCGCGTCAGACCCGTCATCAGCGTAAACGATGCGCGAAAACACGATCGGCAACTCTCGATCCCGAAATGCATCGAGGACAGGAACCGTCGCTTCGGCGGCTTCCAGCGTGTTTCCGCCACCAAAGATGTTTGGATCGATGAAGCCGTTGACAAAGTCGACAACGATTAGAGCAGTTCGACGTCCCTTGCCGATCAATCCGCCCATCTGCTGTTTACGGTAAATATCCGTTTCGTCCATCGTGACCTCCTTGAACGGAAGCCTATCCGGAAGGGAATTCAATATCTATCGACGACTGCTTCGTCCGCTTAGCGGTCGCTGTATAGAGATCAACCTATGTTGCCTTCGAGTCCAAAGAGCACGCACGGTTCGGATATAGCCTCGTTAGAAATACAACGGGTTTTAACCAACGCTGAGAAGAAGCCGGACCAGAGCCGTTTGCGAACTGACGCCGGTCTTTTCGTAGATCCGCTTCAGATGGGTGCGCGCGGTGTTGATACTGATCCCCAGCGACACTGCAGCGTCTGTGAGGCTTTCGCCCGACGCGATCCGCGCCGCGAGCGCCATCTGCCCTGGGGACAGGGCGAAAATCGCCTGTGACGCAGCCAATCTGCGTTTCAGATCCGTGGTGGGGTCGATATCGACATAAGTCACCCCGTCCATCACCAGCAGCGAGCAGACCATTGCCGCTCCGTTCTCGTCTTCTCCCATAACAACCGGCGTGCGGAACGGCGCGCCGGTTTCGTCGAAGAAGTCCCTGTGCTGGAAAAAACCGTGCAGCGCGCCCGCCCGGGCGAGCGTTGCCTGAAGCACCTTGTCCCAGTCACGGCGCCGCGCACGAAGCCGACCATGGGAAATCGTCAGCGCAGGGTGGCTGCGAAGGGCATCGGCGGCAGCGGGCCCCGACCAGAGCAGATGCCCGCTCCCGTCAACTGCGATCCGGTCCGGCGCGCCTTGTGTTTCACGCAGATGGGCAAACGAAGCATAGACGATACGCCAGCCCTCTGATGTCCGCTCGGCGACGGTGGTCTCGATGCTGTTCACCTCACTCCCAGTGTCGGACCGCATCCAGCCATCATAAACGACCCAGGCGATGTCGCAGTTGATCATGATCTGCATATTTTCCTGACGGAAATCAGTCATTCCGCACGGCGTTCGGCCGGGCGCCATGGCCTCAAGCATATCGTCTCGGATGGCCTCCCAGCCGCGAAGAACCGTGACGCCCATTCCCGGCGTGACACTGACGCTGCACGTGCGCGGAGCATGCACATAACAGGCCGCCCAGCCGTCGAAATCCAGATTGCGAAAGCTCGTTGTTTCGCGGTGGATCAACGCTGCGATAGCCGCGTGGTCGTCTGCAGCAAGCTCGTCTGAATGGCGGAGCGTGTCGGGCATTGGCGCGACTTTCGATAGCTGTGACCTCATCCTACGTCCGCTGCAGGGCCAAAGCAATTTTCAATGCCACAACGACTTTCCGCATCAGGAGGTCGCGACCTGCACGCAAGGACGCAAAGGTTGCTTTGACGGCCTTGCGGCACGTGTGAAACCCAGCGAAGGCATACGCACTGTAGAAGGCGTCGACATCCTCCGCTTCAGACTTGCGGGAAGTGGATATCCGCTGTGCGGCGATGCAATGAATATGGTCCATGGCGTGGTTCCTTTCCGGAATTGGCTGCTGTGATGACTTGAGCTTACAGCCCGCCCCAAGACCCCCTTGTCACCCGGATCGACCACATCGGAAGAAATTCAGAGAAGGAGACCAGAGCCGTTCGGTGTGATGGTAGCTTTGGAATAGGCCCGGATCATTTCAGGTCCTTAAATGACAGGTAAGTCCGCCGAGCGGTCTTTGCCCCTCTTTTGGCCAAAGTCCGGTGTCTGAAGAAAGCGGGCGTTAGCTGCCTTGGCCGCACATAGGTCCCGACCTTAGGCGGCGGCATCCATAGATGCCGTGCGCGCGTTCATGGCGACTGAGAAACGATCATATCCAGCACTGCCGTCGCCTCCCTCAGCGTCTTGCTAACACTCCTCAGAGTCGCACTGAAGCTCACTTCGTGCATCTAACCTAGGCGGTAACGCCAGAACCCCAGATGGCCGCTCAGCGACTCGCTCAAGGCTTCTATGGGTCGGTTGGCGCCCAGCCCTATTGCGAACTGCATAGGCGGAACAGGTCATGCTGTCTTTGGCTAAGGCGATTCTCCGCGGTTTGTCTTGAAACAGTTGCAAAGCGAGAAAAGCCCGACAAGAATGCACTTTCGGGGTACAACGTAGTGAACAAAGGACAGGTCATGGCTTTCAAGGACTTCATGAAGCGCACCGTCGCAGTTGGCATCGCAGCACAGCTTTTGGTTGCAACGCAGTACGGTACCATGGCGCAGGCCCAAATGATCAGCACCGACACCGCGATCAACGGCCATGTTGTCGACACCAGCCGGGCGGCCTTGCTTCAGGAACTTCAGCGCGCTGAAATCCGCGATGAGCTTGTGCGTCAAGGCATTGATCCTGCCGAAGTCGAAGCGCGTCTTTCCGCCCTTTCCGACGCCGAGATCCAGCAGACGCTTTCGCAGATGGAAGACGGCAGTTCGGGCGCTGGCATTGTGGGCACCCTTGGTGCGATCTTCATCATACTGCTGATAACCGACATCCTGTGCCTGACCCGCCTTTTCAACTTCACACGGTGCGTACGCTAATCACTGCGGTTCGGGCGGCGGTATTGTTCGGGCTTCTCACAGCCTGTGCCGCGCCCGCACCCTTTACCGGCCCGCGCGCGGATGTTGCGCGAAAGGCCGCTGTCGTGGGCGTGCCGCTGATCCAGCAGGCAGACTTCTATTGCGGTCCGACGTCTCTGGCCATGGTCCTGCAATGGTCAGGGAGCGACGTCACACTAGGCGAGATTGCCCGCCAGTCTTTTACGCCCAAAGCGCGCGGCACATATCTTTCAGACATGCTCGGGGCTGCCCGCAGACAGGGCCAGATCGCGGTCACCCTGAATAGCTTCGGCGACCTGCTTGAAGAAATAGAGGCGGGCCACCCGGTTGTTGTCTTTCAGAACTTGGGCGTCGGCATCGCGCCGCTCTGGCACTATGGCGTCGTCACTGGATACGATCTCGACGCAAAGCTTATCACCCTCCATTCGGGTGAGCGCGACGTGATGCGTATGCCGCTGGCTGCCTTTCTTAGAAGCTGGGATGCGGGTGGACGGTGGGCCATGGTTCTTTTGCCGCCAGACCAACTGCCCGTCACTGCAAGCGAGGTCGACCTTTTGCGCGCCGCGGCTGCGCTTGAACGGGCCGGCCAATTTGATGCTGCAGAAGCGGTCTATCGCACAGGAGCTACGCGCTGGCCGAAAAACTGGCTTTGGCCCTTCGGTTTGGGAAATGCCCTTTACGCACAAGATGATGTGCTTGGGGCAAGCCAGTCATTCAAAGAGGCCTTAAGGCGTGACCCTTCCGCAAACCCAGCCCGCAACAACCTGCGCGAAATCCAAAAAGAAATGGACGAAACCTAAGTGGCGTGGTCCGGCAAGCTGGCTTCAAGACGCAGCGATTGGCGCAAGTCTTCCGACTCAGGGTTGTCCTTGCTTGCCCGATCCCACGCGAGCGCCATGACTGCCCAAAGTCCTTCCGACTTGATGAGAAGATAGACCGCGCGGTGCATCTCGCGTCATGCGCGCCTTGCATGGGTGTCTGTCACACTCTCGCACCCCTCATGCTGCGGTTCTGACTCCGCCACTGCAACGCAAGAATACATCTGCTAATCTTTACCCGTAGTGCCGCGAAGGAGTGTATTCATGCCTTTTGAAATTGACCGGGAATACAGCCGACTGCATGACATCCACGAAGTCTATGGTGGACAACGACAGAGTGGGATCTCCCCAAGCTCAACTTACCCGTTCATCTTTATTTTCACCGGAGAGTCTGGTCAAACCTACGGGTACGCGGACGGGTGGCGTGAGCAAGATGGCGTGTATCTCTACTCGGGAGAGGGCCAAGTCGGTGATATGGAGTTCACCCGAGGCAATCGTGCAATTCGCGACCATGCCGCAGACGGCAAGCAGCTTCTGCTATTCAGGGCTTTGGGCAAGAGAAGGCCTGTTCGCTATATGGGAGAGTTCGTATGTGCCTCCTACGATTTCGGTACCGGCTCGGATCGTGAGGGCAACACTCGCAAGACGATACGCTTTCACCTTGTTCCTGTGGAAGGTGCCGTAGCGCCGGTTGAAGACCAGATCGCGGAGGACATACAACAATCAAAGCTCCCAATAGAGGATCGGTGCTGTCCCAGAACACGGCAGACTCGTCTTTCAGACAACCGCATCTCGTTGCGAACGTGATTGATGCAAGCGCGACGGCGCGAAGGGCTCAGAAGTTTCCCCGTGCGGCTTCCGACAGAAT
>JABDLJ010000020.1 GCA_013003075.1 Paracoccaceae bacterium
CCGCTGATCGTCTGCGATCCGCGCTTTACCCGCACGGCAGCGCACGCGGATGAATACGTCCGCTTCCGCCCCGGCACCGACGTTGCCCTGATCTGGGGTATCCTGTGGCACATCTTCGAGAACGGGTGGGAGGACAAAGAGTTTATCCGAACCCGCGTCTGGGGCATGGACCAGATTCAGGAAGAGGTCCGCAAGTGGACTCCTGAAGAGGTCGAGCGTGTCACTGGCACACCCGGCTCGCAGTTGCGCCGCGTGGCGCGCACCATGGCAAACAACCGCCCCGGCACCGTAATCTGGTGCATGGGTGGCACCCAGCACACCAACGGCAACAACAACACGCGCGCCTACTGCGTGTTGCAGCTTGCCCTCGGCAACATGGGCACGTCCGGCGGCGGCACGAACATCTTCCGCGGCCACGACAACGTGCAGGGCGCGACCGATCTGGGCGTTCTGGCTGATACCCTGCCGGGCTATTACGGTCTGGCACCGGGGTCCTGGGCACATTGGGCCCGGGTCTGGGAAGAGGATCTGGACTGGCTGAAGGGCCGGTTCTCAGATGCCACCTACAACGACACCGCGATGATGAACCAAAAGGGCATCCCGGTCAGCCGTTGGATCGACGGCATTCTGGAAGACAAGGCGAACCTCGACCAGCCCGACAACACCCGCGCCATGGTGCTTTGGGGCCACGCCCCGAACTCGCAGACCCGCCTGCCGGAGATGCGCACCGCGATGGGCAAGCTGGATATGCTGGTGGTGGTCGACCCCTACCCGACCGTGTCCGCAGTGTTGCAGGACCGCCAGGATGGCGTCTACCTGTTGCCCGCCTCGACCCAGTTCGAGACGCGCGGTTCGGTGACGGCATCGAACCGGTCGCTACAGTGGCGTGACAAGGTCGTCGAGCCTCTGTTCGAAAGCCTTCCCGACCACGTGATCATGGCGAAGTTCGCCAAGAAGTTCGGTTTCGACGACAAGATCTTCCGCAACATCTCGATGGATGCAGAGGACGAGCCGAACATCGAGGACATCACCCGCGAATTCAACCGCGGCATGTGGACGATCGGCTATACCGGCCAGTCGCCAGAGCGCCTGAAGATGCACATGGCCAACCAGCACACGTTCGACCGGACGACCCTGCGGGCTGTCGGCGGGCCGGCTGACGGTGACTTCTACGGTCTGCCGTGGCCAAGCTGGGGCACGCCGGAAATGAACCACCCCGGCACGGCGAACCTTTATGATATGTCGCTGCCGGTGGCTGAAGGCGGCCTGACGTTCCGCGCCCGTTTCGGGGTAGAGCGCGACGGCGACAATCTTCTGGCCGAGGGCGTCTATTCGGTCGGCTCCGAGATCAAGGACGGCTATCCCGAATTCACCATGCAGATGCTGATGGATCTGGGATGGGACGGCGATCTCACCGACGCCGAGCGTGCTGCGATCGACGCGGTGGCCGGTCCCAAGACCAACTGGAAAACCGACCTGTCGGGCGGCATCCAGCGGGTTGCGATCATGCATGGCTGCGCGCCCTTCGGGAACGCGAAGGCCCGCGCGGTCGTGTGGACCTTCCCCGATCCGGTGCCGCTGCACCGCGAGCCGCTCTACTCCAACCGCCGCGACCTTGTGGCCGACTATCCCACCTACGAGGACAAGAAGTTCTGGCGGGTTCCGACGATGTATGCGTCGATCCAGCAAAAGGACTTCAGTGCCGAGTATCCCATGATCCTGACCTCTGGCCGGCTTGTGGAATACGAGGGGGGCGGTGACGAATCGCGGTCGAATCCATGGCTTGCAGAGCTTCAGCAGGACATGTTCGTCGAGGTGAACCCGCGCGATGCCAACAACCTCGGCATTCGCGATGGCGCCCAGGTCTGGGTCGAAGGCCCCGAGGGCGGCAAGGTCAAAGTGATGGCCATGGTCACCGAGCGGGTCGATAGCGGTGTGGCCTTCATGCCGTTCCACTTCGGCGGCCACTTCCAGGGCGACGACCTGAGGGACAAGTATCCCGATGGCGCCGATCCTTACGTGCTCGGCGAAAGCTCGAACACCGCGCAAACCTATGGCTATGACTCGGTAACCCAGATGCAGGAGACAAAAGCCACTCTCTGCAAAATCTGGGCAGCTTAAGGAGGATTGAGAAATGGCAAGAGCAAAGTTTCTCGTCGACGCCGAACGCTGCATTGAATGCAATGCCTGCGTCACAGCCTGCAAGAACGAGCACGAAGTGCCGTGGGGCATCAACCGCCGGAAGGTCGTCACCATCAATGACGGCTCACCGGGCGAACGGTCTATCTCTGTGGCCTGCATGCACTGCTCGGATGCGCCGTGCATGGCGGTCTGCCCGGTAGACTGCTTCTACCAGAACGAAGAAGGCGTGGTCCTGCACTCCAAGGACCTCTGCATTGGCTGCGGCTATTGCTTCTACGCCTGCCCGTTCGGGGCTCCGCAATACCCGCAGGCCGGCAACTTCGGCAGCCGCGGCAAGATGGACAAATGTACCTTCTGCGCCGGCGGTCCCGAGGAAAACAACTCGCAGGCCGAGTTCCAGAAGTACGGTCGCAACCGGATCGCCGAAGGCAAGTTGCCGATCTGCGCCGAGATGTGCGCAACCAAGGCGCTTTTGGCCGGGGACGGCGACGTCGTGTCGGGCATCTACCGCGAGCGCGTGGTCGCGCGCGGCTTCGGCTCTGGCGCATGGGGTTGGGGCACCGCCTACGACCAGAAAGGCGGCTGACCGCCACCCGCCCGGGCGCTGTACAGGCGCCCCGGCGCTGCTATGAAAAGCGCGAGGTGGGCAGCAGCCCGCCTCGCGCTACACGTCAGATCAAACCACTGAAAGGACGTCCGATTATGTCGGTGTTTCGCTATGTGACCGTGATCGTGCTTGCGCTTTCGCTGATCGGGCTGCGGCCCGGCGGAGCGTCGGCGCAGGAAGAAACCGATATGATCGCGCCCGAGACAGAGGCGATCATGGCCCGCCCGTCGACAGGCGGCGCACAGACCCTGGAAGATATTCTTGCCCGGCAGCGCGGCGAAGAGGTCGATGACCGCTTCCGCCGCATCGTCACCGGCGATGCCGACAGCGCCGCGTCAATCGCGGCGCAGCTTGGCACGCTTGGCGGCGCTTCGGACCCCGACCTGTGGCGCGCGATGCGCTATGGCAGCGCCAACATCACCGCCACCACCAGCGGCCCCGCCGCCACCGTCCTGATGCAGGATGGCGGCATGTGGTGGCTTGAGTTCCGCGAAGGCCCGCTTCAGAAATACGGCGCCTACCTGCTTGGCGGGACGGTGGCGCTGCTG
This sequence comes from Paracoccaceae bacterium, assembly GCA_013003075.1. Classification (GTDB taxonomy): domain Bacteria; phylum Pseudomonadota; class Alphaproteobacteria; order Rhodobacterales; family Rhodobacteraceae; genus JABDLJ01. The sequence goes on from JABDLJ010000020.1 coordinate 3,298, forward strand.
GCGCTTTTCTTCCTGCTCAAGGGCCGCATCCGCATCGACGGCGAGAAGACCGGGCGCAAGATCGAGCGATTCAACGCGATCGAGCGCTTCGGACACTGGCTTCTGGCAGGCTCGTTCCTGGTGCTGGGCGCGACCGGGCTGATTTCTTTGTTCGGGCGGACCTATCTCATTCCCGTCTTCGGGCACGAGGCCTTTTCCGACCTCGCGATCCTGTCGAAATGGGTCCACAACAACGTCTCTTGGGCGTTCATGCTGGGGCTCGTGATGGTGTTCGTGATGTGGGTCTTTCACAACCTGCCCGACCGGACCGATGTCAATTGGCTTCTGAAAGGCGGTGGACTGTTGATCAAGGGGCACCCGCCCGCCCGCAAGTTCAACGCAGGTCAAAAGCTGATCTTCTGGTCGGTGATCGTGCTTGGCGCGTCGATCGCGGTGTCGGGGCTTTCCCTGCTGTTCCCGTTCGAGCTGCCGATGTTCGCGGTGACCTTCGAGAAGCTGAACGCGATTGGCCTGCCGCAGGCGGTCGGGCTTGGCACGCTTCCCGAAATGATGACCCCGCATGAAGAGATGCAATATGCGCAGCTTTGGCATTCCATCGTCAGCTTTGTCCTCATCGCAGTCATTTTCGCGCATATCTACATCGGTTCGGTCGGGATGGAGGGCGCTTTCGACGCCATGGGCAATGGCGAGGTAGAGCTTCAGTGGGCGCACGAGCACCATTCGCTCTGGGTCGAAGAGCTTGAGGCCAAGAACGCAGATGCGCTCAAATCGGCCACTCCTGCAGAGTAGATGCGCGCATTTGCGCTGATAGTCGCGATTTGCGCTCCGGCCCTTGCCGGGGCGCAAGAGTTCTTCACGCTGCGCGGCCATGGTGGTCCGATCATGGACGTGGCCGTCTCGTCCAGCGGACGGATCGCCACATCCAGCTTTGACAATTCCGTCGGGGTCTGGAGCGGGCAGAGCCCGAACTGGCTGGAAAGCCATCGCGCCGCGGTAAACGCCGCCGTCTTCATCGACGACACGACGCTGGTATCGGGCGGCGATGACAATGCGGTGGTGCTTTGGGATCTCGCCTCTGGCGCCTCGGACCGGCGCACCGGTCATACCGCCAAGGTCATGGCGCTCGAGGTCTCGCCCGATGGCAAGTGGGTGGCCTCTGCCTCTTGGGACAGCCGGATCGGGCTCTGGCCGGTTGCGGGCGGGCCCGCCCGGTTTCTCAGCGGTCACCAGCTTGGCGTCAACGATATCGCGTTCACCGCCGACGGAAGCCAGCTTTTCTCGGCCTCGACCGATGGCTCGATACGGATTTGGGACGTGGAGACCGGGCAGGAACTGCAACGGCTTCTGTCGCACGGCTTTGGCGTCAACCAGCTTGTTCTCAACGAGGCCGCCGGCTGGCTGGCCTACGGTGCGGTCGATGGAGGCACGCGCATCGTCGATACGGTGACCGGAGAACTATTGCACGACTTCACGCTGGAGCGTCGCCCGATCCTTGCCATGGCGACCGATCCGGAGATGCGCCAGATCGCTGTCGGGGACGGCGAGGGCTATATCATGGTGATCGACACCACCACCTGGCGCATCACCCGCGATTTCCGGGCCACGGCGCAAGGGCCGGTCTGGGCGCTGGCCTTTTCCCCCAACGGCCAGAACATCCACGCAGGCGGCCTTGACGACATCCTTTATTCCTGGCCGGTCGCGACAATGGACACGCATTCCCAGATGAACACCGAAGCCCGCAGTTTTCTGGAGGATCCCGAAACGCTGCCCAATGGAGAGCGCCAGTTCAAACGCAAGTGCTCGATCTGCCATGCGCTGGGCGAGGGCAGCGCACGGCGCGCCGGTCCGACACTGTACGGGCTCTTTGGGCGCCCGGCCGGCACGGTGCCGGACTATACCTATTCAAGCATCCTCGATGGCTCTGACATCGTATGGTCAGGCGAGACGATAGATGCGCTTTTCGATATCGGTCCGGACCACTATATTCCGGGAACGAAGATGCCGATGCAACGGATCGCGAAATCGCAAGACAGGCTCGATTTGATCGAGTATCTTCGTAAAGCCACGGCGCCACGGGAGAATTGACATGAAGGCTGCACTGACTGCATTCGTTGCCATTGCGCTCATAGCGTTTGGCGCGAACCTGGTGCTGCAGAACCTGGGGTTCTCGGCAGAGGATGTCGCATCGGGACCGTCCGTGCGGCTGGGCGACTAGCCGCGGCGAATGCTTTCCAGCGACGGTGTCTCGGCCAGTAGCTGACGGCTGTATTCGTGTGTCGGCCCCGCAAAGAAAGTCTCTGCCTCGGCATTTTCCACAAGCTCGCCATTGCGCAGCACCGCGATCTCGTCGGACATCTGGCGCACGACAGCAAGGTTGTGGCTGATGAACAGGATCGACAGTCCGAACGTCGACTGCAGGTCTTTCAGCAAGTTCAGGATTTGCGCCTGGATCGAGACGTCGAGCGCCGAGGTCGGCTCGTCGCAAATCAGAAACTCCGGCCGGGCGACCAGCGCGCGGGCAACCGCGATGCGTTGGCGCTGACCGCCTGAAAACTGGTGCGGATATTTCAGCATCGCCCGCTGCGGCATCTCGACAAGCTCCAGCACCGAGGCGGCGATACGCCGGGCCTCGTCCTTGCCTGCCGCCAGGCCGAAAAACCGGATCGGTTCGGTGATGATATCCTCGATCCTGCGGCGGTTGTTCAGCGACGAATAGGGGTCCTGAAACACCATCTGGATCTTGCGCCGCGCGATGTGTTTGCGCGGCCGGTCGCGGCCCAGAGGCAGATCGTCGCCGAGAAACCCGATCTGTCCTGCGGACGGCCGCACCAGCCCCACGATGGCCTTGGCAAGCGTGGATTTGCCCGACCCGCTTTCCCCGATCAGCCCGAGAACCTGCCCGGGCGTGACATCGAGATTGATGCCCTTGAGAGCCTTGTGGCCCTCGCGTCTGCCCCAGGAAAACGGACGGCTTGAATAGAAGGTGACATCGAGATCGCGGATATCGAGCACCGGGCCGTCCTGCGCCTCTTGCCGCTCGCCGCGCAAAAGCCAGTCCGAGGCGTAGGTGCCCGAGGCGCCATCCACCTTCCACGCCAATTCCGGCGAGCTGAGCCTGGGCTCGTCGTCCACGATGTCGGAGAACCGGTCAAGCTTCTTTTCAAGCCGCGGCACGGCAGCCATCAACGCCCGGGTATAGTCGTGTTGCGGGTCGCCAAGCACATCCCGGGTACGGCCCGTCTCCATCAGCTTGCCGCCGCGCAGGACCGAAACGCTGTCGGTGATCTCGGCGATCACGCCGATATCATGGGTGATCAGGATGAAACCGACATCGCGCTCTTTGGCCAACCGACGGATCAGGGCGAGGATCTGCTTCTGGATCGCCACATCGAGCGCTGTGGTCGGCTCGTCTGCGATGATAAGCTCTGGATCGGTGCACAGCGCCAGGGCAATCACCACGCGCTGCCGCATACCGCCGGAAAACTGGTGCGGATACGCGCCCATGCGCGACTCGGCATCCTTGATGCCGGTATCGATCAAGAGCTCTATCGCGCGCGCGCGGGCTTTTTGGTAGCTGACATCGGAATGCTGGCGAATGGTTTCGACCAGTTGATCCTCGATCGTCAGAAGCGGATTGAGCGAGGTTTGCGGGTCCTGGAAAATCATCGAGATCCGGGCCCCGCGCAGCTTGTGGTAGGCCGCATCGGACAAGGACCGCAAATCCTCGCCCAGAAGCGTCATCGATCCATCGGCGATGTAGCCGGGGCTTGGGATCAACCCGATGATGGCCGATCCGATTGTGGATTTGCCCGCGCCGCTTTCGCCGACCAGCCCGTGGATCTCGCCCGGCTGAAGCGACAGATCGATGCCGTCGATGGCGGTAAATTCGCCAAACCGCGTGGGGTATTTGACGGTCAGGTTCCGTACGTCCAGCAACGCGCCCATCACCGCAGCCTCGGGTTCAGAACGGCGCGGAAGAAGTCGCCCAGGATATTGATCGAGACGATCATGATGATCAGCGTCATCGACGGGAAGATCACGATCCACCATTCGCCCGAGAAGATATACTCGGTCCCGATCCGGATCAGGGTTCCAAGGGACGGTGTGTTGGGCGGCACCCCTACCCCCAGAAAGCTCAGCGTGGCCTCCAGCAGGATCGCGACCGCCAGGTCGATTGTGCCGATCACCATCAACGGGCCAAGGATGTTGGGCAGGATACCGATGACCATGATCCGTACCGGGTGCAGTCCCATGATCTCGGCCGCCTGGACGTATTCCTTGTTGCGCTCCACAAAGGTCGATGCGCGGGCCGTGCGCGCGAAATTCACCCACAGTGACAGGCCGATCGCGACCGTCAGAACGACAAGCTGCAGGTCTTCGTGCTGCTCTCGCGGCAAGACCCCGCGCGCCAGCCCGTCGATCAGAAGCGCCGTGAGGATCGCGGGCAAGGCAAGCTGCACATCCGCGATCCGCATCACGATGGCATCGAACCGGCCGCCGAAATAGCCGGCTGCAAGGCCAAGGCTGATGCCCAGGATCGCGGCAAATACCACCGAGGAGAGGCCCACCACCAGCGACAGCCGCGTGCCGTAAAGGATCGACGACAAAAGATCGCGGCCCTGATCGTCGGTTCCGATCAGAAAGCGTGCATCCCCGTCCGGCGTCCAGGCCGGCGGCAGGAAGCTGTCGAGCAGATCGAAGCTGGCAAGATCATAGGGATTGGTGGGCGCAACCAGGGGCGCAAAGAGCGCGCCAAGTATCGACAGAAGCGCGATCAGGGCCGCGATCTGGGCGACGGGGCTGCGCAGGAAGAGATACAGCATCTCGTTCTCGACGCGCACGCGGCGCCAGTATTCGAGCATCAGCCGGCCTCCGGTCGCAGGCGTACGCGCGGATCGATCACGAAATAAAGGATATCGACCACCAGATTGATAACTACGAATATCAGGGCAATCAGCACAAGGTAGACGGCCATTACCGGGATATCGACAAAGCGGATGCTTTCAAGGAACAAAAGCCCCATACCGGGCCACTGGAAGACACTTTCCGTCACGATGGAAAAGGCGATGATGCCGCCGAACTGCAAGCCGATGATAGTAATCACCGGCACCATCGAGTTGCGCAGCGCGTGCCGGTAGTGAACCGTGCGATAGTCGATCCCGCGCGCGATGGCGAACTTGATGAAGTCGGTGTTCATCACGTCCTGCATTTCAGACCTGACCAGCCGCATCGTCAGTGTCAGCTGGTAAATCCCGAGCGTCACGGCCGGAAGGATGATCGAGCGCAGCCCGTCAACGGATAGAAAATTGGTCTTCCACCAGCCGATCTCGACCACGTTGCCGCGCCCGAAAGTGGGCAGCCAGCCAAGCTGAACGCCGAAGAGGTAGATCAGGAAGATGCCGATCACGAAAGTCGGGATTGAGATACCGATAAGCGTCGTGACAAGGATTACGTGCGACAGGAACCCTTCGCTGCGCAGGGCGGTGTAGATCCCCGCCGGGATGCCGACCAAAAGCGATATCAGCAACGAGACGACACCAAGCTCTATGGTGGCCGGCATCCGGTCGAGGATCATCTCGCCGATGGGTTGGCGGGTGCGGTAGGAAAACCCGAAATCGCCTGTGACGAGATCGCCCAGAAACCGGGTATATTGTGTGATCACAGGATCGTTCAGGCCCAGTTGGTCGCGCAGGCGCTCCTGATCCTCGATCGAGGTCTCCTGCCCCACCATGACCGCGACCGGGTCGCCGACGAAGCGAAACAGCGCGAAGGCCAGAAGGCTGACGGCCAGCATAACGAAGATCGATTGCAGCAAACGTTTCAGGATGTATGCGGTCACGCTGCCTCCGAGGGGTTTGGCGTATCTTGTCAGCGCATAGCGTGTTTTGCCACCTTCAATGGCCGGACCTGTGGCGCAACCATTACACGGGATTGTCACCGGCGCGTTTGTCCGCCCGTTGGACTCTCTGCCGGCGCCGCCTTAGTCTTTTCACGATAACGCGCTGCACGATGTGCGATGCCGCACTACAAACACTGGGAGAAGCCGACATGAAATTCCACAGCAGAACGGCAATGGCTGCGGCGCTTGTCGCGGTGAGCTCGACCGGCGCCTTCGCCGAGACCTTCCGCTGGGCCGGCTCGACCGATCCACAGACCATGGATCCGCACGCCGTCAATTCCGCCCCCGTGCTCGGCTTTCTCAACAACGTCTATGAAGGGCTGGTGCGCCGCGGCAAGGACATGAAGATCGAGCCTGCGCTGGCCGAACGATGGGAGCCGCTGGGCGGCGACGGCTGGCGCTTTCACCTGCGCCAGGGCGTGACGTACCATGACGGGTCCGATTTCACCGCAGACGACGTGCTGTTCTCATACCAGCGCGCAAGCTCGGAAGAGGCCGATGTGCGGTCGTGGTTTGCGCCCGTCTCCGAGGTGCTCGTGCAAGACAACTACACGGTCGACTTCATGACCAACGCGCCGAACCCGCTGTTTCCCGATAGCATCGCCAACTTCATGATCATGGACAAAGGCTGGACCGAAGCAAATGGCGCAGAGCGGCCGTCAAAAGAGGCCGAGAACCACGCCACGCGAAACGCCAATGGCACCGGCGCGTTCCAGCTGACCGACCGGGATCCCGGGGTGCGGACGACGCTGGCGCCCTTTGGCGGCTGGTGGGGCGATATGGAAAGCAACATCACCGAAGCGATCTTCACGCCGATCGGCGAGGCCTCGACCGGAGTTGCGGCCTTGTTGTCCGGAGAGATCGATTTCATCTCTCCCATACCGCTTCAGGACGTGCCGCGTCTGCGCCAGACCGACGGCTTCACCGTGCATGACGGTGTAGAGGCGCGTGTCATCATGTTCGGCTTCGGCCTTGATCGGGGCGCCCTGAAATACTCCGATGAGACCGCGGACCAGAACCCTTTTCTCGATGCCCGTGTGCGCCAGGCCGTCTATCAGGCGATCGATGTGGGCGCTCTGACAAGCCGGATCATGCGCGGCTCGGCAGAGCCTGTCTCGCAACTGGTATCCAAAGAGATGAAGGGCTTCTCCACCGGCCTTGCGGACCGCCTGCCCTTCGATCCCGAGGCCGCCAAGGCCCTTTTGGCGCAGGCCGGCTATCCTGACGGTTTCTCGTTCGGCCTGATGTGCCCCAACGACCGCTATATCAATGACGAGGCGATCTGCCGGGCCGCCGCTTCGATGTTGGCCAAGATCGGCGTCACGGCCAAGCTTTCCACCATGCCGGTGCGCAACTACTGGCCCGAGCTGCGCGAGGACAACTTCGATATGTACCTTCTGGGCTGGTCGCCGGGCACCTTCGACGCCGAGCACCCGCTGCGCTTTCTCGCCTCGACGCCAAATGATGAGAAAAAGCTCGGATCGTGGAATTTCGGCGGCTATTCGAACGCGCGGGTCGACGAGCTTTTGCCGATGATCCAGACGGAAATCGACGACGCAAAGCGCCAAGCGATGATCGACGAGGCGCACAAGATCCTGCAGGACGAGGTGGCGTATGTGCCGATGTATGTGCAACCGCTGATCTGGGCGACGAAGGACAACATCTCGCTGACCCAGCGCACAGATAACTTCTTCATCCTGCGCTGGGTGACGATCAACTGATCGGCGCTACAAAATATTGCGATAGGGCGGCCCAAATCGGGCCGCCCTTTTGCTTTGATTTGTCGCGGTCCGCTATTGGGATGAATAATCGCGCGGTAAATGCTCCACGGCCGATTGGCCTGCCGGCGGTAGAGTGTCAGAGCCTCGCCACCGACAGTGGCTTCATAGCCCCGCGGCTTGAGCGCGCCGGCCCCCGCGCAAAAAGCCGGTCGCCTGTGGCAATGACTTTAGTGGAACGCTTGTTTATCCCCGGGCCCGAAACCGGCGCGCGTGGCCCCGCCGCGGTGTTGTCAGAGATCCACTTCCACCACACCGCCCGGCTTGGCCGCACGCGACTGGCACAGGATGATCGCGCTTTCGCGCTGCGCTGCGGAAAGTACGAAATCGCGATGCTCTACCTCGCCCGAGACCAGATCGCATTTGCACACGCCGCACAGACCGTCAGAGCATTTCACATCGATTGCCACGCCTGCGGCGGTCAGCGCGTCGGTCGCCGACTGGTCCGCAGGGACTTCGATGGTGCGCCCGGACCTGGTCAGTTTCAGCGTGAAGGGATGGTTTTCGTATTCCGGCAAATCCGGCACCGAGAAATATTCGAGGTGCCGCGCTTCTTCAGGATATCCTTGCCGCTCTGCCGCCTTCAGCACGGCGTCCATGTAGCGATCGGGGCCGCAGGTATAGACGTGGTCTCCGTCCTGCCGCCCCTTCAGGATGGCGCCGAAATCGGCGCGCGTGCCTTCGTCAGAGACGTGGATATGCACGTTGTCCGACCACGGCACGTCTTCCAGGACCTTCACAAACGCCCCGTCCGCCCGCGACGGCGCCGAGTAATGCAGATCAAAGCTTGACCCGAGCGCATGCAGCCGGTGCCCCATCGCCACCATCGGCGTGATGCCGATCCCGCCGCCCATCAGAAAACTGTGGCGCGCGGTCTCGTTCAGCGGGAAATGATTGATCGGCCGCGAGACGAAGATGCGCCGGCCCTCGTTGAAGATCCGGTGCAGCATCTTCGAGCCGCCCCGGCCATCATCCTCGCGCAGAACCGCGACCTGGTAAGTTTTGCGATCCGCCGGATTGCCCGACATCGAGTATTGCCGCAGCAGGTCGGGCGTCACGACGATATCGAGATGCGCACCGGCCTCCCATGCCGGCAACGCGCCGCCATCCATGGCCTGGAACTCGTAGATCGACACCTTGTCGGTCACCGGCTCGACGCGGCTGATCCGAAGCTGAAGCACCGGGCTTGGCCCGTCCTGGGTATAGCGGTGCACGACGCTTTCGTCGCCCTTCGCGATGCGCGCCTTGTACTCGCCTGCCGTGACCAGCGCCTTGTAGGCCTTTATCCCGGCCTCGCGGTCCATCGGATAGGGGTAGGGCCATGGATGCGGCGCAAGGTTCGCAGGATAGACCGCCAGCGTCTGATCGGCATAGTCAAGCTTGAGGTCCTTTTGCAGCCCGCGCCGGTTCACCGGCTCTGGCGCGGCGCGATAGGCCCCATCTTCGGCCAGAGAAATATCCCACCACCATTTCTTGACCGGATTGAGCTCGCCATGCCCGACCGCATCGTCCAGCTTCGCCAGAAGCGGTGCGGCGGCAGGCACGTTCATCGCAGCCCAGCGGAAGGGCTTTTCGGCAAAGAGCCCCTCCAGGTTCCACGGGCAGGTCTTCATGCAGCGCCCGCACATCGAGCCGCCGGCCGTCGTGATCCGGTAGGTTGCGCATTTCTGGCTGTCCGATTTCCAGATCTCGTAGCCGTTGAACATCAGCTTGGGACCGGCCGTGATCGCCCCGGAGGGGCACTCGCGCGCGCATTTGTTGCAGGCCTCGCAAAACCGCTGCAGGCCGAAATCGATCGGTTTGTCATGCGTCATCGGCATGTCGGTGGTCACAACGCCGGATTTCAGACGCGGGCCGAGAAACGGGTTCAGGATCACCTCGCCAATCCGGCTGACCTCGCCCAGTCCGCTGAGCAGCAGCAGGGGCGGCTGCAGAACCTCGCCGTCCAGAACGGTATGCGCCTTGGCCTTGTAGCCCAGCCTGCGGATGTGGTTGGCCACCACCCCGCCCAGAAGCGAGAACCGTAGATAGGCGCGCATGGATTGCGCGACGCTGATCCAGTCGTCGCCGCTGGCGCCCTCCATCGTCTCGAACCCCTGGTCGATGATGACGCTGATGGCATTGTCGTGCGGCGGGATCAGCGGCACGCCGGTTGCATCGTGACTGTACCAGGCCCAGTCCGGGCAGCGCGACAGACCCACCGCATCGGCCCCAAGGTAATAAAGCGCGGCCTTGATCGCCCTGGCATTTCGCTTGGGATCGCGGGCGCCAGCCGCCACCTTCTCTGCAGAGGGCCCGTCCTGCAGCAAGGTGAACGCGCCCAGCATCCCCCGCTGCGCCATCGAGGGCGCCGACTTGCGCGCATAGTAGCCGCCGCGCGCACCGTCCTGGGGCGCCTTGCCCATGTCGCCGAACTGGGCCCGTGCAAACATGTCGGTGCGCTTTGGCACCCGCGCAATCTGCGGCTCGTCTATATAGGTTGTGGGCGTATCGACCCGCTTGAGTGTCTCGAATGGATGCGGGCCATCCACGTACCGGCGCTTTGCAAACGGATCCCCGTTCAGCGCGCTTTTGGCAAACCCTTTGCCGACCCACCAGGCGGGGCCCCTGGTGCGCCAGTAGGGTTGCTGCGCAAGAGGGGCCAGGGGGGCATCGGTCGCAAGTTCCCAATCGGTGGTCACCACGGCCACGCCGAACCGCGGCCCCAGATAGGGGTTCACCAACGCGCCGCCTTCCACCGAGGCCAGCCCAGCCGACACCGTGAGCCGGCCCAGATCGACATCGCTGGAGGTCGCGGTATGCGCCTTGGCGTCCCAGCCCAGCAGCCGGATGTAGTTGGCCAGAACCACCGCAACCTCGGTGGCGCGCAACGCCGATCGGTGCGCCTCTGCATTCTCGATCCAGTCGGAGCCAGGCTCGGCCTGCTTTGGCGCGCGGGTATGGGCAAAGGCAAAGACGATCGCAAAGCGATGCGTATCGGCGGGCCGCGGCGGCGCGCTGACGGCCTCTTTGAGATCGGCCATGATGGTATCGATGCCCGATGCCAGCGTCTTGGTCTGGCGCGTCCGCAGCATCTCTTTCAGCGCATCGATATCGGGGTTGGAGACCGGCTTTGGCAGAAAATCATCCGCTGATACCGGCCCGATCCCGACCATCGACGCATCGCTGAAATAGCCAAAAGCCTTGATGTGATTGGCGCGCTCTTCGAGGCCCGCCGGGATATCAGCGCGAGCGGGGTTCACGGCCCCGTCGCGAATGGCGTCCATCATCGCCTGGTATTCGCCCATCGCGGGACGGATGTTGAGAGGATCGTCGCCATCAGCAAAGGAAAGCGGCTTGAATGTCGGAACAACCGACAAATCAGGCGGCGCCGATAGCCGCACCAGACGTTCCTGCGGATACGGCCCCATGTGAACGGGGCGCCGCTTGTCAGAGAATATCCGTATTGTCACGCTGCAACCAGCGGGGCGGTCCCGCACATCTCGATATCTGGCGGAAATCCGATCTCTGCGACACCCAAAGAGCCATCCAATCTGCTTCGTTGTCCTTTTAACTCCCAAAGCTGATACCGGGTAAAGGGCATTCTGAAGGCTTGGCCGCGCCTTGCCCTGCCGCTTGCCGCCGCAACCCATGCCAGCAGCTCGCACCCCAACTTGCGCGCGAAATCCGCGGTCTCGGCGTCGACCGGGCCCAAGCGCCTGCGTTTCGCAAAACGCGACAAATGCCTGCCACATTCGGCTGTGTGTACGCAGCGCGGTCAATGAAACAATTGCCATCTTTTAGCCACTGCCCGGCAACAGACAGGCCTGCGTTTTTCCGTTAATTTGTTTAAATATTTTCAGATACTTAAATCACGCTTGGCGAGAGCCCGCCGATGCCATTCGTCCTGCGCAAAAACCGCGGCGCAATTCGGGCTGATCCGACTTTTTTTCGCCATATTGCTGCTGAACAAACAATCCCCGTTAGCAAGTTCCAAGGGACCGGATTCCCACCTCGCCTTGTTTTGGCGCAGCGCTGGTCCCGATGTGTAGGTCGCTCCAATGACAAAAACACGCACAGCGTGCGCGGTCCCCCTCCGCGCCGACAGGAGACTTTTGCCGTGACTGATTACAGCTCGCTTTTCGATCCATCCAATCCCGATACACCCCAGACCCTTTCGCCCACACTTGTGCATGACCCAGATGGCTATGTGTCCTCGTCCGGCACCGGCCTGATCGGCTCTGTCTACGTGCCGGGCATGTCGATCTGGTCGATCGGGACCCTGCGAAACATCATCGCCAATACCGATGAGCCCGAACTGATCTTCACGGCCTCCGAGATTGCATATGGGGGCACCCGTTCCGACACGACCGTTACACAGTTTCTTGGTGACGACGCCGCCTCGCTAAGCGGCGACGGCGATGTCTACGAGATGGGGCCCTCTGGCCTGTCTCTGTCCGGCTTCATTTACATTCCGCCCGGGGTACACGAGATCAAAGTGATCTCAGATGACGGGTTTTCGCTCGACTTGGGGGGCGAAGCTTTTTCCGCGTACGAAGGCACACGCGCTGTGGATGCCACAGCGCGTGTCGCCGAGTTCGAAGGCGGCCTTTATGAGATCGACCTGCTGTATTTCGACGCCGGCGGCAAAATGGCGGTCTCGCTTGAAATCGACGGTCTGCCGGTCGATCAAAGCGCGTTCTACAAGACGGTTGGTGACTTTCAGAACCCCGAAGATGGTGTGCCGCTGATCCCGGCGGATGAGTATCACCCAGGCTTCTTTCTGGGCGAGCAAAGCCTGGAGACCCCGATCGACGGGACCGGCACCGCGGCCCGCGACGAGATCGACGGCAATGCCAACGACGATCACATCCTTGGCCTTGGCGGCGACGACACCCTCAACGGCGGCTACGGCGACGACATACTAGAGGGCGGCGACGGCGACGATACGCTGGACGGCGGCCGTGGCTCGGACGTCCTGATGGGCGGAGCCGGCAACGACACGCTGATCGCACGCTCTGACGCGGGCGAGCAGCGCATCGGCCAGCTTGCCGTCGATCAGCAAACCCGCGAGGATCCGGACGGCGAGGTCAATCCCGAGACGGAGAAGCTTTTCGCCTATGACAACCAGCCGCTTGTCGGCGACGATGTCCTGATCGGCGGCGAGGGCGAGGATACCTTCCTGATCGCGCCGCAGATCAACGCCAAGCTCGACATCATCCAAAAGCACATCCAAGCCGACGGTACGATCAACTGGGCCGGCGTTGCGGGCGAAAACAACGAGCTGCACGATCACTGGGTCGACAGCTTCGGCATCGACATCATTGCCGACTATAACGCCGAAGAAGACAAGATCGCCGTCATCGGCCACACCGCGAATGTCTATGTCGAACATGCCGACGTGATGGGCGACGAGGCGCTGGAAAGCATCGTCACCGTGGTCTCCAAGCAGCATGGCGGCGGCGGCGCGCATGACAACGACTTGATCGGCCAGATCATCGTGCATGGCGACCTGGTGAACAAGGAAGACATCCAGACAGATGCCAATGTCACCTACGGTATCGTCGAAGACTATGCCGACATCGCCGAAGCGCTGAACCCGATGGGCGAGACCAAGCTGTCGGAGGTCGATGGCCAGACCATCAAGGGCTACGACACCCGCTCGCCGGCAACCCAGGACGGCGTGGCCGACAGTGGCCCTGCCACCAACAACCTTGGTGCCATCACCGGTGATCCGGCGGCTTTCTTCGAAAACGCCAACTTCACCGAGGACATGCTGGTCACCCCCGAGCATGATGACGGCCCCGAGCTGACCCGCGATCCCTTCGAGCAGCTTGGCACGACCGACGTGGCCGGAGAGACGATCACGGGCACCAATTCGGCCAACACCATCGATCAGAGCCAGACCGACGCGCCCCAAGGCCTGCCCGGCGCGATCGGCTACTGGAGCTTTGCGGACGGAACCGACGGCACCTACGGCGATCTGCGCGGCGAAAGCCCGTCGATCAAGACCTACGAGCTTTACGAAAACCAGGCCAATCTGCGCACTGGCGACACAACGGCCGGCCCGGACGGCACCGGGGGTTCGGCGCTTTATTTCGATGGCGACGACGATTTCGCCTACCTGCAGCACGATCCGTCTTTCGAGATCACCCAGGGCACGATCGCCATGTGGGTGCGCCCCGACGATCTGGGCAACAAGAGCATGTTCCTGACCAAGGATCACAGCGGCAGGGTCGATGGCGGTCACTTCCGCCTTGGGCACACCAATGACGGACGGCTCTTTTTGCGCATGGCCGAAGGCGACGGCGGCTCCAACAAGGCCTGGATCAGCGACACCGGCTTTCTGGCCGAGGGCGAATGGGCCCATATCGCCGTCTCGTTCACCGATGAGGGCGTCAGCGTCTATGTTGACGGCGACGAGATCCAGGCCGGCGAATGGAAGAGCGTCGAAGGCGATGTTTCCTCGCCCAACGTCTATACCGAGGCCTACATCCTGCAAAACGAAGAGCCATGGGTTCTGGGCGCCGACCAGTACAAGGCCGAACTGAACGACACGGCGCAGGAATTCGCGCTCGACAACGAAGACCTGCGCAATGCCTTCGAAGGCGCGATCGCCGATGTCGGCATCTGGGGCGGCTATACGGCGGATGATGCGCTGAGCCGCGAGCAGATCCTCGATCTGATCGAGAACGGGCCCGGCGATGCTTTGACAAACCCGTCCGGCCCCATGGCGATGGAAGCGGGCGACGACATCATCGACGGCGCCGGCGGCAACGATACAATCGACGGCGGCGCGGGCGACGATGAGATCTTCGGCGGCAGCGGCGCAGACAACTTGCAGGGCGGCTACGGCGACGATCTCTTGAACGGCGGCGCGGGCAATGACGAGCTTGACGGCGGCCGCGGCTCGGACATGCTGATCGGCGGCAGCGGCGATGATGTCCTGGTCAGCCGCTCGGATGTCGGCGAAGAGCGGATCGGCCAGCTTGTTCTGGGCGAGCCGTCGCGCGAGTTTCCTGACCCGGCCGTTGATCCCGACTATCTCAAGCTTGTCGATTGGATCGATCAGCCACTGGTGGGCGACGACGTGATGGTCGGCGGCGAGGGCAAGGACACCTTCCGGTTCGAAACGCTCATCAACGCCAAGAAAGACATCATCCTTGAGCATGTGAACGACGATCGCACCATCGACTGGATGGGCGTTGCAGGTGAAAACGACCGCCTGCACGACCACTGGGTCGATCATTTCGGCATCGATGTCATCGCCGACTACAACGCCGAAGAAGACACCATCGAGGTCATCGGCCACACCACGCAGGTCAAGGTCGACTACGCCACGATAGACACCGATGGCGACGGGATCGACGACGACGCGGTGTCGATCATCACCGCCTATTCCCAGCAGGGCAACAACGGCGGCGCCCATGACGAGGACTACCTTGGCTATATCGTGGTCCACGGCGACCGGGTCGAGGAGGACGACATCGTCACCGACGCCGGCGTTGCCTATGGCATCGTCGAGACCGTGGACGATCTGCAGGAAGCGCTTGCGCCCACCGGAGAGACCAAGATCAGCGGCGAAGGCGAAGACGCCATCTTCGGCTATGACACCCGCGATATCGACGGCGATCCGATCGGAAGCGATCCCGAAAGTTTCTCATCGAACACCTGGCTGCAGAATGGCGAGGTCGATCTGGCCACGTCCATCCCCTACGGCATGGTGGCGCCCGAGCTTGTGTTCGAACATGACGGCGGTACGTTTGACGGCACCAATCCGCTTGAGATTGCGCACGCCGATGC
The DNA here is from genome assembly GCA_013003075.1 of Paracoccaceae bacterium. Taxonomy (GTDB): domain Bacteria; phylum Pseudomonadota; class Alphaproteobacteria; order Rhodobacterales; family Rhodobacteraceae; genus JABDLJ01. The sequence continues at coordinate 18,757 of JABDLJ010000020.1, forward strand.
GATGGCGCAGCAAGCCGGAACGCTGGCGTTTTCCTTCACTGCGGACGATCCCGGCAACGGATCCGACCAGGCCCTGATCTCGAAAGACCACAGCGGCTACCAGGAAGGCGGCCACCTGACCGCATTCATCAATGCAAACGGGGTCCTGAAGGTCCGCTTCCAAAGCGAGGAGGAATCGCACTACCTTTACTACGACGACGAGAAGATCCAGGCCGGTGAGACCTACAACGTCGCCTTCTCGTTCGATGAAGGGCAGATGTCGCTCTACGTCAACGGCCAGCTCGCCGACACCGATCACGGCTTTGAAACCGGGATGCTGGGCAATGCCGAGGACATGGTGCTTGGCGCATCGACCCGCACACGCGTCGGCGAGGACGACAACCTGCAATGGCCGTTCTCGGGCACCATTGACGACGTGATGATCCTGGATCGCTCGATCAACGACATCGAGGCGGTGTTCCTGGCCGAAAACAACGGCTCGCTGGAGGCGCTTGCGCCGCTCTACGGACGCGAGACGCCCGCAGAGGAACCGGCAGAGGAACCGGCAGAGGAACCAGTCGACGAGCCTGTTAACGAGCCTGCCAACGAGCCGGTAGAACAGCCGACCGACCAGGCAACTGAGGAGCCCACAGAAGAGCCGGCCGAAGAGCCAACCGAAGAACCCACAGAAGAGCCCACAGAAGAGCCGACCGAACAAGATGAAACACCTCCCGAGACGCAAGGCTCCGACACTGGCCCCGCCAATATCCTGTCCAAGCTTTTCGACTTTTTCCTGAGCCTTTTCGGGCTGGGCGGCCGAGGCAAGTCACCGGCTGACGAGACGGAGGACGCCCCGATGAACAGCGCCTCTGCCGCAGCAGTTGCCGAGCCGGACGTCCTGCTGACTGATCTGCTCCCCGATACGGGTGAGCAGGACGAGGACATCCCGGAAGAGGATGACCGCGGGGAAGAGGAATTCGACCTCGTGGCATAAAAAACGGGGCGCCGTCTTCCCCAAGTCTTACCCCGGGCGGCGTCTTTTCTACCACGGCATTCATTAAGCAATCGCCGACACCTAAAGCCCCGCCTGCGTACTAAGGCGGGGCTTTTTTTGCCCGATCTGGTCTGCGCTGGTCGGCTGGTGCCGCGGTCGCCCCTGCGCTTCAGCATGCGCGCCCGATCTGCGATTGCGTTTGCCCGCGGTTCGGGCGCAAGGTCGGGGCATGGGCACGGCACTTACAAAGCGCGACTACAAAGAGCGCATCGACGCCGAGATATGGACGTTTATCAACAAGACCAACGCGTTTTATCCACCCGATACCGCCAGCTATCCCATTGCCGATCAGCGGCGCATCTATAACGAGCTGTGCCGCACTTTTCGGGCGCCGTTTCCGGCTGGCGTCCGGCGGACCGACACCGGGTTCGGCGGCGTGCCGTGCCGGACTTACTCGGCCGGCACCCCCACCGGCACGCTTGTGTATTTCCACGGCGGCGGATTTGTCGTCGGCGATCTTGAAAGCCACGACGATACCTGCGCCGAACTTTGCGGCGCCACCGGTCTGTTCGTGATCTCGGTGGATTACCGGCTTGCGCCCGAACATGTGCACCCGGCGGCGTTTGAGGACGCGCTGGCAGCGACAGAAGCCGCAGGTGCGCTTGCAGGGCCGCTTCTTTTAGCCGGTGACAGCGCTGGCGGCACGCTGGCCGCCGCGGTGTCGCACGCCCTGCGCGGCTCCGCCACGGCTATCGCGGGGCAGGTGCTGATCTATCCGGGCCTGGGTGATCTGAGATCCGATGGCAGTTACGCCCGCCACGCCGAAGCGCCCCTGCTGACCCGAAGCGATCTGGAGTTCTACCGCTCGGTCCGGTTTGCCGGCAGCGGCGCGCGCCTTTCGGATCCAACCGCCTTTCCGCTGCAGGATAGCACCTGGGACCACCTGCCCCCGACCCTGATCGTAACGGCAGAGTGCGATCCGCTGTCCGATGACGGCAAGCACTACTGCAACAGGTTACGCGCAGCCGCAGGACGCGCGCACTGGGTGGAAGAGGCGGGACTGGTGCATAGCTATCTGCGCGCGCGTCACATGTCGGCGCGCGCCCGCGCCAGCTTTGCCAGGATCATCGCGGCGCTGAACGCCTTCCGGCAGCACGAATGGCCTTACGGCTGAAGCGCTTCAGTGACCGGCGCTCTCCATGCGGCGGCTTTCCTGGACCTCTTCCAACCACCCCAGTTTCATCTCCGGCACCGATGACAAAAGAAGGTCCGTATAGGCATCAAACGGCGGCGCAAGCACCTGCGATTTCGGCCCGTAGCGCACCACGTTCCCCTGGTACATGACGGCTATCGAGTCCGCGATCGCCTTCACCGTTGCCAGATCGTGCGTGATGAAAAGGTAGGCCACGCCCTGACGTTTCTGCAGATCCAGAAGCAGCTTCAGGATACCGTCGGCCACCAGCGGATCGAGCGCCGAGGTAACCTCGTCGCAGATGATCATCTTGGGATCGGCCGCCAGCGCACGCGCGATGCAGACCCGCTGTTTCTGGCCGCCCGACAGCTCGGCCGGGTAGCGGTCGATGAAACCCTCGCCCATCTCGATATCGTCGAGAAGTTCTTGCAATCGCTTGCGTTTAGCAGCGCCGCGCAGGCCGAAATAGAACTCCAGGGGGCGGCCGATGATGGTGCCCACCGTATGGCGCGGGTTCATTGCAACGTCTGCCATCTGGTAGATCATCTGCAACTCGCGCAGATCCTCCTTGCTGCGATGCGCCAGCGCCGCAGACAGGCTGCGGCCATCGAAACGGATCTCGCCGGCAGAGGGCGGCAAGAGCCCGGTGATCACCCGTGCAAGCGTCGACTTGCCCGATCCGCTTTCGCCCACGACGGCCAGCGTCTGCCCCGGCAGCAGTTTGACTGAAATATCTCCGAGGACATCGGCGTCGGTGCCGGGATAACGCGCGGTCACCGCGTCCACCTCCATCACCGGCTGTCCCTCGTCGGGCTTTTCGGTATGATCGATAGAGCGCACTGACACCAGAGCCTGCGTATACTCCTCTTGCGGCGCCTCGATGATCTGGCTCACGGTGCCATATTCGACCATTTCCCCATGCCGCAGCACCATGATGTCGTCCGACACCTGCGCCACCACCGCAAGGTCATGGGTGATGTAAAGCGCCGCGACACCGGTTTCCCGGATCGCATCCTTGATCGCGGCCAGCACGTCGATCTGGGTGGTCACATCCAGCGCCGTCGTCGGTTCGTCGAAGACGACAAGCGCCGGCTCGGGGCAAAGCGCCATCGCTGTCATGACACGCTGCAACTGGCCGCCGGACACCTGGTGCGGGTAGCGATCGCCAATGTGTTCAGGGTCGGGAAGGCCCAGCTTGGCAAACATCTTGACCGCGCGCGCCTCGGCCTCGTGCCGCGAGCATATCCCGTGCTTCAGCGTGGCCTCGATCACCTGTTCCATCAGCTTCTTGGCGGGGTTGAACGCCGCGGCCGCCGATTGCGCGACATAGGTTACCTCGCGCCCGCGCACGCCGCGCAGATCCTTCGGACCGGCCGCCAGCACGTCCTTGCCGTTCAGCCAGACCTCACCGCCGGTCAGGCGCACGCCGCCGCGGCCATAGGCCATCGCTGCCAAGCCTATGGTCGATTTGCCCGCGCCGCTTTCGCCGATCAGGCCCAGCACCTTGCCGCGCTCAAGCTGTACCGACACGCCGTGCACGATCGTGATGTCATGCGGTGGCTCACCCGGCGGATAGACCGTGGCCTCGATCTTCAGATCCTTGATATCAAGCAGTATGTCAGCCACCGCGGCCTCCTTTCAGACTGGTGGTCCGCGTCAGGATCCAGTCCGCCACAAGGTTGACCGAGATCGCCAGCGTTGCGATTGCGAGGGCCGGGATCAGCGCTGCCGGAATGCCGTAGACGATGCCATCCTTGTTCTCCTTCACAATCCCGCCCCAGTCGGCGAGCGGCGGCTGCACGCCAAGCCCCAGGAACGAAAGCGTCGAGATGAAGAGCACCATGAAGATGAAACGCAGGCCCATCTCGGCGACCAGCGGCGACAGCGCGTTGGGCAGGATCTCGCGGAAGATGATCCACATCCGGCCTTCGCCGCGCAGCCGCGCCGCCTCGACATAATCCATTACCGTGATATCCACCGCCACGGCCCGCGACAGGCGGAATACCCGCGTTGCATCAAGAAGCCCCATCACCAGGATCAGCACCAGCAGCGTCACCGGCATCACCGACAGCACCACAAGCGCAAAAATCAGCGACGGGATCGACATGATCAGATCGACGAAGCGTGACAGAACCTGATCGACCCAACCGCCGATCACGGCTGCGGAAAAGCCCAGCACCGATCCGGTGAAGAAGCTCAGAAGCGTCGCCGCCGTGGCGATCGCGATCGTGGTCTGGCCGCCATAGATCATGCGGCTCAGCAGATCGCGCCCGATGCTGTCGGTTCCAAGCCAGAATTCCGACGAGGCGGGCTCCCAGACGTCTCCGGCGACTTCGGCCATGCCATAGGGCGCGATCCAGTCGGCGAAGATCGCCACGAGGAAATAGACCGCGGTGAAAAAGAGTCCGATGAGCGCGGATAGAGGAATGCGCATCATTTGGGATGCCTCAGCCGCGGGTTGGCGAGGATCGAGATGACATCCGCAAGCATGTTCAGCCCGATATAGACCGCCGCGAAGACAAGCCCGCAGGCCTGCACCACAGGCACATCGCGTTTAGAGACATGATCGACAAGGTATTGCCCCATGCCGGGATAGACGAAGACCACCTCGACGACGACGACACCCACCACAAGGTAGGCCAGGTTCAGCATCACCACGTTGACGACCGGAGAGATGGCGTTCGGAAAGGCATGCCGCGCGATGATGAGAAAGGGTCGCAGCCCCTTCAACTCGGCGGTTTCGATATAGGCCGACTGCATGACGTTCAGGATCGCCGCCCGCGTCATCCGCATCATGTGCCCCAGGACGACCAGCACCAGCACGATGACCGGAAGCGCGATCGCCTGCAACTTCTCGCCCAGGCTCATGCTGTCGTAGATGGTCGAGACCGACGGGAAGACCCGCCACTGCACCGCCAGGATGAACATGACAATGTAGCCCAGAAGAAACTCCGGCACCGATACCGTAGCGAGTGTCGCGCCGGAGACCACCTTGTCGGGCCACCTGCCCTGGTAGCGCACGGCGATGAGGCCCAAGAGGATCGCAAGCGGCACCGAAACGATCGCCGCCCAGAACGCCAGGAACAGCGTGTTCCCAAGACGCTGGCCCATCGATGTCGCGATGTCCTGGCCGTTGGTCAGCGCCGTGCCAAGATCACCCTGAAGCGCGCCGCCAAGCCAGGCGAAATAACGGCTGATGGCCGGCTCATTCAGCCCAAGTTCTTCGCGCAGGTTGGCCAGAGCGACGGGCGTCGCCCCCTGCCCCAGAATCGATTGTGCGACATCTCCGGGCAGGATCTCGGTTCCCGAGAAAATCAGGATCGAGGCGGCAAAAAGCAGGACGAGGCCCAGCGCGATCCGCTGGGCCAGAAGTCTTAAGACAGGATGCACGCGCTTGTACCTATGCGATCCAGGTCTTGGTCATTGCGGTGCCCGCCATCATCTCGTGGCCGCCATTCGCTTCCCAGCCTTGCACGTCGTCAGAGACGGCCTCGACGAAGTCGTTGAACATCGGGCAGATCAGGCCACCCTCGTTGTGCAGCAGGGATGCGGCTTCTGCGTAGATGCCCTTGCGCTTTGCGGTGTCCAGTTCCGCCCTCGCCGACAACACAAGGTTGTCGAACTGATCGTTGAAGAAGCGGGTGTCGTTCCAATCCGCCGTCGAGAGGTAAGCGGTGGAATACATCTGGTCCTGCACCGGGCGTCCGCCCCAGTAGGAGGCACAGAAGGGCTGCACGTTCCAGACCTCAGACCAGTAGCCATCATTGGGTTCGCGCTTGATTTCAAGCGGGATACCGGCCGCGGTGGCTGTCTGCTGAAACAGCGCCGCCGCATCCACCGCACCCGGGAAGGCGCCATCGGCCACCCGCATGATGATCGGGCTGCCGTCGTGGCCCGACTTCCTGTAGTGCTCAGCGGCCTTGTCGGGATCATAAGCCCGCTGTTCAATGTGGTCGCTGAATAGCGGATAGGCCGAGTTGATCGGGATGTCATTGCCGATCGAGCCATAGCCCTGAAGGATCTTGTCCACCAATTCATCACGGTCGATCGCATATTTTAGCGCCAGTCGCAGGTCGTTGTTGTCGAAAGGCGCCGTGTTGCAGTGCATGATGAAGACGTAGTGGCCACGCCCCGAGACGTTCTTGACCGACAGGCCCGGAGCGCGATCGAGCAAGCGGGCCACCTTCGGGTCAACCCGGTTCGCCATATGGACCTGGCCCGACTGCGCAGCCGCCATGCGCGCGGTCGCATCGTTGATCACTAGAAGCTCGACACCGTCATAGTGACCGCGGCTATCGTCCCAGTAATTGGCATGTTTTTCAAGCGTATAGCGGACGCCTGCCTCGTTTTGCAGAACCTTGTACGCACCTGCGCCGATGCCCGCATCGGGATCGTCCATTCCGCCCCCGGGCTGTATCATCAGGTGATAGTCCGCCATCAGGTATGGCAAGTCAGCATTGGGCGTATTCAGTGTAACGGCAACGTAATCGCCGTCGACCCTCATCGCTTCGATGCCTTCCATGATGCCCAGCGCGCCCGACTGCGATTCTTCGTTCGAATGGCGCTGCAGCGTCGCCAGAACATCGTCCGGCGTCAGGGTCTTGCCGTCGTGAAACTCTACGCCCTTGCGGATCTGGAACATCCAGGTCATGGCATCGGCCGAGCTTTCCACCGCTTCCGCAACGCGCATTGCAAGTCCGCCGTCGGCCTCCACCTCGACAAGGGTTTCGCCAAAGCTGTGCAGCAGGTTGAATGTCGCGGGGTTGGTGGCGAGGCCGGGATCGAGGCTGTCCGTGCTCTGGCCCCCGCCGATCCCCATCTTCAACGTACCGCCCTTGACCGGCCCTTCGGCGCGAACGGCACTGGCCAGCATCGTGTTGGCAAGCCCGGCGCCGATACCCAGCGCGGCGGCGCGGCCCATGAAAGCGCGGCGGCTGTGCTTGCGTTGCGCTGTGTGCTTCAAGAGGTACTTGAGCTCATCATTCATCTTTTCGTCTCCCTGTCTTTTGGATTTTTTGATTGTGGCCAGCTTAGCCCGCCAAAATCTGATCGGCTATCGCTTTCTTTGCGGGAGTTCCGCGCATCAAATGCCCTGTCTTGGAATGGTATCCTCGACATCTCGGGCGTATATCAACGCGTCGCCGTCATAGGCTTCAAGACGCGCGCGCAGATGGAAATGGGTGGCATCGGACCACATCTGCGATGTCGTCTCGGTGCGCACGCACCAACCCTCCCGCGCCAACTCTTCGGTCCAGTGGCAGCGGCCGCGGGCCGACAGGGGGTCGCCGGGGTGAATATCCCAGCGCTCGCGCGCAACCGAGCCCGATATCAGCCCATGCTCCAGGTTTTCCGCCAGACCGAAATCATCTTCGACAATCAGGCTGACGAGCCCGGTCTGCTGGTCGATCTCGGTGCGCCGGACATGACCCGGCGGCCGGATCTCGCGCTGCTGCAACGCAGGCGCGGCTTCGGCGCCCTCAAAGCTCCAGTCGCTTGCGTCTTGCGGCAACAGGGGCAGCGATAGCGAGCCGCCCGTCAGGGTCAGCGTTACGGGCTCGGGGCTGGGCCAGATCATCGGCCAGTAGGCGGACGAGACCGCAACGCGCAGACGGTGGCCCTGCGGCAGCAGGTAGGCGATATGATCGAGCGTCAGCTTTGCCTCGAACACGCGGCCGGGCTCCAGCGGCTCGCTGCGCTCGTGCCCTGCCAGATGGGTGAGGTTCAAGACGCCCCATGTGATCCGCGTCGAAGCGCCATCGGGGTGCACATGGCACAGCCGCACGGCAACCTGCGCCACCGGCGTGTCGGACGCCAGGCGAAGCCGAACCACCGGCGCGCCGACAATGGCGGCCCGAGGCATCGGCGCGCTGTCAAAGCAGGCCGACAGGACGTCATCGCCGCGCTGATCGCCGGGCATCTCCGGGCCCAGCCAGATCGCGCAGAACTCACCGGCCGCCATGCCGCAATGCTGCGGTGAAGCGATCGGCGTCTCGAACGGCTGTGCCTCGCCCAGCGTGCCCGCTCCGAAGTCCAGCGTCACGCCGTCCGCCGCCGCCGGCACCGCCTCAAGCGCCACCCATCGGCCCGGCCGGTGGTCGTACCACGACGCAGGGCGCACCCCGTCCATCAGGTAGGCGCGATAGGTCGGATCGGCGCCGGCTTCGGTTGGCGCGTCCTTCAGCCACTTGTCCCACCAGCGCAGCGCCTCTTGCAGAAACCCGATCCGGGGCTCCGGAGCCGCGAAATGGGGATACTTGTGAACCCAGGGCCCCACGATGCCATGCGCCGCGGCGCCGGCCACAAGGGCGGGCACCGCGTTCTTGTAGGCGTCACCCCAGCCGCCAATCGCCAGAACGCGGGCCTTGATCGCGCTGTAATTCTCGCAAACCGAGCCATGCCGCCAATAGGCGTTTCGCAGCTGATGGCGCAGCCAGACCGAGGGCTGGAACGGCTCTGCCTCCAGCCGTTCCAGCCACATCGCGCGCCAGTTCTCGCGCAGTGCCGGGTCGGGCGGGCGGCTGGAATACGCCCACATCGTCGCGCCCCACCCGAGGTTTTCGTTCAGCAGGCAGCCACCCTTGTAATGGATGTCGTCGGCATAGCGATCCACGGTCGAGCAGAGCGATATCACCGCCTTCAGCGGCTCGGGCTGAAGCGCGGCGACCTGAAGGCCGTTGAAGCCGCCCCAGCTGATCCCCATCATCCCCACGCGGCCGCTGCACCAGTCCTGCTCGGCAATCCAGGAGATCACCTCGCAGGCGTCGGCCAGCTCTTGTGCGGTGTATTCATCCTCCATCACCCCCTCGCTGTCGCCATTGCCACGCATATCGACGCGCAGGCAGGCATAGCCGTGACCGGCGAAATAGGGATGGGTCAGCGCATCGCGCACGGCGGTTCCGTCGCGCTTGCGATAGGGCAGATACTCAAGGATCGCCGGCACCGGGTGCTGCTGCGCGTCTTGTGGCATCCACACCCGCGCCGAGAGCCGGCAACCGTCCGAGAGCCGGATTTCCATATCGGGCGTCTCAATCACCTTGTGCGGAAACCTGGAAACCGTTCTCATGGCCCTCACCCTCGCTGCGCACGGAGCCGGACATGCCCGACCGCCCCAACATCCTTATCCTGATGGTCGATCAACTCAACGGGACATTGTTCCCCGATGGCCCGGCGGACTGGCTGCACGCGCCCAACCTGACAGCCCTGGCCGCCCGCTCGGTGCGCTTTGCCAGCGCCTATACCGGCTCGCCGCTATGTGCGCCGGGCCGCGCCAGCTTCATGTCCGGCCAGCTTCCGCGCCGCACGGGCGTCTACGACAATGCCGCCGAGTTCGCCTCCAGCATCCCGACCTATGCCCACCATTTGCGCCGGGCGGGTTACCAGACCTGCCTTTCAGGCAAGATGCATTTCGTCGGTCCCGACCAGCTTCACGGCTTCGAAGAGCGGCTGACAACCGATATCTACCCGGCCGATTTCGGCTGGACGCCGGACTACCGCAAACCGGGCGGGCGGATCGACTGGTGGTATCACAACCTTGGCAGCGTCACCGGCGCGGGCGTGGCAGAGATCACCAACCAGCTCGAATACGATGACGATGTCGCCCACAAGGCAGTTCAGAAGATCTACGATCTGTCACGCAGCGGCGATGATCGCCCCTGGGCGCTGACGGTCAGCTTCACGCACCCGCACGACCCCTACGTAGCGCGCCGGAAGCATTGGGACCTCTACGAGAATTGCGCCCACCTGATGCCGCCGGGCGCGGCGATCGGCTACGAGGACCAGGATCCGCACGCCCAGCGCCTGCTCGACAGTTGCGACCACAGCTCCTTCGAGATCACCGAGGATCACATCGCCCGCGCCCGCCGCGGCTATTTCGCCAATATCAGCTATCTCGACCACAAGATCGGCGAGATCCTGTCCGCGCTGGACGCCTCGCGGCAGGAGGCGATCATCGTCTTTGTCTCCGATCACGGCGACATGCTTGGTGAGCGCGGGCTCTGGTTCAAGATGAACTTCTTCGAAGGCTCGGCGCGCGTGCCGCTGATGATCAGCGCGCCGGGCCTCGCGCCGCGCCTCGTGCCCGCGCCGGTCTCGACCATCGACGTGACGCCAACGCTCTGCGATCTGGCTGAAATATCGATGGAAGAGGTCATGCCCTGGACCGATGGCGAAAGCCTGCTGGCCCTCGCGAGGGGCGGCGAGCGCACAAGCCCGGTGGCAATGGAATACGCCGCCGAGGGCAGCAACGCTCCACTTGTTTGCCTGCGCTATGGCAAGTGGAAATATACCCGCTGCGCGCTCGACCCCGAACAGCTCTTCGATATGGACGCCGATCCGGCAGAGCGCCGCAACCTCGCGGGCGATCCGGTCCATGACGGCACGCTGACGGCGCTGCGCTGCAAATCCGAAGCCCGCTGGGATCTGGCCGCCTATGACGCCGAAGTGCGCGAAAGCCAGGCCCGCCGCTGGGTCGTCTACCAGGCGCTGCGCAGCGGCGACTATTACCCCTGGGACTATCAGCCTCTCCGCGATGCGTCCGAGCGCTACATGCGCAACCACATGGATCTCAACACGCTGGAAGAGACCAAACGCTTTCCCCGTGGAGAGTAGGCCGCGTCAGCCCGGCGCGATCAGCCGCGCACCGTCAAGGATCGAATAGACCCGCCGCCCGGTCGTGGCAGCGATAGCGGGGGCAAAGGGCGGCAAGTTCCCGCATTCCAGAAGCAGGCACCCGATCTGCGGCATGTGCTGCACCAGCGCAAGCGACTTGGCCAGAACCGCCGCCTCGACCGCCTTTCTGTCGAGCGCCGCGCATTGCTTTTGCTTCGGCGCAAGGAAGCTTTCGGCGAATGCCGGGCAATCCTCCATGCCGGCAACTGCCGCGTCCTCAGCGCCGGCCAGTCGCTTGAACCAGGGCGCCCCTTCAAGGCTGGCCCGCGACGCGGTCAGAATGCCCACGGGGCGGCCGCCATGCAGCGCCTTTACCACGGGCAAGAGCGCCACCGCCGACACCATCACCGGGACCGAGACCGCACGGGCAATCTCGTCCTGCACCGCGCCCAGAAAGCCGCAGGTGGACACCAGCGCCACGGCGCCGTCCTTCTCAAGCTCTTGCGCTGCATCGCAAAACGCGCGCACCAGATCCGGCGCTGGCCGGCCTGGGCTGACGATCTGCGGTGGCCCGGCATCGGCCACCACCGCCACGCGCGCCGGGATAGGATAGCTTTCGGGATTGCCGGCATCGCCGGAAATGCGCTCGAACCGGGTGTCGAGCGACAGGACGCCGATGAACCCGGTCACCGCGAATGACCGTTTCGGGGCCGCAGGCTCATGGCCGCTGCAAAAGTTGCTCGGGCAGCCAGGTCGCAAGCCATGGGAAGGCCACCAGAATGGCGACCATCACCACCATGATCAGGAACATCGGCACGGCGGTCTTCGAGATATAGGTGATGTCGTGCTTGGTCATGCCCTGCAGCACGAATAGATTGAACCCGATCGGCGGGGTGATCTGCGCCATTTCTACCACCACGACGATGAAGATGCCGAACCAGATCAAGTCGATCCCGGCGCCGCGGATCATCGGCTCGATGATGGCCATTGTCAGCACCACCGCCGATATCCCGTCGAGAAACATCCCGATGATGATGTAGAACACGGTCAGCGCCGCGATCAGCGCCACGGGCGACAGGTTCATCGTCGCGATCCACTCTGCCAGCGCCCGCGGCAGCCCGGTAAAGCCCATCGAAAGCGACAAAGAGCCCGCTCCCATCAGGATCAGCGCGATCATCGCCGAGGTCCGCGTGGCGCCCAGAAGGCTTTCGGTAAACGTACCGACTGTGAGCGAGCCCTGAAGCGCCGCCAGCAGCAGCGCACCGATCACGCCGAACGCGGCCGCCTCGGTTGCCGTTGCATAGCCGGTATACATCGACCCGATCACCAGCAGCACCAACGCGATGACCGGGATCAGAAGCGTGGAGTTGCGCAGCGCATGCATGAAGCCCAGGCGCGGCTCTGGCTCGGGCCGCTCGGACGGCTTCAGAAAGTACCACGCGACGATATAAAGCATGAACATGCCCGCCAGCACGAGCCCCGGCAGAACCCCTGCCATGAAGAGCTTGGTGATGCTTTCCTTCACCGTCACGCCATAAACGATCAGCGTCAGCGATGGCGGGATCATCAGCCCCAGCGTGGCCGCCCCGGCCAGCGTGCCGATCGTCATGAATTCGGGATATCCGCGCGCGCGCAACTCGGGGATCGACATCTTTCCCACCGTGGTCAGCGTCGCCGCCGAAGAGCCCGAGACCGCCGCGAACACCGTGCAGCCCACGACATTGGTGTGCAACAGCCCGCCCGGAATGCGGCCCAGCCAAGGCGCCAGTCCCTTGAACATGTCCTCCGACAGGCGGGTGCGATACAGGATCTCTCCCATCCAGATGAAGAGCGGCAGCGCGGTCAGAGTCCAGCTGCTGGCCCCGGTCCAGACCGTGATGATCATCGCGTTGCCCGGGTTGCGCGTCGTGAAGCCGATCATCCCGATATAGGCGACACCCATCAGCGCGAGGCCTACCCAAAGGCCAGAGCCCAGCAGGAAGAACAGAACAAACAGGAAGATGCCGATCTTCAGTGCAATCGCGTCACGGTCGAACCCGGTCATCGTCTGCGCCGCGGCGTAGACCAGCAAAAGAAAGGCGCCGAGGAAGACCAGCCGGGCCGGCCGCGAGGCCAGCGCCTGATCCGGCCAGCCGACCTCGATGGGATCGACCCCCTGGTAATCAGTCAGAACCAGCCGCGTCAGGTGATCGACCAGCGCGATGGCGAAAATCACTGCGCCGATGGCCATGAAGGTCTGCGGGATCCACAGCGGCGTGGCGTCCTGTCCCTGGCTTATGTCGTTGATCTTGGCCGAAAACCGTGTCGCCTTGACGGCGTTGTAGGCCAGAAAAACCGTAGCCAGGGTGGCCAGTGTATAGCACCAGATCTCGACCGCGCGGCGCCAGCGCCCGGCCTTGCCCACAAAGAGCCCGACCCGGATATGGGCGTTGTGGTTGAACGTGTAGGCGAGCGCCAGGAACGAGGTGGTCGCCATGGCGTAGCCGGCATAGTTCGCGCCGCCTCTCAGCAGCAGGCCGGACCAGCGCGCGACCATCTGGGCGGTGACAAGGCCCAGGATCGCCAGCAGGGCCAGCGCAGCGGCATAGCCCGAATAAAGATATATCCGGTCGAGAACTGCACGCATGTGATGTCCCCCTGGGTGCTGGTTGTCCCGGCTTTGCAGGCCTTGTGTATGCGGGCCGCCGCAGATAAGCGCGGCGGCCCGCTGGCACCTATTTCATCTTGAAGGCATCCACGATTGCGGCGCCATCATCGCCCGCGTTATCAAGCCACTCGGCCGTCATCGTGGCGCCGATTGCGGACAGGTCGTCTGCCAGTGCGCCCGAAGGCTCGGTCACGCTCATCCCATTGTCGGCGAGTGTCTTGAGGAACCCCCCGGCAAGTTCCGCCGCCCTGGCAGAGCCGCGCGCCTCGGCGGCGGCCGCTTCGGTCGTCAGGCAGGTCTTGGCCTCGTCCGACAGAGCGCTAAAGGCGTCGTTGTTCACGAAGATCGAATTGCGCGGCAGCCAGGCCTTGGCATCGTAGAAATGCGTCAGGTCCTCCCATACCTTTTCGTCCACGCCGGTGGAGCCGGATGAGATGAACGAGCTGACGACCCCTGTGGCCAGCGCCTGCTTCAACTCGGCCGCCTCGATCTGGGTGGGCACCATCCCGGCAAGCTCGGCCACCCGCGCAGTCGCGGCGTTATAGGCGCGGAACTTGACCCCGGCGATGTCTTCGGTGCTGGTCACTTCCTGTGCGAATTACATCCCCTGCGGCGGCCACGGCACCGAGTAGAGCAGCGTCATGTTCTGATCGTTCAGGACCTTGTTCAATGTCGGGCGCGCCGCGTCGCGCAGGGCATCGGAGGCTTCGAACGAGGTCGCAAGGAAGGGCACCGAGTCGTATCCGAAGACCGCGTTCTCGTTGGCATGGGCCGACAAGAGCCGCTCGCCGATCTGTGCCTCGCCCAGTTGGACGGCGCGCTTGATTTCGCCGCCCTTGAAAAGCGAACCCCCAGCGTGGATCGTGATGTCCAGCTCTCCGCCGGTGCATTCCCGCACCGCATCCACGAAAATCTGAGCATTTTCAGTGTGATAGTTGTTGGCCGGATAAGCCATCGGCATATCCCAGCTTTCGGCGGAAGCAGCGGTGCCAAGTGCAATCGCCGCGACGGATGTTACAAGGAGCGTTCTCGTAAAAGTCATTTTCAATTCCTCTCTGTTGCGCCAGGGTTCTTCCAGGTCTGCCTGTCCGGCGCGAAGGCCGCCAGGTTATCGTTCGGGGCATGACCTGACATTATCCGCGCCAGCCATCGCCCGGTTTTCGGGCCGCCAGTCAGCCCGACATGGTGGTGACCATAGCCCAGGTAGACATTCTTTGCCCGCGGACTGGGCCCGATCACGGGCAGAGAATCGGCGGTTGCCGGTCTGTGCCCCATCCATTCGTCGATGCGACCATATGTCAGTCGTGGAAACAAGTCCGCAACCTGGCGGCGCAAAAGCCGGAACGGCGCCCTCGAGGCCGGCGCATCAAGGCCGCCGAACTCCAGAACGCCGGCGCAGCGCAGCCTGCCATTCATGGAATTGAGCACGAATTTGCCGGACGCGACCATGACCGTGGTCTTCAGATGCACAGAAGGGTTCCCGAATTCAATGTGATAGCCGCGTTCGGATTCGAGCGGTACCGTGATCCCCAGCCGGCGCGCCAAGGGTCCGCTCCAGGCGCCAAGCGTCAGGGCATAGGTATCGGCGCGCAGCGTGCCCGCGTCCGTCACAACGCCGGTGCAGCGCTCGCCGGTGATCTCGAAGTCGCGGATCTCGGCCCGTTTGAGGTGCCCGCCGGCTGCCTCGAAGGCCCCTGCCAGGGCAGTGACATAGGCTCCGGGGTCGGTGATGCGCCCGTGGTTGGGGCAGCGCACCGCGTAGCCGAAACAGCCTTTCAGATCCGGCTCCAACTCGGCCAGCGCCGCGGCATCGATCTCGGAAAACGGCACGCCAAGCGCGCGCCGCCGGTCCCACGCAAAGCGATCGGCTTCGAAACCGGCCTTGCCGGCATAGCCGAAGATGTAATCGTCGGCGGTCAGATACGCTTCAGCCGGCGTGCCCTTGGCCAGTGCCGCGTGCTGGTCGTAGGCATCGTGAAGCAGAAGATGCAGCCCTTCCGATATCCGGTCGACCGCACCGATATTTGAATGGGCGAGATACCGGCGCAGAAACGGCAGGAGCCTCGGCAGATAGCTCCAACGCAGAAACAGCGGCTGGCGCGGATCAAGCAGCATCTTCGGCGCGCGCCCCAAAAGCCCCGGCGTGGTCACAGGGATCACGGATCCCGAGGCCAGGACCCCCGCATTGCCATAAGACGCACCGGCCGCCGGCCCTTCGCGGTCAACCAGCGTCACCTGATGCCCGGCTCGCTGCAACCAAAGCGCGGTCGAGACGCCGACGATCCCGGCCCCGATCACGATCGCGGTCTGCGCGTCGCCGGTTTCGGGCGGCGCTGCCTGCCCGGCCCGGCTCATTGCGATGGCTCCGAAAAGAACGCAACCAGGTGCGGCAGCAAGGCGTCGGGGCATTCCTCGGCCAGATAATGCCCGCCGCCAATCGCCATGCCGCGGACGTCCATCGCCCGCTCTTTCCACAGCGCCATGCAATCGAAACACCGCTCGATGACACCGTCGCGACCCCAGATCGCAAGAAGCGGCGCAGCCACCTTGCGTCCGCCATCGGCCTCGTCATGCGCGATGTCGATGCTTGCCGCGGCGCGGTAGTCCTCGCACATCGCATGCACCGTTTCGGGATCGCCGAACGCGTCAAGGTAGGCCGCCCAGGCCGCGGGCGTAAAAGGCGCAAGTCCGGCCGAGGCATGGCCCATCTTGTAGGTAAGAAAAGCCTCGGGGTCGGCGCCGATCATGCGCTCCGGCTCTGGCGCGGGCAGCGTCAGCCAGAACCAGTGCCAATAGGCCCGCGCGAACGCCTCTGTCGTGCCGCGATACATCTCGCGCGTCGGCGCGATATCGAGAACGGCCAGCCGCCGCACCGCAGCCGCATGATCAAGCGCCATCCGGTGCGCGACACGGCCGCCCCGATCATGTCCGCAAACGCCGAAGCGTTCGTGGCCGAGCGCAGCCATCACCTCGATCATGTCCTGCGCCATCGCCCGCTTGGAATAGGGCGCGTGATCGGCGTCCGAGGGCGGTTTGGACGACGCCCCATAGCCCCGCAGATCGGCCGCCACCACGGTGAAACGCTGCGCCAGCGCCGGGGCCACCTTGTGCCACATCGCATGGGTCTGGGGATAGCCGTGCAGCAACAGAAGCGGCGGGCCCGCGCCGCCGGTCACGCCGGCGATCTCGGCCCCTGAGGTTGCCTGGCGAAAGCGTTTGAAACCATCGAACATGCCGCCAGTCAAAGCACGAAGCGCGGCCCTGTCCAGCGCTATTGCGTTCAGGCGACGGCCCGCGGCCCGATTTCAGGCCGCTTGCCCGAATGATCCGGCCC
This sequence comes from Paracoccaceae bacterium, assembly GCA_013003075.1. Classification (GTDB taxonomy): domain Bacteria; phylum Pseudomonadota; class Alphaproteobacteria; order Rhodobacterales; family Rhodobacteraceae; genus JABDLJ01. Next base: position 35,510 of record JABDLJ010000020.1, read on the forward strand.
CGGCGGCGGCCAGCCTCCGGCTAGCCGCATTTGGAGTGGCCGCAACTGGCGCAGGTCATGCAGCCTTCGATCATCCGCATATCGTACTGCCCGCAACTGGGGCAGGCCGGCCCGCGCGGCGCGCCAAAATTCACCACCTCTGCCTGCGGATCGGATTTCAGCCCCATCCCCTCTCCCTCGATGAAGCCGATAGAGATCATATGCCGCTCGATCACGCCGCCGATGGCCGCAAGGATCGAGGGGACATACTTGCCCTTCATCCAGGCGCCGCCACGCGGATCGAACACGGCCTTCAGCTCTTCCACCACGAAAGACACATCGCCGCCGCGCCGGAACACCGCCGAGATCATCCGCGTCAGCGCAACGGTCCAGGCGAAGTGCTCCATGTTCTTTGAATTGATGAACACCTCGAAGGGGCGCCGGTGCCCGCTTACCACCAGATCGTTGATCGTGATGTAGATCGCATGCTCGCTGTCGGGCCATTTCAGCTTGTAGGTGCTGCCCTCCAGCGCCTGCGGCCGGTCGAGCGGCTCGGAGATATAGACCACATCGCCATGCGGCTGGTTCGGCACGGCGGGCGTTGTGGCGATGACCTCAGGCGCCGCAGGAGCCTGCCCCTCGGCGAACAAGAGCCACCGCGGAGTGACACCCAGCACATCGGCAATCGCGCGCGCATCGCGGTTGGTCGGCTTGGCGCCGTCGTCCCACGAGGCGATCACGTCCGGCTCGACCCCGGCGCGCTCGGCCAGTGTCGGGATGTCGGTGATGCCGACCGCCGCCGAGGCAAGCTCGATCCGCCCCGCGATGCTGTCAGGAGCAGGCGTCTCTGCCGCCGGCGTGTCCGCGGGCTTGTCATCGGCCACGCTCAGCACAGATCCGGTGACCGCGTTGGGCCGATACGTGGTGCAACCCTTGCATCCCGTTTCGTAGGCTTCCAGGTAGACATCCTTGAACGCCTCGAACGAGATATCTTCGGGGCAGTTGATCGTCTTGGAGATAGAGCTGTCGACCCATTTCTGCGCCGCTGCCTGCATCCGCACGTGATCGAGCGGCGCCAGCGTCTGGGCGTTCACGAAGTAGTCGGGCAGATCTGCGTCGCCGAACTTTTCGCGCCACATCTGGACGGCGTAATCGACCACTTCTTCCTCGGTGCGGGTGCCGTCCTTCTGCAGAACCTTGCGGGTATAGGCATAGGCGAAGACCGGCTCGATCCCCGACGATACGTTGCCGGCGTAAAGCGAGATCGTGCCCGTCGGCGCGATCGACGTCAAAAGCGCGTTGCGAATGCCGTTTTCCGCGATCGCGGCGCGCAAATCGTCGTCCATATGCGTCAGCGCGCCGCTGGCCAGGTACTTCTCCTTCTCGAATAGCGGGAAGGCGCCCTTTTCCGCGGCAAGCTCCGTGCTCGCCAGATAGGCGGCCCGCGCTATGGCCTTCATCCACGCCTCGGTCTGCGCTGCCGCCGCTTCGCTGCCATAGCGCAGCCCCAGCATCAAAAGCGCATCGGCAAGCCCGGTCACCCCAAGCCCGATCCGGCGCTTGTTTTGTGCCTCCTCGGCCTGCTGCGGCAGCGGAAAGCGCGAGGCATCGACGACATTGTCCATCATCCGCACGGCAAGGCGCACCAGATCGTCCAGCGCACCCAAATCCAGCTTTGCGCCGTCTTCAAACGGCGCGCTGACCAGCCGGGCCAGGTTGACCGAGCCCAGAAGGCAGGCGCCATAGGGCGGCAGCGGCTGCTCGCCGCAGGGATTGGTGGCCGCGATGGTCTCGCAATAGGACAGGTTGTTCATCGCGTTGATCCGATCGATGAAGATCACGCCCGGTTCGGCGTAGTCAAAGGTGGACTGCATGATCCTGTTCCACAGATCGCGCGCGTTCACCGTTTTGTAGACCTGGCCCTCGAACACCAGCTCCCACGGCCCGTCCGCCTTGACCGCCGCCATGAAGGGATCGGTGACCAGCACCGAGACATTGAAATTGCGCAGCCGCGCCGGATCGGCTTTGGCGGTGACGAAATCCTCGATATCGGGGTGATCGCAGCGCATGGTCGCCATCATCGCGCCGCGGCGGCTGCCGGCGGACATGATCGTGCGGCACATGGCGTCCCACACATCCATGAATGACAACGGCCCCGACGCATCGGCGGCCACGCCTTTCACGTCGGCGCCCTTGGGCCGGATGGTGCTGAAATCATAGCCGATGCCGCCGCCCTGCTGCATGGTCAGCGCGGCCTCTTTCAGCATCTCGAAAATACCGCTCATGCTGTCGGGGATGGTGCCCATCACAAAGCAGTTGAACAAGGTCACCGAGCGCGCGGTGCCCGCCCCCGCCACGATCCGCCCTGCGGGCAGGAACTTGAAGTCCTCCAATGCGGCGTAGAACTTGTCCTCCCACGCATCCGGAGTTTTCTCGCCCGCCGCCAAGGTCCGCGCGATGCGCCGCCATGTGTCCTCGACCGTGGCATCGACCGGCGCGCCGTCGGCGTCCTTGAAGCGGTATTTCATATCCCAGATGGCTTCGGCGATCGGCGCAGCGAAACGGGTCATGGCAAGTGATTCCATTGCTAAGGCAGGCTGGCAGCGTACCGCATGCGGCAGGGTGTCCACAACACCTTGCAGGCGCGACCACACGGTCTACAATCACTGGTGTTGCCTGTGGGCGACTCTGGGGATATCGCGCCAAAGCCTGGGGATTACTCTGTGGATAAGACCGTTCACCTTCTGAAACTGAGCGTCGGGACGCAAAGCGTTGAAGGCCTGCAAAGCTGGCAAAGCTCGGCCCGCGCCAAGGGTCCGGACGGTCTGCCGCGCCATGTCACACGGATGTGGCCGCGCCGCGAGCCCGAGATCCTGAACGGCGGGTCTATCTTCTGGGTGATCAAGGGCGTGATCCTTTGCCGCCAGCGCATCGTGCGACTTGACGAGGTACGCGGCAGCGACGGGATTGCCCGGTGCGGCATCGTGCTTGACCCAAAGCTCGTTCGCACCGAAGCCGCGCCGCGCCGCCCGTTCCAGGGCTGGCGATACCTGCCTGTCGCGGACGCGCCCCGCGATCTGGGCAAGCGCGCCAAGGGCCACGAAGACCTGCCGCCCCAGCTTGTCGCCGCCCTCGCCGAGATCGGCGTGCGGTGACGCGGTGTCGGTCCGGCTTCTCTGGGCCGTGGCGGCACTGGCGGTGCTGGTCTTTGCCGCAGATCGCTACCTTCAGATGCGCTCTAACCTACCGGCATGGGCCAAGCGGTCGGCCGAGCGCGATCAACGCGCGGCTGAGAGCGCATTGCGGGACACGGCGCCGGGCCTGAGGCCGGCCGATCCGGGCGCAGACCAGCGAATTGCCGTCATCCCGCCTCCAAGCACGCTCGATGACGGCAACCGCCAGGAGCCCGACCGCGATCTGGTGCGCCGCGCGGCACGCGGTGATACGGGTGCGCTTGAGAAACTGGGCGTCCATTTCTGGGTCCGCGAGCGCTATGATCAGGCGCTGCCCAATCTCTTTCTTGCCGCGCTTGGCGGCAGCGCACAGGCGCATGCGCTTCTGGCAGAGAACGGCTTCCGGCAGGGCAGCCGCGATGGGCTGATCGAGGGCGTCGCCTTCTATCTTGTCGCGGTCCGGCTGGACGCGCAGTTCGACAGCCTTCGCAACCAGCGCATGGCCGATCGGCTCAGCGCCGACGAGAGCGCCGAGGCTCAGGAAATGGCCGGCAAGATGATCGGCGCGCTGTGCGAGGCAGTGCCGTCAAAGCTGAATGCCGAGGCGTGCCGATAGCGCCGCCAGCGCCGGGCCTGCCGGGCCGAAATCGGCCGCCCGGGACCGAAAGAGCGTCGCCTGAGACTGCAGTACCAACCCATCGGCCAGCGGCCGCAGGTGATTGGCACGCAGCGTGTCGCCCGTCGATGTGATATCGGCCACCGCCTCGGCCGTCAGGTTGCGCACCGTGCCCTCGGTCGCGCCCTGGCTGTCGACAAGCTGGTAGTCGCCGACACCCTCACGGCGCAGGAATTCGCGCACCAGGTGGTGATACTTAGTGGCAATCCGCAACCGGTGCCCGTGGCGGCGGCGAAACGCGGCGGCGGCGGCATCCAGATCATCCAACGTCTCGACATCGACCCAGAAATTGGGCACCGCGATCACCAGGTCCGCCTGTCCGAAGCCAAGCGGTGCAATCTCGCGAACGCGCGCCTCCCAACCGGCCAGATTCTCGCGCACCACATCAGTGCCGGTGACGCCCAGGTGAATGCGCCCTGCGCCAAGCTCGCGCGGGATTTCGCTGGCCGACAAGAGCACGATTGTCAGGCCATCCACGCCGCTGGTGGCCGCGTATTCGCGACCGTTGCCGGCATTGCCCATGTCCACGCCGCGGGCCCTGAACCAGTCGAAGGTCTTGTCCATCAACCGGCCCTTGGAGGGGATGCCAAGCTTCAGTGTCATGCCCCGCCCCGCAGCCCGGCCGTCAGGCCCGGACGGATCACTCCGCCCACGGCAGCGGTGCCGCGCCCGCGCCCCAGCACATCGGTCAGCGCGTCGTAGCGTCCCCCGGTGGCGACCGGCGGCAGATCGTCCCGCCCCTCGGCGTAAAAGCCGAAGACGAACCCGTCGTAATATTCCAGCGTCGTGCGCCCATAGCTTGCCTCAAAGAGCAGCTCTTCGGGCGCCACGCCATGCCCGCGCAACGCCTCAAGCCGCGCGGCGAAGCGATCCACAGCCGGCGCCAGCGAGGCCATTTTGCCGGCGTGGGCGCCCAGGCGCTCCAGAGCCTCGGCGCAGGTGCTGCGCAGCGCCAGCAGATCCTCAAGCAACTGCAGTTCGGCCGGATCGATCGGCGGATCGGCAGCGTCCTTGCGCAACGTTTCAAGCCGCGCCTCGACCTCGGCCCGGCTGCGCAGCCCGACTTCGGTCATCTCCGGACCGATCGGCTGCGCCTCGGCCAAGATCGCCCGACGCGTCTGAGAGATCGGCGTGCGCCCGGCGAACCTGTCCAGCAATGCGCGGAACCGCCGCGGCCGCCAAAGGTGGCGGAGCAGCGCCGCCTTGCGCGCCTTACTGGTCGAAAGCCCAAGCACAGCGGCCCGCAAGAGCCCGATATCGCCGGTCGCCGCGCGCAGCCCAAAGGGCTTCAGGACATCCAGGAAAAGCGCAAAGACAGCCGCGTCATCTTCGGCCGGGGAGGCGCCGCCGAAAAGCTCATATCCGACCTGCGCATATTCGGCAGTACGCTCCGAGCCTGCCGGCTGCTGGCGAAAGACGGTGCCCGAATAGACATACCGCGCCGACGCCGCGCCCGACGCCAGGTGCATCTGCACCACCGGCACCGTGAAATCGGGCCGCAGGATCATCTCGCCGCGCAAGGGATCGTCGGTCACGAAAGCGCGCGCACGGATATCCTCGCCGTATAGATCGAGCAGCGTGTCGGCCGGTTGCAGCACATCCGCCTCGACCGGCTGCGCGCCCGCGGCCTCGAATATCGCCCGCAGACGCCCGGCCTCGGCGCGGATTGCCGCGGCATCGACCATCACGCGCGCCCGATCAGCTTTTGCACCGCTTCGACAAGCCCGTCCACCGGGCATTCGAACTGCGCCGGCTGGTCTTTCCATTCCTCAAGCGTGGCGGTCTCGGCGATCTTTGCGCCCAGAACGAGGTCCTTGATCTGCACCACGCCGCGCGCCGCTTCGTCTTCGCCCTGGATGATCGCGACCGGGCTGCCGCGCTTGTCGGCGTATTTAAGCTGGTTGCCGAAGTTTTTCGGATTGCCCAGGTAGACCTCGGCGCGGATGCCGGCCTGCCGCAGCGTTGTGGCCATCGCCTGGTAGTCAGACATCCGATCCCGGTCCATCACGGTGACGACGACAGGCCCCTGGCCGTCTGCCGCAATCCGTCCCTTGGCCTGAAGCGCCGCCAAAAGCCGGTCGACGCCGATGGAAATGCCGGTCGCCGGCACCGCCTGCCCGGTGAAGCGCTTGACCAGATCGTCATAGCGCCCGCCGCCGGCGACGCTGCCGAACTGGCGCGGGCGGCCCTTCTCGTCAGTGATTTCGAAGGTCAGTTCGGCCTCGAACACGGGGCCGGTGTAATAGCCAAGGCCGCGCACGACCGAGGGGTCGATGACAATGCGATCGGGTCCATAGCCCTGGGCCGCGCAGAGGCCGGCGATCTGGCGAAGTTCAGCCACTCCCTCAACACCCTGCGCGGACGCTTCGACGGTTCGCTCAATACTTTTGATAATATAGGGATTCCATTGCTCAATCGCCTCGCTGTTCCCGATCCTAGCGTCATTTCTGATCTGCTGTTGCGCCCATGTGATTGAGTCCACATAGCCGGATACCACGGCAATCTGTGCGTCAGTCAACTTTGCCCCTTCAGTGCGATCCCCGCTGTCGTCTGTTCGCCCCTCGCCGAGAAGCGCCCGCACACCCTCCGCGCCGAGCCGGTCCAGTTTGTCGATGGCGCGCAAAACGATGCCGCGCTCGTGCGCGAATTTCTCGGGATCGGCGGGATCGAGAATGCCCGCAACCTCCATCACCCCGTTCAGAACCTTGCGATTGTTGATCCGGACCACGTAGTCGCCGCGCTCGATCCCCACCGCTTCCAGCGTGTCGGCCAGCATCATGCAAATCTCGGCATCGGCGGCGACGCTCGCGGTGCCGACTGTATCCGCATCGCATTGATAAAACTGGCGAAACCGCCCCGGGCCGGGCTTTTCATTGCGCCAGACCGGCCCCATGGCATAGCGCCGATAGGGCAAGGGCAGATCGTTGCGGTGCTGGGCATAGACCCGGGCCAAGGGCGCGGTCAGATCATAGCGCAGGGCAACCCAACCATCGTCATCGTCTTCCCAGGCAAAGACCCCGGCGTTCGGGCGATCCACATCGGGCAGGAACTTGCCCAGCGCCTCGACCGTTTCCACCGCAGAGCTTCCAGCGCGTCAAACCCGTAGTGATGATACACCCCGGCAATGGTGCTCAGCATCTCGGCGCGTTCCGAGACTTCGCGGCCGAAATAATCACGGAACCCTTTGGGCGTTTCGGCCTTGGGGCGCGGAGTTTTCTTGGGTTTGGCCATGGGTCTGGTCC
>JABDLJ010000019.1 GCA_013003075.1 Paracoccaceae bacterium
CGCGCGCGCCGGCGGCCGCCGCGCCCGATCCGATGCGGGTGGCGCGCACCGAGGGCGCCAAGGTCTTCGACAAGATGAAGCTTCTCGGCCTGATGAAGGGCGGCGAGGACGTGATCGTCGTTCTGGAGCATGACGGCGACATGCTGGCATTGACGCAAGGGCAGGACGTTCTGCCCGGCTACACGGTTGGTTTGATTACAAGTACCGAGGTCCGGATCGAGAATAATGCGCTTGGACTCACCGGCGTTTTAACGTTGGGTGAGCGGAATGTGACTCGGGTCCTCGGGGTGGATGGATGAAACGACTGGCACTGGCTCTGATGGCGGTTTTCGTCGCGGCATGCGAGCCGTCCGACCTGCGGCCCGTGGCGGCGCCGGCCGAGCAGCTGATTGCGCGCGGCGATTACCTGGGCGCGGTGCAGTACTACCGACAAGCGCTGCAGACCAATCCCGACGATGCCGATCTACGGCGCGGCTATCTTGCCGTGGCCGAGCGGTCGGTCGGCTATTTCGCCGGCGAGGCGCGGCGGCGCGCCGATCTGGGCGATTTCGGCACTGCCGAGCAACTGGTGGGCCAGGGGCTTGTGGCGGTGCCCGACAGCGTGGTTCTGGCCGAGCTGCGCGAAGAGATCCGCGACCGGCGCAGGGCGCGGCAGGTCTATAACGAGGCTTTCGCCGCCGCGCGTCTGGGGCGCACCGGGCAGGCGCTTGGAAAGGTCGAGGAGGCGCTGTCGCTCGACCCCAACTATGCCGACGCGCTGCGGCTTTTCGCGCGGCTGAACGAAGAGGCGGCGCTGGACCAGACGGTCGAGCCGATCCGGCTGCGCACCGGCGCGGCGGTGACGGTGAATTTCCGCAATGCGGGCTTCAAGGAGGCGCTGCTGGCGCTGGGGCAGGCCTACGGCGTCAACATGATCTTCGATTCCGGCGTCGAGGACCGGCAGATCACGCTGTTCGCCGAAGATGTCAGTTTCACCCAAGCTTTTGAATTGCTTTTGAAAACCAACCGGGCGTTCTATCGGAGGCTGGGCAAGAACTCGGTCGTGATCGCGCCCGATACGCCGGAAGGGCGGGCCGCCTACGAGGATTACCTGGTGCGCACGTTCTACCTGGAATCGATCAATGCCGCGGTCGCGGCCGACCTTGTGTCGCGCTCGCTTGGGATCGCCAATGTGACCGTCAGCGAAGAAGGCAACTCGATCACCGTGCGGGAAAACCGCGAGCGGCTTTCGCTGGTCGCGCAGCTTCTGGCCAATAACGACCGGACCCCGGCCGAGGTGGTGATCGAGGTCGAGATCCTGCAGATCGACCGCACCAAAAGCGAGCAGCTTGGGCTTGACCTGGGCAGCCAGATCACGCTGACGCCGCCAAGCGTGACGCTGGGCGATCTCAATTCCTCGGAGAGCCGGCAGAGCGCGCTCAATGCCAGCGTTCTCAGCCTGCCGGCGGCGACGTTCCGCTTCTTCAAGCAGGATGTGGACGCCAAGACGCTGGCCAGCCCGCGGATCCGCACGCTGGACAAGCAGGATGCGCTGATCCATATCGGCGACCGGGTGCCGCTGCGGTCCTCGACCATCCAGGACGCCACCGGCCAGACCCGCACCACGTTCGAATACCGCGATGTGGGCATCAAGCTGAACGTGACGCCCGAGATCAAGCTGGACCGGTCGGTGGTGGTGGACCTGGAGCTGGAGATCAGCTCGCTTGGTCAGAACCTTGGCACCGCGGACGAGCCGGCCTTCGCCATCGGCACCCGCAATGTCGGCACCCGGATGGCGCTGGATGATGGCGAAACGGCGGTGATCGGCGGGCTGATCCGCGACGAAGAGCGCGACACGCGGCAGGCGGTGCCAGGTCTGGGCGATATCCCGGCGGCGGGGCGGATCTTCCGGTCGCGCGATGGGCAGGGCCTGCGCACCGATATCCTTCTGACGCTGACCCCGCGCATCATCCGCGCCAAGGACGTGCCGTCGACCGCCGAGGCGCAGTTCTTCTCGGGCTCGGGCGACCGGGTAAGCCTGCAGAGGACCCGCGATTTCCTGGCGCGCGGCGGCGGCGACGCGCCGACCATCCGGCTTGATCTGTCGGGCTCGGGCGCCTCGCCGCTGGCGGGCGTGACCGCGCCGTCCGCGCCGCTGGCCGGGCTGGGCCGCTCGACCTCGCCCAATGCGCCGCTGACGGCGGGCTCGGACGCGGTTCTGGCCTTCGCCCGCTCGTCCTACGAGGTTGCGCCGGAGGAAACCGTCGGCACCACGATCACCGCTGCCGGTTTCGACGATCTGGTGTCCGGCACGGCGACGATCCGGTTCCGCGCCGATCTGGTCGAGGCGGTGTCGGTGTCGACCCCGTCGAACCTGCCCTTCGAGATCGACAACAGCCGGGGCGAGATCAAGCTGACGCTGAATTCCGGCATCGCCGGGGCGGCGGTGCGCGAGATCGCGATGGTGTCGTTTCGCGGGCTGAAGCCGGGTCTGTCCTACCTGATTTTCTCGTCCGATTTCGGATCGAACCCGAATGTGAAGGTGCCCGATGGGCTTGAACTCAGATCATCGCGGATCGCGGTCAAGTAGGCCGGGCGATCGCGGCGCGACACTGGCCGAGCTGCTTGTCGTCCTGGTGATCGTGTCGATCCTTGCGGTGGTGACCGTGCCGATGGCCGAGACCTCGGTGCAGCGGCGCAAGGAAGTGGCCCTGCGCGAGACCTTGCGCGATGTGCGCAGCGCGATCGACCGCTTTCACGCCGACTGGGAGGCCGAGGTGATTGCCGAAGGCGACCCGGCAACCAGCGAGGATGGCTGGCCGGTGCAGCTTTCGGTGCTGGTCGAGGGCGTCGAGGACACCGAGGGCAAGCGGCGGCGCTACTTGCGGCAATTGCCGCGCAACCCCTTTGCGCCGGACGCCGCCGAGCCGCAGGACGCCTGGCGCATCCTGGGCTATGCCGATCCGCCCGACGCTCTGGTCTGGAACGGCACGGACGTGTACGATCTGCGCCCGCGCAGCGAGAAGACAGCATTGGATGGGACCGAGATTGCAGACTGGTAGGCGGATCAGGCAGACCCGGAACGGCGCGGCCGGCTTCACGCTGATGGAGCTGGTGCTGGTCCTGTTTATCGTCGGCTTGCTGGCGGTGGTCGCGGTGCCCAATATCTCGGGCTCTTTGACCCGCGCGCGCGAGGCGGCGCTGGCGGAGAACCTGACCGTGATGCGCCGCGCGATCGATGCCTATTACGGCGACAAGGGCGCCTATCCCGAAAACCTGTCGGCGCTTGTAGAGATGTCCTACATCCGGTTTATTCCCGACGATCCGGTGGCCGGGGACGAGGCCGGCTGGGCCGTGATCGAGGACCGCGACGCGGGCGGGTTGCGCGATGTGCGCAGCACCGCGGCCGGGGTCGGAACCAATGGGGTTGAGTACAGCGCATGGTGACGAATTCAGCGCAAAGGCGCGCCCGCGGGCGCAACCGGCAGGCCGGCTTCACCCTGATGGAGCTTCTGGTGGTGCTGGTGATCGTCGGGCTTCTGGCGGCGTTCGTCGGCCCGATCCTTTACCAGCGGATCAGCCCGGCCAAGCAGACCGCCGCGCGGGCACAGATCGAAGGCTTCACGACCGCGCTTGATACCTATCTGATCGATGTCGGCCAGTATCCCACCACCGAGCAGGGGCTGACCGCGCTGCGCCGCAATCCCGGCGCCGGGGGCTGGAACGGGCCCTACCTGCGCAAGGAGATCCCGGCCGATCCCTGGGGCAATCTTTACGTCTACCGCGCGCCGGGGCGCAGCGGCGGCTTCGAGATCGTGTCTTTTGGCGCGGACGGGCTGGAAGGGGGCTCTGGCGATGCCGCCGATGTGGAAAGCTGGCAGAACTAGGCGCCGCGCCCTGACCGTGCGGGAGCGCATGGGCGCGGGCGGCTACACCTATGTGTCGGTCTTGATCGTGCTTGTGGCGCTGGCGCTGGCCGCGCAGACCACCTGGATCCCGCCCGGCACCGAAGCCAAGCGCGCGCGCGAGGCAGAGCTGTTGTTCGAGGGCATGGCCTATCGCGACGCGATCGGGTCGTACTGGCGCGCCGAGCCGGAAGACCCGGCCTATCCGGCCAGCCTGGACGATCTTCTGGACGATCCGCGCGCACCCGGCACCCGGCATATCCGGCGGCTATACGGTATCGAGGCCGGCCCGCCCCGCTGGACCGAAGCGTGGAACGCCGAGGGCCGCATCGAGGGGGTGATCCTGCAAATCGAGGGCACGCCCTTGAAGACCGCCGGGTTCGCGCCCGGGCTGGAAGAGCTGGAGGACGCCGAGCGCTATTCAGACTGGGTGTTTCGCTTCGTCCCGCCTGAAGAGCAGCCCTGAGCCTAAGGCCTTGTCCTTGTCCTTGTCCTTGTCCTTGTCCTTGTCCTTGTCCTTGGCCCTAGCCTGAACCTTGGGCTTGGCCTTGGCCTTAGCCTTCGTCTTGACCCTAGCCCCAGCCTTGGCCCCGGTCCATCGCATGGCTTTGCCGACGGAAAAGGGGCCCCGCAGGGCCCCTGATCGCGCATAACACGGTATGCTTACTTGTACTTGCGGCGGCCGAGGTTTTCCTGTTCCTCGCGGATCTTGAAGTTGCCCTTGCCGCGCATCGCGTTGATGGTCTCGGTGTTCATCGCGTACTGCAGAACCGCAGCCGCGGCTGCGTCCGAGTTGAGATCAAGCACTTCCAGCGAGATGTTATCGAAGGTATCGCAGGCAAGGTGGTAGCAGGGATCGTACTGATCGCCCGCCGTGCCGCCATAGATGGCCACCTGCTCTGCGGTCTTGATGCCTTCGGCGCCGGTGAAGAGACCGCCGAAGGGGATGCCGAGATCGAAAAAGCCCGCATAGTCGGAGCGGAAGCTGATTTCGGTGCTTTCGAAGGCCAGGCCGCGGGCGGCATAGAAGTCTTCGAAGAACCGCTCGATCTGGGCCGAGCCATCGGGGCCTTCAAGGCCGAAGGACGATCCGTCGCCATCGTAGATGAACCGCACATAGTTCGGCGAGCCGATCATGTCGAAGTTGAGATAGAGCGCGATGTTGGCGGCTTCTTGCTCGCTGAGGCCGCTGCCCTCGGAGCCGTCGCCAAGGGTGTAGAAGTCGGACCCGACAAGCCCCGATTCCTCGGCGCCCCACCAGGCGAACCGCACCTTGTTGCGCGGCTTGACCTTGGCCATCTGCACGGCGATCTCGAGGATCGCGCCCGAGCCTGATCCGTTATCCTGAATGCCGGGGCCTTCGTTGACGGAATCAAGATGCGCCCCGGCCATGACCACGTTGCCGGCGTCCCCGCCCGCGGTTTCGGCCAGAACGTTGAAGGCCAGTGCTTCGCCGCGGAAGACATCCGTGGTCAGCGTCAGAACAAGGCCGGGTGTGCCGGCCCATTCGACGCCGCGCGGGAAGGTGGCGAAGACCACCGGAATGCCGGCGGTGTTGTCGGCGCCGAGCGTGCCGTTGATCAGCCCTTCACGATCAGGCGTGTTGCCCTGGTTGAAGATGATCGCACCGGTCGCGCCCGCGGCGGCGGCGTTTTCCGCCTTGGTCTGGAACGCGCAGGCGCCGCGCTGCATCAGCGCGATATTGCCCGCCGGGAAGCCCGCGAAATCGCCCGCCTCGCAGCCGCTGGTCGAGGATGAAGGATCGCCAAGCGCCAGATCGACGCCGGTCACGTTGCCCGTGGCGGTGCCGGGATCTGTCTGGCTCATCAGCGTGAAGTCCACTTCCTCGACATAGACCGTCGCGCCGGGGGCCAGTTGTTCCAGCGTTGAGGGTCCAAGCTCGATGAACGAGTTGAAGGTGAAGGGCTGGATCACGACGTCGTAGCCGGCCGCCTCGAGCGTGCTGGCCACGTAGTCGACCGACTGGTCATAGCCGGGCGTGCCCGAGGTGCGGATGCCCCCGTTGGCGTCGGCAACGGCCTGAAGCGCCGCCTGGTGGGCGCGCACGCCCTCGACGGTGACGCATTCGGTCAGCTTTGCGATGGTGTTGTTGACCCGCGTGTCGCAGGACGCGCTGCCAGCGCTGGCGATCCCGGCAAGGCCGAACCAGGCCACTGCCGCGACCGCGCTTGTGGCGGTTTTGGAATAGTGGAACATTTTACTCTCCCTGTTTTTTGTTTTTTGCAGACTCTCATTGTGCGAGAGAATGGTTAACCGCTCAAGCCGTGATTGGACTTATCCGCAGGGCGGGCCGCGCGAATTTTCATCACATTCATACATGCAAACGCATGAATAGCATCAACTTACTGAAAACGTTAAATATTACTCTGGCATTCCAGATCCGGACCTGCACGCCCCGGTGGCGTGAAAGCGGTCCTTTGCAGGCCCGGCGGGGGCGGCGCCTAGAATCACTCCGATCGTAGCGATCCGGCAAACACTATCGTAAAGGTTGTGTGGCCGCCGGCCGCGGCACGCCGTTGCGAAGCGCGCGGCGACGCGGCTGCGCCTAGCCGGGCGGGGTCGCAATCAGCGCCGCGATCTCGCCGTAGCCGTTGGCCCGGGCATGCATCAGCGGCGTCATGCCCTGCCGGTCGGCAATGTCGCGGTCGGCCCCGGCCAGAACGAGGGCGCGCACCGTCTCGATATGCGCCGGGCCGCCATCGCCGAGGATCACCGCCTCGATCAGCGCGGTCCAGCCGAGATTGTTGACATGGTCCAGCGGCGCCCCGGCCGCGATCAGGCGGCGGACCACCTCGGCATGACCAAGATGCGCCGCCGCGATCAGCGCGGTTCCGTCATAGGGGCTGGTGACGAGATCGGGCCGGTTTCCAAGCTGCAGGGCCAGCGACATCAGCGCTGGGTCATCGGCGACGGCCGCGATCGTCACGATATCGTAGGCGCGCCCATCGAGCGCGTTCATGTCCGCGCCGGCGGCGGCAAGCAGTGTCAACGCGGCATCGTTGGAGGCAAAGGCCGCCACATGCGCCGGCGTCCGGCCCGAGCGATCACGCATGTTCAGATCGGCGCCCGCTGCGATCAGCCGCTCGATCTCGGCCAGATCGCCCTGATGCGCAGCCCTGAACAGCCCGTCATAGCGGGCGATCTGAGAGGCGTTCGGCGGCGTCTGTGGCAGCGCCTCGGTTGCGAACAATCCAAGCGCCAGCGCGGCGGCCAGACCGCGCAATCCGGCGCCCCGGAGCCTATGCAAAGCCGGCTTTTGTCTCGAGCCCCATCTTCTTCAGCGTCATCACCACGGGGCAGATCCCGGTGAAGGACGCCTGGATCAGATGCGCGCCGAGAATGCCGGTGAGCCACAGCCAGTTCATGCTGTGAAAGGCGGCCAGAAGCACGCTTGCAAGCACAAGCACGCCGACAACAAGAAGGATACCACGTTCTACGGTCATCGAATGTTCCCCTGAATCAGAATCTGTCTCACAATATCTGTCTCACAGTAGCGCAAAAACTGGCGCTTACGCAAAACTTCGGCAGATGTCGTATGGCCGAAGGGCCCCGGCGCGCTGCGGCTTATCCTTCCGGCAGCCCGGCATGCCGCAGCCCTGCGGCCAAGCGCGCCCAGTCTTCCTGGCGGCGCCACATGCCGCGGTAGCCGCCGGCAAGGTCTTGCACGGTGGCGGCACCGGGGATCTTGCCGCGCGCCGCAAATTCGCCCTGGCGCACTTCGATGAACCGCTGCAGTGCGGCGGCCGCTTCCTCTGGTTTGCCGAGGCAGGCGTAGGCGCTGACCAGAAACGCATGCCCCAGAGAGTTCAAGAGCGCCTCGCCGATCAGCGCTTGGACCGCGCTTTCGTAGGCGCCCGCGAAGAACTGTACCTGCCCTTCGACCCAGTCGAGCGCCGGGGCGTGCAGAGGATCGAGCGCTCGCGCCTCGGCCACGATGGTGCGGGCTCGGTCCGGATGACCCAGCAGCAGGAAGGCGTAGCCGCACCACGCCATCGATTCCGCTTCGTTGACGATCCTGTCCAGCGTCCGGGTGAATTGCCGCTCGGCCTCGTCCCACAGACCCTCGCACAGAAGGGCAAAGCCGATCTGGTCCTGGATATAGACGTCGCGATTGTCGAGCGCCGCGCCTTTGCGCGCCAGATCGAGGGACATTGCCGATGCGCCGTCATCCGCGAGCCCCAGCCACAGGTCGACCACGTAAGTATCGGCGAGATACATGTAGGCGCGCGCATAGCCCGGATCGAGCTTCAGCGCCTGGCGCAGCTCGGCGCGGGCCCTGGCATTGTCGACCGCATTCAGCCCGTCCCGCAGATGCTTGCCCTTCAGCATATGCTCGTAGGCACGCATGTCGCTGGGCGGTTTGCGCAGCGCCCGCTCGGCCACATCGACTTGCACGCGCCCGGGCAGGACCGCGACGATGCTGCGGCTGACATCGTCCTGAACCGCGAAGATATCGCCGATCGTGCGATCATAGCGCTGCGCCCAAAGGCTGTGACCGGTCTCTGCCTCGACAAGCTGCGCCGTGATGCGGATCGCGTCGCCCGCGCGCCGCACCGATCCTTCGACCACGTATTGCGCGCCAAGCCGTGCACCGATGTCCCGGATATCCGCGCTTTCATCGCGCAGCGCGAAAGACGAGTGCTGCGCGACGACCGACAGCGTGCGGAACCGCGACAGCTCGGTGATGATGTCCCGCGAAATGCCATCGCCGAGCAAATCCTGATCGGGATCGCCGCTGAGATTGGCAAAGGGCAGGATAGCGACCGAAGGCTTCTGCGCGGCGCCGGGCTCGGATGGCTTGGGCGACGCCTGCGGCGCAGGGGGCGGGCCCGGTTTGCGCCTCTGGGCCTTGATGGATTGCACAAGCGCCTGGGTCTGGGGCTCGGGGTCGACGCCAAGCTGCTCTTGCAGCTCGCGCCGGCATTGTTCGTACTGGCCAAGCGCCGCATCGAACCGCCGCTGCTCCGCGTAGCACCGCATCAGGCTGCGATGCACGTGCTCTTGCAGCGGATCGAGCGACAAAAGCCGGGTTCCGTACCGCAGCGCCGCATCCAGATCGCGGTTTTGCTCGTATGCGGCCGCGAGGCCGGCCAGCAGCGCCGAGGTCTCTGCCCGGACCGCAGCGCGCTCTGCGGCCAGCCATCGGTCAAATTCCGGCTCATCGAGGGCAAAGCCTTCCAGGAAGGCGCCGCGGCAGTGCTCGGCAATAGTGCTTCTTTGCTCCAGCGTCAGGCCAGCGGTATCGGCCGCGATCAGGGTCCGGTCCAGCCAGATGCCGCCGCCGTCCAGCCGCACGGTGTCGTTTCCGGCGTGCAGGACCGTCGCAGCGGACGGGCCCAGCGCCTTGCGCACCGAAGACAGCGTTTGTCGCAGGCTGGCCCGCGCCTGCGCCGAAGCGCGATCGGGCCAGAGCAGTCCCATCAGTGTCTCGCGCGAGACATCCTGGCCCGCCCGCACAGCAAGGTAGGCCAGAAGCGCCCGCGCCTTTCGGGCTTTCAGCTCGGCCGTCCGGCCGCCGACGCGCAGCTGGAACGGGCCGAGCAATCGCAGCTCGGCCTGCGAAGCGGGATCATCGGAAAGCCGTGATTGCGGGTTTTGCACTTTATTCACACTTCGCCGCACAGACCGGTTGCGGGGCGTCCGTAGCTTTGTCTGCACAGTCAAACAGCAATAGCGGAGACAAACAATGAGCTTCCACCTAGACCCCCGTCACCAGCAAGCCTACCTCAAAGAGCTGGAGACCAGCGTTCGGTCCGTGCGCCTTGTCGCACCGAAACGGCGTCCTGCGCAAACGCCAGAGCCCGCACAGGAACCATTGGCCGCGCCGTGACAAGGGTGGCGGCTGGTCCCGCTTGGGCGCCGTCGGTGCTTCTTGCGGTGAACGGCGGCTTGCAGCCCACACTTGCCAAGTTGCCGCGCGGCAGCGAATGGCCGGTTCCGACGTGCGGGCAACTTGCTGGTGCTACCTTCGCCGACCTTGCCACGGGTCTATGAAACACTCTTTCTGATTGGCCGCGATATGCGCGCCACGCGTCACCCAATGGCTTTTTCCGTTGTGGCCAGATCAGGCTGTCTATTGGCGTCAAGGGTGTCACGGCACGTGTCTGTCGTGATGGCCCGTCCGGTTTGACATCGAGAATACCAAGGCTGTCTCAACAGAATCTTCACCCAGAACCGTCAAGGTTTCCTCACACCCGCCCGCTAGCGTCGGGCAAAGCGTCGCGCACGGATGGCGCAAACCGATATGAGAGTAGAATGGCAGGATACTTTTCAGAGGTCGGATACACCGATGATCCAGAAAACTTCTTTGAAGTTGCTGTTCCAACCGGAACGGATGTTTCGGGCTATTCGATTGCGATCTACAATGCCTCGGGCGTCCTGCAAACGACGATGTCTTTCGGCGCTTCTGATGGGACCATGTACGGCCAGGATGTCTACTCATTTGACAGTACATCTCCGGGGTATGCGGAATATGGCGCAAGCGAAGCCATCGCGCTCATTGATGGCTCTGGAAATGTTGTTCAATTCGTCTCGTTCGAAGGCAAGACTGTTTCGCCGACCAGTGGTCCGGCGGCTGGAGAGACCAGCACAAATCTCGGCTTTCTTGCAGGTGGTGAGACATTTGAGACGACAGACGACGGCGCGTCCTACTACGCTCAGCCGTCACCCAACCAAGGTACTGTCCCCTGCTACGCCCCCGGCACAATGATCGACACGCCCGATGGCCCGCGCGCGTTGGAAACCCTGCGCCCAGGCGATCTGGTCGATACCGTGATCATGGGCCTCAGACGATCCGATGGGTGCGCAGCGGCGATCACCCGCCCGAACAGGTCGAGGATGAGGACAAGCCGGTGCTCATTCAGGCCGGGGCCCTGGGCGCAGGCCGACCTGCCAGCGACCTGATCGTGTCGCCGCAGCACCGCATTCTGGTCGGTGGCGGCGGGCAGTTGACGCAGTATTTCGAGTCCGAGGCTTTTGCGCCTGCCAAGGCCCTGACAGGTCTGCCCGGTACCCGGCACATGAAAGGCACATCCGAAATCACCTGGGTGCATTTCGCCTGCGACCGGCACGAAGTGGTCATCGCCAACGGGTGCTATTCGGAAAGCCTGTTGCTGGGGCCGATGGTTCTGAACGGGCTGGCGCGCACCGAAAGGCAGGAACTGTTCGATATATTCGAGGCTGCTGCATGCACTGGCGGAGCAATGAACGGTCTTGCGGCCCGCAGTTGCCTGAAAGTCGCCGAAGTGCGGCGGGATCTCGCGACGTGCAAGACCAATGGAGCGCGGCGTAGGGAGACCGAATTCAGGCAATGGAGTATCGACTTGGCAATGCATATGTATGAGGCTGATCGCCTGCGCGAAGCTGTCGCTCGAAATGACAGATTTGCCGGTTCTCACAAGCAGACCTTGGCGCAACTGCAGCGAACTGGCACTTTGTCCACGTAGCAGACATCCGGGCTGCTTGCTGCGGGTGTCTGCTTGTGGGGCGATCCGGTGGCAATGCGTATCTTGCGTTGCGGCGATGCGCCTTGAGACCTGCCCGGCCCAGGCAGCCGGTACCGGATGCGGCGCGCGGCACCGGGAAATGTTGCAGCGCAGGCGCCCTTGCGCAATCGTGCGCATCAGGGGCCGCGGGTGCTTCCGGGGCCATGGGCGCTTTTTGGAAGCGATGGCGGTGCGATAGAGGAACCCGGGTGCGTGGTTTCGGCGCCCGATCTACACCTGTTGTTCAGTCCGACCTGCCAGAAGCGCCTGAGGACCGCCGCGGCACGCGCGCTCGGCCGGCAGATATTTCACAACCCATGGCGGCAAACGGGGCGCGGCTGCGGCCAGGACAAGCGGCCGCTCTGTCAAGCCGATAGCAGGCCCGCGGCGCGGAAATCCATCTTGCGGCGCCTGTGGGGATTGCCCTGTGGGGTGGGTCCGCCGTGGAGTTTGCGCTGGAGGGATTGTCCTGTGGGAGGTCCGACGTGGAGTTTGCGCTGGAGGGATTGCCCCGTGCGGGGTTTCCTCTGTGGAGTTTGCCCTGTGGCGATGCTAGGAGGGCGCCTTTAGCGTACTTGAAAGCAGGTCACCTTCGATGCGGTTCTATTCAGATTTCGTCAAGAACCTCACGGATCTTATGCCAAAACGGCCGACCGATGCGCCTAGGCCAGAGGCGTTCAGTGTCGCTGCCGTTCGCACCGAAATCCTGTCGGGCCTCACCGTCGCCCTTGCGCTTGTTCCCGAAGCTGTGGCCTTCGCCTTCGTCGCCGGCGTGCACCCTCTTGTCGGGCTTTACGCGGCCTTTATCGTTGGGATCATCACCGCGGTGATCGGCGGCCGGCCCGGCATGATCTCGGGCGCGACCGGTGCACTTGCCGTCGTGATGGTGGCCCTCGTCGCCGACCACGGCATCGAGTACCTTTTCGCCACCGTGGTGCTTATGGGCCTGCTGCAAATCCTTGCGGGGATATTCCGGCTTGGCAAGTTCATCCGCCTGGTTCCGCACGCCGTCATGCTGGGCTTCGTCAACGGGCTTGCCATCGTGATCTTCCTTGCGCAGCTTTCGCAGTTTCAGGTTCCCGGCACGGCCGAAACGTCGGGCCACGGGATGGCGGGGGGCGAATGGCTGAGCGGCGTGCCGCTTCTGATGATGCTGGGTCTGGTCGCGCTGACGATGGCCATCATCTGGCTTCTGCCCAAGCTTACCGGCGCGGTTCCCGCCCCGCTGGCCGGAATTGGCATCGTGGCCCTGCTGGTCATCTTCCTGGACATCGACGTGCCCCGCGTGGGCGAATTGGCTTCTATCCAAGGCGGCCTTCCGAGCTTCCACATTCCGATGGTCCCCCTGACTTTCGAAACGCTTCGGATCATCGTCCCCTACGCGGTGGTACTGGCGGCCATCGGACTGATCGAGAGCCTGCTGACGCTGAACCTGGTCAACCGGATGCTTGGGACGCGCGGCGGTGCCAGCACGGAATGCATCGCACAGGGTCTGGCGAACACCGTGACCGGCGTATTCGGCGGCATGGGGGGGTGCGCGATGATCGGCCAGTCCATGATCAACGTTCGATCCGGCGGACAGCGACGCCTTTCGGGGATCGCGGCGGCGCTGTTTCTTCTCAGTTTCATCCTTTTCGCCGCTCCGGTTATCGAGCAGATCCCGCTTGCCGCGCTTGTGGGTGTCATGTTCATGGTGGTGATCGGCACCTTCGCCTGGAACACCTTCCGCATCATGCGCGTGGTGCCTCTTCACGCCACATACGTCATGCTGCTTGTGACCGTCGTGACGGTCTGGCAGGACCTTGCCGTGGCCGTGGTGGTCGGTGTCATCGCATCCGCACTGCGCTATTCGTGGGAGAACGCCAAGCGGATTTCGGCCAGTACCGAGATCGTGGCTGACGGCAGCAAGGTCTACCGCATCAACGGGCCGCTGTTCTTCGGCTCGGCTTCCGCCTTCACAGAGCTTTTCGACCCGGAAGGTGACCCCGGCACGATCGTGGTCGATTTTGCCGATAGCCGTGTTGCCGACCAGTCCGCGCTGTCGGCCATCGAAGGCATATCGGCCGCCTACAACGAGGTCGGCAAGTCGATCCGGCTGCGGCACCTGTCGAAGGACTGCTACGGGCTGCTTGCGCGAACCGGGCTTTTGTTCGACGAGGCCGACGACGATCCCGACTATCAGGTGGCGACCGACTATTCGGTCAAGGTCGGGCTTTTCGAAGGCGCTCAATGAGAGACCCGATCTGACGGGGGCTGCCGCGCCGGCGACTTGCATCAAATCCGCTGCCGCGCGCTGCATCTCGCGCAAGCGAGGCTGGACGCGATCGAAGCGGCCGGCGTGCCCCATGGGCGCAGTTCAAAGCGTCGATATCGGTGTGGCGCGGGCCAGAGACCCTGGTCTTTTCAGCTCGCGCGCCCGAAACGGGACCGGCAAAGCGCCAACAGGGATCGCCGCGCGCGGCAGTGCGGGCCGGCCGTCTGCCGCTAGTTCGGTCGCCGAGGGTCAGCCGCCGACATACGCTTTCAGAGCCGCGGCTGTCCCGTCCGCCCAGATCATGCGGAGCCAGCGCTCGAATGCCGCCGCAAAGCGGGCGTCGCCGGCCAGATCGCCATAGAACTGCTTTTGGGCGAGCCATGCCTTGGGGTCGTCGCGGGCCGCCCTGGCCGCCTTGGTCAGGTCGTCCCAGAAGGGATCATTCGGCGCTATCGTGGTGCCGTCTTCCCGCGTGCCTTCGCACATCCGCGCCCACAGGGCCTGTGTCAGGGCAAGACCCTCGACGGATGCATCGGCCGCCAGCGCATCGCGGAGCACGGGCAGGACGAAGCCGGTGTGCCGCGACGAGCCGTCGAATGCCACGCGGCGCACCGTATCGACGATCTCGGGGTTCGAAAACCTGCGGTCTATCAGGTCGACGTAATCCGCAGGCGTCATATCCGGCACGGCCCTGACGTTCGGCACGATCTCTTGCATTTCGACCTTGCGAAAGAGCGCGTTTATCAACGGGTGCTGCATGCAGCCGGAAATGGTTTCGACGGACAGCACCTCTCCGGGATCGGCGATCACCTGATGCCCGGCGTTCAGGATCCGGATCTTCATCGCCTCGTAGGCGTGGACGTCATCGGAGAATGTCGCGCCCGCCTTGTCCCAATCGGGCCGGCCGGCGCAGAAATTATCCTCGATCACCCATTGCCGGAAATTCTCGTGTGTGACGGGGGCCGCATCCTCGATGCCGAAGGATCTGACCAACTCCAGCTCTTTGGGGCCGGTGGCGGGCACGATGCAATCCACCATGGAATTGGGAAACGTGCAGTTGGCGTCGATCCAGTCGGCCAGATCGGGATCGGAGAGGCGCGCCAGCGACACGACGGTCTGGCGCAGGATCGCGCCGTTGCCCTGCAGGTTGTCGCAGCATTGCCCGGTGAACGGGCCGGTGCCGGCCGCGCGCCGCTGCTTCAGGGCCGCGATCATCGCCCCGAAGGCGGTGCGGGGCCTGTCGGGGTTGGCCGCATCGTGCTGAATGTCCGGGTGATCGGCGTTGAAACCATTCGTTGCAGGATCGATGTAGTAGCCGCCCTCGGTCACCGTAAGCGCGACGATGCGGATCGCGGGATCCGCCATCTGAGCGATCAGCGCGGCGTTGTCCTCTTGGACCGGGACGAAACCGATCATCGAGCCGACGACCTCTGCCGAGCGCCCGGCCGGATCAAGCTCGATCAGCGTGTTCAGGTAATCCTGTGCCGCCAGCCGCTGGCGTTGCGTTTCGTCGCCGGGCCGAACGCCGGCCCCCACGATAGCCCAGTCCTGCGCAAGCCCCTGCTGCATCAGGCGATGCAGATACCACGCCTGATGCGCACGGTGGAAGTTGCCGAGGCCAATATGCACGATACCGGGTGTCAGCGCCGAGCGGTCGTATTCGGGCCGTTCAATGCCGTCTGGCAGGTCGTGCAATGTGGCGTTGGATAATCTCATGTCAGCTCATCCAGTTGCCGCCGTCGACATTCAGAGTTTGAGCGGTGATGTAGCGCGCCTCGTCGGAGGCCAGGAAAACGCAAGGATCGGCCACGTCCCCGGGATCGCCCATCCGGCCCAGCGGAACGGCCTCGCCGACTTCGCGCTTCTTCTGGCCCCTGGGCTTGTTTTCGTATTCCGCGAATTGCGCATCCACGGTATCCCACATCGGTGTGTCGATCACGCCGGGGGCAATTGCGTTCACGCGTATATTGTCGCCCGCCAGTTCCAGCGCCAGCGACTGGGTGACCGAGATCACCGCGGCCTTGGTCGAACAGTAGATCACGATATTGGGCTCGCCGCGCCGTCCGGCCTGCGACGAGAAGTTGATGATTGACCCACCGCCGCGCTTCTTCATCGAGGGAACCACGGCCTGGATGGCGAAGATGGTGCCGCCGACGTTCACGTCATACTGGCGGCGGTAATCTTCGACCGTGACCTTGTCGATCGAGGCCATGTTGAAGATGCCGGCGTTGTTGACCAGGATGTCGATCCCGCCCCACGCGGCTTCCACGTCCGCAACGCCCCGGGCGATCGAGGCCGGATCGGCTACGTTCATCGTTATCGCCATGCCCTGATTGCCGAGCGTCCGGGCGGCGGCTTTCGCGTCGTCTTGCCGAAGATCGGCCACCGCGACCTTGGCGCCCGCGGCGGCATAGGCTTCGCAAATGGCGCGGCCGATGCCACGGGCGCCGCCGGTCACAAGCGCCACTTTTCCCGCAAGGCGGCTCATGGGATGCGGAGGCCCTTTTCGTCGAATCTGTGGATAAGCTCGTGGTCCGGCGTCAGGTAGATCGCATCGCCGTAATGCAGATCGACGTCGCCCCCGGCACGTACCGTAACGGTTTCGGCGAAGCCGTCGACGGCGACGTGAAAGAACGTGTCGCTGCCCAGATGTTCGGACACGCCCACGATCCCCTTCCAGTCGCCGCTTTCGGGCGAAACGGTCAGGTGCTCGGGGCGGATACCGATGGTCGCGGCGTTGTGTTTGGCAGCCTCGGGGCCTTCGATGAGGTTCATCTTCGGCGATCCGATGAAGCCCGCGACGAACTTGTTGCGGGGCGTGCGGTAAAGCTCGAGCGGACTGCCCACCTGTTCGATCACGCCTGCCTGAAGCACGACGATCTTGTCGGCCATTGTCATCGCCTCGACCTGGTCGTGGGTGACGTAGATCATCGTCGTATCCAGCTTTTTGTGCAGCTCGGAGATCTCCATACGCATACCGACGCGCAATGCGGCGTCGAGGTTCGAGAGCGGTTCATCGAACAGGAACGCGGCCGGTTCGCGCACGATCGCGCGGCCGATGGCGACGCGCTGGCGCTGACCGCCTGAAAGCTGGCCGGGACGGCGATCGAGATAATCGGTGAGATTGAGAGCCTTGGCGGCCGCTTCGATCCGGCTGTTCTGCTCTTGCAGGCTCATCTTGGCCATACGCATCGGGAAGGCGATGTTCTTCCGCACCGTCATGTGCGGGTAAAGCGCGTAGCTTTGAAACACCATCGCAAGCCGGCGCTTGGCCGGCGGAAGGCCTGTCGCGTCCTGACCGTCGATCTCGATGGTGCCGGCGGTGGTGTCTTCGAGCCCCGCGATCAGCCGCAACAGGGTGGACTTTCCGCAGCCCGACGGGCCGACGAATACCACGAACTCGCCGTCTTCGATTTCCAGGTCCAGCGGCGGGATGACCACCACATCGCCAAAGGCTTTCTTGACCTGCTTCAGCTGTATACGTCCCATGTGTCGTTCCTTACTTCACGGCGCCGAAGGTCAGGCCCCGGACAAGTTGTTTCTGGCTGAACCAGCCAAGGATCAGGATCGGCGCGATGGCCATGGTGCTGGCGGCGCTGAGTTTGGCGAAGAACAGCCCCTCTGGGCTGGAATAGCTGGCGATGAACGCTGTCAGCGGCGCTGCGCCTGCGGCCGTCAGGTTGAGCGTCCAGAAGGCCTCGTTCCAGGCGAGGATGAAGTTGAGAAGGATCGTGGAGGCGATGCCCGGGATCGCCATGGGCGTGAGCACATAGAGGATTTCCTCGCGCAGCCCCGCACCATCCATCCGCGCCGCTTCGAGGATCTCGCCCGGGATTTCCTTGAAGTAGGTGTAAAGCATCCAGACGATGATCGGCAGGTTGATCAGCATCAGCACCACGACGAGGCCGATCCTTGTATCGAGCAGGTTGAATTCCACGAAGATCAGCGAGATCGGGTAAAGCACGCCAACCGCAGGCAGCATTTTCGTCGAAAGCATCCAGAGCAGGATGTCCTTGGTCCGTTTGGACGGCACAAAGGCCATCGACCACGCCGCAGGCACCGCGACGAGGATCCCAAGCAGGGTCGATCCGCCCGCGATGATCACCGAATTCCACAAGAACCGCATATAGTCGGAGCGGTCCTGCACGACGGCGTAGTTTTCCAGCGTCCAGTCGAAGAAGAAGAACAGCGGTGGGTCGTTGATCGCCTGCGCTTCGGTTTTGAAGCTTGTCAGGATGGTCCAGTAGATCGGGAAGAACAGCAAGATCCCGATCGCCCAGGCGAGGCCACTTGTCAGGATCTTGCGTCTTGGAGTGATTGCGCGCGCCATGATTGCCCCCTATGCGTCCAGGTTCTTGCCGACGATGCGCATCAGGAAGATGGCAACGATGTTGGCGAGAATGATGGCGTAGACACCGCCGGCGGACCCAAGCCCGATGTTCTGACTGTCGACGACGCGCTGGAAGATCAGGTAGGTCAGCGTCCGGGTCCCGAACGCGCCTCCGGTGGTGACGAAGATTTCGGCGAAGATCGACAGAAGGAAGATCGTCTGGATCAGAATGACGATGGTGATGGCGCGCGACAGATGCGGCAGCACAATGTGCCAGAACCGCTTGAGCGGCGGAGCACCATCCATCTCTGCTGCTTCCAGCTGCTCGGAATCAAGCGACTGGACTGCGGTCAGCAGGATCAGCGTCGCGAAGGGCAGCCATTGCCATGAGACGATCAGAATGATCGACTGCATCGAGGCGTCCGACAGCCAGGACACCGGCTCGGCTCCGAAAAAGCGCCACAAGTGGGCAAGGATCCCGTTCACCGGATCCATGAGCATGTTCTTCCACACCAGCGCGGAAACGGTCGGCATCACGAAAAACGGGGCGATGACGAGGATGCGCACCACGCCTTGCCCCCAGATGGGTTGGTCCAACAGCAGCGCCAGCAGGACGCCCAGCACCACCGTGATCAGCAGCACTCCGCCAACCATGATGAGGGTGGTCTGAACGCTGGGCCAGAACGAGCTGGAGGAAATGAAACGGCCGTAGTTTTCGAACCCGACCCAGTCGAGCCCGCCTTCGAGGCTGTCGCCCCGCATCGGCAGATACTTCTTGAACGAAAAGAAAAGCGTAAGGGTGAGAGGCACCAGCATCCAGCCCAGAAGCAGGATCACGGCAGGCGCCATCATGATGCGGGCGGCGGATCGGGATGCTTTGGTGGCCATGGCCTCAACTCCTGCGATTACGGCCGAGGGCCGTCTGGATCGAGATTGGGGATTTTTACGGTCTTTTGGAAGCCGAGGGGCAGCGCGGTGCCGCCCCTCGGGATCAGATCAGACGCACTTAGCGGTAGCCAGCCGCTTCCATTGCGTCATTTGTGAGCGCCTGCGCCTTGGCCAGCGCCTCGTCCACGGATTGCTGACCCGCATAGGCCGCCGAGAATTCCTGGCTGACCTCTGTTGCGATGCCGGCAAATTCCGGGATGGCGACGAACTGAATACCGACATAGGGCACCGGCTTGACGGTCGGATCCGTCGGATCGGCCGCGTTGATCGAATCCAGCGTCATCTGGGCGAACGGCACCTTCTGGTATTCCGGATTCGCATAAAGCGAGGTCCGGGCACCCGGAGGCACGTTGGCCCAGCCTTCGTTTGCGGCAACAAGCTCGATGTAGTCCTTCGATGTCGCCCATTCGATGAACTCCTTGGCGGCGTCAGCCTTCTGGGTACCGGCCGGGATGGCCAGAGCCCAGGCCCAGAGCCAGTTGGAGCGCTTGCCGAGACCCGTGTCGGGCGCCAGCGCGAAGCCGACCTTGTCGGCCACGGTGGAATCGTTGGGGTTGGTCACGAAGGACGCAGCCACGGTCGCGTCGATCCACATGCCGCACTTGCCTTGCTGGAACAGCGACAGGTTCTCGTTGAAGCCATTGGTGGCGTAACCCGGAGGGCCGTATTCGTTCATCATGCCGATGAAGAATTCGAGCGCCGCTTTCCATTCCGGCTGATCGAACTGGGCGTTCCAGTCTTCATCGAACCAACGGGCCCCGAACGAGTTGCCCGTGACCGTGATGAAAGCGCCGCCTTCACCCCAACCGGCCTTGCCGCGCAGGCAGACACCGTTGATGTCGTTCCCGCGATCGGTCATCGCCGCAGCCGCTTCGCGGATGAACTCCCACGTGGGCGCAGCCGGCATTTCAAGGCCAGCCGCCTCCATCAGGTCGGTGCGATACATCACCATCGAGCTTTCGCCGTAGAACGGGGCCGCATAGAGCGTTCCCTCGTGGCTCAGGCCACCGCGCATCGCAGGCAGGATGTCGTCGACGTCGTATTCCGCGGACAGGCCGTCGAGCGGCACGAGCCAGCCGTTGGCCCCCCAGATCGGCGTTTCGTACATGCCGATCGTCATGATGTCGAATTGACCGCCTTTGGTGGTGATGTCGGTCGTGACCCGCTGACGCAGAACGTTCTCTTCCAGGGTGACCCACTCGACCGTGTGCCCGGTCTTTTCGGTAAAGTCGTCGGTGTATCCCTGCATGCGGATCATGTCACCGTTGTTGACGGTGGCGATTGTCAGCGTCTCGGCATAGGCAGCGGTCGACGCGACCGAAACCATCGCCGAAACAGCGAGTAGTGCTCTCTTCAAACTCATCCAATAGTCCTCCCTTGATGTGTTGAATGCATCCCACATAGCTTTGATTGTTTTTTAACGCGCGTCAATCTATTTTTAACGCGCGCAAATTTTGAATGCGATTCAAGCGGATGCCCGCAGAATCAGTCGCGCCGGGAAAAGCGTCTCGTCACGAGAATCAAAAGTACCACCTTCTTCGATCAGCCTGAAGAGCGTTTCCACACTTCTATTCGAAACCGCTTCGTAATCATGCGCTACGGTGGTCAGAGACGGGCAGGTGAAACGCGAGAAAGGGTGGTCGTCATGCGAGGCGACCCGCAGCGTTGCGCTGGGCCCGATCCCGACCTGGACGCCCTTTTCATAGGCCGCCGCGAGAAACCCGATGGCAAGCCGGTCATTGCTGCAAAGGACCGTGTCGCTGGTAAGTTCGTCGCCTGCCAGGACCCGCATGGCGCCCTGGTATCCGAACTGCTCGAATTCCCAGCCTTCGCCTTCGACCTGGATGATCTGCGGCTTGAAGTTGAGCTTCTCCATAATCTCGATATAGGCGAGACGGCGTTTGTTGGCGTTCGGGTTCGGCGGTGTGCGCATCTCGAAAAACACCGGCGCCGAGCCCGAGCGGGTCAGGTAATCCACGCTTTGCGACACGAAGCTGAAATTGTCCGAGCCCACGAAAGCTGCGCCCATATCCTCTATATTGCTGTCAAAAAGGACGGTCGGCACGTTCTTGCAAAAGGTCTCGACCGCGGCACGATCCGATGCCCGCCCGACAGGCGCAAGAAGGACGCCTGCGGGTTTCAATGACCGCAGAGTCTCCAGGATATCGCTCTCGTATTTTCGCTCGCCGTGCGATGAGAAAAGCGTTGGCCAGTAACCGGCTTCGATGCAGCGCCTTTCTATCTTACGGGCAATTTCGGCGAAAAATGGATCGGCAAGATACGGAACGACGATTCCAACTGTCTTTGTCAGTTTCCGATTCTGGTTGATCGCAAATATGTTCGGGCGATAGTCGTATTGCTCCAGAGCGGCTTCGATCTTGCGGCGCGTCGATTTTCGAACGCTCTCGGGATCATGGAAGAATTTCGAAACCGTGGGCCGGGAAATCCCGCTAACCACCGCGAATTCCTCCATATTCTTAACCTTGCGTCCACTCATGTCTGTCGTCCTGGGTGTCGTCTTTGATCTGGTTTTTTCAAATCCGCCGGTATCCGAATTTCGCAGTATACAACCTTTACGCGCGTCAAATTTGATTTTTCCAGTATGGCCCTGGCGTGATGGCGGTCAAGGGATTTTCCGGGTCTTGCGATCGCGCAAGACAGGATCGGCACCGAATCCACCGCCATTGGAGAGATCCCCGGTGCGGATCGTGGCGGGCCCGGGCCGAGGCGGACGTGCCCGCATCCGGACGGCCGCGGGATACGCCGCGCAAAGGGTCGTTTCGCGGCTTTGATGAGCGATGTTATGGGAAGAGCTTCTGCCCGGTTGCGAGACCCGCCCGCGCAGCGGGCCGAAATCTTGCAGCAGCCAAAGCGAGGGCAGCGGGCCGGCCGGGCGCCGCGGCGGCGGTCCTGACGACCCCCTGCAAGACCCGGCTCTTATCCGGTCGCTTTTCCGGTCGCTCTTCCCGCCGCTCTGGTCGCGCGCCACAGGCTTCATCCGGATGGCGCCCCACATCGGTCATCGCGCGAGACCCGGGCGTATCGGGTCAGCGGGCATATCCTTGGACAACTTCGGCTGGATTGGTGGTGCCGCTGAAGGGACTCGAACCCCCGACCCCATCATTACGAATGACGTGCTCTACCATCTGAGCTACAGCGGCGCCGGGGCCTCTTAGCAAGGTTTGGGTCTACTGGGTAGCCCTATTTTATCTCTTCGACCTGTCGCGCAAGACTGGCCGGATCGCGGGTTTCGTCCCCGGCTTTCGCCTCTTGGGCATCCTCGGGCTCTGGCTGTTCTTCCGGCTTTTCCGGCACCTCCGAGACGTCCGAGACATCAAGCGCCGGTGGCAGCTTGATCGCATCGAGCGCCGCGGCGTCGGCCTCGGCGATCTCGTCCTCGCCGACGATCAGGGGAAGCATGCCAGCGCCCTGCTGGGCTTCGGACACCTGTGACTTCACCTCGCGCCAGCTAAGCGTGTCGAAGGCGTGGCATTCGGGGCAGACCGGTGTCCAGGCGCCGGGCACCGTCTGGCAGTTGTCGCACACCCATTGCGGCCCGCGCGAGGCCGACAGGGCCTTGGCCAGATACCCCTTGATGACGCTGTCGGGCGAGCCCTCGCCGCGCTCGATCGCGGCCATGATGGTCAGCGACCGTGCGGTCGGCTGCCCGGTTGCAAGATCGCCCATCGCATCCCGCGCCTTGCCGTAATCCTCGGCGGCGATCTGAAGCTCTGCCAGCAGCATCCGCGTCTCGGGATGCGTTGAATGCACTTTTGTCAGGGCGGTGAACCGCGAGATCCGCTCTTGCGGTGTCTCGTCGGGGGCGATCTCGGCGAACGCGGCGGCGATGTCGGGATGCGGCTCGGCGTTCCAGGTCTTTCGCAGGACCCGCGATGCGTATTTGGGCTTGCCTTGCTCGACATAGGTGCGCGCGGCCATTACGGCGGCGGGGATCAGGTCCGGCGACAGGCGGTTGGCCTCGATGGCGGCTTCGCGCGCTTCGATCGACTTGCCCTCGGCGATGACGTCGCGCGCCTCGCCCAGCGCCAGCACGGCGTCGCGGCGGCGGTAGACGGCGCGCGGCAGGCTGCCGTGCTTGAGCTTGGCGCCCAGCGTCTTGCGGGCCCCGGACCAGTCGCCCTTGTCGGCTTGCAACCTGAGCAGGACATCCTGGGTTTCTTCATGCCGCGGCTTCAGGGCAAAGGCCTTTTCGGCCAGTTTCATCGCCGTGTCCGTGTCGCCCTCTGCCAGCTTCTGCTTCATCAGGCCGCGCACCCCGACAAAGCGGGTGCGATCGTCGGACAGCAAGGTCTTGTAGACCTCTTTCGCCTTGCGCCGGTCACCGGCCATTTCCGCCGCCTGCGCAGTGATCAGGTTGGTCAGCTCGGGCCGCTTCAGATAGCGCTCTGCCTTGGCGGCCTTGGTCATCGCCACGCGCGCCTCGCCCGAGGCCAGCGCCATCATGCCGTCGGCGAGCGCCTCGAAGCCGCGGCGTTCGCGGTTCCGGTCGAACCAACGCGAGATCGCGGTCTCGTCGCCGTTCAGGAACCGAAGCACCGCAAAGCCGAAGGCGAGCACCTTGAGAAAAAGCCAGAACAGCGCCAACACAACCACCACGGCCACGACGGCCTGCAGGGGCTGGAGGTTGAACTCGTCATCGCCCACCGCAATCCGGACGCCGCCGCCGGTTTCCATCAGTTGGCCCGCACCCAGGGTCAGGCCGGCGATGACGGCAATAAACAGAACAATCTTGATTAGCGACCAGAGCATGCGGCGTTCCTAGTTCAAATTCAGTGTTTGGCCAAAATCGTCGAGCGATGCCTGAACCGATTGATGTGCGTTGGCGGACTGCATCCAATCCGACATAGCGTCCTGGCCCGATTGCGACAGGGCCGAAAGCGTTTCCAGCGCCGCGGTCACGTCCCCGTCGCGCAGATGCGCCTCGGCGCGCGACAGCACGGCATCGGCATCGTCGCCGTCGCGCGGTGACAGCGATCGTGCGCCGGTCTGCGCCCTCAGGAACGCCCCGAAGCGGGTCAGAACCGGATCGTTGGCGTCGACACTGACCGTAACCGCCAATGCGGCCCGGGCCGCGGGTGGGAAAGCGTCCTGAAGATCGGCCAGCGTCGCAACGCCCTGGGCGGCGTTTTCAGCGAGCGCCGCAGGCACTTCTGCATCGCTGAGATTGGCGATTTCGGCCAGAGGCGCGTCGAACGGCGCGCCGGACACGGCGGCTGTTGCGACCGCGGCAAATGCGGCCCGCAGGGTGGCCGATTGCTCGGCGGCGAAAGCGTCCTGCGAGATGCGCTCTGCCTCGATCTGGGCCTGCGAAATCTGGCCCTGGGCGGTCGCGATGGCTTCTTCAAGCTGGGTGCGGAAGGCTGCAAGTTCGCCGTCGAACGCATCCGCCTCGATACCGGTGGCAACGGGCCGCAGCGCAAGGGTTTCCACGCGATCGTTGATGTCGCCGAGCCGCGTGCCGAGACCCGCAAGTGTCTGGTCCAGCGCGTCGATGCGCCCGGTCAGATCGTCGGCTTGCGCTTGCAGGCTGTCGGCCGACGCGAAATCGGCGTGGCCGGCCTCTAGCCCGTCGATCCGTCCCGATTGCGCCTCGAAAGCCGAGGCGATCTCGGCCGGCGTCATGGCGCCCGGATCGACCTCTTCGCGGCCCTGGGTGTAGATCGCAACGGCGTAACCTATGAGCCCGGCCAAAACGCCGCCGAAGACCAGCGGAATGACGCGGCTCGCGCCAGAGCTTTCGGGCTGGACCGCGGCAGCGGGCGGAAGCGGTAAGCCGGTGTCGCCCGCGGGTTTGGCTTCGGCGTCGCCGGACGTGTCCTTGGCCGTATCTTCCGGCAGGCTTGCCGCCGCCTCGGACAGGTCTGTGCCTGCCTTCTCTGCGCCAGTCTTGTCTTGGGTATCTTCGTCCGCCTTTTCGGGACCGGCGGCTTCAGCAGGCTCTGCGGCTTTGACAGAATCGCCGGTATCGCTTTCAGGCGCTGTATCGGCGGCGGCATCGGTCTTGCCCGCCTCACTGCCGTCTTCGCCGGAAGCCTGCTCGGCGGGCGCGCCGTCCGGGCCCTGCTTGGACGGGCCGTTCTGGGACCCTGCCGCGTCATCGTCCGGCTTGGCTTCCGGCGAAGCGGCATCCTTCGGCGTCGTTTCATCAAGAACGACGGCGTCTTCTATCGTCTCGTCCTTGGCGCTTGTGGCCTTGGCCTTCGCTTTGGACGGTGATTTTCGTGTGGTCGTCTTTCTGGGTGTGCGCGCCACGTAAACGGCCCCTTCGTTCGGCGTAAAGTCTCACAAGGCTCAACTCTAACGGGCTCTATCGGACTCAACAAGCGGACTCGGGCGGCAAGTGACGTTCAATCGAAGCCAGCATGGCCTCGCCGTTCGGTTCGGCCACGACAACGGGCTCATTG
Source organism: Paracoccaceae bacterium (assembly GCA_013003075.1). Lineage (GTDB taxonomy): Bacteria > Pseudomonadota > Alphaproteobacteria > Rhodobacterales > Rhodobacteraceae > JABDLJ01. The sequence goes on from JABDLJ010000019.1 coordinate 25,347, forward strand.
GGACTTGCCGGAAGTGCCTCGGCCACGGCCGCGCTTAGCGAAATGGGCAGAACGCCTGGGCCAAGTCTGGGCACCTGCATGGCCAGAAGCTTCGCCGAGCGTGGGGAAAATACCGGCAGGATCACCGGCGCCGATCCCGAAAGCCGCAAGATGGCTTCGCTGGACAGCGGTTGTTCGGTCTGCCGGTAGGCGATGACTTCCTGCGTATCGAGCCCTGCCGCCTTCAAGGCCTGCGCCACGTGGCCCCGGGCATGCGCGCCCCGGACGTGAAGAAGCGGGCCCGGGGGCATGTCTGCAAGGATACGGGCGATCAGATCCCCTGCCGCACCGCCTGCATCGATCGCGTCCATGCCAAGCGCACGCGCGGCGTTCGCGGTTTGCGGTCCGACGCAATAGGCTGTGCGACCCTTGACGGCTGGGTTGGGGCCAAGCGCCAAGACGCCATTTTCGGACGTGAAGACGAGGCTCTGTTCTGGCTTCGGCTCCAAATCCGGCCGCAGCGGCTCGATCTTCAGGACCGGCGCGATCAGCGTTTCGATCCGCCCCCCGAAGCGCCGCGCGCAGTGCTGCGCGAAACGTTCGGCTTGCGCCGCGGGACGGGTCAGAACGATAAGCGGCACGTCAGGCATCTGCACCCGCATGGTTGTTTGAGGACCAGAGCGGTGTTACCTGCCGATGATCCGACACGCAACATTGCACCGCTATGACAAAGACCTGCACCTTCCTTGGCATCGAAAGCAGCTGCGATGACACCGCGGCGGCCGTCGTGCGCGGCGGCGGGGGATCGGCCGAGATCCTGTCATCGGTCGTTTTCGGCCAATCGGGGCTGCACGCGCACTATGGCGGCGTGGTGCCCGAGATCGCGGCCCGCGCGCATGCCGAGAAGCTGGATATCGCGGTCGAGATGGCGCTTGGCGAGGCCCAGGTCGGGCTGGACGATCTTGATGGGATCGGGGTGACGGCGGGGCCCGGTCTGATCGGCGGCGTGATGTCGGGGGTGATGTGCGCACGGGGCCTGGCGGCCGCGTCGGGCCTTCCGCTGGTTGCGGTCAACCATCTTGCCGGGCACGCGCTGACCCCGCGCCTGACCGACGATCTGGCGTTTCCCTACCTGCTGCTTTTGATCTCTGGCGGTCACTGCCAGTTCCTGGTCGTCTCGGGACCGGACGAATTTGCGCGCCTTGGCGGCACCATCGACGATGCGCCGGGCGAGGCTTTCGACAAGACAGCAAAACTTCTGGGCCTGGCAGAAGCCAGCGGGCCCGCTGTCGAGGCCGCGGCGCGGGGCGGTGACGCCGTCAGGTTCGCCCTGCCCCGCCCGCTTCTGGACCGGCGCGGCTGCGATATGTCGTTCTCCGGGCTGAAGACCGCGGTCGTGCGCGAGCGCGACATGCTGGTTGCACAAAACGGCGGGCTTACCCGGCAGGACCAAAGCGATCTGAGCGCCGCGTTTCAGGCCGCCGTCCGCGACGTTCTGGCGGAAAAGTCGCGCCGTGCGGCGGTGGAGTTCCGGAAGGTCTGCCCGTCTGGCGGCGCGTTTGCCGTTGCCGGCGGCGTTGCGGCGAATATGGCGGTTCGCGGTGAATTAGAGACTGTTGCCGATGCTGCGTCCTTGCGTTTCGTGGCGCCGCCGCTGGCGCTTTGCACCGACAACGGCGCAATGATCGCCTGGGCCGCCATCGAGCAACATCGAGCCGGCCTGCGAAGCGATCCGAACTTCGCTGCCCGTCCACGATGGCCGCTGGACCGACTTAGCGCGCCGATGCTGGGGGCGGGCAAGAAGGGCGCAAAGGCATGAGGCGTATCTCTGTTCTGGGCGCGGGCGCCTTTGGCACCGCTTTGGCGATCGCCGTCTCTCGCGAGCATTCCGGCGTTTTGCTGTGGGGCAGGTCTGCCGGGCAAATCCGCGATATCGAGGCGGCCGGCGAGAATGCGAAGTACCTGCCGGGACAGCCGATGCCCAGCGGCCTGGACTTGAGCTTTGATCTTGAGAAAGCGCTTGCCTCGCCAGTCATCCTTCTTGCGATCCCGATGCAGAAAACAGGGTCTTTTCTTGCGGAAAACGCCGAAGTCCTGGCGGGCAAGACGGTGGTGGCCTGCTGCAAGGGGGTCGATCTTGAAAGCGGACTGGGCCCGGCATCCCTGCTTGAAGAGCGCTGCCCCGGCGCCATCCCTACGGTACTGACAGGTCCCAGCTTCGCGGTCGATATCGCCGCCGGCCTGCCGACGGCCCTGACATTGGCGATCGAGGATTTGAAGGCGGGCGCCGCGCTGCAGGCCGAGCTGTCCACGAAGACCTTGCGGCTATATCTGACCGATGACCTGAAAGGCGCCGAATTGGGCGGCGCGATGAAGAACGTGGTCGCGCTGGTCGCCGGCCTGACGATGGGAACGGGGCTGGGTGAAAGCGCCAGGGCCGCCGTCATCACTCGCGGGTTCGCCGAAATGCAGCGCTTTGCCGACCGGTTCGGCAGCCGGCCCGAAACCCTGATGGGGCTTTCCGGTCTCGGGGATCTGATCCTGACTTGTACGTCCGAGAAATCGCGCAACTACGCTGCCGGGATCGCAATCGGCCGCGGTGAAACGCCCGCCTCAAGAACCACCGAGGGGATCGCAACGGCGAAGGCCGTCTGGCGGATCGCGAAGCGCGAGGGCATCGACATGCCGTTGACCCAAACGCTGACCGAGGTTTTGTCTGGAAACCTGACGCTACAGGATGCCATTGTCGCCCTGTTATCGCGACCTTTGAAAAAGGAATGAACCATGTTCTTCGCACTGACTGCGCTGGATAAGCCCGGCGCTATCGAGACACGTCTGAAGACGCGCGCCGATCACCTGGCCTATATCGAGCGCACCGGTGTCGTGTCTCAGGCCGGGCCGCTTTTGAACGATGCAGGCGAGATGATCGGATCGCTGATCGTTCTCGACGTGCCCGACAGGGAAGCTGCTGATGCATGGGCGGCAGGTGATCCCTACGCGAAGGCAGGGCTATTTAAATCAGTGTCTATTCTGGCCTGGAAAAGGGTTGTGGGCGAATGAACTACTGGCTTTTCAAATCCGAACCATCGACCTGGAGCTGGGACGATCAGGTGGCAAAGGGCGATGAGGGCGAGGAATGGGATGGCGTGCGCAACTACCAGGCGCGCAACAATATGCGCGAGATGGCAGTCGGCGATCGCGGCTTATTTTACCATTCGCAGAAAGACAAGGCGATTGTCGGCATCGTGGAGGTCATCGCCGAAGCGCATCCCGATAGCACAACCGACGACGACCGCTGGGAGTGCGTCGACATCAAGGCGATTGCGCCGTTCGAGACGCCCGTCACGCTGGATATGTGCAAAGAAGATCCGCGGCTGGAAGAGATGGTGCTGGTCAACAACAGCCGGCTGTCGGTTCAGCCCGTTGCCGTCAAGGAGTGGAAGGCGGTTTGCAAGCTGGGCGGCGTGCGGGAAGACTGACCCTTTGATGATTTACGGGGGGTGCACACGATGTGCGCACCCCCCGTAACCCCACGTGTCCCTCACAGCCACGTCCGAATTTCTGAAGGTCTGCGCCATCCTGACCAGACAGGTATGGAATAGTCGCCGGACGCGCGCAGAGCAACTCAATTGAACGGCCAATTTTAGTTAACTGCCAGGGGTTGAACGAAAAAAGCGCCCGCTGGATGCGAGCGCTTCTATCGTCAAGGCCTTCCGGATCAGCGGTAGACAGACTCTTTTCCGAAGTGCTTTGCCAGCATGTAATAGACGACGGCACGGTACTTGTTCCGCTCCGAGCGGCCGTAGGTGTCGATGACCGAGTTGATGGCTTCCATCAACTGGGGTCCGTCGGCGAGGCCGAGTTTCTTGACGAGGAAGTTGTTCTTCACCGTCTCAAGCTCGCCGGGTTGCGATGCTGCAACCGTGGATGCGTCGGCGTCGTAAATTGACGGACCGCATCCGATCGTCACTTTGGTCAGCAATGCCATGTCGGGTGTCATACCGCACTTGTTGCGCAGATCGTCGGCATATTGCGCGATCAGATCGTCTCTCTTACCCATATTACTGTCTCCCACCTGTTGGGCTTTTGTTGTCGAACGCGCCGCCGAAAGTCGGAAACGCACGCGCACGATACTGGCGAAAGGGGCCAAAACAAAGGCCTTTTTCACTGGCGGCTTTTCGCCATCGCCTTTCCGCCTAACGGCAAATCCCGCGGCCCGTGGACTGCAGATGGAAATGATCCGCGTGCAAATCGTTGTAGTCGGGGCCCAGCGAGGTTTCGAACCAACGGCAGGCGCCCGAAAACACCGACCGCCAGAAATTCGAATAGCGTGGATCGCCCCACCCGCTGTCCAGATCAAGCGGCCGCCCGTCGCGCAGGACAAACCCGCTGATGTCGATCGCTTCTGCCGTGGCATGCGCGCTGAGGCGGCCGGTGCCGCCTTGGGATGTGCGCATGGGGCGGCAGTTATAGCTGGAATAGTGTCTAATACGGGTGATTTCGCTTCCCAGCTGCGCGCGGGCTTGTGGTTGCAGACCGTGCCTTTCCCACATGGCAAGCCGCAAAGCGATGGCGCAGGTTGTCTCCACGGGGTCCATCTGCAAATCGCCGACCCGGCTAAGCCGAACCCGGTTGGATATGCCGCAGGCGCCCTCGGCTTCGAGCTTTGGCAGCCTCTGGTAGATCGCCTGGCTGGTGTCCAGAGCCGCAAAACACGCCTCGGGCGCGTCCGATCGGCGTAGTTTGAACCGTGTGAGCAGGGTGGCAGGAGCGGCCACATTCAAGGGGGCCAGCGGGTTCCAGTGTGGCGGCAGACCGATTGCGGGGTGTATTGCCACGAACGCGGCGGCAAGCGCCAGCAGGCACAGCAATGAAAACGCCGCCGGCAAGACGGGGATCCTGCGGCGGCGCATCTTGTTGATCTTGCCCCGCGCTAGTAGCGGTAATGTTCCGGCTTGAACGGGCCTTCGGGCGTGACGCCGATATAGGCGGCCTGCTCAGGATCAAGCTGGGTCAGCTTCACGCCGATCCGCTTCAGGTGCAGCCGGGCGACTTTTTCGTCGAGATGCTTTGGCAGAATATAGACGTCGTTGTCATACGCATCTCCCTTCGTCCAAAGCTCGATCTGGGCAAGCACCTGGTTGGTGAAGCTGGCCGACATCACGAAGGACGGGTGGCCGGTGGCGTTACCGAGATTGAGCAGCCGCCCTTCGGACAGCAGGATGATCCGGTTGCCCGACGGCATCTCGATCATGTCGACCTGCTCTTTGATGTTGGTCCATTTGTGGTTTTTCAGGTTGGCGACCTGAATTTCGTTGTCGAAATGGCCGATATTTCCGACGATCGCCATATCCTTCATCTCGCGCATATGCTCGATCCGGATCACGTCCTTGTTGCCGGTCGTGGTTATGAAGATGTCGGCGCTGGGCACTTCGTCTTCGAGCAGAACAACCTCGAATCCGTCCATGGCCGCCTGAAGCGCGCAGATCGGATCGACTTCGGTCACCTTGACGCGGGCGCCGGCACCGCGCAGCGAGGCGGCCGAGCCCTTGCCGACGTCGCCATACCCGCACACCAAGGCAACCTTGCCCGCCATCATGGTGTCGGTTGCCCGGCGGATGCCGTCGACAAGGCTTTCGCGGCAACCGTACTTGTTGTCGAATTTCGACTTGGTGACGCTGTCGTTCACGTTGATCGCCGGGAACGGAAGCTTGCCCTCGCGCTTGATCTCATAAAGGCGATGCACGCCCGTCGTCGTTTCTTCGGTCACGCCCTGAATGGCGTCGCGCTGTTTTGCAAACCAGCCCGGGCTTTGGGCGATGCGCTTGCGGATCTGGGCGAACAGCGCCTCTTCCTCTTCGGACTTGGGAACCGCGATCAGCTCTGGCTCGCCCTCTTCCACGCGCGCGCCCAAGAGGATGTAGAGCGTTGCGTCGCCGCCATCATCGAGGATCATGTTGCAGGTGCCGTCCGGGAAGTCAAAAATCTTGTCGGCGTAATCCCAGTATTCTTCAAGCGTCTCGCCCTTGATCGCAAAGACGGGAACGCCGCTTTCTGCGATGGCGGCGGCGGCGTGATCCTGGGTCGAGAAGATGTTGCAGGACGCCCAGCGCACTTCGGCGCCAAGGGCGACAAGGGTTTCGATCAGAACTGCGGTCTGGATCGTCATATGAAGCGATCCGGCAATCCGGGCGCCCTTCAGCGGCTTGCTTTCACCGTACTCTTCGCGCAGCGCCATGAGGCCCGGCATTTCCGTCTCGGCGATATCAAGTTCCTTGCGGCCGTATGCGGCCAGCGAGATGTCCTTGACGATGTAGTCCTTGGCCATGGGCCTTCTCTCCTGCAATCGGTGGAATTGAGGTCACTTAACACCGGATTGCAGGCCGGGCAACAAAGGGCTTAGCCTGCGACGCCTTCTACCTCGCCAGGCAGGGCTTCGCGCCAGTTCGTGCCGGATGCCATGACGCAGGACCGCCCGTCGGGCGTGGTCATCAGGATCGTCCATGTGCCTTTTTCTTCGGACTTCCAGACTTCGAAAATGCTGGAGGCATTGCGAAGCCCGCCACCGGCGAATTTCTCGCCATATCCGGTTTCAAGGCGCGCTATGACCTTGTCGCGGGCGGCGCAGTTGGTGGTCTGGGCTGCGGCGACGGCTGGCACTGACAGCGCCAGTGCAAGGGCCAGGGTCGGTTTCAATAGTCGCATAGGATCTCCTTTCTGCGGCTTGGGGCCACATGGCGACAGTGAGATCCTCCCAGTTGTAGTTTTTGTCTCTATCTTTCAAACTTACGCATGAACTGGTGAACGGCCTGTTACGACAGACCGGGCGAATAGAATGATTTCCGGGCCGCTTGGGGAAGCGTAGGAACGAATTGGCGCTTTCCGCGGGCAAAGAAATGAGGTTTTTGTGGCGAAATCCGCTCGAGCATGGCAACGGATGCTGTCCGGGCGACGGCTGGATCTGCTTGATCCGACGCCGGTCGATATCGAGATCGAGGACATCGCGCACGGGCTTGCCTTCGTGGCGCGCTGGAACGGGCAAACGCGGGGCGACTATCCCTATTCGGTGGCCGAGCATTCGCTGTTGGTGGAAGAGATTTTCTCGGCGATGCGGCCCGGCGCACCGGCCAAGTGGCGCCTGGCCGCGCTGTTGCACGACGCGCCGGAATACGTGATCGGGGACATGATATCGCCGGTGAAGACCGCCGTCGGTCCGGGCTACGGCGCGCTTGATGATCGGTTGGCCGACGCGGTGCATCTGCGCTTTGGCCTGCCAGCGGTGATCCCGGCGACCATAAAGCGGCAGATCAAGAAGGCCGACAAGGTATCGGCCTGGCTGGAAGCGACGCAGATCGCAGGTTTTTCCATCACCGAGGCGAACCAGTTTTTCGGAACGCCCGACGACACGCTGACCAAATCACTGAAAATCGTGCTGCGCCCGCCGGTCGCGGTGCGGGCGGATTTCACACGCCGTCACGCCGTCCTTTTGGCAGAGATCGGCTGAAAACAGTGTCTATTTGGGGCTTCTTTTGGCCAAGATGCGTTGCAGCGTGCGCCGGTGCATGTTCAGCCGGCGCGCCGTTTCGCTGACGTTGCGGTCGCACAACTCGTAGACGCGCTGGATATGTTCCCAGCGCACGCGGTCGGCCGACATCGGGTTTTCCGGCGGCGGCGGCAACGCGTCATCGTCAGACAGAAGCGCAGCGGTGATATCGTTGGCATCGGCAGGCTTGGACAGGTAATCGGTAGCGCCGATCTTCACCGCGGCCACGGCGGTTGCGATCGCGCCATAGCCTGTCAGCACGACGACCCGGCTGTCGGGGCGCTTTTCGCGAAGCACTTCGACGACATCCAGCCCGGTTCCGTCCTCAAGCCGCAGATCGATGACAGCATAGGCCGGCGGCCGGCTGGTCGCGATGGTGCGGCCGGCGATCACGCTTCCCGCGGTTTCGACCTCGAAGCCGCGCTTTTCCATGGCACGCGCCAGCCGCTTCAGAAACGGCTCGTCATCGTCCACCAACAGCAGCGAGTTGTCTTCTCCGATATTTTGCATCGCGCGCTCGGGCACTGGCCCCTCCGGCCGTTGTTCCAACTGAGACGTCATCTAGCGCGGAGGGATGAAGCGTCAAACGGCGTCGAGATAGCAGGCAATCCGGTCCGCAAGCCGGTCTGCCGGCATATCGCGGCGGAAGAAATCGGCAAAGCCGACGCCTGGCAGCATCAGGTAGGAAAACGCCGTATGATCAACGAGATAGAATTCATCCTCGGCCTCCATCTTGCGGTAAAAGACCTTGTAGGCCCTTGCCGCTTCCGCGATTTGCTCGGGACTGCCCGTGAGGCCGATCATCCGGGGGTGCATATAGTCGGTGTACTCGGCCAGCACCTGGGGTGTGTCTCGGTCGGGATCCACCGTGATCAGCACAGGCGTCACCACATGGCCCCGCTCGGCCAGCAGATCCACGGCCTCGGCATTGCGTGCGGAATCGATCGGGCAGATGTCGGGGCAGAAGGTGTAGCCGAAATAGACCAGGGCCGGACCCGCCAGAATGTCGGCTTCGGTCACGGTGGCGCCGTCTTCGGAGACCAGCGTGAACGGGCCGCCAATCGCCCCGGCCCCGCCGGCGACCGCGCTTGTCCGGCACGGCGCGAACGGATCCGAGCTTCGGCTCAGCCACATGGTGCCAAGCCCGGCGCCGAGCCCCGCGACGGCGGCAAGTGCGATTGCCACCAATATCATCCTGTTCATGACCTGATATACCCTGCCCTTATACGCCGCATTGATCCTTCTTGCGCTCGCTGCCTACAAGGGTGCAAGCGGCGTGCCCGTTTGCAGATAAGAGAGTGCGATGGCAAATCCAACACTGGGGCTGTTTCATCCCGACCGCCGCGTCAACTGGGTGCGGCTCAGAACGCTAGTCATGCTGCGCTGGATCTCGGTCGTTGGGCAGAGCCTTGCCATCCTGGTCGCCGTGCAATCCTTCGACATCGATCTTGACCTGGGGCTGTGCATTCTGGCCATCGCGGCCTCGGTCGTGGCCAATCTTTTCGCGATATTCCTCTATCCGCAGAATACGCGCCTGTCTGAAGTCGAGGTTTCGATGCACCTTGTCTTTGACATGGCGCAGCTGTCGTTCCTTCTGTTTCTGACCGGCGGGCTAGACAACCCCTTTGCGCTTTTGATCATGGTCCCGGTGACGATCTCGGCGACCGCGCTGAAGCTGCCGACCACCGTGCTGCTGGGCGCACTGGCGATCCTGCTGGTGACGCTGGTCACCTGGGTGAACGTGCCGCTTCGCACATCGAGCGGCGAGATCCTGCAGAAAAGCGATCTGTTCATTTTCGGCTTCTGGGCCGCGATCGTGCTTGGCGTCAACTTCCTGGCCGCCTTTGCGCAGCGCGTCACTTCGGAAATCCATGCGATGTCGGATGCGCTGTCGGCCACGCAAATGGCACTGGAGCGCGAGCAGAAACTAACCGATCTTGGCGGCGTCGTGGCCGCGGCCGCGCATGAACTTGGCACGCCTCTCGCAACGATCAAACTGGTCAGTACCGAGCTGCTTACCGATCTTGCGGACCGCCCGGATCTGATCGAGGACGCACAGCTGATCGGCGAGCAGGCCGATCGCTGCCGCGACATCCTTCGCTCGATGGGCCGGGCCGGCAAGGACGATTTGCAGCTCAAGCAATCTCCGGTGGCTGCGATCGTGCGCGAAGCGGCCGAGCCGCATGAGGATCGGGGCCCCACCATCCACTACGACATGGTGCCCTTCGACGGCGCAGATGCCCGCCAGCCCGTCATCGAGCGGCGGCCCGAGATCGTGCACGGGCTGCGAAACCTGATCCAGAACGCGGTGGATTTCGCCAAAAGCTCGGTCTGGATAGATATCCTGTGGAGCGACACAGAGATCACATTCCGGGTCACCGACGACGGCCCCGGCTACCCGCTTCAGATTCTCAGCCGGATTGGCGATCCGTTCGTGCGCCTGCGCCGCACACAGGATGTCGGGCTGTCGCGGCCCGAATACGAAGGCATGGGACTGGGCCTGTTCATCGCCAAGACACTTCTGGAGCGCTCGGGCGCGGAGATGAGTTTCGCCAATGCGCGCGATCCCTACGAGGTCTCGTCCGGACCCGGCGCACGAACCGGGGCCGTGGTGCAGGCCAAGTGGCCGCGCGCAGCCATCAGCGCAAGCAGCGAGGCCGACAGCGGCGGGCTGGGCGTCAACAAGCCGATTGAAATCTGAGACCGCGGGCACCGGATTAATGCCTTGTTAATCAATACTCGTCATCCCTGACGCCGTGCTGTTGGAAGAGGTGTGTGTTGCAGAACGTTGGAGAGGTCTCCTTATGGCTGGCGTCCGGTTTGTTTGCCTTCCTTGCTGCCATGTTTGCCCTGACAATCGCGAAGCGAATGGACCGAAAGCAGGCGCTGTTACAGGCCACGGGCGCCGAAGGCGCTGATGCAAGCACGGTGTTTATGTTCCAGGGCGACGCGATATTCGATCTCAGCCCGCGCGCCGAGCGGTTTCTGGCGGCCTCGACGGTTCAGGGATCGGACTGGCAGCGCCTGTCGCATCTGCTGACCAAGCGGTTTCCGGGTTTCGATGACAAGATCGAGGGGCTGGATGATTTCGGCCGCATCGAACTGCCCTCGCAGGATGGCGAAAGCGAGCTTATTGCCGAGGCGTCGGGCGATACCGTTCGGATCACGATCGAGGATCTGGATGTCGAGACAACGACGGTCGAGCTGGACCAGGCCAGCTTTTTCGAGCTGGAAGGAGAGCTGGAGACGCTGCGCGCCGTGGTCGAGGAAACCCCGTTTCTGGTCTGGCGGCAAACCCGCGACGGCACCGTGACCTGGGCCAACCGCACCTATCTGGAGGCGGTGCGCCACCACACCGACGGCGACGACATTCGCTGGCCGCCCAAGGCGCTTTTCAACCAGAAGGCTCTGGAACAGGCCTATACGCATTCCGCCGCCAAACGGATCGCCCTGAACCGCGAGCCGAAGCGCTCGCAGCGCTGGTACGAGGTGCACAGCGCGCCGGTCGGCGACGAGTTCCTGTTCTCGGCCGTCGATGTAAATGCAACGGTCCGCGCCGAAAACCAGTTGCGCGAGTTCATGCAGACACTGACGAAAACCTTCGCGCACCTGACCGTTGGGTTGGCTGTCTTCGACCGGGCGCGGCGGCTGGCGTTGTTCAACCCGGCGCTGGGAGAGCTGACCGAGCTTCCGATAGACTTTCTGACGGCGCGGCCGACGCTGGTGGGTTTTCTGGACCGGCTGCGCGATATCCAGATGATCCCCGAGCCCAAGGACTATAAGGCCTGGCGCCGCAAAATGGCCGAGCTGGAGGCCGCCACCGCCAATGGCACCTATTCGGAAACCTGGTCGCTACCCTCGGGGCAAACCTATCGCGTAACCGGGCGGCCGCATCCTGGCGGCGCCGTGGCATTCCTTTTTGAAGACATCAGTGCCGAGATGTCGCTGACCCGGCGCTTCCGGTCCGAGCTGGACCTTGGGCAGGCCGTGCTCAACAGCCTAGACGAAGCCATTGCGGTCTTTGCCCAGGGCGGAACGCTGGCTTTGTCGAACAAGGCCTATACAGAGATCTGGAACCTCGATCCCGATACCACCGTCGAAGATCTGACGATTATCGAGGCGACCCGGACCTGGATGGCCGCCTGCGCGCCAACCCCGGTCTGGGGAGAGCTGCGCGACTTCGTCACGCAATCGCGCGACCGGGAAAGCTGGTCGGCGGATATCCGGCTTTCCGACGGGCGCGGCCTTGCATGCCGTTTCGTGCCTTTGCCGGGCGGCTACACGCTGGTCGGTTTTTCCGAGCTTGGCCCGGTCAGCGCAACGATGGACACGCGCAAAGAGATCGCCTGACGGGTCTTGCAGGCCGCCAGAGCACCCGTCAGAGTGCGGCCATGAGTTCCCGTTTCACTGCCAGCTTTCACCTTCCAAGCGAGCGCGCAACAGCGCAGTTCGCGGCGACGATGGCGCCGCTTCTGGGGCCCGGCGACTGCCTGTTGCTGAAAGGGCCGGTGGGCGCCGGAAAGAGCCATTTCGCGCGAAGCCTGATCCAGGCCCGCCTTGCGGCCCGGGGTCTGGAAGAAGATGTTCCCTCGCCGACCTTTACGCTGGTTCAGACCTATTCCGACGGTATCACCGAAATTTGGCATGCCGATCTTTACCGCCTCAGCGACACGTCCGAAGTGGTCGAGCTGGGTTTGGAAGATGCCTTTCAGACTGCGATCTCGATGATCGAATGGCCGGAAAAGCTGGGCGATCTGACGCCGCCAAACGCTTTGAGTCTTCGTTTTTCCCCTGGCAAGTCAGAGACCGCGCGCGATCTGGAGATCTCTGGGCCGACCGGCTGGCAGCGCCGGCTTGTCCCCATCATGACCGCATCGGTTGGCGCCCATGAGTGACCACAGTGACCGCGCGCGCGAGATTGCGCGCTTTGTCGCGGCAGCCGGCTGGGGCGAGGCCGCGCGCAGCCCGCTTGCAGGGGATGCATCCAACCGCAGGTACGAACGGCTGTCGCGCCTGGGTGGCCAAACCGCGATCTTGATGGATGCCGCGCCCGATCATGCAGAGGATGTGCGCGCCTTCGTGCGCATTGCCGGGATCCTGGCCGGGGCCGGTCTTTCGCCGCCGCGGATCCTGGCCGAGAACCTTGGTGCGGGTCTTCTGCTGCTGGAAGACCTGGGCGACGATCTTTTCGCGCGCCTGCTGGAGCTCCATCCGGGCAAGGAGCCAGAGCTATACCGCGCCGCGATCGATTGTCTTGCCGAATTGCACATAGCGGCCCCGCCTGCCGATCTTCAAAGGCTCGACGCCGCGCATCTGGCCGATATCGCGATACTGCCCTGGCAGTGGTATGCCGAAAAGCCCGCCGCCGCGGCGACGGCCGAGATGAAAGCGCGCCTGACGGACCTGTTTGCCACGCTTAGCCCCGGGCCCGATGTCCTGGTTCTGCGGGATTTTCATGCCGAAAACCTGATCTGGCTGCCCGGCCGGGCGCGAGCCGCGCGTGTCGGCCTGCTTGATTTTCAGGACGCCAAGGCCGGCCATCGCGCCTATGATGTCGTCTCGCTTCTGACCGACGCGCGGCGCGATATCGCCCCCGCGCTTCGCGCCGATATGGAAGCCGCCTATTGCAGGCGGGCCGATCTTGATCCCGCAAGATTTGCGCGCGACACCGCGATCCTCGGTGTTCAGCGCAACCTGCGAATCTTGGGGGTCTTTGCACGGCTCAGCCTGCGCGATGGCAAGCCAGGCTATGTCGATCTGGTTCCGCGGGTCTGGAAATACCTGGCTCGCGATCTTGCCCACCCTGCCCTTTGTGACATCGGGCCGCGCATCACTGCGTCGCTGCCCGAACCGGCCGGCGACGTTTTGAGCAGGCTCAGGGGCGCGCATCCATGACGCCCAACGCGATCATGATCTTCGCCGCCGGCAAGGGAACCCGTATGGGCGCGCTGACCCGGACCCGGCCAAAGCCGCTTGTGCGCGTATCGGGGCGCCCGCTGATCGACCATGCGCTGGATGTTGCCGCGCCGCTTCAGCTGTCGCGGACGGTGGTGAACGCGCATCATTTTGCAGATCAGCTAGCGGATCATCTTTCCGGCACCGGCGCGGTGATATCCTACGAAGAAGCGCTTCTGGACACCGGCGGAGGCCTTCGGGCCGCCGCGGATCATCTGGGCGGCGGGACGGTCTTCACGCTGAATTCCGACGCGATCTGGTCGGCGGAAAACCCTCTGCTTCAGCTTCAGGCCGCCTGGGACGAGGCCCGAATGGATGCGCTGCTGCTTCTGGTTCCGCTGACACAGGCGCTGGGCAGGCTGACCGGCGGGGATTTTTCCGCGCAGACCGGCGGCGAGATCCGGCGCGGCGGCGATCTGGTCTACACGGGCGCCCAGATCATCCGGCTCGATACGCTCGCCGATATGCCAGGCGGTGCGTTCTCACTAAACCTCGCCTGGGATGCCATGGCCGAACGCGGGCGGCTCTTCGGCGCAGTCTATTCCGGAAAATGGTGCGATGTCGGTCATCCTGGCGGGATCGAGCTTGCCGAGGCTCTGCTGAAGGCGCGTTCGGGTGTTTGAGCTGTCCGATAAACCCCGGGTGTTCGGCATGCCGCCGGGCGCGAACTTTCCCGAGGCGCTAAAGGATGGTCTGGTTGCGCGCGGCGCCGGATCGGCGCCTGAGGCGATCGCCCGCGTCCGCGTCTTTGTGAACACGCGGCGGATGCAGCGCACGGTGCGATCGGCCTTCGCAGACGGCACCGCCAGCCTGCTTCCCCGATTGGAGTTGATTTCCGATCTGGGCGCCGCGGCGGTTCTGCCCGGTGTGCCGCCCTCGGTTCCGCCCCTGCGCCGGAAGCTGGAGCTTACCCAACTGGTCAGCGCGCTTCTTGCCAAAGAGCCAGACCTTGCCCCGGCCTCTGCGATGTTTCAGCTTGCCGACAGCCTGTCGGCGCTTCTGGATGAGATGCAGGGCGAAGCGGTCTCCTTCGAAGCGGTCCGAAAGCTCGATGTTTCGGGGCATTCGGCATATTGGGAGCGGAGCCTGAGGTTTCTGTCGATCGTCGAGCACTATCTCGATGCGACCGGACCGACAGCGCCGGATCCCGAAGCCCGGCAAAGGCTGGCTGTCCTGCACCTGGCATCGAAGTGGCACGATGCGCCACCCCAGACGCCGGTGATCGTGGCCGGATCGACCGGCTCTCGCCGCACGACGATGGCGTTGATGGAGGCGGTCGCGAGGTTGCCCAGGGGCGCAATCATCCTGCCGGGCTTTGACTTTGAAATGCCGGATGCGGCATGGGCCGACCTGATCGGCTCTGATATACCCGAGGATCATCCGCAGTCCCGGTTCGCAATCCTGCTGAAGCGGCTTGGCATCGCGCGCCCTGACGTGGCGCCCTGGGGTGCCGAGGCGCCTGCCCCGGACCGCAATCACGTTGTGTCGCTGTCGCTTCGCCCGGCGCCTGTGACAAGCCAGTGGATGTCGGAAGGCCAGGACCTGCCAGACCTTCGGGATGCGATGGCCTCTGTTACGCTGCTTGAAGCGCCCTCGCCGCAAAGCGAGGCGATGGCGATCGCGGTCCGGCTTAGGGAGGAAGCCGAGACCGGCCGCACCGCAGCGTTGATTTCGCCCGACCGGATGCTGACCCGTCGGGTTGCAGCAGCGCTCGATAGATGGGGCATCACGCCTGACGACAGCGCCGGACGGCCGCTGGCCCTGTCCGCGCCGGGCCGGTTCCTGCGCCATGTCGGGGCGCTCTTTTCGCAAAAACTGACGGCCGAGGCGCTGCTTGTCTTGCTGAAGCATCCACTGACGAACACGGGCGCGGATGACCGCGGGCTGCATCTGCTTTGGACGCGCGAGCTGGAACTTTGGTTTCGCGGACAGGGACCACCCTTTCCAGAGGCGACCGACCTTGCGCGCTGGGCGCACGGCCATGGCGAGGTGGACAGAACACATTGGGCCGACTGGATCGGCTTGGCCCTGTGCGGCAAGGATGACCCTGCCGAGCTTGATCTGCCAAGCCACATCGACCGGCATGTCAAGCTGGCCGAGACGATCGCCACCGGTCCACGCGGACATCAGGCAGGACAGCTGTGGGAGCAGGCCGCGGGCCGAAAAGCTATTGAGTTAGTGACTGATCTGCGCCGCGAAGCGCCGGTCGCAGGGCGCATGTCACAAGGCGATTACGACGCTCTGTTCCAATCCGTTCTGAACCGAGCAGACGTGCGCGTTCCGGACGGCCCGTTCCCGAACATCATGATCTGGGGCACGAGGGAGGCGCGGGTCCAGGGTGCAGGGTTGGTGATCCTCGGCGGTCTGAACGAGGGTGTCTGGCCGGAAGCGCCAAGCCCGGATCCCTGGCTCAACCGGGCCATGCGCCGTGATGCGGGGCTGCTGATGCCGGATCGCAGGATCGGCCTGTCGGCGCATGACTACCAGCAGGCGGTGGGCGCGCGCGAGGTCGTCTTGTCACGTGCCATTCGCGACGCCGACGCCGAAACCATTCCGTCGCGCTGGGTCAACCGGCTGACCAACCTGCTGGCGGGACTACGCGGCCGCGGCGGCGAGGCGGCGCTGGCTGAAATGCGCAAAAAGGGCCGAAGACTTCTTCACAATGCGACGGCGCTCGATACAAGATCAGAGCCTATTCCTGCCGAAAAGCGCCCGGCGCCCTGCCCGCCCGTGGCGCTTCGGCCACGGACGCTTTCGGTGACGTCGATCGAAAGGCTTATCCGAGATCCCTATGCAATCTACGCGCGGTATATCCTGAGGCTGAAGAAGGTCGATCCGCTTCGCATGGCGCCCGATGCGCCGCTGCGAGGCGAGGTGATCCACCGCATATTCGAGGCGTTTTCGCGCAGGGGCATCGACGCGGCAAGCCCGCAGGCGAAAGCCGATTTGCTGGACGTGACCCGATGCATTCTGGACCAACACGCACCATGGCCGGCAGCCCGCAAGATGTGGTTTGCCCGCATCGAGCGTGTGGCGGACTGGTTCTTGCAGGGCGAAGCGGTGCGCCAGGCGACAGGTGAAATGATCGCGGTGGAAACCAAAGGCGCGTATCGCTTCGCGGATGTTGACTTCAGCCTGACTGCAACGGCGGACCGGATTGACCGCATCGAAACCGGCGGGCTTGCCATATACGACTATAAGACGGGTCACGTTCCTACGGCGAAGGAGGTCCGCCACTTTGCAAAGCAGCTCTTGCTGGAGGCCATCGTCGCAGAGCATGGCGGCTTTGAAGGCGTGGGCCCCGAGACCACGACTGCATTGACCTATATCGGCCTTGGGGCTCAGCCGAAAACAGAGACTATTGCGCCACAAGACGATCCCGATGCCGGTTTTTCGATCCAAGCCACGACCGACGAGTTCAAGAAGCTGATCGCTGCTTACGACGCACCCGGCCGGGGCTACCCTTCCCGCCGAAGCGTGTTCAACCTGGCTTTCGATGGCGATTACGATCACCTGGCGCGGCACGGCGAGTGGGACGAAAGCGCCGTGCCCCGGCTGATAAGGCTGGCCTGATGACATTGAGCGACGCAACACAGCTTCAGAACCGCGCGTCGGAGTCCGGCAAATCGACCTGGCTGTCGGCCAATGCCGGTTCGGGGAAGACGCGGGTTCTGACCGATCGGGTTGCGCGGCTCTTGCTGAAAGGGATCAGTCCGCAAAGCGTCTTGTGCCTGACCTATACGAAAGCTGCCGCAAGCGAGATGCAGAACCGCCTGTTCAAGCGCCTCGGGGCATGGGCGATGCTGCCCGATGCGGACTTGCGCAAGGCGCTTCAGGATCTGGGCGAGACGGCTGATGTGGGTCTAACCCACGCCAGAACGCTGTTTGCCCGCGCCATCGAGACACCAGGCGGTTTGCGCATTCAGACGATCCATTCGTTCTGCGCCAGCCTGCTGCGCAGGTTCCCCATCGAGGCGGGTGTCTCGCCGCACTTCATCGAGATGGACGAGATCGGGCAGTCACATCTGATCTCGGACATCATCGAGGATATGGCAGACGAGACGGCCCCGGAGGCCATCGAGGCGCTCGCCCGACACCTGACCGGTGAGGACGCGGCGGCCTTGGCCAAAAGCGTGGTCATCCATCGCGGCGCCTTTCAGCGCCCGGTCACATGCGACGACGTAGCAGCGGTGTTCGGACTGCCAGCCGGCGCCGACGAGAACCTTGCGATTGCGACAGCCTTCGAGGGATCCGAGGCGGGGCTTGTCCGGGCAGTCCTGCCGGAGATCCGTAAGAGCACTGCCAAAACGATGCGAACGCTGGCGCACGCGCTGGAAGAGCTGGGGCCGGTAACGCCATCCGCCAAAACTCTCGATACGCTGGCGAAGCTCTTTCTGAAAGCGGATGCGAACGTCGCGAAAACAGGGTCTATTCCGACGAAATCCGTCCAAACGGCGCTTGGCCCGCTTTGTGATGAACTGCACTCGTTCATGGATCGTGTGGCCGAGGCGCAGAACATCCGCGCCGCGCTTGCGGCGACTGAAAAGACGCTTGGCCTCTTTACCTTCGCGACAGCATTTCTTCCCCAGTACGAGCACCAGAAACGTTTGCGCGGCTGGATGGATTTCGACGATCTGATCGAAAAGGCCGAGGGGCTGCTTTCCGATCCGGCGGCCGCGGCTTGGGTGTTGTTCCGACTTGATGGATCCTTCGACCACGTGCTGGTCGACGAGGCGCAGGACACCAGCCCGGCGCAGTGGCGTATCATCGACCTGTTGACGCAGGATCTTGGCTCTGGGATCGGGGTCCGGCCAGAGACGCGGCGGACCGTATTCGTCGTCGGCGACAAGAAGCAGTCGATCTATTCGTTCCAGGGCGCCGATCCCGAAGCGTTCGACCGGATGTTCGAGCACTTCAAAAGCCGCCTTTTCCCCGAGGGTGGGCTGCACAAGATGCAGCTTGAGCATTCCTTCCGGTCGGCTCGGGCGATTCTCGAGACAGCCGACGCCACATTCGACAGTCCTGCGGCCGAAGGCCTGGGCCGTGAGACCCGGCATCGCGCGTTCCACGAGACGATGCCCGGCCGCGTCGATCTCTGGCCCATCGTGCCAAAGCCGGAGAAGCCGGAAGAAACCGCGTGGTACGATCCGGTCGATATGCCGACCCCAAACCACGAATCCGTTGTCCTGGCCGAGCATATCGCCACCGAGATTAGGCGTCTGACAGAGGATGAAACAGAGACTGTTCCGTGCGAGAACGGCAAGTTCCGCCGCAGGATCGAGCCGGGCGACTTCCTTATTCTGGTGCGTAGCCGGTCGGGCGCAAAAGAGTTCTTTCACAAGATCATCCGCGCTTGCAAGGCGCGCGGATTGCCGATCGCGGGCGCTGACCGGCTGCGTATCGGTGACGAGCTGGCGGTGAAGGACCTTCGGTCGCTGTTGGCGTTCCTGGCGTTGCCCGAGGACGATTTGTCTCTGGCCGAGGCGCTGCGCTCTCCGATCCTCGGGTGGAGCGAAGAGATGCTCTTCAAGCTGGCCGCACAGCGCGGCAAGGCGCATCTGTGGCAGGCGCTGCGTGCGCGCAAGGCCGAGCATCAGGAGACGTACGATATCCTCGACGATCTGCGACGCCAGTCCGATTTCATGCGTCCCTATGATCTGCTGGAACGTATCCTGATCCGCCATGACGGCCGCGCCAATCTTCTGGCGCGTCTGGGGCGGGAGGCAGAGGACAGTATCGACGAGCTTTTGAACCAGGCCTTGTCCTACGAGCGGCAGGATATCCCGTCGTTGACCGGCTTCCTTGCCTGGCTTGAGACCGACAATAGCGAGATCAAGCGCGAGATGGACAGCACCGGGAACCTTGTTCGGGTGATGACGGTACATGGCGCGAAGGGGCTTGAGGCGCCGATTGTCATTCTGCCGCAAACGCTTTCGGGCAAGCCGCAAATCCGGGACCAGATCCTTTTGACCGAAAGCGATCTGCCCCTGTGGAAGCAGCGTGCATCCGAAATGCCGCAAGCGATGATCGACGCGCGGGACGCCAAGGCGCGCCGGGAATTTCTTGAGCAGCAGCGGCTGCTTTACGTGGCCATGACGCGCGCCGAGACCTGGCTGATCGTGTGCGGCGCCGGCGACAGGCCCAGGACCGGGGACACCTGGTACGACACCGTCGAAGCCGGGCTGGAAAAGCTGGGTACCGAGCCCAGGGAATTTCCAACGGGGCAGGGCGCACGCTATGCAACCGGGCATTGGGACGCCGCCCCGATGGCCGCCGCGCCGAAGCCCGACGAGCCGAAGCCGCAATTGCCCGGGTTCTTCGCCAAGCAGGCAACCGAACCGAAGATTGCGCAGGCAACGCTGTCTCCGTCCGAACTTGGCGGCGCGAAGGCGCTTGCCGGCGACACCGCCGCGTTGTCAGAGGATGATGCCAAGCGGCGCGGCCGGCAGATCCACAAGCTTCTGGAGACGCTGCCGGCCTATCCGCGCGAAAGCTGGCCCGAGGTTGCGACCGACCTTCTGGCCTTTGGCGAGGATGCTGCGCCGGAAGACGTCGCAAAGGCGCTTTGCGCTGAAGCGGCCGGGGTTCTCGAAGCGCCGGCCCTTGCCCATGTTTTCGCAGAAGATGCGCTGACTGAAGTCGAGATCACCGCGCGTATCGGGCGACTGGAGGGCCGCGTGGTATTGGGCGCGATCGACCGGCTGATCATCGAAGAAAGCCGGGTTCTGGCCGTCGATTTCAAATCGAACGAGATCGTCCCGGAGCGCCCGGCCCTTGTGCCGGAGGGCATCTTGCGCCAGATGGGCGCCTATGCGGCCGCGCTGGAAAAGCTTTATCCCGGCAAGACCGTCGAGACGGCGATCATCTGGACCAGAGCGGCAGCTTTTATGCCGCTGTCCCACGAAACCGTGATATCAGCGCTTGATCGGACCACTACATCTTGACTGCGCACCCCGGCAAACATACTTTCCGCATCCGACGCCCATCAAAGGAGAGCTGCCATGGCCACTGTCGCTGTCACCGATGAGACCTTCGACGCCGAAGTCAAACAAGCCGATGTTCCCGTCGTCGTTGATTTCTGGGCGGAATGGTGTGGCCCGTGCAAGCAGATCGGCCCTGCACTGGAAGAGCTCAGCGCTCAGTACGAGGGCAAGATCAAAATCGTGAAGGTGAATGTCGACGATAACCCGAACTCGCCCGCGCAGATGGGTGTTCGCGGAATTCCGGCGCTGTTCATGTTCAAGGACGGGCAGGTGGTGTCGAACAAGATCGGCGCCGCGCCGAAAGCGGCGCTGGAAAGCTGGATTCTCGAAACGATCTGAAAATCGGAAAATTCGAAGAGCAGGGCGCCCCCGCGGCGCCCTTTTTCGTGCCTGGCCCCGTCTCAGCCGGAGATCGGCCAGCCCAGATCGGACAGGCGCCCGGCGATAGCGCGACCTGCGGTATCGGCACCGGCCCCGATCGCGTTCTGCTTTAGGAACCAGAACAGGTATTGGTCATATGCGAGCGCCAGATCGCCAACGGCGGCGAACGCGTCGGCCGCGCCCAGCGCCCGCACGTTCAGCGCAATGTGGTGAAAATCGATATCCTGAAAGAGGATCGCCGGTTTGGCGAAAAAATAGCCCTTGAATGCCACCGCAGAGCTTTCGGTGACCACGTAATCGCAATCGCGTAGCAATTGCTCGGACGGCGCCGACCCAAGCGAAAGCCGCGGGTGCGCATCAAGCAGCCGCTTCAGGGCCTTCACCTCTTGGGGCGAATATTGCCAGCGCGGATGCAAGGTTGCGACGATCCAGCGACGGGTGTCCCGGCGCAGCACCTCCTTGATCATCTCGACCGGGCTGCACGCCTGCCGCGCACGCTTGTCCAGAAGGCGCGCCTGAAGCGGCACATAAACGAACCCTTCGCGCCGCGATTTGCGTGCGATATCGCCAAAGGCCCAGCGCCGCCAGTTCTGCGCAAACCGTCTGGCCGCGCCGGCATCAACCGAGGCGGCGTCGAACCGCGCTTTGGCGATTTCGAACTCGGACCGGATCGCCGTGCGCTCGATCCGCCAGAAGGCCCCGACATAGGCCCGCCGAAACGTCAGCGCCCTGGGGTGCGCGGCGCCCTCCATCTGGACAAGCGCATACTCCGTCTCGGCCAGCGCGCTGATCTGTTCGGCCTCGGCCAGATCGCGCAACCTGGTCGTCCAGCCGTGCGCCGCGATAGCGTCGGTCATCTTGCCGACGAAATTGTGCTTTCGGGCCTCGGCCCTGGCCCTTGTATCGTCATCCAGAAAGATATGTGCGCAATGGGTCTTGGTCATGTGGGGCACTTGACCGGGGCAGGGCGCTGAAATCAACCGCCGGGGCGAAATGGGTTGTCGCCGTCCGGAGGCGTTGCCATATACACCTGACTTCGCAGCAAGGAGGCCCCTTATGGCCGAAGACACATTCCCCGGCTGGCACGGAACCACGATCATCGGCGTTCGCAAGGGCAGCGAGGTCGTGATCGCCGGTGACGGGCAGGTCAGCCTTGGCCAGACCGTGATCAAGGGAACCGCGCGCAAGGTTCGCCGGCTAAGCCCCGGCGGCTACGAGGTTGTCGCCGGGTTCGCCGGATCCACCGCCGATGCGTTTACACTGCTGGAACGGTTGGAGGCAAAGCTTGAGGCAACGCCCGGCCAGCTTCAGCGCGCCGCGGTCGAGCTGGCGAAGGACTGGCGCACCGACAAATACCTGCAAAAGCTTGAAGCGATGCTGATCGTGACCGACGGCGCCGAGCTTTACGTGATCACCGGCGCAGGCGATGTGCTGGAGCCGGAACATGACGTGACCGCGATCGGATCGGGCGGGAACTACGCGCTTGCAGCAGGCCGGGCCCTGATGGACAGCGATCTTCCCGCCGAGGATGTCGCGCGCAAGGCCATGGCCATCGCCGCGGATATATGCGTCTACACCAATGGCAAGCTGACGGTCGAAACCATCTCGAAATAGCTTTTACTGCCGATCGGCGCCGGGCCTTGGCGGCCATGGCTTTCATTTCAAAGGACTGACATGACAGACCTGACACCCCGCGAAATCGTCTCGGAACTCGACCGGTTCATCATTGGTCAGAAAGACGCCAAGCGCGCCGTTGCCGTGGCGCTGCGAAACCGGTGGCGCCGCAAACAGCTTGGCGATGACCTGCGCGAAGAAGTCTACCCCAAGAATATCCTGATGATCGGGCCGACAGGGGTCGGCAAGACCGAAATCTCGCGCCGCCTTGCCAAGCTGGCGCGCGCGCCGTTTCTGAAGGTCGAGGCGACCAAGTTCACCGAAGTTGGATATGTCGGCCGCGACGTGGAACAGATCGTCCGCGATCTGGTGGAGGCGTCGATCACCATGACCCGAGAGCTGATGCGGGAGGACGTCAAAGCCAGGGCCCAGGCCAATGCGGAAAACCGCGTTCTGGAGGCGATCGCGGGAAAGGATGCCCGCCAGCAGACCCGCGAGATGTTCCGTGCCAAGCTGCGCAGCGGCGAGCTTGACGGCACGGTCATCGAGCTTGATGTCGCGGACAATTCAAACCCGCTGGGTGCGATGGAAATTCCCGGAATGCCGCAAGGGCAGGGCGGCATGATGGATATCGGTGCGCTTTTCGGCAAGGCTTTCCAGGGCCGGACGGTGCGGCGCAAGATGACCGTCTCTGAAAGCCACGACATCCTGATCGGCGAGGAAGCAGACAAACTTCTGGACGACGAGACCGTGACCAAAGCCGCGCTGGAGGCGACCGAGCAGAACGGTATCGTTTTTCTTGACGAGATCGACAAGGTCGCGGCCCGGATGGATGCGCGCGGCGCGGATGTCAGCCGCGAGGGCGTTCAGCGCGATCTGCTTCCGCTGATCGAAGGCACGACGGTATCGACGAA
This sequence comes from Paracoccaceae bacterium, assembly GCA_013003075.1. Lineage (GTDB taxonomy): Bacteria > Pseudomonadota > Alphaproteobacteria > Rhodobacterales > Rhodobacteraceae > JABDLJ01. Next base: position 48,716 of record JABDLJ010000019.1, read on the forward strand.
ATATGGTGCCGTGAAAACCGACCATATACTCTTCATCGCGTCCGGTGCGTTTCATATCGCAAAGCCCTCTGACCTGCTGCCAGAGCTGCAAGGCCGCTTGCCGATCCGGGTGGAGCTTCGTGCGCTGACCGAAGAAGACTTCGTTCGCATCCTGACGGAAACCGATAACGCGCTGACCCGCCAGTACACCGCCTTGATGCAGACAGAGGCTGTGACCGTCGACTTCACCGAAGACGGTATCGCGGCGCTGGCCAAGATCGCAGCCCAGGTCAACGACACCATCGAAAACATCGGGGCACGGCGCCTTTACACCGTAATGGAGCGTGTCTTCGAGGATCTGTCCTTCAACGCGCCGGACCGCTCGGGCGACAAGGTGACGGTGGATGCCGCTTTCGTCGATACCCATCTGGGCGAGCTGACCAAGTCCGCGGATATCAGCCGCTACGTCCTGTAATCGGGGACCTGCGAAGAACGCGCTTTCCTTTTTCCGCCGGGACGGCGACAGAGGATCATGTCGTTTTTCCGTTTCGCCCGCGACAACGCGCCGTATCTGACAGTCGGCTCGTTGCTGGTCTTCACGTCCAGCTTCGGACAGACCTATTTCATCTCGGTCTTCGCCGGCGATATCCGCGAGGAATTCTCTCTTTCCCACGGCGACTGGGGCGCGATCTACGCGGCCGGTACGGTGGCTTCGGCAGTCGTGATGATCTGGGCCGGCGGGCTGACCGACAAGTACCGGGTGCGGGCGCTGGGAACCATCGTTCTTCTGGGGCTTGCGCTGTCGTGTCTGTTGATGGCGGCTGTGCCATCGGCTGCCGCGTTGCCGTTCGTTATTTTTGCGCTGCGCCTGACGGGGCAGGGGATGACAAGCCATATCCCGCGGGTCGCCATGGCCCGATGGTTCGTCAAGACGCGCGGGCGTGCGCTTGCGATCAGCGGGCTTGGCTATGCCGTGGGCGAGGCGTTCCTTCCGCTGATTTTCGTGGCGCTTCTCGGCGTATTCGACTGGCGCACGCTTTGGGTCGTGGCCGCGGCGTCCATTCTGTGCATCGTGCCCATCGTCATCAGGCTACTTAGATCCGAACGAACTCCGCAGGCGATGTCGGAGAGTTCGCAATCAGCAGGCATGCGCTCGCGGCATTGGCGGCGGCGGGATGCGATGAGGCACTGGCTGTTCTGGGCGATGGTGCCGATCATTGCCGGCCTGTCTGCATTTGGAACGGCGTTCTTCTTCCAGCAGGTCCACTATGCGAACGTCAAGGGCTGGAGCCACCTGGAATTGGTGGCGCTGTTCCCGATCTATACGGCTGCCGGCGTGTTCTCGATGTTGCTTTCCGGCTGGGCTATTGACCGGTTCGGCACCGCCCGGCTGATGCCGGTGTTTCAAATCCCCGCGATCCTGGGGTTCGTGGTGCTGGGCAGCACGACGACCCTGACGACCGGAGCAATCGGCATTATCCTTCTTGGCCTGACATTCGGAGCCAACAACACCCTGACCCCCGCGTTCTGGGCAGAGTTCTTCGGCACCAGCCATGTGGGATCGATCAAGGCACTTGCCATAGCGATCATGGTCCTGGGATCGGCGATCGGTCCGGGCCTGACGGGGGCCCTGATCGACCGAGGCATCGATTTTCCCGATCAGATGATCGGTATCGCGCTTTTCATGCTGGCGACATCGGTGATCATCGGCATCGCCGTCACCGTCGCCGCGCGCGATCTACCGACCGCGGCGCAGATAGACGTAATAGGCTCCTGATCCGCCATGCCGGGCATGCGCTTGGGTGATCTGAAGAACTGCATGCGACAGGGCTGCGCTGCGCAACCATTCGGGCACCTGGTGTTTCAGGATACCGGTTTTGGTCGGGATCGGCCCGTCATCCTGCCCCCGTCGCCCCTTGCCGGTGATGACCAGAACGAGGCGAAGGCCCTGCGCGCTTGATGCAAGGATGAACCGGGTCAGCGCCGGGTGCGCGACTGCCAGCGTCATTCCGTGCAGATCTATCCGCGCCTCCGGCTTCAGTTTGCCGCGTTTCATGCGACCGAAGGCGCGTTTGTCCATCGCAACCGGCTGCGCCGCGAGCCGGTCGGAGATCTGCGGCGCCGTTTCGTGCCAGGTCTCGGTACGGGGCGCGTTCTGGCCCAGCTTGAACGGCTCAATCGGTGCGCGCGGCGCATCGGCCGGTTTCGGCTTGGGTTTCGTATTCAGGATGGTCTTGGGATCGGCGGTTCGGCGCAGGGGATTGGTCTGCTCGGTGATCTTGCGCCAAAGCTCTGCCTCATCGGCGCGCAGATGGCGCGGGCCTTTGGGTTTCGACATCGTTCAGCCCCCGGAGGCAAGCTGATAGGCCGTCTTGATCGGCAGCAGGACGATCATCCTGCCGGGGTCGCGAACGCTTCCGGCAGCCAGTCCCGCATCAGGTCCGGTTCCATAGAAGATGTCGGCGCGCTGCGCGCCCTTGATCGCCGATCCGGTGTCTTGCGCGACCATCAGCCGCCGAAGCGGTGACTTGCCGTCCTTCTCGATCCAGACCGGGGCGCCGAGCGGCACAACCGAAGGATCCACCGCAATGCTTCGCAGCGCCGTGACCGACCGGTTCATCGCGCCGAGCGGGCCTTCCGCGGCCGGAACCTCTGATACCTCGCGAAAGAAGATGAAGGACGGGTTGTGGTGCAACAGCGCCTGGCCCTCATCTGGGTTCCGGCCCACCCAGTTGCGAATGACCCGCGCCGACACCTGGTGCGGTGCGAAGATGCCGCGTCGGATCAGCTCTTGCCCGACGGACCGGTATTTGTGACCGTTGCGCCCGCCATAGCCAACGCGAAGCTTGCCGCCATCAACAAGGCTGATCCGCCCCGATCCTTGGATCTGTAGAAAAAACGCGTCCACCGGGTTGTCCACCCAGGCGATTTCCAGCCCGCGCCCCGCCAGGATCTCGTTCTTCTCGATCTCTCCGCGGCTGTACCATTTGGTGCCGGCCTTGACCTCTGGCGGTTTGCGGTAGATCGGGAACCTGAAGGCCTCGGTGGGCGTCAAAGAACCGCGCAGCTCTGGTTCGTAATAGCCGGTGAACAGCGCCTCACGATCGTCTTCGATCAGAACCGGCAGAAACAGGCTTTCGAAGAACGCCCTGGCGTCTTTTGCATCATGAGCAACGGCGCAGATCTTGACCCATTCGTCATCCGTCAGATCGGTGCAGGTCTTCAGAAACACGTCCAGCGCCGCTGCATGATTGTCCGAAGTCCAATCCTGCAGATCGCTCCAATCAAGCACGCTGTGCGTGGTCTGGCTATGCGCCGGCGCCGACATCGCCATACTGGCCGTCAGGGCAATCAGACGCGCCCAGCGCATTATTCCCCGGTCGCAACAAGGATCCAGTTGGGATCGTCCACGCCCATCTTGCGCGAGAAGGTCCAGACGTCTTTCTGGCGCTTGATCTGATCGGGGCTGCCTTCGACGACGTCGCCCTCGGCGTTTTTCACAACCGACATCAACTCTCCGACGAACTTCACCGATATGTCCGCTTCGCTCGAATCGCGATCCAGCGTGGCGTTCGTCAGCGTCATTTCGCGCACGCCGGCGAACCTCGCCTCGACCGTCAGGCCCTGGTCGATGCGCATCTGGATCACTTCGTCAAAGGTTTCGGCGACATCGTCGGACAGGAACCCGCGCACATCGTCCAGATCGCCATTTTCAAAGGCCATCAGGATCATCTCGTAAGCGCCGCGCGCGCCTTCCAGGAATTCGCGCACGTTGAAGCCCGGCTCGGCCATTTTCATGGCCGCCAGCGCCTTGGCCGATTCCGATCCGTCTTCGACATGGTCGATGATATCGCGGTCCGGTCCGCCTTCGATCACGTCGAAGTCGCGGCGGCCCCGGCGCGAGCTGCCCTCGGGCAAAGTCGCCGGGGGTTTTTCAAAGCCTTCACGCGTGCCGAGCACGTTCCGCAAACGCAGAATGAGAAAAACGGCGATCCCCGCGAGAACCAGCAATTGAATGATGGCAGAGCTCATCTGAACCTCGAATATAACACTGTGGGTTGGTAACTAGGTGGCACCGCACTTATGTAGGGTTACAACCCCGCCGAGTCCACCTTGGCCCCCTTTCTAAGAGGACATAATGCCGCTGTTTCTGCTCTTTCTTGCCGTTCCCTTGATCGAGATCGCGCTTTTCATTCAGGTCGGCGGTGTGATCGGCCTCTGGCCGACGCTGGGAATTGTCGTTCTGACGGCGGTTCTGGGCGCCATGCTTGTCAGAAGCCAGGGCGCGGCTGCCATGAACAACCTGCGCCAGTCCTTGGGTGAATTGAACGATCCCACAGAGCCACTGGCCCATGGCGCGATGATCCTTTTCTCTGGCGCGCTGCTTTTGACACCGGGATTTTTCACCGATGCTGTCGGCTTCGCCCTTCTTGTCCCGGGCGTTCGGTCCGCGGTCTATCGCTACATCCGGGCCCGTGTGACGGTGCAGACTTTCGATTATGGGGCCCGGCCCGAGCCAAAAGACGAGCCGGATATTATCGACGCCGAGTTCGAAGACCTAGATCAGCCCAATGAGGCCCGACGCGGCAGATCGGGGTGGACACGCCATTGAGAGCGTCCACGGGCTCTGCTAGAGACGGGCGCGACACAAGACATTTCCAGGAGCTTTTGATGGCCGAGATCGAAAACGGACCAACCGCCGAAACCCCGCCGCAGATCAAGATGCAGGTGCTTGGCCAGTTCATCCGCGATATGTCCTTTGAGAACATCGTCGCGCAGAAGGGCGTCCAGGGCGACGTTACCCCGGATATTCAGGTGCAGGTCAGCCTGGACGGCAAGAAACGCCCGACCGACAATCAGTACGAGGTCGTCGCAAAGTTCAAGGTCACATCGAAGAACAAGGGCACCGAAGACATGCTCTTTCTGATGGAGCTTGACTACGGCGGGATCTTCCACATCGAGAATGTGCCGGAGGAGCAGCTTCATCCCTACCTGATGATCGAATGCCCGCGGATTCTGTTCCCGTATATTCGCCGGATCGTCAGCGACGTAACGCGCGATGGCGGTTTTCCGCAGCTGAATCTGGAGAACATTGATTTCGTGTCGCTTTATCGCCAGACGATGTTGCAGCGCCAGGCTGCCCAAAGCTCTGCGGAAGAGCAGCAGCCCAGCTAAGCCCTAGCGATAGGTCTTCCAGACCGCGCCGTCCCCCAAGTCGTCCACGAAGGCCGAATGGGCGGCGGCTTCCTTTTCGGTCAATCGCGCTGCCAGGGGATGCGGCCGCGGGCCCGGCCGCCAGTCGCCGCCATGCGTGTCGATGGTTTGCTCTTGCAATGCGCCCAGCTCAAAATCCGGCTGCCGGCCGCCGATCAGTTCCAGGTACACTTCCGCCAGGATTTCGCTGTCCAGCAGCGCGCCGTGCAGCGTTCTGGAAGAATTGTCGATCCCGAACCGGCGGCAGAGTGCATCCAGCGACGCCGGCGCGCCGGGAAATTTCTTGCGCGCGATCAACAGTGTATCAATCGCCTGATCTGTCGGCAAAGAACGCTTGCCGATCCAACCAAGCTCGGCGTTGAGGAATTTCATATCGAATGACGCGTTGTGGATTACAAGTTTTGCGTCACCGATGAAATCGAGGAACTCCTGCGCGATCGTGCGAAAGACCGGCTTGTCCCGCAGGAAATCGTCGCCAAGCCCGTGGACTTCGAACGCCTCATTGGGCATCGCCCGTTCGGGATTGATGTATTGGTGATACGTGTTGCCGGTCGGAACATGGCGAAGAAGCTCGACCGCACCGATTTCGACGATCCGGTCGCCGGTCTCGGGGTCAAATCCGGTTGTCTCGGTATCCAGTACGATCTCACGCATCCGATGCCTGCCTGTGTTCGATGTCTTTGAGGATATCGTGCACCCTGGCGCGGGCAGCTTCAAGCGTCAGCGTCTCGATGATGTAGTCCGCCCTTGCGCGCTTCTCGGCATCGGGCATCTGGCGAGCCAAGATGAACCTGAACTGCTCTTCCGACATGCCGCCGCGCTTTATCACGCGCGCCTTTTGCACATCTTCCGGGGCCGTCACGACGACAACGCTGTCGACCGTGTCTTGTGCGCCGGTTTCGAAAAGAAGCGGGATATCGACCACGACAATCGGCGCCGCTGTCTTCTGAAGGAACCGCGCGCGATCTGCAGACACAAGCGGATGCACGATCTGTTCCAGCCGGGTGATCCCGGCGGGGTCTTCGGCCAGCTTCTCTTTCAGGATGGCTCTGTCCACTTTGCCGCCGACAATCGCATCGGGCCATATGGATTTGATCGGCGCCACCGCAGCGCCGCCCCTATCGTACAGGGCGTGAACCGTCGCATCCGCGTCCCAAACCGGCACACCGGCTTCACGGAAAAGACTGGAGGTCGTCGACTTGCCCATACCGATAGAGCCTGTCAGCCCCAAAACAAACGGTCCGGGCATCAACCCAGAACCGCGCGGCGGGTCTGATCGTCTACATCCGGGCGAATGCCGAACCAGCGCTCAAACCCCGGCGCGCCCTGGTGCAGCAGCATGCCAAGCCCGTCGACTGTGCGGCACCCGATGTCGGCCGCCGATTTGAGGAAATGCGTCTCAAGCGGCGTGTAGACAAGATCGGTGACGATTGCCTCTTTCGACAGCCCATCGAGCGGGATGCGCAATTCCGGCTTGCCGACCATCCCCAGCGACGAGGTATTCACGACCGTCAGCGCGTCGTCGATGGCGTTTCCAGCCTGGACCCAGTCAAAGACTTCGATCTTGGTTCCGAACTCACTTCGAAGCGCATCACTTCGGGTGCGTGTCCGGTTTGTCAGCCGGATCTTCGGCACGCCTGCGTCCAATAGGGCCGAGATCACCGCCCGCGCCGCACCGCCCGCGCCGATCACCGCCGCCGGGCCCATCTTGGGATCCCAGCTCGGCGCGCCCGAGCGCAGATTTTCGATGAACCCGTGTCCATCCGTATTGTCGGCGTTGATCTTGCCGTCCGCCTGAAATGTCAGAGTGTTCGCCGCGCCGATGACTGCGGCCCGGTCCGTCACGTGATCGGCGATGTTAAGCGCCGCGATCTTGTGCGGCACCGTGACATTCACACCGACGAAACCCTGTTTCGGCATCGTGCGCAGTACCTGCTCTAGATCGGACTGCGCTATGTCCATTGGAATGTAGTACCCACGAATGGCATACCGCCGCAGCCAGTGCTGGTGCAGCCGCGGCGAGCGGGAATGCGCTATCGGTGATCCGATGACGCCGGCAAGAGGGATTTTATCCTGGCTCATGTCGTCAGATATCCTCGAAGCGAAAGATACGATACCAGTTCGAAAAGCGGCAGCCCCATTATTGTGAACGCCGTACCATCCACACGGACGAATAGCCGCCCGCCTTCTTCTTCGATCTTGTAACCGCCGACCGAGTGCCGAATGCTGTCCCAGTTTCGGGCAACATACTCATCGATATACCCGTCGCTGAGCTTTCGCATGGTCAGCCGCGCCTCGCTGATGTGCCGCCACACCGGCCGGCCGTCTTCGAAAAGAACCGCGGCGGATAGCAATTTGTGGGATTTTGCCGACAGCTCTTTCAGCTGATCAACAGCGTCGCCCGGCGTGAACGGTTTCGACAGAAGCCGTCCATCGAATTCCAGCACCTGGTCGGATCCGATCACCAGCGCCTGTGGCTCTTTCGCACTGACGCGCCGCGCCTTTGCCTCTGCCAAAGCATCCGCGATATCGCGCGGCGGCAGTCCTTCGGACAGCAGGCTGTCTTTGATGGTTTCTTCATCGACGCGCGGTTTGATCTGTTCGAAATCGAGACCTATGTTCGCCAGCATCCGGCACCGCGCTTCAGACCCCGATGCCAATATGATCGGGCGCGTCACCGGGAAAACCTTGTGGACATCTCTACCTCAATCGCACGAACAGATCGCGGGATAACTATGGCCATGTGGCCGATGCGGACAACTGGGGCTTTTGTTACCGTCTTCGGGTCGTTTTATCCACGGTGGATTATGTATCGGCCGACGCTGTTGGCAAAATGAGCGTTCCAGTTTTCTCCACAAGTCCATCCACAGTGTGTTATTCGTCAAGCATCTGAAAAATATATTTAATGTCTATTATGTATCGAAAGTTGCATGGGTTGCGCACACAATCACGCGCTGTGAGCAAAGTCAGGGACAGATGATTAATCCCGAGTATCCACAGCCCTTACATCATCAAAATCCTTTATCTTTCTTTTCTTTATTATTTAAGAGAGCGTGAACACCTGGAAGGCTTCATGATGACCGAGACGCTGTCAGCTTTGTATCCCTGGACCAAGTCGCTTCATGTGATCGCTGTGATCGCATGGATGGCGGGATTGTTCTACCTGCCCCGGCTCTTTGTCTATCACGTCGAGCAAGTCGAATTCGCAAGCAAGACAGACGAGATGTTTCAGACAATGGAGCGGCGCCTTTTGCGCGCGATCATGAACCCCGCGATGATCGCGACCTGGATCTTCGGGATCGCGCTTGCGTTCACGCCGGGTGTCGTAGATTGGCAGGCGGTCTGGCCATGGACCAAGGCGCTTTCGATCATCGTGATGACCTGGTTTCATCACTGGCTTGGCTTGCGGCGAAAAGACTTCTTGGCCGGGGTCAACACGCGGACGGGCCGGCAGTACCGTATGATGAATGAGGTTCCGACGCTGTTGCTGATCGTCATCGTCGTTTCGGTGATTGCGCGGCCCTTCTAGAAAAGATTGACTCGGCGGCGTTGACTGCCTATTTCCCGTGTTCGCAACCGTCCGGTTGTTGTTTTTCCATTTATGCATGACCGCGTGGCCTCTGGGCCCGGTCTCAGGATACCTCCCTTACATGACCCAAGACCGTCTGAACCTGGCCGATCTCAAATCGCAAAGCCCCAAGGATCTTCTTTCGCTTGCCGAAGAGCTGGAGATCGAGAACGCATCGACGATGCGCAAGGGCGACATGATGTTCTCGATCCTCAAGGAACGGGCCGAGGATGGATGGGAGATCGGTGGCGATGGTGTTCTGGAAGTTCTCCAGGACGGTTTCGGATTTCTCAGATCGCCCGAAGCCAACTACCTTCCCGGCCCGGACGATATCTACGTCTCGCCCGATATGATCCGCCAACATGCCCTGCGCACCGGCGATACCGTCGAAGGCGTGATCCGGGCGCCGGATGACAACGAGCGGTATTTCGCACTGACCAAGGTGGAATCGATCAATTTCGAAGAGCCGGAGAAGGCCCGCCACAAGGTCGCGTTCGACAACCTCACACCGCTTTATCCCGACGAGCGCCTGACGATGGAGATCGAGGATCCCACGATCAAGGACAGATCGGCGCGGATCATCGACCTGGTAGCGCCGATCGGCAAAGGTCAGCGTTGTCTGATTGTTGCGCCGCCGCGTACCGGCAAGACGGTTCTTTTGCAGAATATCGCGCATTCGATCGCTGCCAATCACCCCGAGTGCTACCTGATCGTTCTTCTGATCGACGAGCGCCCCGAGGAGGTGACCGACATGCAACGCTCGGTGAACGGCGAGGTTGTGTCCTCGACCTTCGACGAGCCGGCAAGCCGTCACGTTGCGGTGTCCGAAATGGTGATCGAGAAAGCCAAGCGTCTCATCGAGCACAAACGCGATGTGGTGATCCTGCTCGATTCGATCACCCGTCTTGGCCGGGCGTTCAACACGGTGGTTCCAAGCTCGGGCAAGGTCCTGACCGGTGGTGTCGATGCCAACGCCCTGCAACGTCCGAAACGGTTTTTCGGTGCAGCCCGGAATATCGAGGAAGGCGGCTCGCTGACGATTATCGCAACTGCACTGATCGATACCGGCAGCCGCATGGACGAGGTCATCTTCGAGGAATTCAAGGGCACCGGCAACTCGGAAATCGTGCTGGATCGCAAGGTCGCCGACAAGCGTGTGTTCCCGGCGATGGACATTCTTAAGTCCGGCACCCGCAAGGAGGATCTTCTGGTCGACAAGAACGACCTGCAGAAGACTTTCGTTCTGCGCCGCATTCTGAACCCGATGGGGACCACGGATGCGATCGAGTTCCTGATCTCGAAGTTGAAGCAGACCAAGACCAATTCTGATTTCTTCGACTCTATGAACACGTAATTTATCATATATTACAATGGTTTAGGGTAAATGGATACGATCTATGCCCTGGCATCGGCGCGAGGGAAGTCAGGTGTCGCGATCGTGCGCGTTTCCGGTCCCGCAGCGCCGGACGTTTCACAGTCACTGACCGGTAAAGAGCTGGTGTATCGCCGTGCGACGCTGTGCCGGTTGTCGGCGCAGGATGGCAGCCATATCGACGATGCGCTTGTGATCAACTTCCCTGCCGGTGAAAGCTTCACCGGAGAGCCTACGGTCGAGTTTCAGACCCATGGCGCACTGGCGACGGTCGATGCATTGCTGGCGCGCCTGAAGGCCGAGCCGGGGCTGCGATTGGCCGACCCCGGCGAGTTCACCCGCCGCGCGCTGGAAAACGAAAGATTGGATCTGGCTCAAGTCGAAGGCTTGGGCGATCTCATCGAGGCCGAGACCGAGGCGCAGCGCAAACAGGCGTTGCGCGTCCTGTCCGGCGCCTTGGGCGCGAAGGCAGAAGAATGGCGCACTTGCCTGATCCGTGCAGCTGCGCTGGTGGCCGCCACGATTGACTTTGCCGATGAGGAGGTTCCGGTCGATGTCAGCCCCGAGGTTCTGAAGCAGATCGATCGGGTGATAGCTGAACTTGTCACCGAAGCGGCCGGTGCGAGAGCGGCCGAACGTATCCGCGAAGGGTTCGAAGTCGCCATTGTCGGCGCGCCCAATGTCGGCAAGTCGACGTTGCTGAATGCCTTGGCCGGTCGTGAGGCCGCAATCACTTCGGAAGTCGCGGGCACCACGCGCGATATCGTGGAGGTCCGGATGGATCTGGGCGGTCTGCCGGTCACGTTGCTCGACACCGCCGGCTTGCGCGAAACCGACGATCTGGTCGAAAGCATTGGCGTGGACCGGGCGAAGGCCAGAGGCGAAGCAGCCGACCTTCGGGTGTTTCTGGTGGACGATGATGCCGCAACGTTCGCTTTGAAAGGGCAGCCGGGTGATATCGTCTTGCGGGCGAAGGGCGATATCCGCGCATCAGAAGGCCCGTCGATCTCAGGTAAGACCGGACAAGGCGTGTCAGAGCTTGTGGCCGAACTGGAAAAGCGGCTGTCCAAACGGGCGTCCGGTGCCGGTCTGATGATCCGCGAGCGTCACAGGACCGCGGTTCTTGGCGCCATAGAGGGTTTGGAATCAGCCCGGAATCATGTATTGGCGGGCGCTGAGTATGCAGAGCTTGCGGCGGAAGACCTTGCGCTGTCAGTCAGGGCGCTCGATTCCCTTGTGGGCCGGGTCGATGTTGAAAACATTCTCGATGAGATCTTTGCGAGCTTCTGCCTGGGAAAATAGGGATGTTTCACGTGAAACAACGTGAGTTCGATGTGTTGGTGGTCGGGGGCGGCCATGCCGGCGCGGAGGCCGCGGCGGCTGCTGCGCGGGTCGGGGCCGATGTCGCGCTGGTGACGCTGTCGTTGTCCGGTATCGGTGTGATGTCCTGTAACCCTGCCATCGGGGGCCTTGGGAAAGGCCATCTTGTGCGAGAAATCGATGCGCTTGACGGGGTCATGGGGCGGATCGCAGACAAGGCAGGTATCCAGTTTCGCCTGTTGAACCGGCGCAAGGGGCCGGCCGTGCAAGGGCCGCGTGCGCAAGCGGATCGCGCGATTTACCGCACCGAGATGCTGCAAGAGCTTCAGGCGACGCCGAATATCGCCATCGTCGAAGGGGAAGTGACCGGGTTCGTGATGGCCGGGGACAGGGTTCGGGGTGTGAGCTTGGCGGGTGGACGTGATTTGTCCGCGAAGGCCGTTGTGCTCACCACAGGCACGTTCTTGCGCGGTGTGATCCATATCGGTGAAGTGCGCAGATCAGGAGGACGGATGGGTGACAAGCCGTCCATCCGCCTGGCAGAGCAGATCGATGGGTTCGGATTGCCTTTGGGGCGGCTGAAAACAGGAACGCCGCCACGTCTGAACGGCAACACGATCGAATGGAGCAGGCTTGAAAGTCAGCCCGGTGACGATGACCCGGTGATGTTCTCTTTCTTGTCCGACAAGCCGCAGACGCGGCAGGTTGCCTGCGGGATCACCCACACCAATGAAGAAACCCACGATATTATTCGGCGCAATATAGAACGGTCGGCCATGTATGGCGGGATGATCGACGGGGTCGGCCCCCGGTATTGCCCGTCCATCGAAGACAAAATCATTCGGTTCGCGGACAAGACATCGCATCAGATTTTTCTGGAACCCGAAGGGCTGTCCACTGATACGGTGTATCCCAATGGTATTTCGACCTCGCTTCCGGTGGATGTGCAGGAAGACTATGTGCGTTCGATCAGGGGTCTGGAGGCCGCAGAGATTACCCAGCCGGGATACGCGATTGAGTACGACTACGTTGATCCGCGGTCGCTTGACCAAAAGCTCGCGCTGAAGTCGGTGACGGGGCTATATCTTGCGGGTCAGATCAATGGCACCACTGGATATGAGGAAGCTGCGGCACAAGGGCTTGTCGCGGGGGCGAATGCTGCACGTGTGGCGCAAGGCGCAGAGCCTATCCTTTTCAGTCGTACCACCTCATATATCGGTGTCATGATCGATGACCTGATCACGCGGGGCGTCAGCGAGCCCTACAGGATGTTTACTTCGCGCGCCGAGTTCAGGTTGTCGCTGCGAGCCGACAATGCGGATCAGCGCTTGACCGAGTTTGGCTGGCAAGTCGGTTTGGTGAAGCACGAAAGGCAGATGGCTTTCACCAAGAAAGCCAGGAAGCTGGAAGATGCAAGGGCGCGCTTGTCGGGGCGCACCTGGGGCAGCGCTGACCTCGCGAGGGCGGGATTGCAGATTTCGGCCAATGGCGCACGCCGCACAGCGCTTCAGCTTCTTTCGTTTCCGGACACCCGGTTCACGGATCTCTTGCGGCTGGATCCCGATCTTGCGGATATCGACGCCGCGACCCGGACCCAGCTTTCCAATGATGCGCTCTACGCCAACTACATTGAACGTCAGAAACGTGATGTTGAAGCCCTGCGGCGCGATGAAAACCAAAAGATCCCCGACGATTTCGACTACGCGGGCCTGAGCGGTTTGTCTAATGAGCTGAAGGAAAAGCTGGTCCGATCACGTCCACAGACGTTGGCGCAAGCCGCACGTGTCGAAGGGATGACGCCGGCAGCGCTGACGCTCATCCTGACACGGGTTCGCCAAGCACAGCGCAGATCGGCGTGACCGACGCGAAAGACAGGCTGCGTACCCTTCCGTGCGTGACGGACGCTGTTATTGACGCACTGGAGACATACGAAGATTTGCTTCGGAAATGGAACCAAAGCATCAATCTTGTTTCACGTGAAACATTGCAGAATGTCTGGGAAAGGCATTTTCTCGATAGCGCGCAAGTCTACTCGCTCGCGACGACGCATTCGGGCTTGTGGGCAGATCTTGGCTCTGGCGGCGGTTTTCCAGGACTTGTCGTCGCCATCTTGGGTCTGCATAGCGGCGCGGATATGACCGTGACTCTGATTGAAAGCGATATCCGCAAGGCGACGTTTCTTCGCGCGGTTGCCCGAGAAACGGGCGTGCCGGTGACGGTGATCAGCCAGCGAATTGAAGAGACACCTCCGCTTGGTGCACGTATCCTGACGGCACGGGCGCTGGCGCCGCTCGACGAGTTGCTTGGATTTGCTGAACGGCACCTCAAGCACGACGGAGAGGCGCTTTTCCAAAAGGGCGCCAAACATCGGCAGGAACAACGCGACGCCCTTGAATCTTGGCGCTTTCGCTGCGAAGAATTCCCCAGCATGACCGATGATCAAGCGGTCATTCTTCGAATAAGCGAGATTGCCCGTGCCTGACGAAACAGCCCGTAAGATGCCGCGGATCATCGCCATTGCCAACCAGAAGGGCGGCGTTGGCAAGACCACCACCGCGATCAATCTTGGCGCCGGGATGGTAGAAAACGGCGCGCGCGTTCTTTTGGTGGATCTCGATCCTCAGGGCAACGCATCCACCGGGCTTGGGATCTTGCCGGCCGACCGTGAATATACGACGTTCGATCTTTTGCTCGAAGATGCAGAGCTTGCGGATGTTATCAATAAAACGGCGACGGACGGGCTGTGGATCGTGCCGGCGACAACGGATCTCAGCTCGGCCGATATCGAGATGGCGGCGCATGAACGGCGCAGCTACCTGTTGCGTGACGCGCTGCGCGACAAAGAGCTTGAAGCGTCCGGCTTTGACTACGTGCTGATCGATTGCCCGCCCTCGCTAAGCCTTTTGACGATCAACGCGATGGTCGCTGCGGATTCGGTGCTGGTGCCGCTGCAAAGTGAGTTCTTTGCGCTCGAAGGATTGTCGCAATTGATGTTGACGGTGCGCCAGGTCCGCGAGACCGCCAATCCCGATCTCAGGATCGAGGGGATCGTGCTGACCATGTTCGACGGGCGAAACAATCTCAGCCAGCACGTGGAATCGGATGCACGTGAGACGTTGGGCGAGCTGGTGTTCGAAACCATAGTGCCACGCAATGTTCGCGTCAGCGAGGCACCATCATTTGCCATGTCGGTTCTGGACTACGACGAGCATTCCAAGGGCAGCTTGGCATATCGCGCACTGGCGCAAGAAGTTGTAGATCGCTATAAGTCAGCTACCAGATAAGGTGTATGTGATGGCGGATCGGAAAGAGAAAAGAGGGCTGGGGCGCGGGCTGTCTGCACTTATGGCGGATGTTGGAAGCGATGCTCCAGCGACAGAGGCGGGCGCGGAGCGAAGGGCCGATACAAGCATCGCGATCGAGCGGATCCGGCCGAACCCCGACCAGCCGCGCCGGCATTTTCGCCAGAACCTTCTTGACGAGCTCGCCGCCTCGATCAAGGCACGCGGAGTGATCCAACCACTGGTTCTTCGCGACGATCCAAGGCATCCGGGCGATTATCAGATCGTCGCTGGCGAGCGGCGCTGGCGTGCCGCCCAGATCGCCCGTCTTCATGAAGTGCCGGCCGTTGTCCGGATGCTCGATGATACGGAAGTTCTAGAGATCGCGATTATCGAAAACGTCCAGCGCGCCGATCTGGACCCGATCGAGGAAGGCGCCGGCTATCGCCAATTGATGGACAAGTTCGGCCACACGCAGGACCAGCTTGCCCAGGCGCTTGGCAAGAGCCGAAGCCACATCGCCAACACCATGCGACTTCTTGGGCTACCGCAGGAGGTGCAGGATCTGTTGGCCAGCGGCGCGCTGTCGGCCGGTCATGCGCGTGCTTTGATCACCGCGGAAGATCCGGTTTCGATTGCACGGGAGGTGGTAAAAAAGGGTCTATCCGTGCGGCAAACGGAAAAACTGGCCAAGGCGCCACCACCGCGCCAGCCTGTCGCGCCAGACAAAGCACCGGTCAAGGATGCGGACACGCGGGCGTTGGAATCCGATCTGTCTGGCGCCCTGGGAATGAAAGTCGCGATCAGCACGTCGCCGGGCAGTGAAAAGGGCAGCGTCACGGTCCAGTTCGGCTCGTTCGATCAGCTTGATGATCTCTGCCAGCGCCTGTCGGCCACGCGCGGGGCGGGGCGCATCTAGGCAAGAAGGTCCCGCAGAATGGCGTTCAGCACAGGGCGCCCGGCTTTGGTGACCCGAAGATGCGACGACGTGACCTCGATCATCTCGATTTCCTTTAAGCTATTAATTTTATTAGTGTTTGATAGAATATGTTGCGTCGCGGGATCTGATAGCAGAATCCCTTCGGACAGCCGCAAACCCATCATCAGCCGTTCGGCCACATCATCTGACGCCCCAACTGGCGTGCGATCCGCCTCGCCCGAGCCGGTTTTCTCGACCAGGCTGAGCCAGCTTGTCGGTGCAAGCAGCGTATCGGTGGCGTAGCGGACCCCGTTCAGGGTCAGCCGGCCATGTGCGCCGGGGCCGATACCGACATAGTCGCCTCCGCGCCAATAGATCAGGTTGTGGCGGGCGAATTCGCCGTCTTTGGCATGGTTAGACACTTCATACGCGTCGAAACCAGCGGCCTCCATGACGGCTTGAGTTGTGTGAAAAAGATCTGCGCCAAGGTCCTCATCGGGCAGTCCGCGCAACGTGCCGCGCGCAAACCGATCGCCGAACGCCGTGCCCGGCTCGATTGTCAGCTGGTAAAGCGACATGTGCGAGGCGCCGATATCAACCGCCGTTCTCAATTCAGCGTCCCACACTTCAAGCGTCTGGTTCTGGCGCGCGTAGATCAAATCGAAGCTGACGCGATCGAAGGTGGCCATCGCGGTGTCAAGCGCGGCCCGGCCTTCGGCCGCGCTGTGCAGCCGCCCGAGTGCTTTCAGATCGGGATCGTTCAGCGCCTGAAGGCCAAGCGACACCCGGGTGACGCCGCCGTCCCGGTACGCGGCGAAGCGGCCGGCCTCGACCGACGTGGGGTTCGCCTCGAGCGTGACTTCCAGATCGTTGGCGGTCTTCCAGCGCGCCCGCGCCTCTTCGATGACCGCTGCGACCACGTCGGGGTCCATCAGGCTTGGAGTTCCACCGCCGAAAAAGATCGTCGACAGGACGCGGCCCGGGGTTTCGGCTGCGGCGCGGGCGATCTCGGAGAGATACGCGGCCTTCCACCGCTTCTGATCGATGGCACTGACGACGTGGCTGTTGAAATCGCAGTACGGACATTTGGCCTGGCAAAACGGCCAGTGCACGTAAAGCCCGAACCCGCCGGTTTGCCAGCGGTCAGGCAAAGCAGGCCTTGACCAGTTTGTCGAAGGCATCGGCGCGGTGGGACATCGCGTGTTTCTTGTTGGGGTCCATTTCGCCGAAGGTTTCGGTCTCGCCATCGGGCAAGAAAACCGGATCGAAGCCAAAGCCCCGATCGCCGCGCATCGGCCAGACGATCCGGCCCTGCACCGTTCCGGCGAACACCTCGTCATGCCCATCGGGCCAGGCCAAGCAAAGTGTGCAGCAGAACCGGGCGCGGCGCGGCTCTGGCGCGTTCTTGTCCTCGAGCAAGCGCCACACCTTTTCCATAGCCATCGGGAAGTCCCGGCCTGCCGGCGTTTCGGCCCAGTCTGCCGTGTAGACACCGGGTGCGCCGTCCAGTGCCTTTACCTCGATACCGCTGTCATCGGACAGTGCGGGCAAGCCCGAACCCTTTGCCGCGAAATGAGCCTTGATGCGTGCGTTCCCGGCGAAGTCGTCTTCGGTCTCTTCTGGCTCTTGCAGTCCGAAATCTGCCGCGGACTTCACCGAGATCCCGAAGGGCTGCAACAGGGCCGCGATCTCGCGCAATTTGCCCGCGTTGTGGGACGCAATCACAAGATCAGAGCCTTTGAAGTGCCGCGTCATGCGGTTGCGGTCTTTTGCGCCGCAACCAGATCAGAAGCGCCCTGTTCGGCAAGACCCAGAAGCTGGTCCATCTGCTCGCGCGTGAAGGTAGAGCCCTCGGCTGCCATTTGCACTTCGATCAGCCGGCCGCTGCCGGTCATGACAAAGTTCCCGTCCACCCCCGCCTCGCTGTCCTCGGGGTAGTCAAGATCAAGGATCGGCTGTCCGGCATAAACGCCGCAGGATACGGCTGCCACGTGATCGATCAGCGGATCGGACAAGACGTCGCCGGCCTGGATCAGCTTGTTCACCGCCAGGCGCAGGGCAACCCAGCCGCCGGTAATGGCCGCGCAGCGCGTACCGCCATCGGCCTGAATGACATCGCAATCGACGGTGATCTGCCGCTCGCCCAGCGCCACGCGGTCGATCCCCGCGCGCAGGGCGCGTCCGATCAGGCGCTGGATTTCCTGGGTGCGACCTGATTGGCCGTTCTTGGCCTCGCGGCGCATCCGGGTGTGGGTGGCGCGGGGCAGCATCCCGTATTCCGCCGTTACCCACCCAAGGCCCGAGTTTTTCAGGAACGGGGGCACGCGTTCATCGACCGAGGCGGTGCACAGAACATGGGTGTCGCCGCACTTGATCAAGGCAGAGCCCTCGGCATGGCGCGTGATGCCGGTCTCGATTGAAATCGAACGCATTTCGTCTATCTGACGTCCTGACGGGCGCATGTGTTTTCCTTCGCGTGAGGTTGCCGGTTGATACCGTCCGCGCCGCCGCACATGCAACCCTGATTGAAGCGCGCGATTGACGGCGGGCACAGGTTCCTTTTAATTGCGGCGCTGGCCTGAGCAAAACCATGAACGACGCAACGCACATACTTGATGAAATGAACGACCGGACACGCGAAGTGTTCCGGCGAATCGTCGAAGGTTACCTGGAGACGGGTGACCCCGTTGGTTCGCGGACGTTGACGCGCAGCATGTCGGAGAAGGTGTCGGCGGCGACCGTGCGCAACGTGATGCAGGATTTGGAGTTCCTGGGCCTGCTGCAAAGCCCGCACGTTTCCGCCGGACGGGTGCCAACGCAGATGGGCTTGCGGATGTTCGTCGACGGGCTTTTGGAGGTCGGCAATCTGACCGACACCGACCGGCAGGCCATCGACGCGACGCTCAACACCAACCAGCGCGATGTCGGCACCATGCTTGACCGGGTCAGCAATGCGCTTACCGGCCTGACACACGGAGCAAGCCTGGTTCTGGCGCCCAAGCAGGAGGCGCCGATCAAGCATATCGAGTTTGTAAGCCTCGGTCATGATCGCGCCCTGGTGGTTCTGGTGACCGCAGACGGCCACGTCGAGAACCGCGTTTTCACGCCGCCGCCTGGGCAGACCCCGTCTTCGATGCGCGAGGCGGCGAATTTTCTGAATGCGCTGGCCGAGGGCCGCACCCTGTCAGAGCTTGGCCGCGTCATCACACAAGAGATCAGCCAACGCCGGCAAGAACTGGATGTGCTGGCCCGCGATCTGGTCGCAAGCGGCGTTGCGATCTGGGAAAACGAGGGCGAGAACTATGAGCGCCTGATCGTGCGCGGCCGCTCGAACCTTCTTGACGAGGCGCAGCAAGAGCAGGACCTGGAGCGGATACGGACGCTGTTTGACGATCTGGAGCGCAAGCGCGATATCGCCGAATTCCTCGAACTGGCCGATGAAGGCGAGGGCGTACGCATTTTTATTGGCTCTGAGAACAAGCTTTTCTCACTTTCGGGTTCCTCTTTGGTCGTGTCTCCTTATATGAACGCTGACCGGAAGATTATTGGCGCTTTGGGTGTGATCGGACCGACGCGGCTGAATTACGGCCGGATCGTTCCGATCGTCGACTACACGGCGCAACTCGTTGGAAAACTGATCTCGGATCAGGGCTAGCAGGTAAGACAATGGCCAAGGCAGACAGAAACGATATCGAAGACGCAGCGCAGGCGCTGGAAGACATGGCGGCGGAAACACCAACCGAGGCTGATCTTGACGGCCTGGACGAGCTGGAAGCGCTGCGCGCAGAGCGTGACGAATTGCGCGATCGCTTCATGCGGGCCCTGGCTGATGCCGAGAATTCGCGCAAGCGCAGCGAGCGGGATCGCCGTGAGGCAGAACAATACGGTGGCTCGAAGCTGTCGCGCGACATGTTGCCGGTGTTCGACAACCTTAAGCGCGCGCTGGAAACCGTTACCGACGATCAGCGCGAGGCCAACAAGGCGCTGATCGACGGGATCGAACTGACGATGCGCGAGCTGATCAGCGTTTTCGGCAAGCACGGGATCGAGCCCGTGGTGCCAGAGATCGGCGACAGGTTCGACCCGCAGCTTCACCAGGCGATGTTCGAAGCGCCGGTGCCGAACACCAAGGCGGGCGACATCATACAGGTGATGGTGCATGGGTTTATCCTGCACGACCGTCTTTTGCGCCCGGCGCAGGTCGGCGTCAGCTCGACCCCGAAAAGCTAGGACGTCGACAGCTCTTTCAGCCTGTAGATCAGTGCCAGCGCATCCTTGGGCGTCAGTTCGTCGGGGTGCACGCCGTTAAGCGCGTCTTCGAGTTTGGTGCTCTTTGCGGCAGGCGTAGGCGCCGCCGGCGCCAGCGAAAAGAGCGGCAGATCGTCGATCAGCGCGCCTTTCGACACGCCGCCTTCGCGCTCGCCTTTTTCCAGCGCGTCAAGCACCACCTTCGCCCGCTCGATCACCGCCGCGGGCAGTCCGGCGAGCCGCGCGACCTGAACGCCATAACTGCGGTCGGCGGCGCCTTTGCGGACCTCATGCAGGAATATCACCTCGCCGTCCCATTCCTTCACCGAAATCGTGGCGTTCTCGACCCCCGCCAGCTTCTCGTTCAGCACGGTCAGCTCGTGATAATGGGTGGCGAACAGCGCGCGGCATTTATTCCCGTCGTGCAGATGCTCCAGTGTGGCCCAGGCAATGGATAGGCCATCATAGGTTGCGGTGCCGCGCCCGATCTCATCGAGGATCACCAGCGCGCGATCATCGGCCTGGTTGAGGATGGCGGCGGTCTCGACCATCTCGACCATGAAGGTCGAGCGGCCGCGCGCCAGATCGTCCGACGCGCCAACCCGGCTGAACAGCTGTGAGACAACCCCGATATGCGCGGCGTCGGCAGGCACGAAACTGCCTGATTGCGCAAGCATGGCAATCAGCGCGTTCTGGCGCAGGAATGTGGATTTGCCGGCCATGTTCGGGCCGGTCAGAAGCCAGATTGCAGCGCCGTCCTCGGCTGTCAGATCGGCATCGTTGGCAATGAAGGGCGCGCCGCCCTGCGCGTGAAGCGCGCGCTCGACAACCGGGTGCCGCCCGCCTGTAATCTCGAAGGCGCGGCTGTCATCGACCACAGGCCGCACCCAGGCTTCTTCGGTCGCCAGCTTCGCCAGCGCCGCGGCCACATCCAGCTTGGCCAGCGCGGCGGAGGCAAGGTTGATCGGTCCGGAAAAGCCGAGGATCTCGGCGCGCAGCTCTTCGAAAATCCGCCGTTCCAGCTCTAATGCGCGATTGCCGGCGTTCAGGATCTTGGTTTCCAGCTCGGACAGCGGGACGGTGGTGAAGCGCACGGCGTTCGCGGTGGTCTGGCGGTGGATGAAGGTTTCGGACAGCGGCTTGGCCAGCATCTTTTCAGCGTGGGTCGCGGTTGTTTCGATGAAGTAGCCCAAAACGTTATTGTGCTTGATTTTCAACGAAGAAATGCCGGTTTGCCCGGCATAGTCGGCCTGCATGCCGGCGATGACGCCGCGGCCTTCGTCGCGCAGTTTGCGGGCCTCATCCAGTTGTTCCAAAAAGCCGGGTGCAACGAAGCCGCCGTCGGAAAGGCGCAACGGCGGTTCGTCCACGACGGCGCGCCGCAGCACATCGGCCAGCGCATCGTGGCCGGTCAGGTCTTCGGCGCTGCCGGCGATAAGAGCGGGCGCATCCGCCGGAACTGCTGCCGACAGTGCGCCCGATTGGGAAAGACCATCACGGATCGCCGCCAGATCGCGCGGGCCGGACCGGTCGAGGCCAAGTCGCGACAGGGCCCTGTCCATATCCGGGGTTTGCCGCAATGCGCCGCGCAGCGTATCCCGAAGCGAGGCGTTCTTAGCCAGATAATCTACTGCATCAAGGCGCGCATGGATCACGTCGAGCACGCGGGACGGCGCCGATATCCGCCGCGCCAGAAGGCGCCCGCCGCCGGCAGTCAGGGTGCGGTCGATCGCGGCCAGAAGCGACCCGTCCTTGCCGCCCGACAGGCTTTGCGTCAGCTCAAGGTTTCGTCGTGTGGCGGCGTCGATCTGCATCACCCGGGCGGTGGTCTCGGCCACGGGACGTTGCAGCAGCGGAAGCTGGCCCCTCTGCGTGATGTCGAGATATTCGACGACCGCACCCATCGCCGCCAGTTCGGCCCGCCCGAACTGGCCGAAGGCATCGAGGCTTCCCACCTTGAAAAGATCGCACAGGCGCGCGCCCGCCCCGGAACTGTCGAAGGCGGCCGGCGACAGCGGCGTGACGGATACCGGCAGTCCCTGGATCAACTCTTCGACCGGCTCCAGCATCGTGTCGGACACCAGAAGCTCGCGCGGGGCAAGGCGGGCCAGCTCTGGCAGAACCGAGGGCCGCGGGCAGGCCATCACCCGAAACTCGCCGGTCGAGATATCGCTCCAGGCCAACGCGCCGCTGCCGCGCACATCGGCGTAGGCGACAAGATAGTTATGCGTGCGCGCTTCCAGCAGGGCATCTTCGGTCAGCGTCCCGGGGGTGACCAGCCGGACGACCTCGCGCCGCACCACTGACTTGGAGCCGCGCTTTTTCGCCTCGGCGGGGTCCTCCATCTGCTCGCAGACCGCAACGCGAAAGCCCTTGCGGATCAGTGACAGAAGATAGCCCTCGGCCGAATGCACCGGCACGCCGCACATCGGGATGTCGTCGCCCAGATGCTTGCCGCGTTTGGTCAGCGCGATGTCCAAGGCCGCCGCTGCGGCCACGGCATCATCGAAAAACAGCTCGTAGAAATCGCCCATCCGGTAGAACAGCAGCGCATCGGGGCAGCCGGCCTTGATCTCTAGGTATTGCGCCATCATGGGCGTGACTGCGGCGCTGGCTACGGTCAAAGGAACCCCCCGAACTTTGCCCCATAGTCATACAAAGCCGCCCGCCGTGGTGAAAGCCGAAAACACGATCTGGTTGCAGGACAATGGCGCGGGGCGCTATGCATCAGGCTTGAACTGGGGGACCTGCCGATCATGCCGAAACACGAAATCCGACCCGAAGACGCGCTGGCGTTTCACATGGAGCCGACGCCTGGCAAGTTTGAAATCCAGGCGACGGTCCCGATGACGACGCAGCGCGACCTGTCGCTGGCCTATTCGCCGGGCGTGGCAATCCCATGCGAGGCCATCGCCGAGACGCCCGAGACGGCCTACGACTACACCAACAAGGGCAACCTTGTGGCCGTGATCACCAACGGCACGGCGGTTCTTGGTCTCGGCAACCTGGGCGCACTGGCCTCAAAGCCGGTGATGGAAGGCAAGGCGGTGCTCTTCAAGCGGTTCGCTGACATAAACTCGATCGATATCGAGCTGGATACCGAAGACCCCGATGAAGTCATCAATGCGGTGCGCCTGATGGGCCCCACCTTTGGCGGCATCAACCTGGAAGACATCAAGGCGCCCGAATGCTTCATCATCGAGCAGCGCCTGAAGGAAGAGATGGATATCCCCGTCTTCCACGATGATCAGCACGGGACCGCGGTGATCTGCGCGGCGGGCCTGATCAACGCGCTGCACCTGACGGGCAAGAAACTGGAAGACTGCAAGATCGTCCTCAACGGCGCCGGTGCGGCGGGCATCGCCTGTACCGAGCTTCTCAAAGCGATGGGTGCGCGGCACGCCAATTGCATCGTCTGCGACACGAAAGGCGTGATCTACCAGGGCCGCACCGAGGGCATGAACCAGTGGAAATCGGGCCATGCGGTGATGACCGACCTGCGCACGTTGGAAGAGGCGATGAAGGGGGCGGACGTGTTTCTTGGCGTTTCGGTGCGCGGCGCCGTGACGCCGCAGATGGTCAAAAGCATGGCGCCCGATCCGGTGATCTTCGCGATGGCCAACCCCGATCCCGAGATCACGCCGGAAGAGGCGCTTGCGATTCGTGAAGATGCCATCGTGGCCACCGGCCGATCGGACTATCCAAACCAGGTGAATAACGTTCTGGGATTTCCCTATCTATTCCGCGGTGCGCTCGATATCCACGCCCGCGCGATCAACGACGAGATGAAGATCGCCTGCGCCGAGGCGTTGGCAGAACTTGCGCGCAAGGAAGTGCCCGACGATGTTGCGCTGGCCTATGGGCGCAAACTGAATTTCGGGCGCGACTACATCATCCCTACGCCTTTCGATCCCCGATTGATCTACGAGATCCCCCCGGCGGTCGCGCAAGCCGGCATGAAAACCGGTATCGCGCGGCGACCGATCGTCGATATGGAGGCCTACAAGCAGGCGCTCAGGGCGCGGATGGACCCAACAGAACGCATGCTGCGCGGGATCAATGCCCGCGCCCGCGCGGCGCAGGCGCGGATGATCTTTGCCGAGGGCGACGATCCGCGGGTGTTGCGTGCGGCCGTATCCTACCAGCGCTCGGGCTTCGGCAAGGCGCTTGTGGTGGGGCGCGAGGCAGACATCGAAGCCAAGCTCAAGGCCGAGGGGCTTGGCGATGCGGTGTCCGAGCTGGAGGTGGTGAATGCAGCCAATACCACTGAATTAGAGACTTATAAGGCGTTTCTGTACGAAAGGCTGAACCGCAAGGGGTTCGATGCGCAGGACGTGCACCGCCTGGCTGCGCGCGATCGTCACGTGTTTTCGGCGCTGCTTTTGGCGCATGGGGTGGGCGATGGTCTTGTAACCGGCGCGACGCGCAAATCGGCGCATGTGCTGCAGCTGATCAACCATGTCTTCGATGCCCGGGCCGAGCACGGCGCGGTCGGTGTAACTGCGGTTCTGCACAAGGGGCGGATCGTGCTGATCGCCGATACGCTGGTGCATGAATGGCCGGACGAGACCGATCTGGCCAACATCGCCGAGCGCGGCGCCAGCGTCGCGCGGGCGCTGGGCCTCACGCCGCGGGTTGCGTTCCTGTCATTTTCGACCTTCGGCTATCCGGTCAGCGAGCGCGCGGCCAAGATGCACGAGGCGCCCAAGGTTCTTGAACAGCGCGGCGTGGATTTCGAATTCGAGGGCGAGATGACGGTCGATGTGGCGCTCAATCCCGAAGCGGCAGCGCAATACCCGTTCTCGCGTCTGACCGGTCCTGCGAATGTCCTGGTGGTTCCGGCACGGCACTCGGCCTCGATCTCGGTCAAGCTGATGCAGGAGATGGCTGGCGCAACGGTGATCGGTCCGATCCTGACCGGGGTCAACAAGCCGATCCAGATCTGTTCGGCGGTGTCCAAGGTGCACGATATCCTGAACATGGCGGTTCTGGCCGCTTGCAAGGTCGGGTAAGGATGGCGGTCTGGAATTTCGGGTCTATCAACGCCGATTACTTCTATTTGGTGCCGCATATTCCGGGCCGGGGCGAGACCCTTGCAGCCACGAAATTCTCTACCGGACTGGGTGGCAAGGGCGCCAACAGCTCTGTGGCCGCTGCGCGCGCCGGGGCCGATGTCTTTCATATCGGCGCGGTGGGGGCAGATGGGGCCTGGGCGACCGAGCGGCTTGCGTCCTACAGTGTTGATACGCGCCATGTCGAAACGGTCGAGGCGCCGACGGGTCATGCTATCATCAATGTGGCAGAAGACGGCGAGAACGCGATCGTCATCCTGGCTGGCGCGAATGTGGATCAGCCACTTGTGACGGCGTTGCAGGCGCTGGACGCGGCGAAACCGGGCGATTATCTGATGCTTCAGAACGAGACGGCGCACCAGGCCACGATGGCCGAGGCTGGACAAAACGCCGGCCTGAAGGTTGTCTACTCGGCCGCGCCGTTCAGCGAAAAGTCTGTCCGGAACGTCATGCGCTTTGTCGATGTGCTGGTCATGAACGAAATAGAGGCACAGCAGCTTTCGGCTGCGTTAGACACTGATATCGGCAAGCTGGACGTCCCGCACATCCTGATCACCAAGGGCTCTGACGGGGCGAGTTGGTTTGACATCCAAGCGGGCACCCAGACCTACCAGGACGCTTTCAAGGTCGATCCGGTGGATACGACCGGCGCCGGTGATACGTTCGCCGGCTACATGGTTGCGGGGCTCGACGAGGGGCTTGGTGTTGCCGCGGCGTTGCGGCTTGCCAGCGCCGCCGCTGCGCTGAAGGTGACGCGGGCAGGAACGGCCGATGCCATCCCCGCCCGCCAAGAGGTCGAAGCCTTTCTGGCCGCGCAGCCGGCCTAGTTGATGAACGCGGCGTCGCTGCCCCAAAGATCGCGGATGCGTGCGTCCCTGCCGCATGCGGTGCGGTAGAACTTGTAGGCCTCGGCCTTGGATTTCGGACCGCGGCGGGTCAGCACCAGATCGCCTTTCTTGTAGTAATCCTGGTGATATTCGTCAGCCGGGTAGAACGCGGCGGCATTTAGCACCGGCGTCACGATCCGTTGTCCAAGCTCGCGCCGCGCGCTGGCTACGGCCGCCTGTGCCGCCTGTTTTTCGCCTCCGTTAGACACGAATATCGCGGTGCGATAACTCTCGCCACGGTCACAGAATTGGCCGCCGGCATCGGTTGGATCGACCGAGCGCATGAAGAGGCTCAGAAGCTGTGCATAGGACACCTGGTCCGGGTCGTACTTGATCTCGACGGCCTCGTAATGGCCTGTGCCTCCGCGGGTGACTTGCTTATAGGTGGGATTGGCAACCGTGCCGCCGGTAAAACCCGACACCACGGATTTCACGCCCCGCACCTTTTCGAAATCAGCCTCGACGCACCAGAAGCAGCCGCCGGCCAGAACTGCCGTTTTTGTCTCGGCGGCCTGCGCGCGGCCATATTGCACTGCAAGTCCCAGCAGGATCGCAACGGCCAAAAGCGCGGGTCTTATCGGATGTCTTAACAAATGCATTGGATCTCTCCTCTTGCAGTCATTGTCGAAGATGGTGCGATGACACGCAATTCAACCGCGCGTGATGTCACAGAGTGGTGACACTTGTTTCAGGGCTGGCTAGGCTTTTCACAAAATAGGGGGAGATGAATTTTGGACACGCCATCGGTCACCACGCATCAGGCCGAAGACGATGCGCGCAACGAGAGCATTCTCATCTACGTGAACGGGGCGCTGAAGCCGCGTGCCGAGGCCGTCGTCAGCGTCTACGATTCGGGCTTCATGCTGGGCGATGGCGTCTGGGAGGGGCTACGGCTTTACAACGGCAAATGGGCCTTCCTGGATGAGCACCTTGACCGTTTGTTCGAGGCGGCGAAGGCCATCGATCTTGAGATCGGGATGGACCGGGCCGGGGTGACCGAGACGCTTGAGGAAACGCGCATGGCCAACGAGATGACCAGCGATGCCCATGCCCGGCTGATGGTCACGCGCGGGGTCAAGGCGCGGCCGTTCCAGCACCCGTCGCTGTCGCGCTCGGGCCCAAGTTTTGTGATCATCATGGAGCATTCGCGCCCTTCGATCCCGCGCCCGATCCGGCTGGCCACGGTGCCGCATCTCCGCGGTTTGCCGATGACGCAAGATCCCAAGCTGAACTCGCATTCCAAGCTGAACTGCATTCTGGCCTGCATCGCAGCCGAGAAAGCAGGTGCGGACGAAGCGCTGATGCTGGATGTGCATGGCTTTGTGAACACCACGAATGCCTGCAATTTCTTCATCGTCCGCAAGGGCGAGGTTTGGACCTCGACCGGGGATTACTGCATGAACGGGATCACCCGGCAGAAGGTCATCGATCTTTGCCGCGCCAATGATATCCGGGTGCACGAGCGAAATTACTCCCTGGTCGACACCTATGGCGCCGATGAAGCGTTCCTGACCGGCACGTTCGGCGCCCAGACCCCGGTGGCAGAGATCGATGGCCGGCCGATCGGCGATGGATCGCTTGGGCCGGTCACGCAAAGGATCCGCGCGCTCTACCAGGATCTTGTCAAGCAGGAGACCGCCTGATGCGGATCGCCATGTGGTCGGGGCCGCGCAACCTGTCCACGGCGATGATGTATGCCTTCGCGCAGCGCCCCGATTTCGCGGTATGGGACGAGCCCTTTTATGCCGCCTATCTGGCGGCGAGTGGCATCGATCACCCGATGCGGGACGAGGTGATCGCGGCGGGCGAAACCGATCCTGCCGGTGTGATCGCGCGGTGCCTGGGGCCGGTGCCGGACGGAAAAGAGCACTTTTATCAAAAGCATATGACGCAGCACATGCTGCCGGAGTTTCCGCTGGAGTGGCTTGCCGAGGTGACGAACGTCTTTCTGATCCGCCATCCCATGCGGGTGGTGGCCAGCTATGCCAGGAAGCGCCAGAACCCCGGCGCGGATGATCTTGGCTTCAAGCGCCAATTCGAACTTTTCGAGGCGGTGCGCGCGATGGGGCAAGACCCCGTTGTGATCGACAGTGCGGACATTCGAGCGGACCCCGAAGGCATGCTTGGGGCGCTTCTGGAGGCTGTCGGCATTCCGTCTGACGAGTGGCTGCCAAATGCCGGACCCCAAATTATGCTGCAATGGCCAGCGGGCGGCATCCCCGAGGATGGTGTTTGGGCGCCGCATTGGTACGGCGCGGTACAACGGTC
Source organism: Paracoccaceae bacterium (assembly GCA_013003075.1). GTDB lineage: Bacteria > Pseudomonadota > Alphaproteobacteria > Rhodobacterales > Rhodobacteraceae > JABDLJ01. Next base: position 76,844 of record JABDLJ010000019.1, read on the forward strand.
GACCGGATTTGCCGGACCGGAAGCGCCGCTTCCGGATCTGGAAGGCGCGGCGGGCGAGCTTGCCGACGGGGCGATGGGGTACTACGAGGCGCTGTCGCGGAGCAAACTGACCCTATAACAGATCAGATCGCCGACATGGTGGACGAAGCCTTTGGGGCGAAGCGATCGTACTTCATTTCACTTGGTGCGATTGTGGTCGGAGCGCTCGCCGGCCTTGCGCATCGTGACGACCTGCGGTCAAGACGGTGCGGGCCTTGGTGTCCTCGCTACCATGATCGGGGCTGCGGCGGCCGCCGGTGTGGTCAGCCGGTTTCAGGACAACCTGACCCGCAAGTTGGTGCCGCTTCTTTGTCGGAGGATCGGGAACTGGACATTCCAGCCGCGCAAAAGGTCACATGAAAGCTAAGCGCTTGCGCAGGCAGGACTTCTTGTGCTGCACGGCACCTATGCCGGTGGGATCGAGGTTCTCGGAACCGATCTGGGCCGTCCGTTCGCGCTATGGCAAATGACCGCATCGCGCCGCCAGGGCAGAAGCACCCGGCATTTCCGGTGCTATGTCGTGCAGCTTCCACCACGGCATAGGCTGATCGGGATCGTCCTGCGGCCGAAGGATTGGGGGCCCAGCGTCAGCATCCTCGGCCCCCTTTTCGGCAAACCCGCGATACCGATAGGACGGCCGATCCACCTGTCGGGAATTCCATGGCCTTTCCGACCGTGATCCGGGCGCTGCCGGTGAGGGCTTTGCCACGCCCCGCCTTGCGCCAGTTCATCGAAGAGACCAACGGGCTTTTCAGCGACGGGTCCGATCTTGCTGCCCTTTGGGGCACGCCCGAATGCACGTATCTGGTGATCCACGACAACACGCCGCGGTTTTTCGTCTTCGGCCTATTTGCCAACCGCGCGCAGGTTTATCGCAATATCGGCAAGGTGCTGCGGGAACTCAGTCTGCCGCCCCACCTGATGAAGATCTGGGAACCGCCTAACCCTTGAGCCGCTTGTTCCGCGATGCGATCAGTTTCAGGCGCAGGGCGTTCAGCTGGATGAAGCCGGCGGCGTCTTTCTGGTCGTAGGCGCCGGCGTCGTCCTCGAAGGTCACATGCGCCTCGGAATAAAGCGAATGATCCGACCAGCGGCCGATGGTGCGCGCAAGCCCCTTGTACAGCTTCACACGGACCGTACCGGTGACATGGGCCTGGCTGTGATCGATGGCGGCCTGCAGCATCTCGCGCTCTGGCGAGAACCAGAAGCCGTTGTAGATCAGCTCGGCGTAGCGGGGCATCAGCTCGTCCTTCAGATGCGCCTGACCCCGGTCGAGCGTGATAGATTCGATGCCGCGATGCGCTTCCAGAAGGATCGTGCCGCCGGGGGTTTCATAGATGCCGCGGGACTTCATGCCGACGAAACGGCCCTCGACCAGATCGAGCCGGCCGACGCCGTGCTTGCCGCCCAGCTCGTTCAGCTTGGTCAGGATCTCGGCCGGCGACATCGCCTGGCCGTCGATGGATACCGCATCGCCACGCTGAAACCCGATCTCGACGATCTGCGGCGTGTCGGGCGCATCTTCGGGGTGGACGGTGCGCTGGTAGACGTAGTCGGGCGCTTCAACGGCGGGATCTTCCAGCACTTTGCCTTCTGACGAGGTGTGCAGAAGGTTGGCATCGACACTGAACGGCGCCTCGCCGCGCTTGTCCTTGGCGATCGGGATCTGGTTTTTCTCGGCGAAGTCGATCAGCCGGGTGCGGCTGGTCAGGTCCCATTCGCGCCAGGGTGCGATCACCTTGATGTCGGGGTTCAGCGCGTAGGCCGACAGCTCGAACCGGACCTGATCGTTGCCCTTGCCGGTTGCGCCGTGGGCAACTGCGTCGGCACCGGTTTCGGCGGCGATCTCGACAAGCCGCTTGGAGATCAGCGGCCGCGCGATGGACGTGCCAAGAAGATACAGCCCCTCGTAAAGCGCATTGGCGCGGAACATCGGGAACACGAAATCGCGGACGAACTCCTCGCGCAGATCCTCGATGTAGATGCCTGTGGCGCCCATCATCTCGGCCTTCTTGCGCGCCGGCTCCAGCTCTTCGCCCTGGCCAAGATCGGCGGTGAAGGTCACGACCTCGCAGCCATATTCGGTTTGTAGCCATTTGAGGATGATCGAGGTGTCGAGCCCGCCGGAATAGGCCAGAACGACTTTCTTCGGTGCCGACATGAAAAACGCCCCCGGATGTGATTGTCCGGGGGCGTCTATTTGGTTTTCAAAGGCTGGGCAAGAGCGTGCCCCTGGGAAAGACCGGCGTTATGCCCAGGCGTTGTTCAGATCGCTTCGCCTTCGACCGGTTCCTCTTCCTCGACGATCGGCTCTTCCAGCGTGGTGTCGACCATCGACAGGTCCAGAAGGTCCAGCACATCGGCAATCATGCCGGTCTGCACGGCGTCATAGTCGTCGGCTTCCGGGGTCGTCTTGTTGGGAACGATCAGGCCGTTCGCCATCTCGACCTCACCGGCCGCCTCGCCCAGATCCTCGGCCAGCTCGCCAGCGGTCACCGCGGGGGTGATCACGTCGTCGGTGTCCGGGTCTATGACAGCCTCGACGACCACAGTGTTCAGCACACCGGCCTGGCTGTTGAGGCCCGACACATCGGGACATTCACCCGTGCAGGACACCGTTCCGGCGCCGCTGTCATAGGCGACCACGTAGATCGGCTCGGCCGGTTCGCCTTCCAGCGGCGCAGCCGTGTTGAGATCGGCAACCGCGTCAGCGATCGAGCCCGAGGTCAACGAGCCATCCAGGATTGCCGTTGCGTCCTCGTAAGAGATCGTGCCGGCATAGACGGCGTCCTGAAGCGTATCGGCCGCAGGGCCGGCAACTTCGTTATAGTCCTCGTAGGCCACGACGATCATCGCGATCATGCCGCCGGCGCCGCTCGCTTTACCTTTCTCGCGGTATTTCGCGACCAGGTTTTCCACCGCGCGCGGATTGCGCTTGGCCGAGTTCCACGAGCCAAGCTCGCTGGGATGCGTCTGCAGCATCCCGTTTTCGAGCCGCGTCTTCCAGCTGCGCCCGTTGGAAGGGCGTGTGGGCGGGCGCGGCGAGGCCACGACAGCAGAGGCGCTGATCACCTCGGCCTTCTTGACCTTTTTCACGCGCGCGACCTTGCGGGCTGCCTTCTGTTCCTTGGCGGCCTGCGCTTTGTCCTTTCCAAAGAGTTTCTTCAGCAGGCCTTTGCCTTGTCCTTTGGACTTTCCGCCGCGCGAGCTGCTGGCGCTTTTGCCGTTTTCGCCGCTTTTGCCATTGCTGCTGCTGCTTTTGCCGCCGCCACCGCCGCCGCCGCCACCGCCGCCGCCACCGCCGCCGCCACCTTTGGCGTAGACCGCATCAGTCATCGCAAAGGTCGCGACGGTCGCAGCAGGTGCAAGCACCACTGCGGACATGGTCGTCGCGACCAGAATAGATTTCACCGACTTATACATTCCTAGTACTCCCAGGTTACACAGGGGCCGAAGCCCACTCACGCAGGGTTGCCCCTTCGATGTCACCAATAGACATTACGCCTGTGGCAAATATTGGGCGAATCCTCAGTTCAGATGTGACGGAGCCCCAAACGCGCGAGATCTGGCCGAGAAATCCGGTGATTTCTATTATAGGGACAATGGAATACATATGGCAGAATTCGCCTCAGAAGTGGCAACATCGGCGGCTGAAATGCGCGCTTTGTTCCCAGCTACTCCGTTGCAAAGAAACAATTTTTTGTCATCTCGCTACAACGCAGAGATCTATTTGAAGCGCGAGGATCTCAGCCCGGTCAGGTCGTACAAAATACGCGGCGCATTCAATGCCATGCGCAAGGCGATAAAAGCCCGTAAAACGACCGATTTCGTCTGCGCGAGCGCCGGCAATCACGCGCAGGGCGTGGCCTATGCCTGTCGGCATTTCGGGGTCCATGGCGTGATCTTCATGCCAGTGACCACGCCCCAGCAAAAGATTGAAAAGACTAAGGTTTTCGGGGAAGACGCTATCGAGATCAGACTGATCGGCGACTATTTCGACGTCACGCTGGGCGCGGCGATGGACTACTGCGAAAGCCAGGGCGCGCATTTTCTGTCCCCGTTCGACGATGCGGACGTGATCGAGGGTCAGGCCAGCGTCGCTTTGGAGATTTTGGAGCAGATGCCGCACGCCCCCGATATGATCGTTTTGCCGGTTGGCGGCGGCGGATTGTCCTCTGGAGTGAAACGGTTTTGTTCCGAAATGGAACCGCAAATTAACCTTCAATTGGTCGAACCGGAGGGCGGCGCCAGCCTGACCGCCGCACTTTCAGTGGGCAATCCCGTGATTTTGGGCAGTTTGGACACATTCGTGGACGGGGCTGCCGTGGCCCGCATCGGCGACCGGAATTTCGAGATGTTAAGGGATATTCCGCCAGACCACGTGCACACGGTGCCTGAGGACCGGATCTGCGGCACGATCCTTGAAATGCTCAACCACGAGGGCATCGTGCTGGAGCCGGCCGGCGCACTGGTAGTGGACGTTCTGCCCGATATCGCGGAGATGATCGCCGGCAAGACGGCGGTTCTGGTGACTTCTGGCGGCAATTTCGACTTCGAGCGCCTGCCGGAAGTGAAAGAGCGCGCCCAGCGCTATGCGGGGCTGAAGAAGTATTTCATCCTGCGTCTGCCGCAACGCCCCGGCGCCCTGCGCGACTTTCTGGAGATGCTCGGCCCCGACGACGATATCGCCCGGTTCGAATATCTCAAGAAATCGGCCCGAAATTTCGGCACGGTGCTGATCGGGATCGAGACCTCTTCGGCCGACCAGTTCGATACGCTTTTTGCCAAGCTCGATGCCGAGGGCTTTGCCTATCGCGACATCACGAACGACGAAACACTGGCGGAATTCGTCGTCTAGGAGGCTGCGCGCTGCGCCATCCCGGACTGGAAGGCGGTCTTCGACTGGGCATATATTTCCGCCGTCCTTGGGATATCGATCTGATCGATATTGCCGGCCTTGGCGGCCGCTTCGGCGGCGCCGCAATGATCCGACATCGACTTGAACCCAAGATAAAGCGCGCTGCCCTTCAGGAAGTGAAACGCCGCGCCCAGATCTTCAGGCGGCGTCTGGCCAAGTCCGGCAAGTTTTTCCTCGACCTCTTCGAGAAACACCTCGACGACATCGCCGAAATCCTCTGCCCCGATTTCGGCCTTCAGGTTTTCCACCGTGCTCCACTCAATCATCGCCCGCCTCGCATTTGTCGCTGTGCGCAATCTTGCCCGGCAGAGTGAACAAGCCGGTAACGCGGCGGGGTGGAACATTCTCAATTTTAAGCTTCACGCGATCTTAACGATCGGCAGGCATCACGGCCAAAACAATAAGGTTGGAAACCGTCATGACGGCACCTTTAGCGACCAAGCCCGCCGAGGCAGAGACCCGCGCGGCCGATGATACCGTGATCCGATCGATCCTGGTGGTCGATGACAGCCGCGCGCAGCTCAAGATCATCTCATCGATCCTGAAGCGCTGGGGCTATGACGTGGCCGAGGCAAACTGCGGCCCCGCAGCGCTTGAAATCGCACAAGAGCGAACCGTCGATCTTGTGATCAGCGACTGGATGATGCCGGGCATGACAGGGCTTGAGCTGCAAGATAACCTGTCGCAGGTCTTCGGCGATCACTTCGTCTATTTCATCCTGCTGACCTCGCGTACGGAGAAGGCCGATATCGCCACCGCGCTCGAGGCCGGGGCGGATGACTTCCTGAGTAAACCGCTGAATATAGACGAGTTGCACGCGCGGATCTCATCGGCCGACCGGTTGACCCGAATGCAGCGCGAGCTGGCCAAGAAGAACGCGCTGATCACCCAGACACTGGAAGAGCTGAAGGGCGTTTACGCGGCGCTCGACCGCGATATCGAAGAGGCGCAGGCGTTCCAGCAATCGCTGGTGCGCGACCGTCAGCAAAGCTTCGAGGGCGCCGATGTTGCGCTGATCCTGAAGCCAAGCGGGCAGGTGGGTGGCGATCTTGTTGGCTGCTTCGAGGTCAGCAAAGGCCGGATCGGGGTCTACGCGATCGACGTGGCCGGGCACGGGATTGCCTCTGCGCTTATGGCGGCGCGGCTGGCCAGCTACCTCTCGGGCAATACCCCAGCCAGCAATATTGCGCTGAAGGCCGCGGCGCATGGCTCTTACTCGATGCGTCCGCTGGACGAGATCTGCCGCCAACTCAATGATTTGGTGATGGATGAGATGGGCAGCGAGAAGTATTTCACCATGGCGCTGGCCGATGTCGATCTGTCCACCGGCGCGGGCCTGCTGGTGCAGGCGGGGCACCCTCATCCGCTTCTCTTGCACGCTGATGGCGGCGCGCACCGTCTTGGAAACGGCGGCGTGCCCGTCGGGATGGTGCGTGATGCCCGGTTCGAGGTGGTCGCGTTCTCGATGGCGCCGGGCGACAGGTTGCTGCTCAGCTCGGACGGGGTCTCTGCCGGCGGGGACCATTCGGACATCGAAGCCACCGCCCAGTGGCTGATGAGCGCTACCCAGCGCCACGGCGGCGCGTCCGGCACCGCGCTGCTTGACGCGCTGTATGGCGATGCCTGCGAGGCCGTTGGCGGTGACGAGCTGGACGATGATTTTTCGGCCGCGCTGCTAGAGCTGAAGGGCCCTTAGCGCCCAAAGCCGGTCGCCTTCGTTTTCGATCACCCCGCCGACCTGGCCGGCCTCTACCCACAGCGCGGTGTGATGCGGCTCTGTCGGCGGGCCAAGCTGCAGGGTCGGGCGCACCAGGTAGATGTGGCAGACCTTCTCGGCCCAAAGATCGTAGTCCGGCATATAGGTAAAGCGCCGATAGGCGCCAAGCCGCCTGGGCTTTGCTATGCGCCAGCCGGTTTCCTCGTAGAACTCGCGGTGCAGGGCGACCAGCGGGCTTTCGCCGGGGTCGATCCCGCCGCCGGGCAGCTGAAACTCCGGAAGCGGAAGGCTTTGGTGGGTAACAAGGACGCGGCCACCCAGAACCGCCACGCCGTAGGCGCCGGCGCGCACCCGGTAGCGCTTGCCCGGGACCACGCTTTCGCCCACCCGTCGCATCATCCCCTTGGACCCTCGCAATCAGCACCTATATAGTCGCTCTATGCCAACCAGCGGCGCCCGAGGAAACCCCATGAATATCGGATCGCAGATCGCCTGGGACGATACTGTCCTGCCTTTTCAACTTGATCGCTCGGACATTCGTGGCCGCGTGGCGCGGCTGGACGGTGCGCTTGAGAATATCCTGTCGCAACACAGCTATCCGCCGCAGATCGAGGGGCTGATCGCCGAGGCCGCCCTGCTGACAGCGCTTATCGGCCAGACGGTAAAGCTGCGCTGGAAGCTGTCCCTGCAGGTGCGCGGCGACGGCCCGGCCCGGCTGATTGCCACTGACTTCTTTGCCCCCAAGGCGCCGGGCGAGCCGGCACAGGTGCGCGCCTATGCCAGCTTCGACGAAAGCCGGCTCGATGAAAGCGCCACGGCCTTTTCGCAGATCGGCAAGGGCTATTTCGCAATTCTCATCGATCAGGGCGAGGGCACCGCGCCCTACCAGGGGATCACGCCGATTGCCGGCGGTTCGCTGTCGGCCTGCGCCGAGACCTATTTTGCCCAATCCGAGCAGTTGCCCACGCGCTTTGCAATGTCGTTTGGCCGCTCGGTCCTGCCCGGCGCGCGCGAGCATTGGCGCGCCGGCGGCGTGATGCTGCAGAACATGCCCAAGGCCTCGCCGCTTCTGAAAGATGGCGAGGGCGGCGAAGGCGGTCTTCTGACCGCGGCCGACGTGCTGGACGAGGAAGAGGGCGAGAACTGGCTGCGCGCCAACACGCTTCTCGACACCGTGGACGAGCTGGAGCTGATCGGCCCCTCGGTGCAGCCTACCGAGCTTCTGGTCCGGCTCTTTCACGAAGAGGTGCCACGGGTCTTCGACGCCCAGCAGGTGTCGTTCGGTTGCACCTGTTCGGCCGACCGGGTGCGCAGCAGCTTGTCGATCTATTCGGCCAAGGACATCGGCCACATGACCACCGACGAGGGCATCGTGACCGCTGACTGCCAGTTCTGCGGCGCGCATTACGAGTTCGACCCCACGACGCTGGGCTTCGAAGCGGAAGATGGTGGATCGTGACTCTTGATGATCTGACGGCGCGCCTGACCTCGGGCATATTCACCCCGGGTGCGCCGACCTCCGATTTCGATCTGAACCCCGAGGTGGATTTGCCGCAGGACCGCAAGCTGCGCCCCGCCGCGGTTCTGATGCCGCTCTTGCAGGCTGAAAGCGGGGTCCGGGTGGTTCTGACCAAGCGGTCGTCGCGGCTGAAGCATCACCCCGGCCAGATCGCCTTTCCGGGCGGCAAGGTAGACGAAAGCGACGCCGGTGCCGAAGCCGCCGCCCTGCGCGAGGCCCGCGAAGAGATCGGGCTGCCCGAACGCGCCGTGCAGGTGCTGGCCCGTATGCCGGCGCACGAGACAGTGACCGGGTTCACCGTGACCCCGGTGATCGGGGTGATCGAAAGACCGTGCGCGTTCGTGCCTGAAGAGGGCGAGGTTGCCGAGGTCTTCGACGTGCCGCTTTCGCATCTGCTGAACCTTGACAACTACGTCATCCAATCGCGGCTCTGGCGCGCGCAGCGGCGGTTTTACTATGCAGTCCCGTGGGGCCCGTATTACATCTGGGGTGCAACCGCGCGGATCACTCGCGCCCTGGCCACAGAGATGCAATGAAACCGCTGACCGGCGACTGGCTGACGCAAGAAGCAACGCAAACCGCTTTGACCACGCTGACCGGCGCTGGCCACAAGGCGTTCGTCGTCGGCGGCGCGGTGCGCGATGCGATCTTGGGGCGCGGGGTCGGCGACATCGATATCTCCACCGATGCGCGGCCTGTCATCGTGACGGCGATATTCGAGAAGGCCGGGCTTAAGGTCGTGCCGACCGGGATCGACCATGGCACGGTCACGGTGGTGATCTGCGGCGCGCCGTTCGAGATCACCACGTTCCGGCGCGATGTCGCCACCGATGGCCGCCGCGCCACGGTGGCGTTCTCTGCCGACATTGCCGACGACGCGCACCGCCGCGATTTCACGATGAACGCGCTGTATGTTGCCAGCGACGGAACGGTGCACGATCCGCTTGGGCAGGGGCTTGACGATCTGGACACGCGCCGGGTCCGGTTCATCGACGATGCCGCTGCGCGCATTCGCGAGGACTATCTGCGCACGTTGCGATTCTTCCGATTTCACGCCTGGTACGGCGATGCCGCGGCCGGGCTCGACCCCGAGGCACTGGACGCGATCGCCCGACATCTGGACGGGCTCGCGGGCCTCTCCAAAGAGCGTATCGGCCACGAGATGCTGCGCCTTCTGGGCGCCCCGGATCCCGGGCCCAGCCTGGCTGCGATGCAGGCAACCGGCGTTCTGGGCGCGCTTCTTGCCGGTAGCGATGCACGCGGCATCGCGCCGCTGGTGCATCACGAGGCCGGGCTGGGCGCTGCGCCTGACGCAATCCGGCGGCTTGCGGCGCTGGGCGGCGAGGAGGTTGCGCAGTCCTTGCGCCTGTCGCGCAGCCAGACGCAGGATCTGGCAGTGCTGCGCGAAGAGATCGGCAGCGCCCGCGCGGTGGCAGAGCTTGGCTATCGGTACGGCGCCGATCGGGCGGTCTCGGCTGCGCTTTTGCGGGCGGCGTTGCTGGAGACGCCCTTGCCGAAGAACGTCCGGGCCGAAGCAGAACGCGGCGCGGCGGCCGAGTTTCCCATCAGTGCGAACGATCTGATGCCGTCGTTGACCGGCCCGGCGCTGGGGCGTGCCCTGAAGAAGATCGAAGAACGCTGGATTGCTTCCGATTTCACTTCATCCCGCGATCAGCTTCTGGCCGAGTAGCCGCGTGCAACAGCGGTTTCAAATCGGGCGATTTGCCGGTATAGAGGCGGTCTGACGGAAGGCCGACTCCAAGTGTTTCGCTATTTCGAAAACCTTGTCGATCCTTACATTTCATATGAAGAGACCGACACGCCGCCAACGCGTCTCTGGCCGTTCTTAAGAGACTATTCGCGCCCGTTCCGCCGGGTTTTCGCGGTCGCTGGCGCCATGTCTGCCGTGGTGGCAGCGGTGGAGCTGTGGCTGATCTACTACCTTGGCCGGATCATCGACATCCTGCGCGACAGCGGACCCGCGGCGTTCTGGGCCGAGCACGGGACAGAGCTGATCCTCGTCGCGCTGTTTATTCTCGTGGTGCGTCCGCTTTTGCAGGCGTTGGACGTCTTGCTTCTGAATAATGCGGTTCTGCCGAATTTCGGGACGCTCATTCGGTGGCGGGCGCACCGGCAGGTGCTGCGGCAGTCGGTGGGATGGTTCGAGAATGATTTCGCCGGGCGCATCGCAAACCGGATCATGCAAACCCCGCCCGCGGCGGGCGAGGCGGTGTTCCAGGTCTTTGACGCCATCACCTTTTCGATCGCCTATGTCGCCGGGGCGGCGATCCTTCTGTCGGGCGCTGACCCGCGCCTTTTGATACCGCTTCTGGTGTGGCTGGGCTTTTTCATGCTGCTCGTGCGCTGGACGGTCCGGCGGGTTGGGCCAGCCTCCAAGGCGGCCTCGGACGCACGCAGCGCGGTCACCGGGCGGGTCGTGGACAGCTACACCAACATCCATTCGGTCAAGATGTTCGCCCACCATGACCGCGAGATCGACTATGCCCGCGACGCCATCGAGCGGGCCCGCGAGACCTTCCAGGCAGAGATGCGCATCTATACCGTGATGGATGTCACGCTGGTGGCGCTGAACGGGCTTTTGATTATCGGTGTCGTTGGCTGGGCGATCTGGCTTTGGATCGGCGGCTCGGCCACCGCTGGGGTGGTGGCGTCGGCGGCTGCGCTGACCCTGCGGCTGAACGCGATGACCGGCTGGATCATGTGGGCGCTGTCATCGTTCTTTCAAAACCTCGGCATCGTCGCCGAAGGGATGGAGACGATCGCCCAGCCCGTCACCCTGACCGATGCGCCGGACGCGGTGCCTCTTGTGGTGCGCGAGGGCCGGATCGAGACGTTTGGCCTGACGCATCACTACGGGCGCGGCTTTGGCGGGCTCGATGCCATATCGCTGAGGGTCGAGCCGGGTGAGAAGGTCGGGCTGATCGGACGGTCGGGTGCCGGAAAGTCGACATTGGTGAAGCTTCTGCTGCGGTTCTACGACCCCGACGGCGGGCGGATCGAGATCGACGGGCAGGATATCTCGGAGGTCACGCAAGAGAGCCTGCGCCTGGCGGTTGGGATGGTGCAGCAGGACAGCTCTCTTCTGCATCGCTCGGTGCGCGACAACATCCTTTACGGCCGCCCCGGTGCCTGCGAGGCCGAGATGATCGCGGCGGCGGAAAAGGCCGAGGCGATGGAATTCATCGCAGATCTGGTGGATCCCGAGGGCCGCACCGGGTTCGACGCCGAGGTGGGAGAGCGCGGGGTGAAGCTGTCGGGTGGGCAGCGCCAGCGGATTGCGCTGGCGCGGGTGATCCTGAAGGACTCACCGATCCTGGTTCTGGACGAGGCGACCAGCGCGCTTGATAGCGAGGTCGAGGCTGCGATCCAGCACACGCTGCGCGGGATGATGGACGGCAAGACCGTGATCGCGATCGCCCACCGGCTGAGCACCATCGCCCAGATGGACCGGATCCTGGTGCTCGACGGCGGAAAAATCGTCGAAGAGGGCAGCCATAACGCGCTCTTGGCGAAAAACGGGCTATATGCCCGGTTCTGGAACCGCCAATCGGGCGGGTTCATCGGAACAACGGAAGCGGCAGAATGAAGATCGCCGAGAAGATAGCCGAGAAGATCGCCAACCTGATCCGGCCGTTCGAGCGCGCCGACGGGCCCCCGCCGACGACGCTTTGGGCCTTCATGCGCTGGGCGCAGGCCGGGGCGTTCCCGGTGCTGATCGGCGCCGGTATCCTGTCGGCCGCAGCCGGTACGCTGGAGGTGATCACGGCACTGATCCTCGGCGCGGTGATCGACACCGCGCTGGCCAGCGACCCGCAGCAGTTCTTCGTGGACAACTGGGTTTTGCTGTCGCTGTTCGCGGCCTTCTTCGTGGGCTTGCGTCCGCTTTTCTTCGGGCTCAGCGCGGCGGCGAACTCTGTCGTGGTGCAGCCCAATGTGATGCCGCTGGTGTTGTCGCGGCTCAATCGCTGGACCATTGGGCAGTCGGTCACCTTCTTCGACGACGATTTCGCGGGCCGGATCGCGCAGAAGCAGATGCAGACCGCGCGGGCGGTTACCGATGTGACCAGCGAGACGATAAACGTGGTGGCCTTCGCGCTGGCCTCTCTGGCCGGCTCGGTGCTGTTGCTGACGGCGATCGACTGGCGCATCGCGCTGATGTTGCTTGTGTGGCTCTTCGCCTATTTTGCCCTGATCCGGTTCTTCCTGCCGCATATCCGCAAGCTGTCGGCGGCGCGGGCCGGGGCGCGCGCGGCGCTGTCGGGGCAGATCGTGGACACCATCACCAACGTCAAGACGGTGTTTCTCTTTGCGCTGTCCTCGCATGAGGATCGCGCCGCGCTGAACGCGATGGGCACGTTTCGCGAGCGCGCGCTCGCCTTCGGCACGATGGCGGCGCTCTTTCGCTTTCTGCTGATGACGCTTGCCGGCGCGCTGCCGGTCCTGCTGATCGGCCTGTCGCTATACCTGTGGTCGCGCGGGGCCGCGTCGGCCGGCGATATCGCCGCGGCGGGTACGGTGTCGATCCGTATCGCGCAGATGACCGGCTGGGTCAGCTTCACGCTGATGAACATCTACTCGCAGATCGGCGAGGTGGAAAACGGAATGCACACGCTGGCGCCCTCGGTCCGGCTGAAGGACGCGCCGGACGCGACGGTCCTGCCACCCAGCGCCGAGATCTCGTTCACCGATGTCAGCTTTGCCTATGGCCGCGATGTTGGCGGGGTGGAAAAGATCACGCTGGATATCGCACCCGGCGAAAAGCTGGGAATTGTCGGCGCATCGGGGGCAGGCAAATCGACGATGGTGGCGCTTCTTCTGCGCTTTTACGATCCCGAAACAGGGTCTATTTCGGTGGGCGGACATGATATCAGGCACGTCACGCAGGAAAGCCTGCGCCGCAATATCGGGATGGTCACGCAGGAAACCGCGATGTTCAACCGCTCGGCGCGGGACAATATCTGCTATGGCAGGCCCTACGCCAGCGAGGCCGAGGTGATCGCGGCCGCAAAGCAGGCCGAGGCGCACGAGTTCATCCTGGACCTTGAGGATTTCGCTGGCCGCAAAGGCTATGATGCGCATCTGGGCGAGCGCGGCGTGAAGCTGTCGGGCGGCCAGCGCCAGCGGATCGCCCTGGCCCGCGCGATCCTGAAGGACGCACCGATCCTGGTTCTGGACGAGGCGACAAGCGCGCTTGACAGCGAGGTCGAGGCGCTGATCCAGACCGCGCTGGAGCGGCTGATGGAGGGCAAGACCGTGCTGGCCATCGCGCACCGTTTGTCGACGATCGCGCGGATGGACCGGATCGTGGTGCTGGATGCCGGACATATCGTCGAAGAGGGCACCCACGGTGATCTTCTGGCCAAGAACGGGCTTTATGCGCGCTATTGGAACCGGCAATCGGGTGGCTTTATCGGCATGACCGAGGCCGCCGAGTGAGCCTGAAGATCGAGCGGCTGGGCCATCAGGGCGACGGCATTGCCGCGGATGGCACGCTGGTGGCGCGGGCGTTGCCCGGCGAGGTGGTCGAAGGCGAGATTGCGAACGGCCGGATCGATGCACCGCGTATCCTGACGCCGTCGGACCAGCGCGTCTCGGCCCCGTGCCGGCACTACAAATCCTGCGGCGGTTGCGCACTTCAACACGCAGCGCCGGGTTTCGTGGAAGGCTGGAAGGCCGATGTGGTGCGCCGGGCGCTGGACGCGCGCGGGCTGCCGGCGCCTGTTCGTGCGGTGCACACATCGCCTGCGCAGTCCCGCCGGCGGGCGGTTTTTGCGGGACGGCGGCTTAAGACCGGCGCGCTGGTAGGGTTTCACGGACGGCGCTCGCAGACCCTTGTCGCAGTGCCGGACTGTCAGATCCTGGACCCCGCGATCCTGGCCTGCCTGCCCGCGCTGGAGGCGATTGCATCACAGATCGGCTCGCGCAAGGGCGAGCTGCAGCTGACCGTGACGAGCTCTGCCAATGGGCCCGATGTGCTGGTGAGCGGGGCCAAATCGCCAAGTGTCGAAGACCGCATGGCGCTTTCGGACCTGGCCCGCGACCACGGGCTTGCACGTCTGACGGTGGGCGACGATCTTGTGGCCGGGCGCGCCGCGCCGGCGCAAAGCTTCGGCGGCGCCGAGGTGACGCCGCCGCCGGGCGCCTTTTTGCAGGCCACTCCGCAGGGCGAAGCCGCCCTGACCCGGGCCGCGCTGACCGCCATCGGCGATACAGGCCCGGTGGCCGATCTTTTCGCAGGCTGCGGCACGTTCACCTTTCCCGCCGCGCGCAGGGTGCCGGTGCATGCGGTCGAAGGCTCTGCCGGGATGATCGCGGCGCTCGATCACGGGATGCGGCACAGCACTGGCTTCAAGCCGATCACCCATGAGGTGCGGGATCTCTTCCGCCGCCCGCTTCTGGCCGGAGAGCTGAAACGGTTTGCCGCCGTGATCATTGACCCGCCCCGCGCCGGGGCCGAGGCGCAGATGCGCGCGCTGGCCGAGGCCGGCGTGCCGCGCATCGCGTCGCTGTCGTGCAACCCGGTCAGCTTTGCCCGCGATACCGAAATACTTGTCGCGGCGGGCTACGCGCTGGACTGGATCGAGGTGGTCGACCAGTTCCGCTGGTCGCCCCATGTCGAGATTGCCGCGCAACTGACACGGGCTTGAGAAATCGCGCAGATCACGGTTTTTGGGGGATTCCGAAACCTTAACCTTGGCCCTATACTATCGCTTAAAACGCGCAGATACGACGAACGCCGAAAGGCGCCGAAAGGCAAGGACACAGGCCCATCGTGACCCTTTCAAGATTGATCCCGCTGCTGCTGATCGCCGCGCTCGTGTCGGGCTGCAGCAGTAAGTTCCGCAGCTATGACGGCCCCGAGGTTACGCGCGTCGTCGTCTTCAAGGAAAACCGGCGGATGTACCTGCTGCATGAAAAAGAGGCCCTGCGCGCCTTCGATATCGAGTTGGGGTTCGAGCCGGAGGGAGACAAGGAAATCTCGGGTGACGGCAAGACCCCGGAAGGGCATTACCTGATCGACCGGCGCAATCCTGACAGTACGTTCCATTTGTCACTGGGGGTGTCTTATCCCAGCCAGTCGGATGTCGAGAACGCCCAGAAACTGGGCATTGATCCCGGCGGCGATATCTTCATCCACGGCACCCCGTCACGCTTCGCCTCGCGCGGGCCGGACTGGACCTGGGGCTGCATCGCGGTTTCGAACCGCGAGATAGAGGATATCTATGCGATGGTTGGCCTTGGTACGGTGATCAGTATCTATCCTTGAGAACGGCGCCTGTCAGGTGCCCAGGATCAGGGTCCACCAGATCTTGCCGTTTGGCTCCTGGAACCAGGCAAATCCCATCTGACGGGCCCGCGGATCGACGATCACGCCGCGGGTGTCCTGCATCGCCATCCAGGCGGCCAGCGTCTGCAGCTCGCTCTCGTAGGTCTCCGAGATGTTCTCGCCCAGAAGCGTGCCGGTGTAGCCCACCCGCGCCACCCGGTCGAGCGGCGATGAGCCGTCAGAGCCGAAATGCCACGGCCGGTTTTGCACGCTCATATCGCGCGCGTGGGTGGCGGCGGCGGCGTTCAGCTCTGCATTCAGCGCCACGTTCTCTGCGCCCGAGGCGCCGCGCAGCGTGTTCACCGCGTCCAGCATGCGGAACTGGATTTCCGCGGTGTCGCGCGGCTGGATCTGATAGATCCGCGGCAGGGGTTTTCCATCGGGCCCAAAGACCGGCGCCACAGCGCCCCCGCCACAGGCGGCCAGCAGAAAGAGAAGTGGCAGCACAGAGAAAAAGCGGCGGGTCATGGGGTGTCTTGCTCCTGAAAGGTTGCCCTGCCTTACAGACAAGTGCGCGGCGGTTCAAACTCATCTCACGGCGACTTGGCAAACTAACGCTTGTTTGATTTGCGACTGAGGCTTTCTCGCCATATGGTGCGCGGCAAAGCAAGAGACATGACGAAGGTGACATATGTCTGACCTGAAAAAGAGCAGCCTGACCCGGCGCGGGTTCCTGGGCACGACGATGGCCGCCACGGCCAGCGGCCTGGCACTGCCGGCGCTGGCGCAAAACGACAACAGTACCGAGTTCCGGACCGGCGTCTCGGAAACCGTGAAGCGCAACGCCTCCAGCTTCCGCTCGCTGGAATGGGCCCCCTATTTCGACAATCTGCGCAATGGCGCGATTTTGGTCGATACCACGTCGCGCGCGCTGCATTACTGGTCGGCGGACGAGACGATCTACAAGCTTTACCCCACCAGCGTGCCGATGACCGAAGATCTGACGCGCCGCGGCCGCACCAAGATCGTGCGCAAGGTCGAAGGGCCAGACTGGCGCCCGACGCCGGCGATGAAAGAGCGCAATCCCGAATGGCCCGACTATGTGCCACCGGGGCCGGACAACCCGCTTGGCACCCATGCGCTGTACCTGTCTTGGACCTATTACCGGATCCATGGCACGCATGACACGCGAAAGATCGGCCGCCGATCGTCGAACGGCTGCATCGGGCTTTACAACGAACATATTTCCGAACTTTTCGGGATGGCCGTGAACGGCACGCAGGTGCTGCTGATCTGAAGCGCGCGACACCGCCGGATATCAAAAAGAGCGCAGGATCAGACCTGCGCCCTTTGGCGTTTCGGCGACGTGCGGCGCGCTATTCGATCCAGCCGGCCAGGCTGTCGTCGATGGCATTGCACAGCGCGGTGATGTGAAGCGCGTCATCGTTCAGGCACGGGATATAGGTGAAGGCCTCACCCCCCGCTTCTTCAAAGCTTTCGCGGATCTCTTCGTTGATCTCTTCCAGCGTCTCGATGCAGTCGGCCGAAAATGCCGGCGCGATGACGGCGATGTTCTTCTTGCCCTCTTCGGCAAGACGGGCCACCTGCTCTACCGTGTAGGGCTTCAGCCATTCCTCGGGACCAAAGCGCGACTGGAAGGTGGTCTGGATCTGGCTGTCATCCCAGCCAAGCCGCTCTTTCAGCAGCCGCGTCGTCTTCTGGCACTGGCAATGGTAGGGATCGCCCTCCATCAGATAGCGTTTGGGCACGCCGTGGTAAGAGGCGACCAGCACGTCCGGTTTGACGTCCATCTCGGCGTAGGCGCGCTCGACCGATTTCGCCAGAGCCTCAATGTAGCACGCCCGGTCGAAATAAGGCGGCACCGTGCGCACCGTGGGCTGCCATTTCAGATCGATCAGCGAACGGAAAAATTCGTCATTGGCGGTGGCGGTCGTGGCGCCGGCATATTGCGGGTAAAGCGGGAAGAACAGGATCTTGCGGCAGCCCTGCTCGGTCAGCTTTTCGACCTTGGACTTGGTCGAGGGGTTGCCGTAGCGCATCGCGAAATCGACGATCACATCGTCGCCATACCGCTTGGCCATCGCGGCGCGGATCTTCTCGGTCTGCGCCTTGGTGATCGTCATCAGGGGGCTTTCGCCGGCCTCTTCGTTCCAGATCGATTTGTAGGCCGCACCGGATGAGAACGGCCGCTTGGTCAGGATGATCGTTTGCAGAAGCGGCTGCCAGATCCACGGGCTGTAGTCGATCACGCGGCGGTCCGACAGGAACTCGTTCAGATAGCGGCGCATCGACCAGTAGTCGTAACCATCGGGGGTGCCGAGGTTGGCCAGAAGAACGCCGACGCGGGGCCGCGCAACTTTCGGGTGATCCTTCGGAAGATGTACGTTTTCGGTCAATGGTTTGTTCATGAACTCATCGCTTTTCGCGTTCGCATCCAACATAGCGGCATTCCACGTGTCTGTCTGTTCGAAGTTGTCCTGCGACATAAGCGGAAAAAGCGGAAGGTCAATTGCCTTCGCGCGTGCGATCGGGGCCGGGGGCGGGCGGTACGCTCTCGCCCAGGGGGGTCTCGTCGGTGCCCAGCGCGTCGGCCAGCCGGGCGGCGGCACTGCCGGGGCGCAGCGGTTTCTGCTGGCTTTCATGCGGCGCCCAGCCTGTCAGATAGACGATCTCGAACGTCGCGGTGATCCGCCCCGACCCGTCGGCGTGATGCGCCGCATAAAGCGCGCCGGCTTCGGCGAACAGCGCGCGCGGGGGCGTGCGGCGATCGCGAGCGGCCAAGGCATTGCCTTCGCCCATCGCGCGCAGATCGCGGGCTAGATGCAGGATATCGCGGTAGGCGGCTTCGGTCCGCACCGCGTCGGCCACCGGCAGCGCAAAGCCCGCCCGTTGCAGCAGAGCGCCCAGATCGCGGACCTCGGCCATCGGCGCAACGCGGGGCGACAGCCCTCCTGTGATCCGCGCCTCGGCTTCGGCCAGCACCGCGCGCAGCTCGGCCAGCGTCTGCCCGGCGAAGAGCGCGGCGATGCACAGCCCATCGGGCCGCAGCGCCCGCCGCAGCTGTACCAGCTGGCCCACCGGATCGTTCGCCCAGTGCAGGCCCAGCGCATGGATCACCAGATCATGCGCTTCGGGCTGAAGCGAGAGCACCTCGTCATCGGGGACGATCACCGCATCTGGAAAGGCATCCTGCCAGATCCCGCGATAGGGCGTCACGATCGCCGGTGCGGTAAAGGATTTGTTAACCTCTTGCAGCCTTTCCTGAACCTCGGCGCGCATTTCTTCATGCAGAAAGAGCGCGGGATCATCGCTGCGCATCGCGCGGGCGCGCTGGCGGGCAAGCTGGGCCCTGTCTGTCAGGTCGGGCGGGGTCATCTTGAGGCTCCAGTTAGGCCGCGCGGGGCCGATTGCCAAGGAGACACCATGCAAAACGCCCTGAGAGTCATTTATCCTCACCAGTGCCTTTCGTGCGACGAGATGGTGGAAGGCGCGCTGGCGCTGTGTGGGCCATGCTGGCGCGACACGCCGTTTCTGGGCGGGGTGCAATGCGCCACCTGCGGCGCCGGTCTGCCGGGCGAAGATGATGGCCTCGATGCGCTCTGCGACGACTGCCTGGGGCTTCCGCGACCGTGGACCAGGGGCACGGCAGTTCTGTCCTATGACGGCAACGCACGGCGCATGGTGCTGGCGCTGAAACATGGCGGGCGGCTGGACATGGTTGCGCCCGCGGCCCGCTGGATCGCCGGTGCGGCGCAGCGGCTGGTCACGCCGCAAACTGTTGTCGTGCCGGTGCCGGTGCACTGGGTTCGGCTTGTCTCGCGCCGCTACAACCAGTCCGCGCTACTGGCGCAGGCAACCGCGCGGGCGCTGGGGCTGGGTTGCCAGCCAGACGCGCTGATCCGTCGCCGCGGGACCGGAACGCAGGACGGCAAGACGGTTCAGGATCGCTTTGCCAACCTCGCCGGCGCGATCTGCCCGCACCCGCGCCGCGGCCAGCGGCTGGCCGGCAAACACGTCCTGATCGTCGATGACGTGATGACCTCTGGCGCCACCTTCACCGCGACGACAAAGGCATGCCTTCAAGCCGGCGCAACTGACGTGTGCGTTATTGCACTGGCAAGGGTGACCAAGCCGACCTAGATATTGGGCAACGCCAGATTTTTGGATGAGTGCCCTATGAAAACCATCGATATCTACACCTCGCCCTTTTGCGGCTTTTGCCACGCAGCCAAGCGTCTCTTGTCGCAAAAAGGCGTCAGCTTTTCCGAATTCGACGTCGCCCGCGACCCTGACAAGCGCAAAGAGATGATGCAGCGCGCTCCGGGCAGCCGCACGGTGCCGCAGATCTTCGTCGGCGAAACCCATGTCGGTGGCTGCGACGAGCTTTACGCGCTTGAGCAATCCGGCAAACTCGACCCCTTGCTCAGCGCCTGATGCGATGCGGGTCGCGCTGATTCAGTTGAATGCGTCGGACGACCCGCTTGCCAACCTGCCCGTTACCCAGGGCTACGTTAACGAGGCCGCCGAAAGCGGCGCTCGCTTCGTTCTGACGCCCGAAGTCACGAACTGCCTGTCGGCCAGCCGCGCACGCCAGATCGAGGTCTTGCACCACGAGGCCGACGATCCGACGCTCGCGGCGTTGCGCGGAACTGCTGCCGCGCATGGTATCTGGCTTCTCATCGGCTCTTTGGCGCTGAAGACGGACGATGCGGACGTCCGCTTCGCCAACCGGTCCTTCCTTATCGATCCCAAGGGAGAGATCCGCGCGCGCTACGACAAGATCCACATGTTCGATGTAGAGGTGTCCGAGACCGAGACCTACAGGGAATCGGCCGGCTACCGGCCCGGCACGAAAGCGGTTCTGGCCAATATGGACGGCACCGCGCTGGGCATGACGATCTGCTATGATCTGCGCTTTGCGGCGCTGTACCGAAAGCTTGCGCAGGCCGGCGCGCAGATCCTTACGGTGCCCTCGGCCTTCTCGTCGGTCACCGGCACGGCGCATTGGGAGACGCTGCTGCGCGCCCGCGCGATCGAAAGCGGCGCTTTCGTTCTGGCCCCGGCCCAGACCGGCACACATGGCGGATCTCAAGGAGCCTTGCGCAAGACCTACGGGCACGCGATGGCCGTCGCGCCCTGGGGCGAGGTGCTGGCCGATGGCGGCACCGAGCCCGGTATCACGATGGTTGATCTTGAGCTTGCGAAAGTAGAGGATGCGCGCAGGCGGATCCCGTCACTGCAGCACGACCGACCCATAGAAGGCCCCTGATGGCAGACCAGAACGAGTCCCTGGCAGTTGCCCTGTTTAGCGAGTTGCTGATGACCGAGCAGCTGGTGCGAAACCAGCTTACCAAGGCTTTGCCCAAGGGCATGGAGATCTCGCATTTTTCCGTGCTGAACCACATGGCGCGCACCAAGACCGACAAGACCCCGGCCGAGCTGGCACGGGTCTTTCACGTTACACGCGGAGCCATGACCAATACGCTTGGCAAGCTGGAGCGCGCCGGCCATATCCACGTACGCCCCGACTGGGAGGATGCGCGCCGCAAGATCGTCTCGCTCAGCCCTGCGGGCGTTGCCGCGCGTGACGAGGCCATCGTCACAATCGCGCCGATCATATCGGACGTCGTGGGCGATATCGGCGCTGACCGGGTCCGCGCCACGCTGCCGGTCCTGCGCGAGCTGCGCAGCAGTTTCGAGACCGGCGTCTAGCCCGGCTTCACGCTGGCTGTCACGTAATTCACCGACAGATCGCGATCCGACAGCCGCCAGGACCAGGTGACCGGATTGAACTGAAATCCCTTGCGATCCACCGGATCCAGCCCGGCCTTCGAGATCAGGTCGAAAAGCTCTTCTGGGGTGATGAACTTCGACCATTCATGCGTGCCCTTGGGCAGCCAGCGCATCACGTACTCGGCGCCGATGATCGCCATCACATAGCTTTTGGGATTGCGGTTCAGGGTCGAGCAGATCATCAGCCCGCCGGGTTTCAAAAGCGCTTGGCAAGCATCGAGATAGGCCTGCGGGTCGGACACATGCTCGACCACTTCCATGTTCAGCACCACGTCGAACGCTTCTCCTGCGGCGGCCAGATCCTCGGCGGTGGTGAAGCGATAGTCGATGTCCAGCCCCTCTTGCTCGGCGTGGATCCGCGCCACGGGAATGTTGCGTTCGGCCGCGTCGGCGCCCACGACCTCGGCGCCCAGCCGGGCCATCGGTTCGGATAAAAGCCCGCCGCCGCAGCCGATGTCGAGAAGCCGCAGCCCCTCGAAGGGACGCTCGGCCTTCAGATCCCGGTCGAACTCGGCTGCGATCTGGCGGGTGATATAGTCGAGCCGGCAGGGGTTCAGCATGTGCAGCGGCTTGAACATTCCGTCCGGGTCCCACCATTCGGCGGCCATCGCCTGGAATTTCTCGATCTCACCGGCATCGATCGTCGATTGCGCGCTCTGCATCTGTCCGCCTCGCGATTACTTTGCTATGTCTGGCCCTCTGACATACCGAATAACGCGCTATATAGGGCGAAATGGACAAGTTTGCAGGACAAAAAAGCGCGGGGGCCTTTCTTTACCCGACGCTCGATCCCTTCGACCAGCGGATGCTGGACGTGGGCGACGGGCACCGTGTTTACGTCGAGCAATGCGGCCGGCCCGACGGGGTGCCGGTCATCGTTCTGCATGGCGGTCCGGGGGGCGGCTGCTCTCCGGCGATGCGGCGCTATTTCGACCCCAAGCACTACCGCGTCATCCTGTTTGACCAGCGCGGCTGCGGCCGCTCGCGCCCGCATGCCAGCGTCGAGGACAACACCACCTGGCACCTTGTCCGCGATATCGAACTGATCCGCGAAACGCTTGGTATCAACACCTGGATCGTCTTCGGCGGCAGCTGGGGTGCTACCCTGTCGCTGCTCTACGCCCAGAGCCACCCCGACCGCGTGCTTTACCTGGCGCTGCGCGGGGTTTTCCTGATGACCAATGCCGAGCTTGGCTGGTTTTACGGTGGCGGCGCCGGGCAGTTCTGGCCCGAGATCTGGTCGCGCTTCACCGATCCCATCCCCGCGGATGAGCGCGGCGATCTGATCGCGGCTTACAACCGGCGGCTGTTCTCGGACGACCTGGCGACCGAGACCCGCTTTGCCCGGATCTGGACCGCCTGGGAGAACACGCTGGCCTCGATCGGCAATGACGGCCCCGGCGGCGACAGCCCTGCCGAATACGCCCGTGCCTTCGCCCGGCTGGAAAACCACTATTTCCACAACGGCGGATTTCTGGAGGAAGACGGCCAGATCCTGCGCGATGTCGGCCGCATCGGCGATATCCCCGGCAGCATCGTGCAGGGCCGCTACGACATGATCTGCCCGCCCGCCGCCGCGCACCGGTTGCACAAGGCGTGGCCGGGGTCGAAGCTGACGGTGGTGCCGCGCGCCGGGCACGCGCTGTCCGAGCCGGGGATCAGCGCCCAGCTTGTGCGCACCATGAACGCCCTGCGCACCCGGTTCGAGCCAGGCACCTGAAAGCCCGCCCCTTCACGCGCCGGACAAACCCCCTTGCAGACTCGGCTGCATCCGCCTATATCCCCTTTCAACAGCGGCGCTTCGGCTTCCAAACCCGAGGCTCCACCGGGAAATATCAACGGGCCGCGCGCCCGTTTTTTTGTGCTTGAAAACCATGTCCGACCTTGTTGCCAAAGCCACTCTGGATCGCCGGCTTGCCGAGATCATCACCCCTGTCATCGAAGACATGGGGTTCGAGCTTGTGCGCGTGCGCTTCATGGGCGGCAAAAGCAAGACGGTACAGATCATGGCCGAGCGCCCCGATGGCGGCATCGAGGTGGACGATTGCGCCAATATCTCGATCGCGGTCAGCGCCACGCTGGATGTGGAAGACCCCATCGAGGACGCCTATGCGCTTGAGGTTTCCAGCCCCGGGATCGACCGGCCGCTGACCCGGCTCAAGGATTTCGAGACCTGGGAAGGCTACGAGGCCAAGCTTGAGACCACCGAGTTGATCGATGGCCGCCGCCGCTTCAAGGGCGTGCTGCGCGGTGTCGAGGACGGCGAGGTTCTGGTCGATATCGACGTGAACGGTGAAACGGCCACCATTGGCCTGCAATTCGACTGGCTGAGCGATGCCAAGCTGGTCCTGACCGACGAGCTGATCCGCGAGATGCTGCAGCAGAAAAAATCCGCTGGCGTGATCGACGAAAGCCAGTTCGACGAGATTGAAACAGACGACACAGCCGGTTCTGAGGAGGACTGAGAATGGCCATTACTTCGGCAAACCAACTGGAGCTTCTGCAAACCGCAGAGGCCGTTGCCCGCGAGAAGATGATCGACCCCGCCCTGGTGGTCGAAGCGATGGAAGAAAGCCTCGCCCGGGCGGCCAAAAGCCGCTACGGCGCGGAAATGGACATTCGCGTGTCCATCGACCGCAAGACCGGCAAGGCCACCTTCACCCGCGTGCGCACCGTTGTCGAAGACGAAGAGCTTGAAAACTATCAGGCCGAATTCACCGTCGCGCAGGCCAAGCAGTATCTCGAAGACCCCAAGGTCGGTGACACACTCGTCGAGGAAGTCCCGCCGGTCGAGATGGGCCGCATCGCCGCCCAAAGCGCCAAGCAGGTGATCCTGCAGAAGGTCCGCGAAGCCGAGCGCGACCGGCAGTTCGAAGAGTTCAAGGACCGCGCGGGCACGATCATTAACGGTGTCGTCAAGCGCGAGGAATACGGCAACGTCATCGTCGATATCGGCGCCGGCGAAGGCATCCTGCGCCGCAACGAGAAGATCGGCCGCGAGAGCTATCGCAATGGCGACCGTATCCGCTGCTTCATCAAGGATGTGCGCCGCGAAGTGCGCGGCCCGCAGATTTTCCTGTCGCGCACCGCGCCAGAGTTCATGGCCGAGCTGTTCAAGATGGAAGTGCCGGAAATCTATGACGGTATCATCGAGATCAAGGCCGTCGCCCGCGATCCCGGCAGCCGCGCCAAGATCGCCGTTATCTCGTATGATAACTCGATCGATCCCGTGGGCGCCTGTGTCGGTATGCGCGGCAGCCGCGTGCAGGCCGTCGTGAACGAGCTTCAGGGCGAGAAGATCGACATCATCCCGTGGAACGAGGACGCGCCGACCTTCCTGGTGAACGCGCTGCAGCCCGCCGAGGTGTCGAAGGTCTTGCTTGACGAAGAGGCCGAGCGTATCGAGGTCGTCGTGCCCGAAGAGCAGCTTTCGCTTGCCATTGGCCGCCGCGGCCAGAACGTGCGTCTGGCGTCGCAGCTGACCGGTCTCGATATCGACATCATGACCGAGGAAGAGGAAAGCGCCCGCCGCCAGGCCGAGTTCGAAGAGCGCACCAAGCTTTTCGTCGACACGCTCGACCTGGACGAGTTCTTCGCGCAGCTTCTTGTCTCGGAAGGCTTCACTTCGCTGGAAGAGGTCGCCTTTGTCGAGGTCGACGAGCTTCTGGTGATCGACGGTGTGGACGCGGATACCGCATCCGAGCTACAGGCCCGTGCCCGCGACTACATCGACGAGCAGAACAAGAAGGCGCTGGACGCGGCGCGCGCGCTGGGCGCCGAGGACAGCCTGATCAAATTCGAGGGCCTGACCCCGCAGATGGTCGAGGCGCTGGCCAATGACGACGTGAAAACGCTGGAAGATTTCGCAACCTGCGCCGACTGGGAACTGGCCGGCGGCTGGACCGTGACCGACGGAGAGCGCACCAAGGATGACGGCGTGCTGGAGCCCTTCGACGTCAGCCTCGAAGAGGCGCAACACCTGGTGATGACCGCCCGCATCCAGCTTGGCTGGGTCGATCCCGCCGATCTGGTCGCCGAAGAGGAAGAAGCCGAAGGCGAAGACGTAACCGAGGAGGCCGGGGCCTGATCTCAGGCCTCGGGAGCGTCCAGTGGCACGCGGTGGCGGGACCAAACTTCGCGATGCGCCTCAGCGGCGCTGCATCGCCACGGGTACGTCCGGTGGCGCGCGGGGCTTGATTCGCTTCGCGGTGGGCCCAGATAACAAGATAGTGCCGGACGTGCTGGGCAAGTTGCCCGGTCGCGGCATCTGGGTCAGCGCCGATCGCGATGCGTTGGAAACCGCGGTGCAGAAGAAGCTCTTCGCGCGGGCGGCGAAACAGCCGGTCGAGGTGCCTCAAACGCTTGTCGCGGATGTCGAGACCGCCCTGACGCGGCGCCTCATCGATGTTCTGTCGCTGGCCCGCAAGGCCGGGCGCGCCGTGGCCGGCTACGAGAAGGTCAAGGACTGGCTGACAAGGGATCAGGCCGTGCTTTTGATGCAGGCCTCCGACGGCTCTGAACGGGGCAAGTCGAAACTCCGCGCTCCGGGCGGCCGGGGCACATTATTCGAGGTTCTTACCGGGTCAGAATTGGGTTTGGCATTCGGACGGGAACATGTGATACATGCGGCGCTTGCGAAGGGCGGACTCACTGACGCGGTCAGAGACGACGCCCTGCGGCTATCGGGCGTTCGCAAAATTGACGGCAGAGTGCCTGCCGGAAAGGTGAAGAAGACCATATGAGCGACAATGACGGCAAAAAGACACTGGGTTTGCGCGGAGGTCCGCGGTCAGGTCAGGTGAAGCAAAGCTTCAGCCATGGCCGGACGAAGAACGTGGTGGTCGAAACCAAGCGCAAGCGCGTTGTGGTGCCAAAGCCTGGTGCCGCCGCAACAGCTGCGCCCGCAGCAGCCCCGAAGAAATCCGCAGCCCCCGCAGGCGGCGATCCCTCCAAGCGTCCTGCCGGCATCTCTGATGCCGAGCTCGAGCGCCGGATGAAAGCGCTGGCCGCGGCCAAGGCGCAGGAAGCCGAAGACGTAGTCCGCCGCGCCACCGAAGAGCGCGAGCGCGCCGAAGAGCGTGAGCGTCGCCGTGCTGAGGTCGAAGCCAAGGAAGCCGAAGAGCGAGACCGCGAAGAGCGGGCCCGCGTCAAGGCTGAAGAAGACGAACGCAAGGCCCGCGAAGCGGCTGCCGCCAAGGCAAAGCCCGCAGCGGCCCCGGTCGATCCTGCCGCTGTCGAAGCGGCGGCGGCTGCCCCGCGCGGCGGCGGCAAACCCGCCCCTTCTACGCGCAAGACAGACCGCGACGATCGCAGCTCCAAGCCGAAAGCCGGTCGCGACGATGGCCGCCGATCCGGCAAGCTGACGCTGAACCAGGCGCTTTCGGGTGGTGAGGGCGGCCGGCAACGGTCGATGGCCGCGATGAAGCGCAAGCAGGAGCGTGCTCGCCAGAAGGCGATGGGCGGCCCGATCGAGCGCGAAAAGGTGGTACGCGACGTGCAGCTGCCCGAAGCGATCACCGTGCAAGAGCTTGCCAACCGCATGGCAGAGCGTGTGGCCGACGTGGTCAAGGCGCTGATGACCAACGGCATCATGGCAACGCAGAACCAGACGATCGACGCCGATACCGCGGAACTGATCATCGAGGAATTCGGTCATAAGGTCGTCCGCGTGTCGGACGCCGATGTCGAGCAGGTGATCGCCTCGGTGGAAGACGCCGACGAGGATCTCAAGCCGCGCCCGCCGGTCATCACCGTGATGGGCCATGTCGACCACGGCAAGACCTCGCTTCTGGACGCGATTCGCGACGCCAAGGTGGTGGCCGGCGAAGCCGGTGGCATCACCCAGCATATCGGCGCCTACCAGGTTGAAACCGATGACGGCACCAAGCTGACCTTCCTCGACACGCCCGGCCACGCCGCGTTCACGTCGATGCGGGCCCGCGGCGCGCAAGTCACCGATATCGTGATCCTCGTGGTCGCGGCCGACGATGCCGTCATGCCGCAGACGATCGAGGCGATCAACCACGCCAAGGCGGCCGGCGTGCCGATGATCGTGGCGATCAACAAGGTCGACCGGCCCGCCGCCGATCCCGACAAGGTGCGCACCGATCTTTTGCAGCACGAGGTCATCGTCGAGAAGATGTCCGGCGAGGTGCAGGATGTCGAGGTCTCGGCCATCAAGGGCACCGGGCTTGAAAGCCTTCTGGAAAGCATCGCGCTTCAGGCCGAACTTCTGGAGCTGAAAGCCAACCCCAAGCGCTCTGCGCAGGGCGCCGTGATCGAGGCCCAGCTTGATGTCGGCCGCGGCCCCGTGGCCACCGTGCTCGTGCAGCACGGCACCCTGCGCCAAGGCGATATCTTCGTCGTGGGCGAGCAGTGGGGCAAGGTCCGGGCGCTGATCAACGATCAGGGCGAGCGCGTCGAAGAAGCCGGCCCGTCGGTTCCGGTCGAGGTTCTGGGTCTCAATGGCACGCCCG
Source organism: Paracoccaceae bacterium (assembly GCA_013003075.1). GTDB lineage: Bacteria > Pseudomonadota > Alphaproteobacteria > Rhodobacterales > Rhodobacteraceae > JABDLJ01. The sequence continues at coordinate 104,615 of JABDLJ010000019.1, forward strand.
AAGCCGGCGACGTTCTGAACGTGGTCGACACCGAAGCGCAGGCCCGCGAGATCGCCGAGTACCGCGAGAAAGCCGCGAAGGACAAGCGCGCGGCGGCTGGTGCGGCCACGACGCTGGAACAGATGATGGCGAACGCCAAGGCGGACGAGAACGTCAACGAGCTGCCGATCCTGGTCAAGGCCGATGTGCAGGGCTCTGCCGAGGCGATCGTTCAGGCGATGGCGAAGATCGGCAACGACGAAGTGCGCGTGCGCGTGCTGCACTCGGGCGTCGGCGCGATCACCGAAAGCGATGTCGGTCTTGCCGAAGCCTCGGGCGCGCCGGTCATCGGCTTCAACGTCCGGGCCAACGCGACCGCTCGCAACGTCGCCAACCAGAAAGGCGTCGAGATCCGCTACTACTCGGTGATCTACGATCTGGTCGACGACGTGAAAGCGGCGGCGTCCGGTCTTCTGTCCGCCGAGGTGCGCGAGAACTTCATCGGCTATGCCGAGATCAAGGAGGTCTTCAAGGTCTCCGGCGTCGGCAAGGTCGCCGGTTGCCTCGTCACCGAAGGCGTCGCCCGCCGCTCGGCCGGCGTCCGGCTTCTGCGCGACGACGTGGTGATGCACGAAGGCACGCTGAAGACCCTCAAGCGCTTCAAGGACGAAGTTGCCGAGGTTCAGTCGGGCCAGGAATGCGGCATGGCCTTCGAGAATCACGAAGACATTCGCCCCGGCGACGTCATCGAGATCTTCGAGCGCGAAGAGGTCGAGCGCAACCTCGACTGATCGGCGATATGTGCGAAATCAGCCGGCCGGTGTCCCAAATTTGAATCGGGGCACCGGCCGTTTTCGTTCGGCGTACAAAACTGATTTTTGCCCGTCATGGCGGTGTACAAAGCTGAAATTTGACCCTTGGCGCGATGTACCGGACGTACAGGTGCGGCGCGCTAAAGCCAGTCGCGCAGGATCGGGATCAACGGGATGTCGGCCGGCGGCATCGGGTAATCTCGCAGGTCTTTCACATAGACCCATTTCAGCGCCTGACCCTCTTTCGGGTGTGGTTGCCCTTGCCATTTCCGGCAGGCGAATAGTGGCATAAGTATATGAAATTCCTCGTACTTATGGCTCGCGAATGTCAGTGGGGCCAGGCAGCTTTCCCAGGTATCGATGCCAAGCTCTTCGTGCAGCTCGCGGATCAACGCCGCCTCCGGTGTCTCACCGGGTTCCACCTTGCCGCCAGGGAATTCCCACAATCCTTCCATGGATTTCCCCTTGGGCCGCTGCGCCAGAAGCAGGCGGCCATCCCGGTCGATCAGGGCGACGGCAGAAACCAGAACGGTCTTCACGATCTGTAGTCCGCATTTATCGTTATATATCCATGGGTTAGATCGCAGGTCCAGACTGAAGAGGCGCCTTGTCCCAGCCCCAGATCGACAGCGATGACGATCTGATCGCGCTTCATGTAACCTGCGCCGGCCTCTTCGCTGTAACCCGTCGAAACCCAACCCTTCTCAGCCACCAGGATGTCCCCGAACCGGATGCTCAGCAGGTCCCTGTCCGCCACCGCGCCAGACTTGCCGACGGCCATTACGATACGGCCCCAGTTGGGGTCCTCGCCGGCGATCGCGGTCTTCACCAGAGGCGAATTTGCGATAGATAATGCGACCTTGCGGGCATCTCCATCGCTCTCGGCTCCGGTTACGGCGACCTCGATGAACTTTGTTGCGCCCTCGCCGTCGCGCACAACCTGGTGCGCGAGATCCAGCATCACGCCACCTAAAGCGCTGTGGAACGCCGCCGCGTTATCGCCGTTTATGTCAGTAATTTCAGGAGCTTCGCTCCTCCCCGTCGCCGCGAGCAGCAGCGTGTCCGAGGTCGATGTATCGCTGTCGACCGTGATGCAGTTGAACGTGGTGTCGGTAAGCTCTGCCAGCATCTGATCCAGCACTGGCTTGGCGATTTTCGCGTCCGTGAAGATGTAGACAAGCATCGTCGCCATGTCCGGCGCGATCATGCCGGAACCCTTCGCAATACCTGAAATAGACACTGTTTTTCCGCCAATTCGTGCGGTTGCGCCTGCGCCCTTGGGGTAGGTGTCGGTGGTCATGATCGCGCGAGCCGCATCGGCGATGCCGGTCTTTGACAGGCCCGCTGCAAGCTCTGCCAGCCTGGCGGTGATCCGGTCGTGCGGCAGCGGCTCTCCGATCACGCCGGTCGAGGCCGAGAACACGCGCTGCTCTGGCACGCCGGTGGCACCGGCGACGGCGCTTGTCACGGCGTCAACGGCGTCCGCGCCGTTCGAGCCGGTAAAAGCGTTTGCATTTCCAGAGTTTACGATAAAAGCCGCGCCGCTCTCGGAGACGCCGCCGATCTTGTCCTGACAGTCCAGCACTGGCGCGGCGCGGGTCGAAGACCGGGTGAAGACACCCGCGATGACAGAGCCGGGCGCCAGCGTTGCCAGCATCACATCAAGACGGCCACTGTAGCGCACGCCGGCCTCGATTGCCGCAAACGCTGCCCCTTCGATTACCGGCAGGTCCGGAAAGCCGCCCTTCGGCGCAAGCGGAGAGATCGGTGCAGACGCTTTGGCCGCGCTCATATCAGTGTCTATTCCTGCAAAAGCGAGGTGTCGCTGATGATGTTCACGTCAATATCGGCAGGCGCGACGCGGCTGATCTCGGCGCCATCTTCCAGCTTTGAAAGATAGCCCTCGATCGCGTCGCGTTGCAGCGTATCGGCAAGCTGGGGGCGCACCTGGTCGAGCGGCGGCGCGGCCTTGCTGCGCTTGTCGTTCAGCTTGATGACATGCCATCCGAACTGGGTTTGCACCGGCGCAGAGATAGCGCCGACCTCCAGCGTTTCGACCGCTGCCTCGAAGGGCGCAACCATCATGCCCTTGCCGAACCATCCCAAAAGGCCGCCGTTCGGGCCAGAGGGACCGGTCGATTTCTGGGCCGCCAGATTGGCGAAATCTGCTCCGCCCTCAAGCTCTGTCAACAGTTCGGCGGCCGCTTCCTCGGTTTCGACGAGGATATGCGAGGCGTTGAATTCGGGCTCTGGCTCGAGGTTGGTGTAGGTTTCGTCATAGGCGCTTTGCAGTGCCTCGTCCGTCACCGCATCCGCAGCCACTTGCTGGAACACCTGCGCGGCCTGCAGCGAGCGGGTCTCGTTTTCCAGCACCAGGGTGTTTTCCTTGCTGAGACCTTCGGAGATGTCGCTGAGAAGCGATTGCTGCACAAGCTGGTCCAGAAGCCCGGTGTAGAGCACGTCGTTGGGCAGGTCCTGATACTGCTCTGGCAGCCGCGCGCGCAGGGCGATCATGTGCCCGAGCGTGATCTCGGTACCGTTCACGGTGGCGACTATGGTGTCGGCGGTCGGGGTTTCGTCCTGGGCCAGGGCCGGGAAGGCAACTGTGCACGAAAGCAGAGTTGTGGCGATGAAAGATGTGTGTTTTTGCATCGAAACAGTCCTTGAGGCGGGCCGCAGCTTCCCGCGACGTTGACACTAACTTGGCGGGCCCTTACATCGCCTTTTGACCTACGAGGGGCCGCGTTCCTGCCTGCTTTTATGGCGATGGCGAGACGCGGGCAAGCGCATCCCCTTACACGATCCTGTCAAATGCGCATTGAGGCAGAAAACATGCTAGGTTTCGGAACCATCGCCAAGAAGGTCTTTGGGACGCCAAACGACCGGTTGATCAAGGCCACGCAACCCTCGGTGGACGCGATCAATGCGCTTGAGCCGCAGTTCGAGGCCCTGTCCGACGAGGAGATCATCGCCAAGACCGAAGAGCTGCGCGGCCGGGCAAACAGCGGCGAGAGCCTCGAGGACCTTTTGCCCGAGGCGTTTGCCAACTGCCGCGAAGCGGCGCGCCGTGCGCTGGGTCTGCGGGCCTTCGATGTCCAGCTCATGGGCGGCATCTTCCTGCACCGGGGCAATATCGCCGAGATGAAAACCGGTGAGGGCAAAACGCTTGTTGCGACCTTCCCGGCTTATCTGAATGCGCTCACCGGCAAGGGCGTACATATCGTGACGGTCAACGACTACCTGGCCAAACGCGACGCCGAATGGATGAGCAATGTCTACGGCGCGCTGGGCCTGACGACCGGCGTGGTCTATCCCCAGCAGCCCGAGGCGGAAAAGCACAAGGCCTATCGCGCCGACGTGACATATGCCACCAACAACGAGCTGGGGTTCGACTATCTGCGCGACAACATGAAGTCCGACCTGAAGGACATGAACCAGCTTCAGCACAACTTTGCCATTGTCGACGAGGTGGACAGCATCCTGATCGACGAGGCGCGGACACCGCTGATCATATCGGGCCCTGCGCAGGACCGCTCAGAGCTATACGTGACGATCGACACGATCATCCCCGAAGTGCTGGACGTTCATTTCGATCTGGACGAAAAAACGCGCAATGTGACCTACACCGACGAGGGTAACGAGTTCCTCGAAGAGCGGTTGCACGCGGCGGGCATCCTGCCGGAAGAGCAGTCTCTTTACGATCCCGAAAGTACGACCATCGTGCACCACGTGAACCAGGGCCTGCGGGCGCACAAGCTTTTCACCAAGGACAAGGACTACATCGTGCGCGATGGCGAGGTCGTCCTGATCGACGAGTTTACCGGCCGCATGATGCAGGGCCGCCGCCTGTCGGACGGGCTGCACCAGGCGATCGAGGCCAAGGAGGGCGTGAACATCCAGCCCGAGAACGTGACGCTGGCCTCTGTGACCTTCCAGAACTACTTCCGGCTTTACAACAAGCTGGCCGGGATGACCGGCACCGCCGCCACCGAAGCCGAGGAATTCGGTGAGATCTACGGCCTTGGCGTTATCGAGATCCCGACCAACCAGCCAGTCGCCCGCACCGACGAGCACGATCAGGTCTACCGAACCACGCGCGAGAAATACGAAGCGATCGTGAAAGAGATCAAGAAAGCCAACGAAAAGGGGCAGCCTGTCCTCGTGGGCACGACATCGATCGAGAAGTCCGAGTTCATCTCGGGGCTGCTGACCAAGGAAAGCATCAAGCACAATGTTCTGAACGCGCGCCAACACGAGCAGGAAGCGCAGATCGTCGCGGATGCCGGCAAGTTTGCCGCGGTCACCATCGCCACCAACATGGCCGGCCGCGGCACCGACATTCAGCTTGGCGGTAATGTCGAGATGAAAGTGCTGGAGGCGCTGACCGCCGATCCAGAGGCCGATCCCGAGGCGATACGCTCCAAGATCGAGGCCGAGCATGCCGAGGAAAAGGCCAAGGTGATCGAAGCGGGCGGGCTTTATGTCCTGGCCTCCGAGCGTCACGAAAGTCGCCGTATCGACAACCAGTTGCGCGGCCGCTCGGGCCGCCAGGGCGATCCGGGGCGGTCTTCGTTCTACCTTTCGCTGGAAGACGACTTGATGCGGATCTTCGGGTCCGAGCGACTTGAAAAAGTGCTGTCGACGCTTGGCATGAAAGAGGGCGAGGCAATCGTTCACCCCTGGGTTAACAAATCGCTTGAAAAAGCGCAGGCGAAGGTCGAGGGCCGCAACTTCGATATCCGCAAGCAGCTTCTGAAATTCGATGATGTGATGAACGACCAGCGCAAGGTGATCTTCGGCCAGCGGCGTGAGATCATGGAAGCGGCTGATTTGTCCGAGATCGCGGAAGATATGCGCCACCAGGTGATCGACGATATGGTCGACCACCGGATGCCGCCGAAAAGTTATGCCGACCAGTGGGATACCGAGGGCCTGCAAGGGGATATCAGCGAAAAGGTCGGGATTGATGTGCCGGTCGCGGACTGGGCCGATGAAGAGGGCGTCGACGACGACGAGATCCGCGAACGGCTCTACAAGGCATCGAATGAGTTCATGGCGTCGAAGGCGGCGCAGTTCGGACCCGAAGCGATGCGCTCGATCGAAAAACAGATCCTGCTGCAAACGATAGACAGCAAATGGCGCGAGCATCTTCTGACGCTGGAGCATCTGCGCTCGGTCGTTGGCTTTCGTGGTTATGCGCAGCGCGATCCGCTCAACGAGTACAAGTCAGAGGCGTTCCAGCTCTTTGAAGGCCTGCTGGACGGTTTGCGCGAGGACGTCACGCAGAAGTTGTCGCAAATCCGTCCGATGAGCCAGGAAGAGCAGGACGAGATGATGCGCCAGATGCAGGCGCAGCGCGAGGCGATGCTGAAGGCCGCAGAGCCCGAGCGCGATGCAAAGGGCGCGGTCGGCGAAGCCGCCGAAGGCTTTGTCGAGGATGATCCCAGCACCTGGGGCGATCCGGGGCGGAACGACCGCTGTCCCTGCGGCTCTGGCAAAAAGTTCAAGCACTGCCACGGGCGGCTTGCCTGAGGTCTTAATCGCGAGTCCGGTACGCCGGGCTTGCGCGGCCATTGTGGCAACTTGGTGTCGCGCCCTCTGTCGTGGCGATCTCGCCCACACGATATATAGTGGTTTCAAGCAGATATAGAGTTTGATCGGTCGGCAACTCGCTGCCGGCACCGGCTTCCAACAGCCTTAAGATCGTCTGAATTGGGTGCAATTCTCTGCCGTGATGGGAAGCCACGGAGGCCGAGGGTGCTTACAAAAAAGACGTTGATGACCATAGCGGCGACCGTATTCGTCGCCGGAGCAACCGGGTACTACATGGAAAACGGGCTGGCGCCGATCGAGAAGGTCGATGGCCCTGCGCCGCGTCCGAACGGTCCCTCTCGCGCTGCGCCGAAGGTCGACACCTCTGACTTGAAACCCGGCGCGAGGCCGACCGTGAAGGCGCGCCCGGTCGCGCCGCAGACCGCGTCGGTGAAGCATTCACTGCCGAAGCCCCCGTCGCAGGCGCTGATCCCGGTTGCGCTTCCGGTTGCCGGGGTCGCCGAGATTGAAATCCCCGAAGACACAATGAACGTGCCACCCGCACCGACCATCACGGCACTCAGCGGTTTTGACATCTCTTGCGAGCCTGTGCTGGCCGCATCCGCGACCGAAGGCGCGATGATCGAAGTCAGCTACGCTGCGGCCTGCAACCCGGGCGAGCGGATCATCATCAGCCATGCCGGTCTGCGATTCACACAAGAGACGGATGAGAATGGCGAGGTTGCGTTTTCGCTTCCGGCGATGACGCGCGCCGCCATGATCTCGGTCGAGACACGCGGCGGCGGCAAGACGACGACATCCCTTGCCGTTCCGGCTGTCGAAGACTTCGATCGCGTCGGACTGCAATGGTCCGGCTTGGATGCGCTGTCGATCCACGCCCTTGAATTCGGAGCGGAATATGGCGCACCGGGGCACGTCTCGGCGCTCGATCCCAAGGCGCCGCAGCGCAGCCTCGTCGAAAGCGGCGGGTTCCTGACGCGACTTGGCGCCCTGGATGTGGACAGCCCCATCGTGGCAGAGGTTTATTCCTTCCCGACCGGCCGGATCGATCGCGCCGGTGTGGTGCGGCTGTCGATCGAGGCGCTGGTGACTCCCTATACCTGCGGCCAGACCGTCAATGCCGAAACCTTCCAGACCACGCGTGAGGGCAACGTCAATCGCATGAACCTGGCGATCGAAGTGCCGAACTGCGACGCCGTAGGCGATATCGTTGTATTGAAAAACCTGCTTCGAGACCTCAAGATCGCCCAGAACTAGAGCTTCAGGGTCTTGTCCTTGCATGACACATCGACTGGCGGCCGTGCTGGCCGCGTCTCTGGCGTTTTTGCTGTGTCCCGCTGCGTCTGCGCAACCTGTCACCCTGCAATCGGATGATGGCGGCCTTCGCCTGCAAGGTGAGATCCTTGATTACGATGGCGAATACTACCGAATAGACACCAAATACGGGATCTTGACGGTCTCTGCCGCGGCGATGCGTTGCCTGGGTGAGTCTTGCCCGGATACCGAAGGCTTCATCCCCGAGTTCCGAATTTCAGGCGCCGCAACCACTGGCGACACGCTGATGCCCGGCATCGTCGAGGCTTTTGTCCGCGATCGCGGCTATCGCGCCGTGCGCGTCGTGCAGGACGACACGCATTTCAGATACGAGCTGTTTCGCGGTGCGTCAGAAACTGTTTTCGCGCGGATCCGGTTCCGCGTCTCGTCGACCGAAGAGGGTTTTGCCGATCTTGTGGCCAACCAGGCAGAAATCGCTATGGCGATCAGACCAGTTCGCTTTAACGAGATTGAGCGCGGCATCGAGGCCGGGATCGGCGATCTGGGCGCGGCCGGCAGGTCGATGGACATTGCCTTGGATGCGCTGGTTCCGATCGCGTCGCGCAAGAACGCGGTTACGGCCATGGGCGTCGATCGGCTGGCGGCGGCGTTTTCGGGCAGGGCGCGCGACTGGGCCGATCTGGGCGGCGCGCAGGGTCCGGTCCGGCTTTACCTGAAGAACGACCCGTCGGGGCTGACCGGCCGATTTCGCACCCAGGTGCTGGGCCCTCAGGACATGGCGCTGTCTTCGGATGTCCAGCGCTTCGGAAGCAATGCGGATCTTGCAGGCGCCGTTGCCGCCAATCCTGCGGCGCTTGCGATTTCGGCTCTCTCCGAGATTGGAAATGCGCGCACGCTGGCCCTGTCGGGATCCTGTGCGCGCGAGGTTGCGGCGACGACGAACACGCTCTTGACCGGCGACTATCCGTTCGTAATCCACCATCGGCTTTTCATGCCGGACTACGTGTTGCCGGCCATTGCCCGCGAGTTTCTGGAGTTTGTACGCGCGCCGGCCGGACGCCGCGCCGTCGAGGCCCTGGGCTATGTCCCGCCCGACCGGGTCCGTCTGCGGCTGCGCCCCGCCAGTCGGCCCGGGACAGAAAGCGACGCGCCGAAGACGCCGGAATTTCTGGATGGCGCCGAACGGCTTGCGTTCACCTTTCGCTTCGATGTCGGCACCGCGGACCTTGACGCCAATGCCCAGGACGCCCTGCGCCGTCTCGCGGCTTGGCTGGAGGCCAATACCGAGCGCCGGCGACGTCTTTTCATCGTCGGCTTCACCGATGGCGTTGGCGCTGCGGGAGTGAACGAAAGACTGTCACAGCGGCGGAGCGCGCTGGTGCGCGCGTCGCTGGAAGACCTGGTAAGCCCCGAAGCATGGCAGATCGCGCGGCCGCGCGCCATCGGTCTTGGAGAGCGCGCGCCGATTGCCTGCGACGACATGGGCTGGGGCCGGCAGGTCAACCGGCGGGTCGAAGTCTGGACACGCTAAAGATAGCCGGACGCGCGAAACGACAGCTCGCGCTCTTTGCCGATGATGATGTGGTCGTGCAGCGTCAGGCCCAGTACGGCGGCGGCCTCACTGATCTGGCGCGTCATCTCGATATCGGGCTCGGACGGTGTCGGATCGCCTGAGGGGTGATTGTGCACCAGGATCAGGGCCGAGGCATTCAGCTCCAGCGCGCGTTTCACCACCTCGCGGGGGTAGACAGGAACGTGGTCTACCGTGCCCTTGGCCTGCTCTTCATCGGCAATCAGGACATTTCTGCGGTCGAGAAACAGGACACGAAACTGTTCGGTCTCGCGATGCGCCATCGTGGTGTGGCAGTAGTCGAGAACGCTGTCCCAGCTATCGACGATATGTCGTTGCATGACGCGCGCGCGCGCCAGGCGCTGCGCGGCGGCCTCGACGAGCTTCAGCTCGACGATGACCGCCTCGCCGACGCCGTTGATCCGGGCCAGCCGTTCGGGCGCGGCCGAGATCACCCGGCCAAAATCACCAAGCGTGTCGAGCATCAGGCGCGCCAACGGTTTGACATCCCGGCGCGCGATCGCGCGGAAGAGCAAAAGTTCCAGCATCTCGTAGTCGGGCAGTGCTGCTGCTCCGCCGTCCATGAAGCGGGTGCGCAATCGCTTGCGGTGGTCGACCATGTAGGATGGGATCTTGCCCTCGATCGGGACCGGAATGGCTTCGTCGGTGTCGAAGAATGGAAGCGGGGCCTCGGAGAAGCGATTGTCTTTTGTCATGCGCCCATAGCTGCAGGGTCATGCTGAACAAATTATTAAGGCGGACAGGCGGATTTGCGGAGCATCCACATAAGCAAAAGTCCGCAGATTTCGCTGCGGGCCATGCCTGAAACTATGTGGCGCCGTCTAGCGTGCGGCCGCCTGAATACGCTGTCCGACGATCGGATGACCCTCCGGTAGCGTCTTCATCAACTCGGCGAGAAGCTGCGCCCGCGAGGGACCGCTGCGCACCCGGCGGGTGTCGAACTCACCGGGACCGAAGAAGCCACGCTTGGTTCTCACCAGGGCCCAATTGCCGATGTAATGAACACCCGGGCGCTGCACATCGACCTTGCCCGGCGCGCTGCCGAAGGGGCCGAAATCGTACTCGTTGATGGTGTTGGAGCAGATGATCGCGGCGCAGGATTGCAGCGCCATGCTGTGAAACTCGATGCGCGATCCCGGCTTGGCCGCGTGCTGCCAAACGAGGTATCCGCCCTCGAATTTCTTGATGCCCATGTCGTAGAACGGCTGTTCGCTGCGCGGTGCGTATTGCCGCATGGTCATCGAATACAAATGGTTACCGCTGATCTTGTCGACATTGATCCAACCGTAGATCGTTGCGCGGTTCGTGAAGTCGTTGACCGGTGTGCCGCCACCGATGGCGCAACCCATCAGGGTCAACGTAAGGAAGAATGCAAATAAGCGTTTCATGCCTGCCTCTTATTTCAAGTCAATTCGTCTGAGATGGCGCCGAAATTTGGCGACAATCAGGAGTTGACTTGGGCGTTTCCAAGGCAGGAACAGTGCGTTTCCGAATAACGCAAGGTGCGGCTAAGCAAAAAAGCCCGCAGCGCTGCGTCGCGGGCCTGGACGGTGATGTACTTGAAGGTCGCTTTGGCTAGCTCTTCATACCGTCCCAGAAGCTTTTCACCTTAGAAAAGAAGCTGGAGCTTTCGGGGTTGGTTTCATTTTCGCTGAGCTTGTCGAACTCGCGCAGGATCTCTTTCTGGCGCGACGTCAGGTTGACGGGCGTTTCGACCGCCAGTTCGATGAACATATCGCCGGTGCCGCCGCCGCGGAGCGCGGGCATGCCCTTGCTGCGCAGGCGCATCTGCTTGCCCGACTGGCTGCCGGCGGGAACTTTGACCCGGCTGCGGCCGCCGTCGATGGTGGGTACTTCGATGTCGCCGCCCAGCGCGGCCGAGGCCACGCTGACGGGTACCCGGCAGTAAAGGTTCGGCCCTTCACGCTGGAAGAGCGCGTGATCGGCCACGTCGATGAAGATGTAAAGATCGCCCGTGGGCCCGCCGCGCATGCCGGCCTCGCCCTCGCCGGACAGGCGGATACGGGTTCCGGTTTCAACGCCAGCTGGGATGTTCACGGACAGTGAGCGGTCCTTTTCGACCCGGCCCGCGCCATTGCAGGTTTTGCAGGGGTTCTGGATGATTTGTCCCATGCCAGAGCATGTCGGGCAAGTCCGCTCGACCGTGAAGAAGCCCTGCTGCGCGCGCACTTTACCCATGCCTGAGCAGGTCGGGCAGGTTGTCGGCTCTGCGCCGCCTTCCGAGCCGGAACCGTCGCAGGTCTCGCACGTCACGGCGGTTGGCACCCTGATCGTTTTGTGAAGCCCTGCATAAGCCTCTTCCAGCGACACCCGCAGGTTGTAGCGCAGATCAGAACCCCGTGCAGCGCGATTTCGGCCGCCACCGCGGCCCCCCATCATATCGCCGAACAGATCGTCGAACACGTCCGAGAATGCGCTTGCGAAATCGCCGCCGCCCATACCGCCGCCACGCGGCCCGCCGCCGCCCATACCGCCTTCGAAGGCGGCGTGACCGAACCGGTCATAGGCCGCTTTCTTTTCCGCGTCTTTCAGGACTTCGTAGGCCTCGTTGGCCTCTTTGAACTGCGCTTCAGCCTTGGGATTATCGGCATTGCGATCGGGATGAAGTTCCTTGGCCTTCGTGCGATAGGCTTTCTTTATCTCGTCGCCGGTCGCGCCTTTGGCAACACCCAAGACGTCGTAGTAGTCGCGCTTTGCCATGACGTTCACCTTTCAGAAACGCGTGAGACCGGCCGGATCGAATCGGCCGGCCTCGCTACATTTCAAAGCACCATTTACGAGGCGCGCTTGTCGTCGTCGCCGAGGTCTTCGAAGTCGGCATCCACGATGTCTTCGTCAACACCGCGCATGTTCTCATCGTTTTCCTCGGGCGCTTCGCCGGCCGCTTTTTCCTGCTCGGCCTTGTAGATGGCCTCGCCCAGCTTCATCGCGGCCTCGGTGACGTTCTGGATGCCGGATTTGATCTTGCCAGCGTCATCGGTTTCCAGCTGATCTTTCAGCGCGGCGATAGCCAGCTCGATCGCTTCGACCGTGGTCGGGTCGACCTTGTCGCCATGCTCTTCGATCGATTTCTCGGTCGAGTGGATCATGCTTTCTGCCTGGTTCTTGGCTTCGACGAGCTCTTTGCGCTCTTTGTCGGCCTCGGCATTGGCTTCGGCGTCCTTGACCATCTGGTCGATCTCGTCGTCCGAAAGACCACCCGATGCCTGGATCGTGATGTTCTGCTCTTTGCCGGTGCCCTTGTCCTTGGCCGACACCGAAACGATGCCGTTGGCGTCGATGTCGAAGGTCACTTCGATTTGCGGCAGGCCGCGCGGCGCAGGCGGGATGTCTTCCAGATTGAACTGACCCAGGATCTTGTTGTCGGACGCCATTTCACGCTCGCCCTGGAACACCCGGATCGTCACGGCGTTCTGATTGTCCTCGGCGGTCGAGAAGATCTGGCTCTTCTTGGTCGGGATCGTCGTGTTGCGGTCGATCAGGCGGGTGAAGACACCGCCAAGGGTTTCGATACCCAGCGACAGCGGTGTGACGTCCAGAAGAACCACGTCTTTCACGTCACCTTGCAGGACGCCGGCCTGAATGGCGGCGCCCATGGCGACGACCTCATCGGGGTTCACGCCTTTGTGCGGCTCTTTGCCGAAGAACTTGGTGACCTCTTCGACGACGCGCGGCATGCGGGTCATACCACCGACCATGACGACCTCGTCGATATCGCCGACCGAAAGCCCTGCGTCCTTCAAAGCGGCCTGGCACGGCTTGATCGAGTTCTTGATAAGATCGCCAACTAGGCTTTCCAGCTTGGCGCGGGTCAGTTTCATAACCATGTGAAGCGGCTGACCGCCATTGGGATCCATCGAGATGAACGGCTGGTTGATCTCGGTCTGGGTCGACGATGACAGCTCGATCTTCGCCTTTTCAGCGGCTTCCTTGAGACGCTGAAGGGCCATCTTGTCTTTCGTCAGATCGACGCCGTTTTCCTTTTTGAACTCTTCGGCGAGGTAGTTGACCACGCGCATGTCGAAGTCTTCACCGCCAAGGAAGGTATCGCCGTTGGTGGATTTCACTTCGAAGAGACCATCGTCGATCTCGAGGATCGTGATGTCGAAGGTGCCGCCGCCAAGGTCATAGACGGCAATCGTCTTGGTCTCTTTCTTGTCGAGCCCGTAGGCCAGCGCAGCGGCGGTCGGCTCGTTGATGATCCGCAGAACTTCAAGGCCCGCGATCTTGCCGGCGTCTTTGGTGGCCTGGCGCTGGGCATCGTTGAAGTATGCGGGGACGGTGATGACGGCCTGGGTCACGTCTTCGCCAAGATAGCTTTCGGCGGTCTCTTTCATCTTCTGCAGGATGAAGGCCGAGATCTGGCTGGGGCTGTACTTCTCGCCGCCGGCCTCGACCCAGGCGTCGCCATTTCCGCCATCGACGATGTCGTAAGGCAGGTTCTGCTTGTCCTTGGCCACTTCCGCATCATCGGTGCGGCGGCCGATCAGTCGCTTGACGGCGAAGACGGTGTTGTCGGGGTTCGTCACAGCCTGGCGCTTGGCGGGCTGACCGACCAGACGCTCGTTATCGGTGAAGGCAACGATCGACGGTGTGGTGCGTGCGCCTTCGGCGTTCTCGATCACGCGCGGCTGCGAGCCGTCCATGATTGCGACGCAGCTGTTGGTTGTTCCAAGGTCGATGCCAATGACTTTGGCCATATCTTCATCCTCTCTTAAGGCGATGTGCGGGACACGGGCCCATTGCGGCACCGCATGTCCAATCCCAGAGTTGCGGCCGGGCCCGAAGCCAGACCGGGTTCGGTGGGTATATAGGGAGATGGAAATAGCCCTGCAACCGCTCGGAGGGCCCTTTGCAGCGCATTTTTCGACTCTTTTTGCGGGTTTGTCGCGAAGACGCGCGGGCGCGGCTTGCCGATCGCGCCCCTAGCGCTTGGAGCCCCAGCTCAGCGAGGCGTGCTTGCGGGTGTAGAACTCGCCCATCATGCCGATCACCATCATTATGATCGACAGGTAGATCGGGTACATCACCGTCGTGAAATGCGGGTTGTAGTTTATGAACACATAGCCACGCGTCTGGTCGATCGTGTGAAAGAGCGGGTTCCAGTCGAACATGGCAACCATGTAGCCCGGAAGCGTGTTGGCCACGAACATCTTGCCCGAGGCGATCATGTTCACACGCTGGTAGAATTGCGAGACCATGCCGACGAGGCCGGGGAACCACGGCTTCAGCGCCAGGAAGACCATCCCGATCGCAACGCCCGAAAACCAGGACAAAAGCACCATGTTAAAGGCGCCGAACGGCTGCTCGATCGTGATCGGGCCCCAGCCGATGTGATAGACATAAAGCACGATGACCATCGCCAGCACCTGGATGTAAAGCGCGCCCAACGCCGCCGACGCGATGGCGATCGCGGTGTTCATCGGCAAATGGTGCATCATCGGTGACGCTGGCCCTTCAGAGCTGACCACCGCGCCCAGCGCCTTCACATGGGTCATGAACATGAAGATGCCCGACATGATATAAAGCAGGAAATCGCCCCGCAGGGCCGCACTGCGCATCCCCAGGATCGAGAACATCACGTAAAAGACCGCAACCATGATCAGCGCCTGGCCGATGCTGATAAGCAGCGCCATGGCTGCATGGCCATGCGTTTTGCGCACGCTGCGCACGGTGTTGTGATAGATCAATCCGAGGATCGTCAGTACGGACCCAAACGTCCCGGATTGCATCGGTCTGTCGAACATGCGCCCTTGCCTCGGCTGCTTTCGGTCTACGCCCCGCCTTACTACGGATTTCTTGCCGTTCGCTTGCCGACGGACCATAAGGTGATTGCGCAGCCATTTCAATCTCTGCGCGTGGTCTGGGAGTTTTGCGTTGGACTTTGACGAATTGGCCCGCGTGATGCGGCGGCTTGCGCTAGAGGCCGGCGAGGTGATCCTGGACATCTACGGCTCTGATGATTTCGACCTGCGTTCCAAATCCGACAACAGCCCCGTGACCGCTGCCGATGAAGCGGCGGACGCGCTGATTTCGGAAGGCCTGCGCAAAGCGTTTCCCGATACGCCGCTTGTCACTGAAGAGCAGGCACACACCCACGCCCGGACGCATGGTACGTTCCTGATCGTAGATCCCCTCGACGGCACCAAGGAGTTCATCCAGCGCCGCGGCGATTTCACGGTGAACATCGCCTATGTGGAAGATGGCGCGCCGACGCGCGGTGTGGTCTACGCGCCCGCCAGGGGACGGCTGTTTTATACGCTTGCCGACGGCAGCTCGGTCGAAGAGGCCGGACCCTTCGACAACGACGCACCCGGCGCAACCTCGCCGCTGGCCGTATCGAGCCCCGACAATTCGGGCCTGCGCATCGTTGCTTCCAAATCGCACCGCGACCAGGCGACGGACGATTATATCGCGCGCTATGCCGTCAAGGACTTCACGAGCGCGGGATCATCGCTAAAGTTTTCGCTGGTTGCGGCTGGCGAGGCCGATTTCTATCCGCGCCTTGGCCCCACTATGGAGTGGGATACTGCCGCAGGGGACGCGGTACTGCGCGGCGCCGGCGGCCGCGTGGTGCGGTTCGACGATCACACCGATCTGCGCTACGGTAAGCCGGGCCATGAAAACCCCTTCTTCATCGCATTTGCGCCTGGCGTGACGCTGAAATCGCCGGGATAGGCGCGGCTTGGATGCGAGGCACACCGATCAGCGTCATCGTCGTCAGCCGGGACAGGCCAGACGATCTTGCGCTGTGCCTTTTGTCCCTGTCTCAGCAATACCACCACCCGTTCGAGGTGATCGTCGTGGCCGACCCGGTGACGATCGCCGGTCTTTGGGATACTCCGCTGAGCGACAAGTTGAAGTTGGTCGAATTCGCCGAAGAGAACATTTCGGCCGCGCGCAATGCAGGTCTGGCGCAAGCCGCCGGCGAGATCCTCGCGTTCATCGACGACGATGCGGTCGCAGAACCCACCTGGCTGGAGCATCTTAGCGCGCCCTTCTCTGACGGCGATGTCTCGGCGGTCGGCGGATTTGTGCTGGGACGCAATGGGTTGTCGCTGCAATGGGGCGCGCGCAGCATCGATGGCCAAGGGTTTCACCATGACTTGCCTTTCAGCGGCGGCGATTGGCAGTGCCCGGACCCCGGGCCGGGCCGCGCCGTGAAGACCGAAGGCACCAACAGCGCGTTGAGGCGAAGTGTTCTGGCCTCGCTTGGCGGTTTCGATCGGGGCTTTCGCTTTTTTCACGATGAGGCCGACCTCAACGTCCGGCTTGCCCGCGCAGGACACCGCACTGCAATTGCTCCGCGGGCGCTGGTCCACCACAAAAGCGCGGCCTCCAAGCGGCGGACGGCAGAGCGCCGGCCAAGCGATCTGTTCGAGATCGCCGCAAGTTCGGCGCTTTTTGCCCGCAAGCACGACCCCTCGGGCGAGCTGGACGGCACACTTGCGGCGCGCCGCGACGAAGAGCGCAAACGCCTCTTGCAGCACATGGTCCGTGGCAGCTGCGAGCCGCGCGATGTGGCGCGGCTTCTGGGCACTTTCGATGCGGGCGTGGCGGACGGAAAGACCCGGTCTTTTCAGAAGGAAAGGATCGCCGACCCCGCGGCCGCTTTCCTGCCGATGAACGAGGCGCCGCCAGAGCGCAGCCATGAAATCCTCGCAGGCCGGTCGTGGCAGAAACGCAGACTTTGCCGGCAGGCGCGCGCGATCGTTTCGGCGGGGCGGGGCGCGACGGTCTTCTGTTTCAGCCCGACCTCGCTTTATCACCGGGTCCGGTACTGCCCGGGCGGGTTCTGGCTTCAGACCGGCGGCCTCTTTGGGCGCTCGGATCGCAGGCAACCGGTCTTTCGTCTTTTCAACCTCAAGATCAGGGTTGCCGAGGAATGCCGCCGACTGACAGATATTCGTACCTGACGGTAGCAAAATTAGCACAGTATTCGCTGCTATGCGCTTTTGCTGTATCTGTAATTGCCCTAGAATCGCCGGAAAGCTGCGTAAAGGTGCCCGCAATTGGACGATTGTCCTCGTCTTGTTGCGAAGAGAAAGTTGACAGATGAAGCGCAAGGTTACGAAAGCCGTCTTTCCAGTAGCTGGGATGGGTACGCGGTTTCTGCCCGCTACGAAATCCGTTCCTAAGGAGATCATGACACTGGTCGATCGCCCGTTAATCCAATACGCGATCGACGAGGCTCGCGCCGCCGGGATCACCGAGTTCATATTTGTCACCGCGCGCGGGAAAAGCGCGCTGGAAGACTATTTCGACATGGCGCCCGACCTCGAGGCGCAGCTTGAAAGCTCGGGCAAGAACGAGCTTCTGGAGATCCTGAAATCGACCAACATGGATTCAGGTGCGATTGCCTATATCCGCCAGCAGCGCGCGATGGGTCTGGGTCACGCTGTCTGGTGCGCGCGGCGCCTGATCGGGGACGAGCCCTTTGCCGTGATCCTGCCCGATGACGTGATTGCCGCCGACAAGCCCTGCCTTCAGCAGATGGTCGAGGCCTATGAATCCACCGAGGGCGCTATGGTTGCTGCGATGGAAGTGGCCCCCGAAGCGGTGTCGTCCTACGGTATCCTCGATATTGCCTCCGACGATGGGCAGCTTGTGAAAGTCCGTGGCATGGTCGAAAAGCCCAAGAAAGAGGTGGCGCCGTCGACTCTTGCGGTCATCGGTCGCTACATTCTCACGCCAAGCGTGCTGCGCAATCTCAGCAAGCTTGGCAGCGGTGCCGGCGGCGAGATACAGCTGACGGACGCGATCGCTCAGGAAATCCAGAAGGGCCATCCGGTTCACGGTCTGCGGTTCCAGGGCGACAGGTTCGATTGTGGATCCAAGGCGGGTTTCTTGAAGGCGACGGTCGCTTTCGGGATGGCGCGTGAAGATCTGCGGGACGAGTTCTACCAGTACTTGGCCGAAACGGTCTCTTTGCAAAAAGCGGCCCAATAAAAACCAAGGGGCAAGGGGCGTTCCACTTGAAGACAGTGCTGGTCACCGGCGGAGCTGGCTATATCGGCTCGCATGCCTGCAAGGCGTTGCGAGATGCGGGGATGATCCCTGTTACCTATGACGACCTGTCGACTGGCTGGGCCGATGCGGTGAAGTTCGGCCCGCTCGAAGTGGGCGATATCACCGATACAAAGCGGCTCGATGCGATCTTCAAGACATATGCGCCAGACGCAGTCATGCATTTCGCCGCCTGCTCGGACATCGCCGAAAGCGTTCGGGATCCGGGCAAGTACTGGCACAATATCCCCGGCGGCACGCAAGCGGTGGCGGAAGCCGCGCTGAAGGCGGGTTGCACGAAGTTCGTTCTGTCCTCCACCTGCTCTGTCTACGGCGATCAGGACGGTGTGATCCTGAAAGAGACGAGCACCATCGCCCCGAACAACGCCTATGGCGAGGCCAAACGCGCGGCCGAGGAGTTTCTTGAAGGCCGGGCCGCCGCCGAGGGCATGCGCAGCGTCATCCTGCGCTACTTCAATGTGGCCGGCGCGGATGAGGACGCCGAGGTCGGAGAGTGGCACAGGCCCGAAACGCACCTCGTTCCGATCATTCTGGACGTTGCCGAAGGGCGGCGCGACGCAGTTCGGATCTACGGTACCGATTACGCCACGCCGGACGGCTCTTGCGTACGCGACTATGTGCATGTGACCGACATCGCCGATGCGCATATGCAGGGGCTGGACTGGCTGAAGGCCAATGGCGGTGTCCGGACCTTCAACCTTGGCACCGGCACCGGGTTTTCGGTCAGAAGCGTCATTGCAGAGGCCGAGGCGATTACCCGCAAGGAAATCCCTGTGCTGGAAGACGCGCGGCGGCCCGGCGATGCGGCGTCGCTTGTATCGGGCGGTGATCGCGCCAGGCAAGAGCTGGGATGGTCGCCCGACCGGTCCACCCTGCCGCGTATGATCAAGGACGCCTGGAGGTGGCACCAGACCGGTGACTACGCCAAGTAACCCGCCGGCGATCTGCCTTGATGTCACGCGGCTTGTCAGCCGGGTGGGCCGCGGGCCATTCACCGGTATCGATCGCGTCGAGAACGCCTACCTGGCGCATTTTCTGAAAAACGATGTTCGTCTGTTGGGGCTGTCGCGGACTGCGGCGGGATATGTGCTTCTTGATCGGCCTGGATTGGCGGCGCTGAAGGCGCGGCTGGACGGGCGGGCGCAATGGGGCGCGCCTGACCTGATCGGGCGGCTTTCGCGCCGGCTGCCGCCTGCTCGCAGGGGCGCCGAGGCGGATTTGCGCCGACTGGCCATCGCGCGTGCCGCGCCGCCGCTGCTTGCGCGCTGTCTGGCGCGGCATTTGCCTGCGGAAACGCTGTATCTCAATGTCGGGCACAGCAACCTGACCCGCCGCGTGTTAAGCGCCGTGCGCGGGGCCAAGGGCGCGCATGTCGCGGTGCTGCTGCACGATACGATCCCGCTGGACTATCCCGAACACCACGACCCGGCAATCAACGCGGGTTTTGCCCAACGGCTGAGCGCAGTCGCAGAGAAGGCCGACACGATCATCGCGAACTCCGAGGCCACCGAGGCGTCCTTGGGCCGGCACTTGTCCAGCTTGCCGCGTCAGCCGAGGATCATCGTCTCGCATCTGGCGGCCGAGCGGCCTGCAAAGGCAACCGCGTCTTCGGCCGACCTGCTGCCGGACCGCCCGTTTTTTCTCGCGGTGGGCACCGTGACGCCGCGCAAGAACCAGGCGCTTCTTCTGGATGTCTGGGAAGTCTTGGCAAAAGAGCATGGCGCGGCCACGCCAACGCTCGTCATCGCTGGCGCGCAGGATCCGCGGACCGATGCTGTTGCCGGCAGGGTCCGGGCCTCTGCGCTGCTGATGCGCCACGTCAAGCTGCACGAGGATCTGAGTGATGCGGCCGTGGCGGCATTGATGGAGCAGGCTGTCGCCGTTCTGCATCCCAGCTTTTCGGAAGGCTTCGGCTTTGTGCCCATTGAGGCGGCGCTGGCCGGAACCCCGGTGATCTGCGCCGATCTGAGTGTCTATCGCGAGGTTTTGGGCGATATGCCCGTTTACGCAGACCCAACCGATATGTATCACTGGAAAGGCCTGATCGAAAAGGAAATGCAACAGTCGGGCGGCGAGCAGAAAGTGGCACGAGAATGGGCAATAGACCCAATGCGTCTGACGTGGGACACGCATATCAACACGGTATTAATCAAGCTGGGATAGCGCGCCCGGGAAGCAACTGCCGGGTCAAGGGAGCACGTGTTTGAGCGCGGTGACGTCATACAGGCTGCGGCTGCAACGCAAGCGGTGGCGAATACGCGCGCTTCGCAAGCGCCGCGAGTTGCGGATGATTGCCGACCGCACCGCGCAAATCTCGGGCTCGGACGTGCTGTTGTTTTGTACATTGCGCAACGAACTGGTGCGGCTTCCCTACTTCCTGAAATACTACCGCACGCTTGGCATCCGGCATTTTCTTTTCGTCGATAACGGCTCTGATGATGGCTCTTTGGAGTATCTGGCCAAGCAGCCCGATGTCTCGGTCTGGCGCACCGATAAAAGCTACAAGCGGGCGCGGTTCGGGATGGACTGGATGAACTGGCTCTTGCGGAAGTACGCGCATGGCCACTGGGCGCTGACCGTCGATGTCGATGAATTCTTCATCTTCCCGTTCTGCGACACCCGCTCTATCTCGGCGTTGACCGACTGGCTGGATGCGTCTTCGATCCGCTCGTTTGCCGCGATGCTGCTGGACATGTACCCAAAGGGCCGGATCGACGCCGAAACCTATCGCGAAGGCCAGAACCCCTTCGACATTGCCAACTGGTTCGACAGCGGCAATTACATGATCAGCCAGAACCCGAAGTTCAAAAACCTCTGGATCCAGGGCGGCCCGCGCGCCCGCGCTTTCTTTGCCGACAACCCGGCGCGTGCCCCGGCGCTTAACAAGATCCCGCTGGTGAGGTGGGACCGCTCGTTCACCTATGTCAGTTCGACCCACAACCTGCTGCCGCGCGGCCTGAACCTGGTCTATGACGAATGGGGTGGTGAGAAAGCCTCTGGCTGCCTGTTGCATGCCAAGTTCCTCAACACCTTTGCTCAGAAATCGGAAGAAGAGCTGCAGCGGCGTCAGCACTATGCCAACAGTCACGAATACCGGGCCTACAACAAGCGGCTGCGCGAAAACCCCGAGTTCTGGTGCAGTTGGTCCGAGAAATACATCAACTGGCGACAGCTTGAGATCCTTGGGATCATGTCGAAGGGCAACTGGGCATGAGCGTCGGGATCGTCATGCTGGTGCACGAGCCCCTGACCCGCGCCGTCGAGGTTGCGCGGCATTGGGCCGAGGCCGGCTGCCCGATCGTCATTCATGTCGACAGCCAGGTTCGGCCCAAGGCACACAAGTGGTTCGTCGGCGCGCTGTCCGAGTTCGACGACATCCGGTTCTGCGCCCGCCACCGCTGCGAGTGGGGCACGTGGTCGCTGGTGGCGGCCTCGCAGACGGCCTCGCAGATGATGCTCCACGAGTTTCCCGATGTCCGCCACGTCTACCTTGCCTCTGGCTCTTGCCTGCCGTTGCGGCCGGTCGAGGAACTGCGCGCGTACCTGGCGGAGAACCCGCGCACCAACTTCATCGAAAGCGTCACTACCAAGGATGTGCCGTGGACGATCGGCGGTCTCGACAACGAGCGCTTCACCTTCAGCTTTCCGTTTTCGTGGAAGCGACAGAGGTTTCTCTTCGACCGCTACGTTGCCCTGCAGCGGCTTTTGGGTGCCACGCGGCGTCTTCCCGATGGGCTGGTGCCGCATTTGGGCTCGCAATGGTGGTGCCTGACGCGGCAAACATTGTCGGCAATCCTGGATGATCCAAACCGCGCCATGTACGAGCGCTATTTCCGGAAGGTCTGGATCCCGGACGAAAGCTATTACCAGTCGCTTGTTCGGCTTTACTCGGACAAGGTGGAAAGCCGGTCGCTGACCTTGTCGAAGTTCGACTTTCAGGGCAAGCCGCACATCTTCTACGATGACCATCTGCAACTTTTGCGCCGCTCGGATTGCTTTGTCGCGCGCAAGATATGGCCGCATGCGGATCGGCTTTACGAAAGCTTTCTCAACGACCCCACGACAACCAAGAACCGTGCCGAGCCGAGCCCAGGCAAGATCGACCGGGTCTTTGCGAAGGCCGTCGACAAGCGAACGCGGGGGCGGGCCGGCCTTGTCATGCAAAGCCGGTTTCCGAACTGGGACTGGGAGAACGGACGCACCGCCGCGCCCTATTCGGTCTTTGCGGGGTTCTCGGACCTTCTTGATGACTTCGATCAGTGGCTCGCACACTCTACCGGCGCGCGGGTGCACGGGCATCTGTTTCATCCCAAGCGCGCCGAGTTTTCGGGCGGTCAGCACGTGTTCGCAGGCGGCCTGCCCGACAGTGCCCATTTGCGGGACTACAACCCCCAGGCCCTTCTGACCAACCTGATCTGGAACACCCGGGGCGAGCGGCAGTGTTTCCAGTTCGGCCCGCTCGACAATCAGGCGATCGCGCCGTTTCTGGCAGCCGACCCGAATGTGCAGATCTCGGTGATCAGCGGGGCATGGGCCGTACCGCTTTTCCATTCCAACCGGAATTTCGGCGAGATCCGGACGGTCGCGGCGCAATTGCAGAAGATCGAAACCGAGTTCCTGGAAATTCTGCGATCGCCACAGACAAAGGCGCGGGCGCGGATCTGGTCGATGGCCGAATTTATCGAGCAACCGATGGAGCCGCTGCAGACCGTCATCGAAGAGATCGGTCCGCGCTCCGGCGTGCGGCTGACCGAGGCGCCGCGGATCGTGAACCTCGAAGGCTTTGGGCAGTTTCTGCAGAACCTCAAGAACCAGGGCATGCACCCGCACCTGATGGGCGATTTCCCGGTTACGCTTGATGGCGAGCCCGAAAAGCCATCGGGCCATCGGCCCTATTTGGTCAGGTAACGCGGGATGGAGCGAGCGGCTTTCACCAGTTTCGTCATCCTGGCCGACATGCGCACCGGCTCGAATGCGCTGGAGGAAAAGCTGAACGGCTTCGACCGGGTGATGTCCTACGGCGAAGTCTTCAACCCACATTTCATCGGTGGCGCGGGCAAAACAGAGCTATTGGGCATATCGCTGGAGGCGCGCGAAAAGGACCCCGCGGCGATGCTGTCGAGGATGCGCAAGGCCACCGACGGGCTGGCGGGGTTCCGGCTTTTCAGTGACCACGACCCCAGGGCGTTTCAGCTGTGCATGGAAGACACGACCTGTGCCAAGATCGTGCTGACCCGCAACCCGGCCGACAGCTATGTGTCGCTGAAAATCGCGCGGGCGACGGGGCAATGGTGGCTGGGCGATCTGAAGACGGCCAGATCGGCCAAGGCTCAGTTCGATGCGGCAGAGTTCGAGGCCTATATCGAGGGGCTCAAGAGATGGCAGTCCGCCATTCAACGCGGGCTTCAGACGTCTGGCCAGACAGCCTTTCACATTCACTACGACGATCTGGCCGACAGGCAGATCATTGAAGGCATCGCAGGATTTCTCGGCGCGGGAGCCGGGCGCGGCAAGCCGCCCAGACGCGGCAAGGTGCAAAACCCCAAGCCGCTTTCCGAGAAGGTCACAAATTTCAAGGAAATGGAGCGGTCTCTGGCCGCCCGCGATCCCTTCGAACTTGATCGCCTGCCGATCTATGAACCGGTACGCGGCCCCAACGTGCCGGCCTTTGTCACGGCAAGCAAAGCCCCCTTGCTCTTCATGCCGATCAAGGGCGCCCGCGACGATCAGTTGCGGCAGTGGCTGGCAGCGCTGGATGACAAGGCGCCCGACGAGCTTGAAACCGGTCACAGCCAGAAGACGCTGCGGCGCTGGCTGCGGCAAACCCGGCCGCATACGGTCTTTTCGGTGATCGCGCATCCGCTGGAGCGGGCGCATACCGCGTTCTGCCGGCATATTCTGCCCGGCGGGGCAGAGCCCTATCCGGCCATCCGAGATGCGCTGGTGCGCAACTACAAGCTTGAGCTTCCGCAATCGGCGGATGATGCAGGCTATGACGCCAAGGCGCACCGGGCGGCGCTGGGCCGCTTCCTGGCGTTTCTGCAGGGCAATCTTGGCGGCCAGACCTCGGTGCGGGTCGATGGCGCATGGGCGTCGCAAACGGCGATCCTGCAGGCAATGGCGCAAATCGCGATCCCCGAGCGCTTGCTGCGAGCCGATCGGCTGGCCGAAGACCTTTCGGCAATCGCCAAGCTGCACGGGGCCAGTGCGCCCGACCTAGCTGCGGTGCCCGAGTTCAGAATCGGGCTGAAGGACATCTACGATGCCGAACTTGAGAAGTTAGCCCAGAAGGCCTATCGCCGCGACTACATAATGTTCGGGTTCAAGACCTGGACAATCGGACGCTAGGCTGCGTGCGAGGACTGCCGCTCGGTCAGGATGGTGTAAAGCGTCTGGATATCGGTATTCGAGCGCAGCATCGACACCTTGCCTGACACCCGCATCATGCGAGAGACCAGCGCCAGCGCCTTGAGGTGATCGACGCCGGCATCCTCCGGTGCAAACAGCGCGAAGATCAGATCGACCGGCTGGCGGTCGACCGCCGAAAATTCCAGCGGCTTTTCAACGCGGATGAACGCGCCCACGACCTTGTCGAGGCCGTCAAGCCGTGCGTGAGGCAGCGCGATGCCATTGCCTACACCGGTGGGGCCAAGGGTCTCGCGCTCCTGAAGAGCGTCGAGCACAAGTCCCGAGTTCAGACCGTGTGTTTGCTCCATCAGGTCGCCAAGTTCCTGGAACAGCCGTTTCTTGCTGCTGACGGACGGGAAGATCTTCACCGCCTCCGGGCCGAGGATGTCTGCAAGTTGCATGCGCGATTGTCTCTTTGCTTTTCAGGTCCGTTGGACTGGCTGGGATCAGCTGGGATCGATCCAGCCGATATTTCCATCATCGCGGCGATAGACGATGTTCACGCCGCTCGAGTTCCCTTCCTTGCGGAACACCAGCACCGGGGCTCCGGCCAATTCCATTTGCATCACGGCCTCGCCGACGGTCAGCGACGGTATCTTCGCTTCCATCTCGGCTATGATCATCGGCTGAAGCGTGTCGGGCTCTGATTCTGCCGCTTCGTCCGATCCGGCGAGGATATAAGAGGAAGCGCCCATGAGTTCAACCGGTTCCGACCGCTCGCGGTGGTGGTCCTTCAGCCGGCGCTTGTAACGGCGCAGCTGTTTTTCCATTTTTTCGGCGCAGCTGTCGAATGCGGCATAGATTTCGTTTTCGCTTGCTTTCGCAGAGGCCGTCAGACCGGTCGAAAGATGCACCGTGGCTTCGCATACGAACTCGTGAGCGCTCTTTGAGAAGATGACATTGGCGTCGGTCGGCCGTTCGGCGTATTTCTGAACGACGGCATCAAGCTCGGTCTTTACATGTGTCTGCAAGGCATTGCCGATGTCGATCTGTTTTCCGCTGATCTGGTACCGCATATTCTCTCCTCTTTTGCACTGTAAACCAAAGGTTTACGGCGACAGCCCTGTGAGGTCTGCAACTATTTTCGTTCACTGATATCGGAAGCCGGTCTGGCCCCGGACGGGGCCCCTTTCCTCACTGGCGCATCTTCTTTTGGATGCCGCCTCTTGAATGTCTGATACTGCATTGGGCCCATTTGGAGGCATTTGAGCCCCCGCTGTCAATCGAAAGGCGCGCGCCGGCGCAACAGACATCAGACCGCTTCCCAGATATAGCGAATGCGCCGATCCGGCATACAAGAGGGCGGGTGTTCGTCAGCCGATTTTGAAGTTCTGACCAAGGTAGACGCGGCGTACATTCTCGTCTCGTACCACCTCGTCGGTGGTGCCGCTCATCATCACCTGTCCGTCGTGGAGGATGTACGCCCGGTCAACAATCTCGAGCGTTTCGCGCACATTGTGGTCGGTAATCAGAACGCCAAGCCCGCGATCCTTGAGGTGCGAGACTAGGGTGCGAATCTCTCCAACGGCGATAGGATCCACCCCGGCGAAGGGTTCGTCCAGCAGAAGGTACTTGGGATTGGCCGCAAGGCAGCGCGCGATCTCGACCCGCCGCCGCTCGCCGCCCGACAGCGACAGCGCCGGGGCGCGGCGCAGGTGCGTGATCGAGAAATCCGACAACAGCTCGTCCAGCCGTTCGTGCCGCTTGTGAAGGTCGCGCTCGGTGATCTCGAGAATGGCGAGGATATTGTCCTCGACGCTGAGACCGCGGAAAATCGAGACTTCCTGCGGCAGATAGCCGATCCCAAGGCGCGCCCGCCGGTACATCGGCAGGAAGGTCACATCGCGGCCATCGACGATCACCCTGCCGCCCTCGGGGTTCACCAGCCCGGCAACCGCGTAGAAGGTCGTCGTCTTGCCCGATCCATTCGGTCCCAGAAGCGCAACCACCTCGCCGCGCTCAAGCCGCATACTGACATCGCGGATCACCACGCGCTTTTTATAGCTTTTGCGCAGGTTGATGACGTCCAGGCCCTGACGGCCTTCGGCGATGCGAAGATCGGGGGCGTTCATCAGTTTTCCCCGGCCTGAAAGACCGTTCGGACCCGGCCCTCCACGACAGCCGTGCCATCAACGAGATTGATTCGCATCCGGTCGCCGGAAAGCGCGTTCGGTCCTTGTGTCAGAAGAACGTCGCCCGAAAAGCTGAGCGTGCCGTCATCCACGTTATAGACGACCTCGCGCCCCTCGGCGGCCTCGGTTTCGGTGACGAAGGTGACACCGCCCAGGGCGATAAGCTCGGCGATGCCGCCGTCGTCGCCGCTGGCATAGGTGACACGCACCGAGCCGGCCGACAGCTTCATGTCGCCCTGAACGACCAGGACGTTGCCGGAAAAGACTGCAGTGCCGCTTTCCTGATCGACCTCAAGACTGTCCGCCGACACTTCGACTGGCTGGCTGGTGTCATGCGTCAGCGCGCCCAGCGATACCTGCATGCCTTGCGCAGCGGCAAGCGCCGCCCATAAGACCGCAGCCAGAACGGCAATCGAGGTTCGAATGAGGTTCACCGAAATCTACCTTTGCTCCGTAGGCCGATATACCAGTTTCACGCCATCTTGGAAAACAAGAACATGTCTGCCGTCATCGTTGACGCGAAGAACCATTTTTCCGGCCGCCAGTTCACCGGCCGGCGTCTCGGCCCGGATGTCGCCCGAGGTTTCGGCATAGATGTCGCCCAGAGAGGCGGAAAACCCATCGGTGCGGATGGTGTAGCCTGTCGATGTCTCGATCCGCACGTCGCCCTCCAGCATTGCGATCTGCTGGTCGATGTTGATGGCGCCCGACAGGCTTTGCACATCCACTCGGCCGCCGCCGGGGCTTTCAATGACACCGCGCAGATTGTCTGCCTGCAGGATTGCCGTATCGCCCTTCACGGGCCGCACCACATCCGCCCTGAAGGCCAGAGATGCGCCACCGCTTGTCATCCCGACGAAGCTTGGCTCGGACAGCCGCTGTTCGCCGGTGAATTCGCTGCCGTCATTGGCAAGAAACGGAAGTGTCCCATTCGGATCCGGAGCGCGCGCCAGTAGGAACAGGGTCGATAGAATAGCCAGCGCCAACAGCGGCAAGAAGACCTTCATGACCGCGATGAACCGCGAATAGGAGTTTTCCGAAAATGCCATAGGCCTGCTGTATCGATACCGGACGGGCGGCCGGCGTTGATGTCATGTTACCCGATCTGGCCGCAATGGAAACGCAAGCAAGCCTGCGCCGGCGTCAATGAGCGAAAATATCCACTTCCGGGTAGCCGACCAGATCAAGCTGGGCGCGCGTCGGAAGGAAATCAAAGCAGGATTGCGCCAGTTCTGCGCGGCCTTCGCGCGCCAGCCGGGCATCCAGCGACTCTTTCAGACGGTGCAGGTACAGCACGTCGGACGCTGCATAGGCCAGTTGCGCCTCGGTCAGGGTTTCCGCGCCCCAGTCGCTCATCTGTTGCAGCTTGGACACGTCGACGCCGATCAACTCTTCGAGAAGGTTCTTCAGTCCGTGCCGGTCGGTATAGGTGCGCACCAGCTTGGACGCGATCTTCGTGCAATAGACCGGCGCGGCAAGCGCGCCGAAGGCATGGTACATCGCCGCGATATCGAAACGGCCGAAATGGAACAGCTTCAGGACATCGGGATCGTTCAGCATCCGCGCCAGGTTGGGGGCCTCGGTCTGGCCCTTGGCGATCTGAACGAGATGCGCGTTGCCATCGCCGCCCGACATCTGCACAAGGCACAGCCGGTCGCGGTGCGGGTTCAGCCCCATCGTTTCGCAATCGATCGCGACCACGGGACCCAGATCGAGCCCGTCCGGTAGATCGCTCTGGTAGAGATGGTTGGCCATATCGCGCCTCTTAGTCTGCCGGTCCCGAGGGGGATACGCGGCGAAGGTTACCAAATCAATGGCGGGATCGGCATTGTACCGGGGTGTGGCGCGTCAGGTCACACGGCTGGCCTGCTTGAGGTCGGGCCTGTCCCACAATCCGCGCTCCAGGATTTCCTGCAGGATATCGACCGCGCTGCGCACGTCGCCATCGTCAAGATAAAGCGGTGTGAAGCCAAATCGCATGATGTCCGGCGCGCGGTAGTCGCCGATCACGTCGCGCTCGATCAGCGCGCGCATGGCGGCATAGCCATTCTTGTATGCGAACGATACCTGCGAGCCCCGCTTGGCCGGATCGCGCGGGCTGGCCAGCGTCAGGCCGGGGCAGCGGCTCTCGACTTCGGCGATGAAGAGCTCTGACAGTGCGATACTGGCTGCGCGCAAAGCGCCGATATCCACATCGTCCCAGACCTTCAGCGCCTCTTCCAAAGCCGTCATCTGAAGCACCGGCGGTGTGCCAACCCGCATTCGCTCGATGCTTGCGGCGGGGCGGTAGGACGGCTCGAACGCGAACGGGGCATCATGGCCAAGCCAGCCGCTGAGCGCCGGCTCCACGCTGTCCACGATGTCGGGACGGACATAGATGAAGGCCGGCGCGCCGGGGCCGCCATTGAGATATTTGTAGGTGCAGCCCACGGCGAACTCGCAGCCCGAGCCCGCCAGATCAACAGGGACCGCGCCAGCGCTGTGGGCCAGATCCCAGACCATGACCGCGCCCGCCTCGTGCGTCTTGCGGGTGATGGCGTCCATGTCGTGCATTTGCCCGGTGCGGTATCCCACCTGGGTCAGCATGACGACGGCGATCTCGTCAGTGATTGCGCCAGACACGGCGTCCGGCTCGACCACCCGCAGCTCATGCCCCTTTCCGAGGTGCCGGATCAGACCCTCGGCCATATAAAGATCGGACGGAAAGTTGCCGCTGTCGGACAGGATCACCTTGCGGCCTGGGCGCATCTCCAGCGCGGCTGACAACGCCTGGAACACCTTGATAGACAAAGTATCGCCCATGGTGACAGAGCCTTCAGGCGCACCGATCAGCCGGGCCACCTGGTTGCCGACACGGGCCGGCTGGTCCATCCATTCGTCCTGGTTCCAGCCCTTTATCAGGTGCTGGCCCCACTCATCGGACACCACCTGGTTCAGCCGCTCGGGCACGGCGCGGGGCAGCGGCCCAAGCGAGTTGCCGTCCAGGTAAATGACGCGCTTGGGCAGGATGAACCTGTCCTTGACGGGAAGCCGGGTCGACAGATCTATCATCACAGTTGGCCTCTCATGTTCCAAAGTTCGGGGAAAAGTTCGACCTCGAGCATTCTTCGCAGGTACTTCACGCCCGACGTTCCGCCGGTGCCGCGCCTCAGGCCGATGATGCGCTCGACGGTGGTGACGTGGTTGAAGCGCCAGCGGCGGAAGTAATCCTCCAGGTCCACCAGCTTCTCGGCAAGCTCGTAAAGCTCCCAATGTTCGGACGGCGCACGGTAGACGCTGGTCCAGGCCCGCATCACCTCATCTGCCGCGCGGTGCGGCTGATCCATCCGGTAGACCCCGCGATCGAAGGACAGGCCCAGCGCCTCGGCAAGGCAGTCGAGAACCACATGATAAAGCGACGGGGTGCCCAGTTCCTGCTTGAGCATGTGCAGAAGCTCGGGCCGGTGCTCGTGGACCTTCAGCATCGCGGTGTTGCGGTTGCCCAGGATGAATTCGATCAGCCGGTACTGGTGCGACTGAAAGCCCGAGGACGAGCCAAGGCTATCGCGGAACTCGGAATACTCGCTTGGCGTCATCGTCCGCAGCACGTCCCAGGCGCTGTTGAGCTGCTCGAATATCCGCGCAACGCGGGTCAGCATCTTGAAGGCGGGCGCGAATTGCCGCTGGCCCAGCACATCCCGCGCGGAAGACAGCTCGTGAAGCGCAAGGCGCATCCACAGCTCGGACGTCTGGTGCTGGATGATGAACAGCATCTCGTCATGCGCATCGGTCTGCCGTTTCTGCGCGCCAAGGATCGGGTCAAGCGACAGGTAGTCGATGTAGCTCATGTCCTGAGCAAAGGACATCTTGGCGCCGTCCTTTGTGGGGTCATATGCACCGCTCATCGTACACCTCCGTTGATACCTTGATCGCGATGTCCGCTCGGTCCTCTTGGCTGTGAAAGGCGCCGGCACGCCGGCGCAAAGGTGCGCGCTGGGCGATGGTACAGGCTTTTCATGCCGCATCCCACTCTGCAACCGTTTCAGGCTTCTGCGGATCGCCACACAGCGCCTGGCGCTTCGGCACCCGCGAAATCGCGCCGCATGCATCCGAAAACCCGTTCTATCACCGTCCTGCCCAAAACTAAGGAACCTGTCCGGTTTTGGGGGCGCGTTCAGGAATATCATTCTGCGCGCCTGTCGGAGTGCCGGTAAGGCGTTCTGACATAGAGTATTTTTCCAGAACGAGCCGCCGCAGTGCCGCCCTTGAAGACCGCCTGAGGCCAAGCTAATTGCACCCGATCAGTGAACGGATACTGCCATGATTTTCGAGCTATACGATTTGAACGTGAGCCCCATGTTGCTTGCCGTTGTCTTTGGCGCGGTGATTGGTCTGCTGTTTGGCGCTGCCGCCCAGATCAGCCGGTTCTGCCTGCGCCGGGGGCTTGTTGCCGGTCCTGACAGGCGCGCCGCGCTGGGCGTATGGCTGTTTGCGCTGTTCGTGGCGACGGTCGCCACCCAGCTTGCGGCCTCGTTCGGGTGGATCGATCTGTCCGGCCACCGTTTTGCCGCGGCGTCGGTGCCGCTGGGCGCTGCCGTGATCGGCGGTCTGGCGTTCGGCGCCGGCATGGTGCTGACCCGGGGCTGCGTATCGCGCCTGACGGTTCTTGGCGGCAGCGGCAATCTGCGTGCGCTCTTTGTTCTTCTGGTCTTTGCCGTCGTGGCGCATGCGACGCTGAAAGGCGTCCTGGCGCCGCTGCGGGTGAGTGCCGGCTCGCTGACGGTCGATCTTGGCAGCGCGGCAACGGCGCACGGCCTGCCCGGCGGCGCCGCGCTTTGGACGGCAGTTCTGGGCGCGCTTTGCCTGGGGCTCGTCCTGCGCTCGGGCGCCGCGCTGCGCCATCTGGCGCTGGCGGGCGTGATCGGCGTGCTGGTGCCATTGGGATGGTTCGGAACAGGGGTCTTTTTGTACGACGACTTCGACCCGATCGCGCTGGAAACCCTGTCCTTCACCGCGCCCTGGGCCGACACGCTTTTCTGGAGCATTGCGTCCACATCGATCCCTGCCGGCTTTGGCACTGGACTGCTGGCGGGCGTGATCGTCGGCGCCGCGGTCTCTGCGTTTATTCGCCGCGAAACCGAACTGGTCAGCTTTGAAAGCCCCGCGCAGACGCTGCGCTATCTTGCCGGAGGCGCCCTGATGGGCTTTGGCGGTGTTCTGGCGGGCGGATGCACCGTCGGCGCAGGCCTGTCCGGTTTCTCGAGCCTGAGCGTTGCTGCCGGTCTTGCGCTGTTGTCGATGATGGCGGGCGCAGTTCTGACCGATCGCGCCGTCGACCGCCCGCGGCGCGGCACGGTTGCGGGCTTCGCAACGCCAGCCGAATAGCCCGGCCGTTTCGTAATCGCCCCTCAGAATGCACAGCTGATTACCGCGCCCCACGGGGCGCGGTTTGCGTTCCGGGCGCTACTGTTCGGCAGCTTCGCGGCTGATATCATCGAGTAGCGCCTGGACCTCTTGCATCGGCCCGTCCGGGAAATGGCGATATCCGATTTCAACCGAACCGTCCCGGTCAGTCACGAAGATCGCGTAGGGACAATGCCGGATGTTCGAGGGATCGGCCTCCATCACTTTCCGCGACAGGACCGCCGAGCAGAACAGAAAAATATCGGCATTGTCGAAGATCACCGCGTCGCTGCCGACATCCGCGCCGGTGCGGGTCAGCATTTCGCCGGTGTGGCTGACATAGTCGATGACCAGGCCCCGATCCAGGATTGCGCTTTCGACGTTGAAGGTCGCGTCGTCGAATTCCCCGTCGAAGGCGTAACTGGTCATATCCTGCGCCAGTACGGCTGGTGCGATGAGGCATGTCGCGGCAAAAATGGCCGCTGCGGTTCGTGTTGGCTTCATATCGGCTCCTTTCCGGCCGGCTACATCTCGGCACTGTCGAAGGTTTTGAGGTATTCGATGACGGCCTTGGCATCTGCATCGCTTTTGAAGCCCCGGAACGACATCTTGGTGCCCTTCATGTATGTCTTGGGGTTTGCCATAAAGGCAGCAAGTTCGTCTTCCGTCCAGACAAGCCCCTTTTCACCGGCCGCCTGCATGGGCCGAGAGTAACGGAAACCCTCCAGGGCGCCTGCCGTACGACCGACAATGGCGTTCAGAACCGGGCCAGAGCGATTTTTCGCGCCGGCGCCGACCTGGTGACAGGACTTGCACTGGCGGAATAGCTTCTCACCGGCCGCTGCAAGCTCGGTATCAATTGACGCCATCTGCATAGTTGCTTCTTCTGCGGGCTCTTCTGCCGGGGCCTCGGCCATATCGGCGGTTGCGTCAATCTTGGGCTTGGGGTTGCGCACGGCCTCCACAGCGTCCTTCAACTGCCTGGCCTTGGTCTCTTCGGGGGTAACGTCCAGAACAGCGGCCCGCATCGTGATCTCGACGCTGTCTTTGCAGTTTTCCATGCAGACCTCGCCACTGAGCGCTGTAAGCTCCACCTCGGCCCGATCGTCCAGGAAGAAGTTATCCTCGTTCGGCAGACGGATCCCGGCGAAATTCTCGTGGCTAAGCTCGAATTCATCGTCGACGATATCGTTGAGATACAGAAGATATGCCGTGATCGCGTAGACATCATCGGCCGGCAGGGATTGTGCATCGCCGAAGGGCATCGCGCGGTGCACGTAGTCATAGACGGTCGACAGATATGGCCAGTAGGATCCGATGGTCTTGACCGGTCGCTGATCGGTCAGTGTATCGAACCCTCCGGCAAGCTGCGGCCAGCGGCCAACCGCTTCGCCAAAGTCACCGTGACAGATGGCGCATTTCTCCGAAAAAATCTCTTCGCCGGTGAAGACATCGCCGCTGCCTTCGGGAAGTCCCATGCCATCTGGCCGTACGTCGATATCCCAGGCTGCGATTTCCTCGGTCAGGGCAGGGCGGCCAAGACCATATCCGTCCGCCAGCGCGGGACTGGCGACAAGCAGCGCGCCTGCGCAGGCTTTAAGAAACTTCGACATTTTCAGCCACCCCCTGCTCGTTGACGTACCAGGTCTGGATACCGTTGTTGTGATAGATCGAGTTCTCGCCCCGGAACGCGCGCAGCTGGTCCTTGGTGGGTTGCACGTAGCCGGTTGAATCGTGGGCGCGGCTTTGCAGCAATAGCGGCCCGCCATCCCAGTCGAACTCGTAGTAAAAGCGATGCAGCGATTTTTCCGCGCTGGGGCCAGACATGCGGGCCTGATGCCAGGTCTTGCCGCCATCGATCGTGACATCGACGCGCGGGATCGAGCCGCGACCCGACCATGCCACACCGGTGATCACCGTGTGTCCCCGGCCATGCGTGATCGGTGCCTGCGGGCTTGGATTGGTGATGACCGATTTTGCGTCCATCACCCAGGTGAAGCGCCGCGCGCTGCCGTCTTCGAGAAGGTCGGTGTATTTAGAGGTCTCTTCGCGGTGGTGCCACGGCTGATCGCCAACCTCGAGCCGGCGCAGCCATTTCACCCACATGTTGCCTTCCCAGCCCGGCACGACCAGCCGCACCGGGTATCCCTGCTCGGGCCGCAGCGCCTCGCCGTTCATCTTGAAGGCGACAAGGCAGTCATCCATCGCCTTCTCGATCGGGATCGAGCGCGTCATGGCGCTGGCATCGGCGCCTTCCGGCATCACCCATTTGCCGTTTGTCTTCACGCCGGCTTCTTCCAGAAGATACCGCAGCGGCACCCCGGTATAGAGAACGTTGTGGATCATGCCGTGAGTGAACTGGCAGCCGTTCAGTTGCGAGCCGCGCCACTCCATCCCCGAGTTAGCGGCGCACTCCAGGAAGTACATCCGGTTTTCGCGTGGAAACCGCATGATATCCTGCATCGTGAAGACCAAAGGTGTGTCGACCAGACCGTTGATCATCAGCCGGTGCCGGGCGGGATCGACTTCGGCGATGCCGGCATGGTGCCGCTCAAAGCAAAGGCCGTTCGGCGTAATGACACCGTCAAGCTCGTGCAGCGGCGTGAAGTTGACCGATGACACCGGATCGGCCGTCAGCCACTCGACATTGCGCCGCTTGACATGCGCTTCATGCGGTGAGGGAGAGCCGTAGGGGCGCGCATCGACACCGTCGCCCAGCGCCTGGTTCCAGGGCTGAAGATTGGTGATCGCGGGATCTGCCGCCTGGGCTTTGGCCCCGCGGCCTGTCAGCGCAGCCGCGCCTGCGGCCAGCCCTGCGCCAAGCACCCCGCGGCGTGTTGGGTTCGATGTCATTGCGCGCTCCTTTGCTTGCGTATCCTGCCTACGGGCGGACGTAGGCGTAGCCCTGTTCTTGCAGCTCGATCAGGCGGACGACGCCCGAGGGCACGACCGAGGCCTCGTCCATCAGTGCGATGTTGCTGCCGGCTTTCTCGCTCATTTTGCGATGCGTGTTGCCGCAGGCGGCAAAGCTGAGATTGTCAAGCTCCAGCGACATCACCGAGATCCGGTCGGCGACCGGGCTTTTGTCCGGTATCAGCATATTCAGCCCGGGCCCGTAGGCCACGACTTCGACAACGACCTCGTCTCCCTGGCTTTCATAAAACGCATTGATATTGGCCACGTTATTCAGGGCCATGTTCATCACCGCGGGATCGTTCTGATTGACATGCACGGCAACGTAGTGAGTCTGGCCATCTGCCAGCGCGCCGGTAGCGCCCGCCACAGCGAGCGCGAGTGCCGAAAGTGTCGTTTTCATCAATTCATCCTCCCTTGGATGGTTACGCGCCGGTCACCTTGACCGACGTGTTCGGTTCGACAGAGACGGTGCCGTTGCGCCGAATGTAGTTTTCCACGACATCCCAGATCGGCGGCCCTTCGGTGGCCTCGTTCACGCTGGCCCAGCCTGCGACAACGTAGGTCTTGGCCGGGTCGATCTTTTCGCCGGTCTTCAGGATCGTCATGTCGGTGATCCGGCTGCCCTGCGGCTGGCTGATGTCGATCTGATAGCCCATGCCGCCGACCCGGACCATATCGCCGCCCTGCTGGTAATAGGGATCGGGGTTGAAGAGGTTGTCTGCCACGTCCTCGAGCACGACATGCAGGAACTCTCCGGTGAACTCGGTGCGATAGGCTGCGGGATAGCTCATGGCCGTGGCGTTGAAGATATCCTCGCGGGTGATGTCCTGGCCTGGTAAAACGCTGGCGCCCCAGCGGAAGCCCGGCGACAGGGCGATATCGGCCTCGCGTTCTTCCAAAAGCGCATTGCAGATCAGATCGTCCCACGTCCCGTTGAAATTGCCACGGCGATAAAGCAGGCTTTCGGTCTGGCCGATCACCTCGCCAAGACGGTCCGCATACGGCGCGCGCTCGGTCTTGACCAAAGCGGTCATCTCCGGGTCCGGCGCGATCACGTCCGAGAAGATCGGAATCAGCTTGTGGCGCAGCTCTTTGACCTCGCCGTCGCGCACATCGAGGTCGACGCGAGCCAGGAACTTGCCGTGGCTTCCGGTCGCGATGAGATGCGTCTTGCCGACCAGCACAGGCTCTGGCAGCGCATCGTGCGTGTGC
Organism: Paracoccaceae bacterium; assembly: GCA_013003075.1. Taxonomy (GTDB): domain Bacteria; phylum Pseudomonadota; class Alphaproteobacteria; order Rhodobacterales; family Rhodobacteraceae; genus JABDLJ01. Next base: position 140,923 of record JABDLJ010000019.1, read on the forward strand.
CCGGTCAGGATCACGTCGATCCCGTCGATCTCGCCGGCCAGCTTGCGGTCTACGTCAAAGCCGTTATGGCTCAGCAGAACCACGACCTCGGCGCCTGCATCCCGGACTTCTTGCACGACTTCGGCCATGCGTTCTTGGCGTACTCCGAAGCTCAGCCCGGGGAACATCCAGCCGGGGTTCGCGATCGGCATGTAAGGGAAGGCCTGCCCGATAACGGCAATCTTGGTGCCGCCGCGCTCGAACATCTGGTAGGGCTCATAGGCCGGCTCATCCCATTCGTTGTCGAAGATATTGGCGCCGAGGAAGGGGAAGTTCAGCTCGTTCTCGACGATCTCGGTGACCCGGTCGATGCCCAGCGTGAACTCCCAGTGCGAGGTCATCGCCTCGACGCCCAGGGCATTCATCGCACGCACCATGTCGCCGCCGTTCGTCTCAAGCGCCGTCAGGCTGCCCTGCCAAGTGTCGCCGCCATCCAGCAAAAGCGCATCGGGGCGCTCGGCCCGGATGGCGTTCACAACCGTGGCGATCCGGTCCATGCCGCCCATCCGCCCATAGGTTCGGGCAAGCGCCGTGAAATCGTCATAGGTCAGCGCGTAATCCAGCGGGCTGCCGTCGGCGATACCGTAAAGCTTGCGGTAGTCGGCGCCGGTGATATGCGGCACAAACCCCTTGGCACCGCCGACGCCCAGATTGATCTGTGGCTCACGGAAATAGACCGGCATCAGCTGCGCATGGATGTCGGTAATGTGGATCAGAGTGACATTTCCGAGTGTGTCGAACTCAAGCAGCTGGTCTTGGCTCAGCACCTGCTGAGCGGCCAGCCTGGACCAGTTTCCAAAGCCCGACGCGCCGTAAAGCGCTGACGTGGCCATCGCCACCTGAAGAAAATCACGACGGGAAATCATCGAGCCTGGTCCTTTCCATCCACACGGATGCGCATTTTTGAATACGTGTCGGCCGAAAAAACCCGCGCCGGGATCAGTCGGCGCGGGTTCCTGTTTTAGTTGCGGACCGACGGTCCTTCGACCGATAGGCCGTTGCCACGTGAAGTGACGTAAAGCTCCAGGGCGATGAACTCGGGGCTTGCTACCGAGAACGTGTGTGCCCGCGTATCGCGAATGCAGCCGCGGAAGCGGTCATGCACCGTGTTCAGCTTGGTGTTCTTCAGACGGTAGGTCGGAAAGCCGTTGATCTGACCCTGGCTGAGATGGTCGGCGCGGATCATGTTGCCGTAATTGTCCTCGTGGCAATTCGCGCAGGACAGTTCCAGCTGACCATAGCGGGTGTAGTAGATCTCTTTGCCCTTCTCCCAGGTGGACTGGGCCGGGCCATCGATCGCCACATTGACCGGCAAGCCGCGCGACACCGACGCCAGAAGCGCGACCGTGTTGGTCATTTCGCCGCCGTTGTACTTCCACTCTTCGGCGCCCATCCGGGTCTTGCGGCAGTCGTTGATCTGCATCTCGATGGTGCGGACTTCGCCTGCACCTTCGTTCCACTTGGGATAGACCGCCTTCACGCCAGCCATATCTTCGACATCGCCGTGACAAGAGGCGCAGCTCTCGCCCTCGGATCCGTCGACCGCGCTCCATTGCTCGATCCCCAACTCGACACCCAGCATACCGGGGTTGTCGAAGTCGTCCATCTGGACGGCCTGGGTTTCATCCGACCGGAAACGCCAGCCCGAATACACCGTATCGACGTATTCCAAATGCGCCGGGGCAGCCGCTTCGGTGACGATCGCGATCTCTCCGTTGATCGTCAGACTGTCGTCGTCCGGCTCTGCCGTCGCAACGCCTCCAAGACCGACGGTCAACGCCAGTGCAGAGAGCAGTCCTCCGTTAAATCCGTTCATGTATTTCCTCCCTGGAGCGGTCCTGCCGCCAAGGCGACAGGGACCGGACCGTCAGCCTACGCTGATGCTTTTTGTTTCTGTGTAGACGTCGCCATCGTCGTCGTACCAGGTGAACGTGAAGTCACCGGATTCAGGGACGACCGCCTCGAACTCGAAGTAAGGGTTCGTCGAAATTGCCGGCTCGAGGTTCACGTCGATGACCATTTCGCCATTAAACTCGGCCGTGAACCGATTGATGATCGACCGGGGAATTACGTTGCCGTCGGCGTCTTTGCGCTGGCCCGATTCCATTTTGTGGCTGATCAGGGTTTTGATGATGATCACCTCACCTGCACTTGCAGATTTGGGGACCTTGACGCGGGGTTTGACACCAGATGCCATGTCAGAATTCTCCTAATGCTTAGCCGCCGCAGCCGCCGATTGTGACCTTGACCGACTGCGAAGCCTGTACGAACGAGCCGTCCGCCATTTTGGCAATTGCAATCACGTCCTGAGTGCCTGCAAGGCGGATCCGGGTGGATGCCGATTGCGAAGCGGCGAGCGGGCCGAAGTTGAAGGTCACGACACCCGGGTTGGGGTTGCCGGCCGCAAGTACGACGATTGCCGTCGCACCTGGCGCGTTGACCTCGATCGGAACGGTGTTGCCGTTCTCGGCGATCTCGGGCGCGGTCAGCGTGATGCCGCCCTCGCCAACCTCGGCGCCGCCGGTGAAGGCCGCGATATCGTCTTCGGTCGCAGCCATGGCGCCGAAAGGCAGCGCCGCTGCGGCTGCCGCACCCAACCCGATGGCGAGTGTCTGACGTCTTGTAACGTTCATCGTCATTTCTCCATTCCTTTGTTCGATCACTCTTTCAGCGTCAGCAGGAACGCGACAACGTCTTCGATCTGCTGTGCTGTCAGAAGCGGCTCCAGCTCGCCCTCGGCGGCCTTGCCGGTGAATGCGTTTCCAGGGCGAATGTAGCCGTCTGTCTTGTAGAATGACGGCATCATCGTCTCGGGGAACATCATCTTCGCATTCGAAACGATGCCGCGCAGTTCCGCCTCGCTCCAGCGATCGCCCACGCCATCGAGCGCCGGCCCGACCTCTCCGTGAAACGGCCACTCGGACAAAACGGACACTTCGTGGCAGGCAATACAATTGCCGGCACCCTTGTTCATAACAAGGCGCCCGGCCTCCGGATCTCCGGGCTGGCCGGAAATCGAAGACGCAACTGCGCCGTCATCGAACGAAACGCTTGCCGGCATGATCGCTTCGGACCATCCAGCGCTTGCCGTGACGGCCAGAGCGGCCGACACCATCAACAGTTTTCTCATAGTCCCTCCCTGAGACAGAGCTGAGTTTTGTTATTTTTGCTAGGGTAGACGACAGAATCGCGTTCATGCAACGATAAATTCGAATTTTTGAATTTCATCGTGTGTTGCCGTCGTCACGTTCTCGTATGCGACGCGCGTGATAGCGTTGGAAATCCTCTTCTGATTGATCCAGATAGCGCTCTTCCTTGACCCAGGTCAGCAGGTCGAGCGTGGTTCCAGCGGAAAACGCGCCGGGCATGGTCGCAACCGATTGCGCCGTAGCGGATCGATCGGTGTCGATTTCCGGCGGCAGTAGAATCATCGTTGGCGTGAACAGAACGCCCCATTTCCGCGTCGCGTCCTTTTCGCTCAGCGTCTCGCCGTCGGTGTCCACGATCTCTATGTCGCCGTGCAGATTGATCTGGACCGGATAGTAGTCGTCTTCCAGCATCGTTTTGACCCGCGCATCGGTAAACGTCTTTTCGTGCATATCCTGGCAATAGCTACAGCCGCGTTGTTCGACCAGGATCAGGATACGTTTGCCCTCGGCCGAAGCCTCGGCGGCATCTTCCTGAAGGTCCTTGAAGGTATCGCGCAGCCAATCGGCCTTGTGCAGACCATCGTCGCCCAGTTCGGCAGCCGCTACGGGAAGCGCCAGGCAGATTGCCAGGGCGGCATGCAAAACTCTTTTCATGTAAGCCTCCTTCGGTTCATCCAAGCTGCGGCCAGTAAAGCACCATCCAGTTGGCAATGACATTCACAGTTTCGGTGGCGATCAGAACGCCGAAAAGAACCAGCATTGCGCCCATGACCTTCTCGATCGTCCCAAGATGCCGCCGAAACCCCTTCATCCAGCGCAGGAACGGGCCGACGAAAAGGGCGGCGACGATGAAGGGCAGCGTCATTCCGACACCGTAGACAAAGAGCAAAAGCGCGCCGCGCGCCGCGGTTTCGGTCCCTGCTGCAGTGAACAGGATCGCAGCCAGAACCGGACCGACGCACGGGGTCCAGCCAAAGGCGAACGCCAGCCCGATGACGAAGGCGCCAAGATAGGTGACGTTCGATGTATCGCCCACGTCCGCGCGCAACTGGCGATACAGGATCCCGATCTTGATGATCCCCAGGAAGTGCAGGCCCATCGCGATGATGATCGCCGCCGCGATCCAGCGCAGAACGTCGAACCAGTCGCGGAAAACCTGGCCGAACACGCTTGCCGTTGCGCCAAAAGCCATGAAGACCATGATCACCCCGGCCGCGAAAAACACCGAAGAGACGACTGCGCGCCGCCGCACGCTGGCATCGATCGGGCCTTCAGCGGTCAGCCGGTCCATCCCGACCCCCGCCAGATAACTGAGGTAAAACGGGACAATCGGCAACACGCAAGGCGTCAGAAACGACATAAGACCAGCAAGACCGGCCCAGGCCAAAGACACATCCAGCATACAAGTTGCCTTGATCAATTCACATATTCAAATTACGTTGTATTTGACAAATCAGTCAATCGGGTCTTTGAACATGCGCTGGATTGCCTCGCTGCTTACTGCTCTTTTCCTGCTTCCGGGCGGCAGTTCAGATGCGGCACAGCTGGTCTTGGTCGAAGAGCAAGGCTGCATCTGGTGTGCAGTCTGGAACAACGAGATTGCGCCGATTTATCCCAAGACCGCAGAAGGTAGATTCGCTCCGCTTCGGCGGATCGATATCCGGGAACCGTTCCCTGACGATCTGAAATTCGCCAGCCGCCCGGTTTTCACGCCCACGTTCATACTTGTGGAAGACGGCCAGGAAGTTGCTCGTATCGAAGGCTATCCGGGCGAGGATTTCTTCTGGGGTCTGCTGGAACGCATGCTTCTCGATCACACCAACTACGAAGGGCCAACATCATGACACGACTTTGCACAGCCGCCATACTCAGCGTTGTCCTTGCCGCTCCGGCGGTGGCTCAGGACGAAGAGCCACTGGTCATATTCAAGATGCTGCGCCCTGAGCTTGCGCTCAAGATGGCGCAGACCGCGCTGGAAAACTGCCGCGAGGCGGGGTTTCAGGTCGGTGTTGCGGTTGTCGATCGCTTCGGCGTGCCGCAGGTCTTTCTGCGCGACCGTTTTGCCGGCCCGCACACGTCCGAGACGGCAACGCGCAAGGCCTGGACCGCCGTCAGTTTCCGCGCCAGCACGCTTGAGCTGGGCAAGGTGATGAACACCGAGTCCGACAGCTTCGGTGTCCGGTTCATCAGCGACGCGCTGCCACTGGGCGGCGGGATGCCGGTACTTGACGGCGATGGCAGCATTGTCGCAGGTATTGGCGTGTCAGGCGCCCCAAGCCCCGCCGCCGATGAGGTTTGCGCCGAGGCGGGCATCGAAGCTATCGCCGACGAAATCGCCTTCTAGGAGAGCCCGATGGTTCTGCCCGTCATATCCGAAGACATTACCGATGCGGAAATTGAGCGGATGATGGTCAGCGCCTGCGACGCTGCCAATTTCCTGAAGGCAATCAGTCACGAGGGCCGCCTGATGATCTTGTGTCACCTGGCGACGGGCGAAAAATCGGTCACCGAGCTGGAACGGCTGCTGTCGGCCAGGCAGGCCGCGGTCTCGCAGCAGCTCTCGCGTTTGCGGATGGAGGGACTGGTCCAGCCCCGACGCGACGGAAAGACCATCTACTACAGCCTCACCGACAAGCGCGCGACCAAGATGCTGGACGTCGTCTATGATCTGTTTTGCGAAAAGACAGGGAACGATGTCTAAGCGTTTGCTTGGGCCAAAGGGGAAGGGGCTGCAGTGATCGAAGTCATCGGTGAACCGGCATCGGCGGCGCTTTTTGGCCTTGCGGGCGGGATCGTCCTGGGGCTGGCGGCGCGGCTTGCCCGGTTCTGCTCGCTTGGTGCGATCGAGGACGCTTTTCTGGGCGGCTCGAACAAACGCATTGCGATGTGGGCGATTGCCATCGGAGTAGCGCTTGTCGGATGCTTCACCCTGTCCGCCACCGGCCAGCTTGATCTGGCAGGCACCTTCTATCACACACAGCCCTTCAGCCCAATTCTCGTGGTGGTCGGCGGCCTTGTGTTTGGCTACGGCATGTCGCTTGCCGGCAATTGCGGCTTCGGGGCCCTGGCGCGGATGGGCGGCGGCGATCTTAGATCGTTCGTGATCGTCCTGGTTCTTGGAATTTGCGCCTACGTTACTCTGACGGGTCCGCTGGCGCCGTTGCGCGTGGCGGTACTTGAGGCCACCGCGGTCTCGCTTCCCGAGGGCGGTATCGCTGGCATGCTGGCGGGGATAGGCATCCCGCCGCTGCTGACCGGGCTTGTTGCGGGCGCGGCCTTTCTGGCGCTTGGGCTGGCGCAAAGCGGGTTGCGCCATGACAGAACGGCACTGATCTGGTCGGTGCTGGTCGGCCTTGCGATCGTATCCGGCTGGGCCGGGACGCAACACATCGCCGCGCATGGGTTCGAGGCGATCGGAGTGGCCTCGCACACCTATTCGGCCCCGGTCGGCGAGACGATCCTCTTCGTGATGACCGCAAGCGGCGGAGGCCTCAGTTTCGGCGTCGGTTCGGTTCTGGGTGTCGTGGTCGGGGCGGTGATCGGTTCGCTCTGCAAAGGCCAGTTTCGCTGGGAATCCTGCGAGGACCCCCGCGAACTACGCCGCCAGATCGCCGGGGCCGCCGGCATGGGGGTCGGGGCGGTTCTGGCGGTCGGCTGCACCATCGGACAGGGCATCTCGGCGTTTTCGGTTCTGGCCTACAGCGCGCCCCTGGCCGTCGTATCCATCCTTATCGGGGCAGCTGCCGGACTGAACTATCTGGTCACGGGCCGGCTTTCGTGGCGGTAGCCGGCCACTGCCTACTGGTCTTCGCCGACACCATCGGGAAAGAAGCACGCCGCGCCATGCGGCTCGCCTTCTAGCTGGGGCACCTCGGCGCGGCAGCGGGCCTGCACTTTCCAGCAGCGCGGCGCGAACGGGCATCCGTCAGGAATGGCCAGCGGCGAGGGCAGCTCTCCGGTCAGCTTGATCCGCTCTTTGGCGGCGTTCGGCTCTGCACGCGGCGTCGCCGACAAAAGCGCCCGCGTGTAGGGATGCCGCGGCGCCTCGAAGACCTGCTCCTTCGGTCCCTTCTCAACGGCGCGCCCCAGGTACATGACGATCACGTCGTCCGCGATATGGCGCACAACGCTAAGGTCATGGCTGATGAAGAGATAGGCCAGCTGCAGCCGCTCCTGCAGCTCCATGATCAGGTTCAGGATCGCCGACTGGATCGACAGATCAAGCGCCGACACAGGCTCGTCCAGCACCAGCACCTTGGGATCCAGCATCAAGGCGCGCGCCACCGCGATCCTCTGGCGCTGCCCGCCCGAGAACATGTGCGGGTAGCGGTCGAAATGTTCGGGGCGCAAGCCGACCAGTTTCAGCATCTCGCGCGCCTTGGTCTCGCGCTCTTCCCGGCTAAGTTCGGGGTGATTGATGACAAGCGGCTCTTGCAGGATCGTGCCGATGCGCTGGCGCGGGTTGAGCGAGCCGTAAGGGTCCTGGAACACGATCTGAACAGAACTGCGCAACTCGGCCCAGCCTTCGGGGCGTATCTCTTTGCCCTCCAGCGTCAGCGAGCCCGCCGTGGGCTCTTCGATCATCGCGACCATCCGCGCCAGCGTGGACTTGCCGCAGCCGCTTTCTCCGACGACCGCCAGCGTCTTGCCCGGCGTCAGCGTGAAATCGAGCCCTCCGACCGCGCGCAGCACCTGCGGGCTGCGAAAAAGGCCCGATGAGACGTTGTAGTGGCGCTGAAGCGCAGTTGCCTGCATCACGGTGTCGGTCATGAGGCGGCCCTTTCATCGACGTTCAGCGGATAGAAACACCGGGCCATCCCCAGGTCGGCGCTTTGCGTGCCCGGCGGCGTCGATTTGCACCTGGCGTCAGCGTATTTGCAGCGCGGCGAAAAGAGACAGCCTTGCGGGCGGTCATACTGCCCTGGCACAACGCCGGGGATCGTCGGCAGAAGCCTTTCGGTCGCGCGCTCTGGCAGCGCGTCGAGAAGCGCGGCGGTATAGGGATGGTGCGGCGTGGAAAACAGCGGCCCGACCGGCTGCTCTTCGATCTTCTGGCCAGCATACTGAACGCTGACACGCTCGGCGGTCTCGGCCACAACGCCCATGTCATGCGTGATCAGTACAAGCGCCATGCCGGTTTCGTCGCGCAAGGTGGCCAGCAGATCCAGGATCTGCGCCTGGATCGTCACGTCCAGCGCAGTTGTCGGCTCGTCGGCGATCAGAAGCTTGGGCTTGCAGGCAATCGCCATCGCGATCATCGCCCGCTGGTTCATGCCGCCCGACAACTGGTGCGGAAAGGCCGACAGGCGTTTTTCGGGATCGGGAATTCCGACCTGCTCGAAAAGCTCGATGGCCCGCGCATGGCGGGCGGTGCGGTCGAGACCAAGATGATAGCGCAGCGCCTCCTTGATCTGCCAGCCGACCGTGAAGCACGGGTTCAGCGAGGACATGGGCTCTTGAAAGATCATCGACAGATCGTTGCCGATAATGCGCCGCCGGGCGCGGCTATCCATGCGCAGCAGGTCATGGCCGTCGAAATTAACCTCGTCTGCCGTGACCGTCGCGGTCCAGGGCAAAAGACCCATCAGCGCCAGCATGGAAACCGACTTGCCTGAGCCGCTTTCGCCGACGATCGCCAGGATCTCCGAGGTATCGACATCCTGGTCGACGGCATCGACCGCGCGAAACTGCCCCGAGGCTGTCGAGAAATCGACACTGAGATTGCGAATACGAAGAAGTGGCATGGCTCAGCTCCTCTTCAGCTTTGGATCAAGCGCATCGCGCAGCCCGTCGCCCATCAGGTTGATCGCCAGGACCGTGACCAGGATCGCAAGGCCTGGGAAAGTGACCACCCACCAGGCGCGCAGAATGAACTCGCGCGCCTCGGCCAGCATGGTGCCCCATTCCGGTGTCGGCGGCTGCGCGCCCATCCCCAGAAAGCCAAGCGCGGCGGCATCGAGGATGGCGGTCGAAAAGGACAGGGCGGCCTGCACGATGATCGGGGCAAGGCAGTTGGGCAGCACCGTGATGAACATCTGCCGCAGCCGGCCCGCGCCCGCGACTCGCGCAGAGATCACGTAGTCCTTGGGCTTTTCGGACATCACGCTGGCGCGTGTCAGCCGGACGTAGTGCGGCTGCAAGACGATCGCGATAGCGATCATCGCATTGGTCAGCGAGGGGCCAAGGATCGCCACCAGAACAAGCGCCAGCAGCAGCGACGGAAAGGCCAGGATGATATCCATGATCCGCATGATGATCGTATCAAGCCACTTGGGCGCAAAGCCTGCGATCAGGCCGACCAGGATGCCGCCGGATGCCGCGATGCTGACCACGACGATCCCGACGAAGAACGAATAGCGCGCGCCCTCGATCAGCCGCGACAGCATGTCCCGGCCAAGCGGATCGGTGCCCAGCGGAAAGGTCCAGTCGCCGCCCTCCTGCCAGAACGGCGGTTGCAGCGTGTTGCTGCGAAACTGGGCGGTCGCGTCATGCGGCGCGAGCCACGTTCCGAACAGCGCCAGAAAGGCGAAGATTGCGAAGATCCACAGGCCGATCACGGCCCCCCGGTTTTCCCGAAAGTAGAACCAGAACTCACGCAACCTGCCCGGGCGGACCTCGTTGGTTGCGGCTTTGGCTGCGAGTGCGTCGTCCATCAGCGCTTCCTGATCTTGGGGTTGATGACACCGTAGAGCATGTCGACGGTCAGGTTCACGATCATGACCATCACCGCGATAAGCAGTAGCCCACCCTGCACCACAGGATAGTCGCGGCGGAAGATGCTATCGACCATCCACTTGCCGATGCCGGGCCAGCTGAAGATCGTCTCGGTCAGGATCGCGCCCGCCAGAAGCGTGCCGACCGAAAGGCCGATCACCGTGATCACCGGGATCAGCGCATTGCGCAGCGCGTGCACGCCGTTGATGCGTCCCGGCGACAGGCCCTTGGCGCGCGCCGTGCGGATGTAATCCTCTCCCAGCACCTCCAGCATGGCCGACCGGGTCTGCCGCGCGATCACCGCAAGCGGGATGGTGCCCAGAACGATCGTCGGCAACACCAGATGGCGCACGGCTGAAGCGAACGCTCCGGTCTGGCCCGACGCGAGGCTGTCGATCAGCATGAAGCCGGTCGGATCGGGGAAATAGTAGATCAGGTCGATCCGGCCCGACACCGGCGTCCATTGCAGGTTGCCCGAAAAGACGATGATCAGCAGAAGCGCCCACCAGAAGATCGGCATCGAATACCCGATAAGGGCAGTCGACATCAGCGCGCGGTCAAAGAACTTGCCGCGGTTCACCGCCGCGATCACTCCGGCGGGCAGTCCCAGTGCCACGGCAAAGATCATCGCGCAGATCGACAGCTCCAGCGTTGCGGGGAAAAGCGAGAAAAACTCGTCCCAGACCGGTCTTTTGGTGACGAAGGAATTGCCAAGATCACCCTGCAGAACGCCCGTCAGGTAGTCCCAGAACTGCGCGTAGATCGGCCGGTCGAATCCGAATTGCTCGCTTAGCTCGGCATAACGCTCTTCGGTCAGCCCGCGCTCTCCGGCCATCACGATGATCGGATCGCCGGGCAGTACCCGGATGAACGCAAACGAGATCAGCGTGACCCCGATAAAGGTCGGCACGAACGTCAGAAGACGGCTCAGGACATAGTTCAGCATGACAGCACCGTCAGTTCCTTTGGATAGTGGGTGAGCGACGTGGCCCCGGTTTCGGTGACCAGGACGTCGTCTTCGATCCGGACGCCGAAATTGTCGATCTCGTAAAGCCCCGGCTCGTTGGTGAAGACCGTTCCGGCGGGAAGCGCCATGTGATTGCCGCGCATGATATAGGGCGCTTCATGTACGTCGCGGCCAAGGCCGTGGCCGGTTTTCGTGCGAATGCGGTCCGCGAAGGGCGAGGCTTCCAGAACGCCGATCACGGCATCGTCGATCTGGTGTGCGGTCACGCCCGCCTTGGTCACCTCAAAGCCCTTGAGGTTGGCGCGCAGCACCGTGTCATAGACGGCCTGGGCCTCGTCGGTGGCGTGGCCCAGAAAGACCGTCCGGGTGATGTCTGCGGCAAACCCGTGCTTGCGGGCACCGAAATCCAGCAAAAGCGCGTCACCCGCCTTCACCGCGTAGTCGGCGCGCGCCTTTGCGTGCGGGCGGGCAGAGCCGTCCCCGGCGGCGACGATGGGATGAAAGGCCTGATCCTCGGCCCCTTCCGCAAAAAGCGCCTGGATCAGAACCTGCTCGATCTCTTTCTCGGTCTGGCCAAGACGCACCGTCTTCAGGGTGCGGTCCAGCGCGCGCTCGGAAATCGCAATCGCCGCCTTCAGCGCTTCGATGTCTTCTGCTGTCTTGACCAAGCGCAGGCCCGATATCTCACGCTCGGCGTCGATGATCTTCAAATCGGGCTGCGCGTGCTTCAACGCGTGATGCACGAAGACCCGCATCACCTGGCCTTCGACACCCAGCGAGCCGATCTCAAGATGCGCCAGCAAGTCGGTGAAGGCGGCGCCGTACCCGTCTTGGTCGCGCCAGTCGAAAACGGCGCCTTCGAACCCGACCAGATCCCAGCTTCGCAGTTCAAGGTTGGGCACCAGCGCCGCCGGATCGCCGTGGGCCGGAATGACCAGAAGGAAAGGGCGCTCGTGGCTCATGAAGGCATGGCGCACGGCCCGGGTAAAATTCGGTCCCGGCACAAGCGCAACCGCATCGACACCAAGCTCAGCGGCCACACCGGCATAGGCTGAAAGGCGGTCAGATAGCGTTTGCGTCACGATGCAAGGCCCGGGTGATAATTGGGATGAGTTGAAAAGGCGGCGCACGGTGCGCCGCCTTTGATGTTGAACGCGGCCTACTGCGCCAGTCCGACCTGGTTGAAGATGTGCCCGCCCAGGGGGTGGACGACATAGCCATCAACTTCGGGACGCATCACCATGTAGACCACCGAATGCGCGATGGTCGCCCACGGCGCCTGCTCTTTGAAGACGACCTGGGCCTCTTCGTAAAGCGGGGCACGTTCGGCTTGCGTCGGCAGGATCTTCGCCTTCTGGATCAGATCCTCGAACGGCTGGTGGCACCACTGGGCGCGGTTGGAATTCTCGCGTCCATCGCAGCCCAGAAGAACCGCAAGGAAGTTGTCCGGATCGCCGTTGTCGCCGGTCCAGCCGAGTAGCACCGCGCCGTCGCGATCCTCATCCTTCGAACGCTCGAGATACTCGCCCCACTCGTAGGAGACGATCTCCACGTCGACGCCGATCTCGGACATGTCTTCCTGGATCAGCTCGGCCATGCGCCGCGCGTTCGGGTTGTAGGGGCGCTGCACCGGCATCGCCCAGATCTTCATCGACAGGTCCGAAACGCCGGCCTCTTCGAGCATCGCCTTGGCGCCTTCCGGATCGTAGGCGTCATCCTCGACCGCGTCGTTGTAGGACCACATGGTCGGCGGGATCGGGTTCTTGGCGACCTTGCCGGAGCCTTGGAACACCACGTCGAGGATCGCCTGCTTGTCGATCGCCATGTTGAGCGCTTTGCGGACCTCGGGCTGGTCGAACGGCGCCTGCTTGGTGTTGTAGGCGAGGTAGCCGACGTTCAGGCCTTCCTGCTCCATCACCTCGATGCCCTCGGCCTCCTTCATCGCGGCGATGTCGGCGGGGTTGGGG
>JABDLJ010000041.1 GCA_013003075.1 Paracoccaceae bacterium
GGGTAATGCTCGTCGAAAACAAAGCCAAGTGCTTTATTTACATAGCTTTATGAGAGAAGAGTGGCGCGCTGGGGAGGATTCGAACCCCCGACCCCTTGATTCGTAGTCAAGTACTCTATCCAACTGAGCTACCAGCGCGCGGTGAGCCGGGATTTAGCGATCCAGCACCGCCATTGCAAGGGGCGATTTACTCCGCCGCCTCGCTAAGTCCGGCGATCGATTTGGGCAGGCGGATGGTGAACTGCGTTCCGTGCTCGGTGCTGGAGGTCAGTTCCAGTTGACCGCCGTGACCGCGCACCAGCTCTGCCGAAATCACCAGGCCCAAGCCCGCACCGCCCTTGCGGACGCCGCCCTGGAACGCCGAGAACAGGTTCTCGCGCGCCTTTGGCGGCAGCCCGGGCCCGTTGTCGGTGACCGTGACTCTCCATTCCAGGTCGTCCTCTTCGGCGGCGACGCAAATACGGCCATCGCGCCCGCCGGCCGCAATCGCCTGCCGCGCGTTGCGCACAAGGTTGGATATCACACGGTAGAGCTGTTCGGGATCGGCGCGCAGCATGAGGCCAGGTGCGATCTCGTGGTGGAACGTGATGCGATCGCCGCCATTTGCCAGCCGCTCGCTGTCAAAGACATCATCGACGATGGGCGTAAGCTGGACCCGGTCTAGCGACGGCGGCGGCTCTTCAGCCTTGCCGAACGCCAGCGTGGTTTCACACAGGTTCACAGCGCGGCTGATCGACCCCAGAAGCTTGGGCACCATGCGCTGGACCGCGGGATCTGCGCTGCTGTCGATCCGGTCGGCGAAAAGCTGCGCGGCGGTCAGCGAGTTGCGCAGATCATGGCTGACCTTGGCCACGGCGCTGCCCAGTTGCGCAAGGCGCTCTTTCTGGCGCAGCGCTGTCGTCAGGTCGGTCTGAAGCGATTGCAGCGCGGTCTCGGCCTCGTGCAGCTCAACGACGCTAGAGCTGGGCTTTATGATCCTTCGCGCATCCTCCGGGGCCTTGGCATAGCTCTGCATCGCGCCGACAACGCCGCGGATCGGTTTGACAAGAAGGCGCCGGACCGCAAGGAAAAGCAAAGCTGCCGTGAAGACAGAGATCACCGCCGAAAGTGCGAGGATGCGCGCCCCATAGTCCAGCATCGCCACGCGCAACGGTTCGGTCGGCAGGGTGATCTCGATCAGCCGGCCGGCCTGCTGCACGGGGTTTCCGATCACGCGCACCACGCGAGGCTGGGGATCCAAAAGCCGCATTATCGCGTCGTGGATCAGCTCTGGCGCGCCAGCGCCGCGCAGATCGAAGGTCTGGTCGATCTGCTGCGGTATCGGCGAGGACAGCATCAGCTGGCGGATCTCGTCGCGCAACAGCACGACGTTGTAGACCCCCGCATTCTTCAAAAGTTCTTCCTCGATGGTCGCGTCGATCATGTCGTCGGCCAGAAGAGCCAGCGACGCGATCTGCGCCCGCTGCAGCCGGTCCATCAGATAGTCTTCACGGAACCGCGCGATGGAGGGCACGAAAATCAACACCTCGGCCAGCATGACGAAAATAATCGTCAGGATCAGGAACCGGCCGGAAAGTGTGTTCAGGAACATGCCGCTCTCATGCGCTACTCGGTCACGGGATCCAGCGTTGTACGAAGCGGACCACCGCCTTTACCTTAGGATTATCAAAGAGCCGCGGCGAGAAATAGGCCCCTGCTGCACGCTTGTTGATTTCACCGAGTGTCGGATATGGCGCGACCATGTTGGCCACAGCGCTCATTTTCATCTTGTTGGCGATGGCCATGGCCCAGATGCCGATCAATTCGCCCGCCTGTGCGCCGACGATCGAGGCGCCTACGGGTTTGCCTTTGACCACCATCACCTTGATGAGCCCGGTAGTCTTGCCTTCGGCTATTGCGCGGTCGTTTTCGTTGTAGTGAAAGCGTACGACCTCCAGTTTGATACCATGTTCCTTCTTTGCCTGTGCCTCGGTCATGCCGACCTGGGCAAGCTCGGGGTCGGTATAGGTCGCCCAGGGGATATGGTCGGTGCGCTGCTTGGCCGGAAGCCCGAAGAGAGCCGAGCGGATCACGATCCCGGCGTGATAGCCGGCCAGATGCGTGAACTGCAGCCCGCCCGCTGCATCGCCTACGGCATAGACACGCCTGTTCGAAACCGATTTGAGATCCGCGCCCACCTTGACCGCGCGATCATGCGCCACGCCCGCCTTGTCGAGGTCAAGCTTGTCGATGTTCACCTTGCGCCCGACCGCCATCAACACGTGGCTGCCGCTGAAGACCCGGCCGTCCTTGGTCTCGATCTCGATGGCATCGCCAGTCTTGCGGATGCTCGAGGCCATTGCATCCTCTTCGATCGCGATGCCCTCTGCCCGCAACTTGTCCAGCACGATGGCCGCAAGCTCGGGATCGTCCTTGTTCATCGCCTTGTCGCCCTCGATGACCGTGACTTTCGAGCCAAGACGGATATGGGCCTGCGCCATTTCCATGCCGATCGGGCCGCCGCCGACGATCAGCAGGTGTTCGGGCCGTTCGCGCAGATCGAAGATGTCTTCGTTGGTATAGACCTTCACATCCTCGATGCCCGGGATCGGCGGCACAAACGGGCCGGACCCGGTCGCGATCACGAAACGCCGCGCCTCGATGACCGTGTCGCCAGCTTGCACCTCGGTCTGCGAGATGAACCGGCCATATTCGCGAATGACGTTGACGCCAAAGCCTTCGAACCGTTCCTGGCTGTCTACAGGCGCGATGGTCTCGATCACGCTATGGACGTGGTCCTTCGCGCCGGCATAGCTCACCTGGGGCATCACGGGCGACACGCCAAAGCTCGCGCCGCTCTGCATCGCGTGGGCATGCTTGGCCGCGGCGATCAGCGCCTTGGAGGGCACACAGCCGTAGTTCAGGCAGTCGCCGCCCATCTTGTGGCCTTCCAGAAGCACCACGCTTGCGCCCATTTGCGCCGCGCCCGCTGCAACAGAAAGCCCGCCCGAGCCTGCACCGATGATGCAGATATCTGTCTTGATCCGGTTCATGTCTTAAAGGCCTTTCTTGCCGCGCAGGGCCTTGAGAACGATGGGAAGGGCGGCAAGCGCGCACAGCCCGAGGATTGGCAGCAGGATCTGCGGCTCGAAGATGATGCCAAGATTGGGGGTCTCGCCGCGGGCGAAGACCTCGCCCAGCCCGGCGCCGACCGAGGTGTAGACCACTGCGCCGGGTATGATGCCAAGAAATGTCGAGACGACGAACCGGAAAAGCGGGACACCCACAAGAGCGGGCACCAGGTTGGCCACGAAGAACGGCACCGCCGGCACCAGCCGGATCAGGAACAGCATCGACCACTGGTTCTCGTCGATCCCCTCCTTGATGCGGCGCACCGCGCCGTCCGAGGCGTCCATGCGCGCGGCCAGTCTTTCGCCCAAGCCCCAGCGCGCGGCCAAAAAGATGATCGTAGCGCCGATCGTCGCGCCGGTGATGTTGAAAAGTGCCCCCGGGAAGGTCGCAAAGAGAAACCCGCCCGTCAGCGTGGCGATGGTCGCGCCGGGCAGCGAGAAGGCCACGATCACGATATAGGCCGCGACAAAGACGATCACCGTCGAGACGTAATTGGCATCACGGAACGCGATCAGCGCCTCGCGATTGTCCGCCAGTGCCTGGAAGCTGAGATAGTCGCGCAAGGTAAACGCCCCGATCGCTGCGACGCAGAGGATAACGATCAGCGGCAGTCGCCTCAGCCAGGGCGACTTGTCGCCCGCGTCCGGAGAAGGTGTTGTCATATCGGCCATACTATCTGTCCCGTGGGTGAATTACTCGGATGCGTACCGCAAAACATGAGACTGTCGCCAGAAAGCCCAAGCGGCGTTCACGCCGCCTTGATGTCGGGTGACCGGTTTCGTGAGAAGCCGGCGCAAAACGGGGCCGGATGTAACATACCGGGGTGTTTTTCGGCCTGATTGTTGCAATTGGCGGGCCGGGCCGCGTTGACTTGCCCCTGTGATGCCCCTAAAGAGCGGGCTTCGAGATCACATGTGGCGCCCGAATCCTGCAAAGGCTGCGCCAAGACCGACGGAGACCGCGCGATGAAACGCACATTTCAACCTTCAAACCTGGTGCGTAAGCGGCGCCACGGGTTTCGTGCGCGCATGGCCACCAAGGCCGGCCGCAAAATCCTGAACGCCCGCCGCGCCAAGGGTCGCAAGCACCTCAGCGCATAAGCCGCTGCCGAAGGGCAAGACGTCATGACACCGCCGGACGCATCCAAGGCAGCCCCCAAACGCGGAGCCGCCGGGATCGCGCCGGCGGTGTCATCGCGTCTGGAGGTTCTCAAGAAGCGCCGCGACTTCCTGCGCGCCTCGCGGGCGCGGCGGCAGGCGACAGGCAACTTCGTCCTGCAAGCGCGCAAGCGGGATCCGGGCGAAGCGCCGCATGACGTGATCCGCATCGGCTATACCTGCTCGAAGAAAGTCGGCGGCGCCGTGCAGCGCAATCGCGCCAAGCGGCGGCTGCGCACGGCGGCCGGCTTCGTTCTGCCAGCGCATGGCAGGCAAGGCTGGGATTACGTCCTGATCGGGCGAGCGAACGCCACAACAGACGCCCCGATGACAGAGATACAGACCGACCTGCGCCGCGCCCTCAGGCGCATCCACGAGCCCGGCTCATGAGCCCGCTGGCCTGGGTCCTGTCGCTCCCGGTACGCGCCTACCGGCTGCTTCTTTCCCCGTGGATCGGCCGCTCGTGCCGCTTTGATCCAACCTGTTCGGCCTACGCGCTGGAAGCCTTGCGCAAGCATGGCGGGATCAGGGGAAGCTGGCTTGCGGCAAAGCGCATTGCGCGCTGCCATCCCTGGGGAGGGATGGGCGTGGACGACGTGCCCGACAAGTAAGCGCCGCGCCACGCATACCGACTTGCCGTCAAAGCGCCGCCCCAAGCTTCCAAGTGTTTCAAATATCGCCGCCGGAGGCTCCGCGACCTGCCACTTGCGGCATCCTAGCCAAGCTTCTCGAACGATATGATTACTTCGCCGATATCGACGCCGAACCGCTTTATGTACGCCCGGTTCAAAAGCCGGTCCTCCGACATCAGCCACATCCAGTCATCGAATGTTACTCGCAGCGTGCCGTCCGGGACTGGCAGATCGATCTCGTAGCGCCAGTTGAACGCATCGCCGCTTTCAGTGCCACTCGCTGTTCCGATCACACCGGGCGCAGTGCCGGTCCAAGTGTCGGCCCCGGTTTTCTGCAAGCTCCAGATACGCTGCTCGGTCGATCCGTCCTCGTAGACGAAATCTTCCACCAGTGTCAGTGCCTCGCCATCCCAGGTGCCATCGATCTTCACCTCGAAGCGGCGCCGGACAGTGCCGAAGACATCCTGGAACTGCCCATAGGCGACAAGCTGGCCATCGAAGAACTCTTCCAGGTTCAACTGGCGGTCGCTCAGTATTTCGTCCTCAAGCGCCGGTTTGCCGGTGCAGGCGGCAAGAAGCGCGATGGCTGCAATCGCGAGGTATCGCATCGGGGATCTCCTGTGCTTTGCTCTTCTACGCGCGGCGCGCTCGCCCGGATGACTTATCGTGCAGTCTTTGCAGCGCCGCCGACACCTGATACGTCCGTGCCAAAATCGAAAGGCCTCGTGATGCTTGACGACAGCGATGAGATCCACCCGCTTTTTGCCGGCGCGCCATCCACGACCGAATTCAAGAAACTGCGCAAACGGATCATCCGGCAGACGCGCGAGGCGATCGACGCTTACGGGATGATAGAGCCCGGCGCGCGCTGGCTTGTGTGCCTGTCGGGTGGCAAGGACAGCTACACGCTTCTTGCCGCGCTTTATGAGCTGAAATGGCGTGGGCTTCTGCCGGTCGAAATCCTGGCATGCAACCTCGATCAGGGCCAACCGGGCTTTCCCGCGACGGTCCTGCCGGAGTTCTTGCAGGGCATGGGCGTGCCGCACCGCATCGAATACCAGGACACATATTCCATCGTGACGGGCAAGGTGCCTGAGGGCCGCACCTTCTGCGCCTTGTGCTCGCGGCTAAGGCGCGGCAATCTCTACCGGATCGCGCGCGAAGAGCGTTGCTCGGCCGTAGTGCTCGGCCATCATCGCGACGATATCCTTGAGACTTTCTTCATGAACCTTTTTCACGGTGGCCGGCTGGCCACCATGCCGCCGAAACTGGTCAACGAGGAAGGCGATCTCTTCGTCTATCGCCCGCTCGCCCACGTGGCCGAGGCCGATTGCGCCACGTTCGCGCAGAAGATGGGCTATCCGATCATCCCGTGCGATCTGTGCGGCAGCCAGGACGGATTGCAGCGCCAGCAGGTCAAGGCGATCCTGGATAGCTGGGAAAAGACCCATCCGGGCCGCAGGCAAGTGCTCTTTCGCGCGCTGACCAACGCCCGCCCTTCGCATCTGCTCGACCCCAAGCTCTTCGATTTCGCCGCCCTTTCGCTTCGGGCCGGTCCCGAATAGGCGCAATTTTCCTCAAGTCCTCCGCGCAAATAACACCCGTGTTAACCCGCCCCTGAGGGCAACGACCTAGTGTCGGGCGGCGTCCGCGTCGGCGGGCGACTGGGCGAGGACGAATTGTACATGCAAAACCTGTCACAGCGGCTTGGTCGGCTCTACCTGCGGCTTCACTCAACTGTTCTGTCTGGGCCGCAAATCGTGGCGTTCTTGCCGGCCATTACCCTGGCCGCCTACTGGATCGGGGGCGAGCGTGCCCTGATCGCCGCCGCGTTGACGGTTCCGGCGACGATGGCGGCCGCTGGCGCCCTGAGCGTGTCAGACCCTGCCGGCCAAAGGGAAGAAGACGCCCTGACCGGGCTTCCGCTTGCTCAGAACATCGCTGGCAAGGTCGATGCGATAACCCATACCCGCGACGGCGGCGAGATGACCAGCGCCGCCCTGGCGATTTCGATCGACGATCTGGATGAACTTGTGAAGCGGTTCGGGAATTCCGGCCGCGATCAGATCGTCAAGGCCGCAGCAGACCGCCTGCGCGATTTCGTGCGCGGCGACGACATGCTGTCGGTGCTCGAACCCGGACGATTTGCCCACTTTCTGGTAACCGGACAGCGCCGCGAACTTGAAGTGCTGCTGCAATTGGCGGCGCGTATTCAAGGCGCCTTCGATGAGGCGTTCAGTATCAACGCCGCGCGGGTCTACGTGTCGGTCTCGGTCGGCTTTTGCCAGCCGAATCGATGCCCCGGACCCAGCGCATCCGATCTTCTGGATGCGGCCGATGCCGCTCTGAACGAAGCGATGGTGCACGGAACCAGCGTCGTGCGCGCGTTCAGTGCGGATATGCCGAACCGGCGCAAGTTCGCCGGCGCGCTGATCGATGAGCTGTCCGATGCGCTGTCAAGCAACGCCATAACGCCATGGTTTCAGCCTCAAATCTCTGCGGATTTCGGCGAGGTCACCGGTGTCGAGGCGCTGGCGCGCTGGGATCACCCCGAGCGCGGCGTGCTTTTGCCGCAGGATTTTCTGCCTATCATCGAAGAGGTCGGCCTGTCGGAACTTCTCGACGAGTTGATGCTGCGCCGCGCCCTCATTTCGATGCGCAGCTGGAATGACACCACCAAGCTTGTGCCCCGCGTCGCCGTCAACTTCTCGGTGGACACGCTGCGCAACGCCAAATTGCTCGACAAGGTGATGTGGGAGCTTGACCGGTTCGATCTTCCGGCCACGGACCTGACGATCGAGGTCAGCGAGGCGGTTTTGGAGAGAAAGCATGACGATATCGTCGCCCGCAACCTGTCGCGGCTCCGCGCGCTTGGCACGGCCGTCGATCTCGATGGCTTTGGCACCGGCAACGCCGGCTTGGCCGCGATCCAGCGCTTTGGCATTTCCCGCGTCAAGATCCCGCGACCCATCATTGCCCGCATCGACAGCGATCACAGCCAGAAAAAACTGGTCTCGGGCATCCTGACCATGGCCGAACAGCTGGAGATCGACACCCTGGCCGCCGGCGTTGAAACCCGCGATGAACGCGTGCAGCTCTCGCAGCTTGGCTGCGGCCATCTTCAGGGCACTGCAATCTGCGGCCCGATCGCCTCTGACGAGGTTGCGCAATGGCTGACCGCGCACCAAGCCGAGCTTGCCCGAAGCATGCCCCGGATCTCGGCCGGCAATGACGGCAAGCAGATCGGAAATCTGCCGCGGGATCGGCGCTGATCGGGGAAATCGGCTTGACCTTTGGGGCGTCGGACTGTTGAACCACTCTGACCCTTAAAGGACTGGTGGTATCCCTCAATGGACGATCAGAATAAGAACCTGATCCTGGCGACTGCGCTGAGCTTTCTTGTCATCCTCGTGTGGTTCGTGCTGTTCCCGCCGCCCGAGCCCGAGCCCGTCCAGGAGACCCCCACCACAGAGGCGCCGACGGTGCCCGGCGCGGCACCACTCGCGGTGCCCCAGACGGGCGCCGAACCAAGCGCGCCGGCAGTGGCGGCCTCTGCGCCGGCGCAAGAGGCCGCCGCCGATGCGCCGCGGGTTACGATCGACACGGGCAGCCTGGAAGGCTCGATCTCACTTCTGGGCGGCCGAATCGACGATCTGGCGCTGAAAGGATACCGCGAGACGCTTGACGACGGCTCGCCCATCGTCACCTTGCTGATCCCCGAAGGCGAACCCGAAGCCTACTACGCCACCTATGGCTGGACCCCCACCGGCGGGCTGACCGGCGACGACGTGCCGGGCGCCTCGACGCTTTGGAGCGTTGCCGGCAACGACACACTGACAGCGCAAGACCCGGTCACCCTGGAATGGACGAGCCCGCAAGGCATGATCTTCCGGCGGCAGATCGCGGTCGATGAAGACTTCCTTTTCACCGTGACTCAAAGCGTGGAGAACCCGACAGGCGCGCCGGTACGGCTTGGACCTTATGCGCGCGTCTTCCGCCACGGCGAGCCAAGCGACCAGAAGGGCTTTTTCATCATCCACGAAGGCGCAATCCGCCAGAACGGGCAGGAACTGGAAGAGTTCGATTACGGCGATCTGCGCGACTTCGGGCCAGAGGCCGGTTGGGGCGCTTCGGCGGACGTAGTGAATGTCGAGGGCAACGGCTGGGTCGGCTTCACCGATCACTACTGGATGACTACGGTCGTCCCGGACGCCGGTCAGACCTTCAACGCCGCCCTGCAATACGTGCCCGGCAGCGATCTCTTCGTGGCCACGGCCAGCATGACGGCCGTTGATGTGCCGGCGGGCGGATCGGCCTCGGTGCAGACCAAGCTTTTCGCCGGTGCCAAGGAATGGGAGGCCATCCGCGAATACGAAAGCAGCGCCGGCATCTACCGCTTCATCGACAGCATCGACTGGGGCTGGTTCTTCTTCCTGACAAAGCCGATTTTCTGGCTGTTGCACACGCTCAATGGCATCATCGGCAATATGGGCTGGTCGATCATCACGCTGACGCTGATCATCAAGGCCATCCTGTTTCCGCTGGCCTACAAGTCGTACGTCTCTATGGCGAAGATGAAAGAGCTTCAGCCCGAGATGGAGAAGATCAAGGAACGCGCCGGCGACGACCGCCAGAAGCTGCAGCAAGAGATGATGTCGCTTTACAAGAAGGAAAAGGTCAATCCGGCCTCGGGCTGCCTGCCGATCCTCTTGCAGATCCCGATCTTCTTCTCGCTTTACAAGGTGATCTTCGTCACCATCGAGCTGCGCCACGCGCCCTGGTTCGGCTATTTCCAGGACCTGTCGTCGCCCGATCCAAGCTCGATCTACAACCTCTGGGGCGTCCTGCCCTGGGCCGCGCCCGAGCCGGGCAGCATCCTGGCACTGATCTTCATCGGCATCCTGCCGCTCTTGCTGGGCATCTCGATGTGGCTGCAGCAGAAACTGAACCCCGCGCCGACAGATCCCACCCAAGCGATGATTTTCGCGTGGATGCCGTGGGTGTTCATGTTCATGCTGGGCAGCTTTGCCTCGGGCCTCGTGATCTACTGGATCGCTAACAACACGATCACCTTCACGCAGCAATACCTGATCATGCGAAGCCAGGGTTACAAACCGGACGTTTTCGGCAACATCATGGGCAGTTTCAAACGTGACAAGCCCGAACCACCGGAAGCCGCCAACAAGTCCAACAAGCCGAAGAAATGACCGCGCGCCTGGGCGAGATCTGGCGCTACCCGGTCAAGAGTCACGGCCGCGAGGCGCTGACCGGCGTTGAGGTTACCGTTGGCGCCACTCTGCCGTGGGATCGCCACTGGGCGGTGGCGCACGAAGCCGCGATGGTGCCCGATATCGGCTGGTCGCCGTGCCAGGCATTCTCGCGCGGGGCCAAAGCTCCGGGATTGATGGCGATTTGGTCTTCGCTCGACCCCGCCAGCTGCACGATCACCATGACCCATCCTGATCTTGGCTCGATCACCTTTCAGCCCGGCAAGGATGACGCGGCGTTGCTGGACTGGTCCGCGCCGCTGATCCCTCAAGGGCGGGCACGCTCCGCCCGTATCGTTCGCGGCGGCAAGGTCGGCATGACCGACAGCGATTATCCCTCGATCAGCATCCTTTCGACCAGTTCGCTGGATGCGCTTGGCGCAATGGCCGGCGCGCCGCTTGCGTCTGGACGGTTCCGGGGCAACCTGTGGATCGACGGTCTGGCCCCTTGGGCCGAGACCGAATGGGTCGGCAAGACCCTTGTTATCGGCGATGTCCGCTTCGACATTCGCGAACGGATCGAGCGCTGCCGCGCCACCGAAGCCAACCCCGACACCGGGCAGCGCGACGAAAACGTTCTGGCGCATCTCGAAGCCGCCGGACAAGAGGCTTTCTTCGGGCTTCACGCCGTCGCGGCAAACTCCGGCACGATCAAGGTCGGTGACCGCGTCACCCTTGCCGCCTGATGCTGCCTTTTCCCCTTGCCGAACCGGACGATGCGGCCATCGAGGCAGGCCGCAAGCTTTTTGCCGGTGACACCGCGTTTGTCAAAGGCGTCGTTGCGATGGACGGGCTGCCGCCCGCCGACCGCATCGAGGTGTGCTTTGCCGGCCGGTCGAATGTCGGGAAATCCTCTCTTATCAACGCACTCACCGGCCGACGCGGGATGGCGCGCGCCTCCAACACACCCGGTCGCACGCAAGAGATCAACTATTTCACGCAAGGGCCCGAACACTACCTGGTGGACTTGCCCGGCTATGGCTTTGCCAATGCCCCGGTGAAGGTGGTCGAGAAATGGCAACGGCTTCTGAAGTCCTACCTGGCGGGGCGCCAAACGCTGCGGCGGGCCTTCGTGCTGATCGATGCGCGGCACGGTGTCAAACCTGTCGATGACGAGATCATGGGCCTGCTCGACAAGGCTGCCGTGACGTTCGAGGTGGTGCTGACCAAGGCCGACAAGGTCAAAGCGGCCGAACGCGAGGCGATGCTGGCGCAGGTCCGCGGCGCGCTGGCAAACCATCCGGCGGCCTTTCCTCAGATGGTGCTGACGTCTTCGGAGAAGGGCGCAGGCATCGATAGCTTGCGCGGGATCATCGCAACGCTGGTCTGAGGAGTGCCCCCGCCCCCTTGAGCGCCGCTGCCCAAGGCCGTAACAGGGGCCTTGGAGAGACACTTGATGAAAAAGCAAACCGCCATGAGACGCGACTGGATCGCCACCGCCCGAACCCTATCCGAAGCGCTGCCCTACCTGCAGCGCTATGACGGCGCGACCGTTGTCATCAAGTTCGGCGGTCACGCCATGAGCGACGATGCCGCGATGGACAGCTTCGCCCGCGACATCGCGCTGATGCAGCAGGTTGGCGTCAATCCGGTGGTCGTGCATGGCGGCGGCCCGATGATCAACGAGATGCTGGACAAGCTGAAGATCAAGTCGGAGTTCGTGAACGGCAAGCGCGTTACCGACGCCGCCACCGTCGAGGTGGTCGAAATGGTGCTGTCAGGGCAGGTCAACAAGCGCATCGTGCAAGCCATCAATGCGCAGGGCGGCAAGGCCGTGGGCCTGTCGGGCAAGGATGCCAACGTGATGGTCTGCACCCAGACCAATCCCGATCTGGGCTTCGTCGGCACGCCCGCGAAGATGAACCCCGCCTTCCTGCGCTCGCTTGCCGAAGCGGATACGATCCCGGTCATTGCACCGATCGGGGCGGGCACGAACGGCGAGACTTTCAACGTGAACGGAGACACCGCCGCTGGCGCAATCGCAGCCAGCCTCGAAGCAGACCGGCTTTTGCTGCTCACCGATGTGGAGGGGGTCAAGAACAGCGCCGGCGAGGTCGTCACCGAGTTGACGCCCAAGCAGATCCGCGCGTTGACCGCAGATGGCACCATCGCCGGCGGCATGATCCCCAAGACCGAGACCGCCCTGATGGCGATCGAGGGCGGCGTACGCGCCGTTGTCATCCTGGACGGCCGGGCGCCCAATGCCTGCCTGCTGGAGCTTTTCACCGACCACGGTGCGGGTAGCCTGATCCGCGCCCCGCGCGATGACGGCTGATCTGGCGCAGATCGCCCGCGCCGCGGGGGCCGTACATCTGGAAATCATGGGCGCCTTCGCGCCGCAGCCCGGCGACGCCGCGCCGGATGGCTGCAAAACCATTGTCCTGCTTGGCCCAGCCGAGCCGGGCTTCTGGGCCCATGTCACCGCCCAGCCCGAGTTCGCAGACGGCACCAAGGACCCTCTTGATCGCTGGTCGCGCCGGATTGTCGGCGATCTGGCGCAATCCTTGACCGCCGCAGCGCTCTTTCCGTTTGGCGGCCCGCCTTATCAGCCCTTCATCCGCTGGGCGCTTGCCTCGGGGCGGGCGTGGCTGTCACCGGTGGGTCTTCTGGTTCATGAGCGCGCCGGCCTGATGGTCTCTTACCGCGGCGCGCTGGCCTTCGATCACGAAATTTCGGTGACGCCAGGCGGGCTTAACCCTTGTAATAGCTGCGCGGCGCGCCCATGTCTCAGCGCGTGTCCGGTTGGCGCGCTATCGGCGGCGCCATTCGATGCGGTGGCGTGTCACGATTACCTTGAGACCGTGCCGGGGCAGGATTGCCTGACGGGCGGGTGCAAGGTGCGCCGAAGCTGCCCGGCCGGACAGACTTATTCCCGGCTGCCCGCGCAGTCGGCCTATCATATGAGCTATTTTCACCGATGAGCCTGACCCTGATCCTTACCCGCCATGCCAAATCCAGCTGGCAAGACCCGTCGCTCGATGATTTCGACCGGCCGCTGAACGATCGCGGGCGCAAATCGGCGGGCGCGGTTGGCACTTGGCTGGCCGGGCACGATCTAGTCCCGGGAGAAGTGATCCTGTCCGGCGCCCGGCGAACCGTGGATACCTGGTCCTTGATCGCAGAGCACCTGGAGGGCGCTGTTGCGATGCACAGCGACCCGGCGCTCTACCACGCCAGTGCGCAATCGATGCTGTCGGTCGCGCAGACGGGATCGGCCCGGACCCTCATGCTGATCGGGCACAACCCCGGCATCGCCGACTTCGCGGCGCGCCTCGTAGCAGAGGCCCCGGATCACCCGCAATTCGACAAATACCCGACCTGCGCGACGCTCGTTCTGGGCTTTGAGGCGAAGGGCTGGAAAGATATCGGCTGGGGAGACGGCCAGGTGCGCCATTTCGTGGTCCCGCGCGAGTTGGGCTAGCGCCGCCTAAAGCTGGGACTGGAACGACAGGTTCAGACCGCCCGGCATCATCAGATAGTAAAGCCGCTCACCATGAGCATCGGTCGGCCCCACCGGCGACAGGCCGTTTTCGCGCGCATGGCTGGCAAAGGCATCGGCATCATCGACCACAAGCTGCAACATCATGCCTTCGGGCATCCCCTCGCCCGACGGCCAGATCTCGATCCAACTGGAATCCACTGCCGGAAAGACAGCGCCGGAGAACGTGTGTTCCCCGGCGCCAAATCCCTGTTCCAGTCCCAGGCGTGCAAACGCATCCGCCAGGCTGGCTGCATCCTTGTCCTTGGCAACCGAACAGAACCGGATGCCAAGCAGTCTCATGTCAGTGCCCCAGAATCTGCGACAGGAACAACTTGGTCCGATCCGATTTGGGATTGTTGAAGAATTCTTCGGGCTCGTTCTGCTCGACGATCTGGCCGGCATCCATGAAGATCACGCGGTTGGCGACCTGGCGGGCGAACCCCATCTCGTGGGTCACGCAGAGCATCGTCATGCCCTCTTCGGCCAGCTCGATCATGGTGTCGAGCACTTCCTTGATCATCTCTGGGTCAAGTGCCGAGGTCGGCTCGTCGAAGAGCATGATGCGCGGCCGCATGCACAGCGAGCGGGCGATCGCCACACGCTGCTGCTGACCGCCCGAAAGCTGACCGGGATACTTGTCGGCCTGCTCGGGGATCTTGACCTTCTTCAGGAAGTGCATCGCCGTCTCTTCGGCCTCCCGCTTGGGGATCTTGCGCACCCAGATCGGCGCCAGCGTGCAGTTCTCCAGAATGGTCAGGTGCGGAAAGAGGTTGAAGTGCTGAAAGCACATGCCCACTTCCGAGCGGATCGTGTCGATGTTTTTCAGATCCGATGACAGCAACGTGCCGTCCACCGTAATGGTGCCTTTCTGGTGCTCTTCCAGCGCGTTGATGCAGCGGATAAGGGTCGACTTGCCCGAACCCGAAGGCCCGCAAATCACGATCCGCTCACCGCGTTGCACGGTAAGGTCGATGTCGCGCAGCACGTGGAACGTACCGTACCACTTGTTCATGTTGCGGATTTCGATGGCGACCTCGTCCGAGATGCCCATCTTGCCTGGTGCTTGATCCGTCATAGCCATGTGTCCGGCCCCTTATCAGCGATGATCGGTCTGAAGCTGCCGCTCCAACCATTGTGAGTATTGCGAAATCGAGTAGCAAACGATGAAGAAGAGCATGGCGCCGAAGCCGTACACTTCCCAATAGACGCTGATCCACTCGGTCGAGTTCTGGATGGGTCCGCGGATCATCCCCACCAGGTCGAACATCGAGATGATCGACACCAGCGTCGTATCCTTGAAGAGGCCCACGGCGACGTTCACGATGCCCGGGATCGAGATCTTCAGGGCCTGCGGCAGGATGATGAGGCGCATGGACCGCGCGTAATCCAGGCCAAGGCTGTCGGCGGCCTCGTACTGCCCCTTCGGCAGGGCTGCGAGACCCCCGCGGATCACCTCGGCGATATAGGCCGCCGAGAACATCGTGATCATGATGATCACCCGCAGGATCAGATCGAAGTTCGATTCCGGCGGCATGAAGTAGGCCAGCATCACGTTTGCCACGAAGAGAAGCGTGATCAGCGGAACGCCCCGAATGAACTCGATGAAGACGACGCAGACGCCCTTGATCAGCGGCATGTTGGACTGCCGGCCCAGCGCCAGCACGATGCCCAGCGGAAGCGACAGCGACACGCAGACCGTGCCCAGGATCATGTTCAGCATGAAGCCGCCCAGATCGCGCGAGGCAACCGCCTGAAGCTCGATCGGGATCACCGCGTTCAGGCCAGACGCAATCGGGGCCAGCAGGTAGACGAGCGCTGCGTAGATGAAAAGCAGCGCGGTCACGACCGAAACCAGCCCGCCATCCTCGTAGCTGTTGTAAATCGCGTAACCGACGAACATCCCCATCGGGATAAAGAACACGAACGTGAAGATCGCCAGCAGCCAGAAGACGCCATAGGCGAACGACGTACCCAGCGAGGCCGTGCCGATCGAGTTGGCGATGAACACCAGCTCTTTGGCACCGATGAACAGCAGGTAGGACAGGCCCACGCCGCAGATCATGCCGATCGCCGCGGCAACCATCTGCCGCATGTTGACCGGGATCTGCGAAGAGACCGCCCGGAAGACAAGCCCGGTCGCGATGATGATGCCAAGGATCGTCATGGGCAGCCATAGCGAGCCGCCCCAGATCAGCCAGTAGGCCACGAAGGGATAAAGCGCGGTGAACAGCAACAGCCGGCGCGGCAGCTTGCTGAACAGCGCCGGCGCGGCTGCGCCAAGCAGCAGGATAAACGCCACGACGATGCGCCAATAGCCGTCTGGCGGGTACTTGAAGCCAAAGAGCAGGTGGTCCCAGCGATCGACCAGAACAGCGAAACAGGCCCCGGTCGCACCGCCAAGGACATCGCGGCATTCACGAATGCTGGCCGCGTCCCAGACCCCGTTGAAGAACCACGGGAACACGAAGAACAGGATGCGCGCGACGAAGTAGAAGGCGACAACGGTCAGAAGCGTGTTGAACCAGCCTGAAAACAGGTTCTCGCGCACCCACTTGATCGCGCCGGTTTCGGTGACCGGCGGCGGCGCGGGTGGAAGCTCTGTCTCGCGGACGAAGGCGACGCTTTGTGCATGAGTGTCAGACATCCTAGCGCTCCTTCAGCTTCATGGCGTTGTTGTAGATGTTCATGAAGAACGAGATCAGCAGGCTGATGGTCAGGTAGAACAGCATCAGCAGCAGAACTGCCTCGATCGCCCGGCCGGTCTGAAGCAGCGTGATGCCGCCCAGCGTACCGGTAAGGTCCATGTAGCCCACGGCAATGGCGAGTGAGGAGTTCTTCGTGATGTTGAGGTATTGCGAGATCAGCGGCGGGATGATGACCCGCAGCGCCTGCGGCAGCACCACCAGGTTCATGATCCGGCCCGGGCGAAGGCCCAATGCCGCAGCGGCCTCTGTCTGGCCCTTCGAGATGGCCAGGATACCGGCGCGGACGTTCTCGGCGATGAAGGCGCCGGTGTAGATCGCAAGCGCGAACCACAGCGCGATCAGTGAGCCGCGGATCGTCGTGCCGCCCTGGAAGTTGAAGCCCTTCAGTTCGGGATATTCCAAGGTAATCGGGCCGCCCAGAACGATCTGGGCAAGAATGGCGGGGATGAAAAAGAGCCCCACGGACGGCCATAAGGTCGGGATCAGCCGGCCATGATCGAAAAGCTGTTTGCGCGCATAGCGACGGAAGAAGAAGATGCCGATGATCGAGGCGATGAAGATGCCGATAACCAGCATCGAGCCGTCGCCCAGCAACGGCTTGGGCATGAAGACACCGCGGTTGGTGACCGCCACGCTGTCAAACAGCATCATCGAGGCCGTCGGGTCCTCGCCGCGGAAGTCGCGCGGGGCGGGCGTGGCCGAGATCATGATGGAAAAGATGATCAGGATCCAGATCAGCACCGGCACGTTGCGGAACATCTCGACATAGATCGCCATGATCTTGCGCACCAGCCAGTTCGGCGACAGGCGCAGAACACCGGCGACGACGCCAATCACGGTGGCCGTGATACAGCCCAGGATCGCGACGATCAGCGTGTTCAGCAGCCCCACAATCGCGGCGCGGCCATGCGTGTCCGTGCTTTCATAGGGGATCGGACGTTGGTTGATGTCGTACCCGGCCTGCGCTCCCAGAAAATCGTAGCTGATATTCAACCCCGCCTCGGCGAGGTTGCGCACCAGGTTGCCGCCGATGAAGGCCATCGTGGCAATGATCGCAACAAGCGCGATGAACTGGAATGTGAGCGATCGGTACCGCGTGTCGTTCAACAGCATCGAGGGCCGGAACGACTCCTTTATGGGGTCGGCGAGTGTAGCCATCTGGGACGTTCCCTATTCTGCCTGGCGCTATCGAAGTGCACGTCATTGGCGCGTGCAGGTGCCAGCTTTTGTGGTCGTCGGTCGTGGTCGAATTCAGATGCGAAAAGGGCGCCCGAGAGCGCCCTTTTCAAGTATGTCTTACCGGAACGGCGGCGAGTAGATCAGGCCACCATCGGTCCACTGCGCGTTCAGTCCGCGGGCCAGACCGATCGGCGTTGCTTCACCGATGTTGCGCTCGAAGACCTCACCGTAGTTGCCGCCAGCGGCGACCGCGCGCTTGGCCCATTCGGGCTCAAGGCCGAGCATCGAGCCCAGCTCACCTTCGGCGCCCAACAGACGGTTGATCTCGGGGTTGTTGGTGCCAGCCGAAAGCTCTTCGATGTTGACCGAGGTCACACCAAGCTCTTCAGCGGTGATCAGCGCGTTCAGCGTCCAGCGGACGATGTCGCCCCACTCGTTGTCGCCATGGCGAACCAGCGGGCCGAGCGGCTCTTTGGAGATGATCTCGGGAAGCAGAGCGTGATCGCCGGGAACCTCGAAGTTGGCGCGCTGAGCGGCCAGGGCCGAGGCGTCCGTGGTGTAGACGTCGCAAGCGCCAGCGATGTACTGCTGGACGGCCTCGGCGCCGGTTTCGATCGGAACGGGCTCGTAGCTGATGCCGTTTGCACGGAAGAAGTCAGCCAGGTTCAGCTCGGTCGTGGTGCCGGTCTGGATGCAGACGGTCGCGCCGTCCAGATCTTTTGCCGAGGTCACGCCCAGTGCCTTGGGAACCATGAAGCCCTGACCGTCGTAGTAGTTCACGCCGGTGAATTCGAACTTCAGGTCAACGTCGCGGCTGAAGGTCCAGGTGGTGTTCCGGGCCAGCATGTCGATCTCGCCCGAGGCAAGCGCTGTAAAGCGGGTCTTACCGGTGGTCGGGACAAACTCGACGGCGGTCGAATCAGAAAGCACTGCGGCTGCAACAGCGCGGCACACGGCCACGTCGAAGCCCTGCCACACGCCGTTTGCATCGGGCTCGGCGAAGCCGGGAACGCCGGTGGTCACACCGCAGTTCAGCTTGCCGCGCGCCTTGACGTCCTCAAGGGTGGTCGCCGCTGCTGCACCAGCCATCAGGCCAGCAACAGTAAGAGCGCCAAAAAATACGGATTTGTTCATGTTTTTCCTCATCCTGATTTCCGCCCCTGTTAGAGCGGTTTGTCCGGCCTGTTTTACCAGCCGGGGTGATACTGCGTGTAGCTTTTCCCACGCTGCGGAGCTAACTTTGGGCAAACTTCCGCTGAGGTCAAGCGATTTGGGCCGAAACGGCCCTTAATTGACGGTGGGTAAAGAGCGGTTTCAGCACTGCCTTTTGCGCAGGCGGTTATCAGGCCGATTGCACAAGAAAGAGAAACTCTGCGGCATCGAGAAACGCGCGGCGTTTCAATTGGTTGACGCGCTCGGCTTCGTCGTCGTAGCCCCAGATCTCGATTTGCCAGGCCTCGTCGACGCACGCCCTCTCCCACAGCTCCTCGGGCGGAAGAAGGCGCCTTGCCGCAGCCAGCCCGATCACCAGCGATCCCGGAAGCGTCACAAGATCGTAGAATGCCGCCAGCTCAAAGGCGGAAAAGGCCTCAATTTGCCTGTATAGTTCAAAAAGCGCGGCCGGATCCTGCGCGACGGGCATTACGCCCGAGGTTACCTTGAGAGGCGCGTGCAGCTCTTGCCTCGCCCAGTCCAGCAGCGGATCCCATGCGGCTGCCTGGCGCGCGATCAGGGCCTCGGGGCCCTCGGCGCGATAGCACAGAAGATCGGTACCGCCGTACTCGGCCAGATGCGCGGTCACCTCTGCCTGCTGCACCATCACTTTTTCGATAGCCGAATTGGTGGTGCGCGTGGCCGGCATCGTGGTCGGATCGATCTTGTCGTTCTGCGCCTGCCATTCGGCGGCGATCTTGCGCGCCAAAGGCTCTGTCGGCACAAAAAACGGCAATTTCCCCGGCGTCCGCACCGGCCGCGAATCAAGCATTACCTCGTATCCGGCGTCGGTTTTTCGGATTTCCGTGTTCTGCCAGAAGCGTTTTGCGGCCCAGTCGCTCATCTCGTCTCACGCATCCATATCTGTTCCAGAGCCGCGCCCAGAGCAGCAAAATCGTCCACGATCGTTTCGGCGCCGGCGCGCAAGAGCGCTTCGGCCGCATGATAGCCCCAGCCGACCCCGACCGCACGCACCCCGGCGGCCCGGCCCATCTCCATGTCAAAGCTGGTATCGCCGATCATGACGCAATCGCGCGGCTCGACGCCGGTCTCGGCCAGCGCCTGCAAGGCCATCGACGGGTGCGGCTTGGACGGGTGATCGTCGGCCACCTGCGCGGTGTGAAAGACGCCGTCAAGCCCGTGCGCGGCCAGAACGTGATCAAGCCCGCGCCGCGCCTTGCCCGTCGCGATCCCCAAAAAAACCGTGTCCCGTGCGGCGAGCCGCGCCAGAAGCTCTGCCGCGCCGGGATAAAGAGGGGGCACCGCGCCATCCTGGCGCAGCTTGATAAAAGCCTCACGGTAGGCCCCAGTCAGCTTTGCGATCTGGCCGTCGCTTGCGCCCGGGGCGAGGGCGCGCATCGCCAGAGGCAGCGACAGACCGATGATCGACAGAACCGCGGCATGCGCCGGCGCGGGCAGATCCACCGCGCCAAAAGCCGCGCGCATCGACGCGGCGATCTGGCTCTGGCTGTCGACGAGCGTGCCATCGACATCGAAAAGTGCAAGCGTCAGACGGGCGACCATTCTTCATCCTCGAACGGGTCCACCGGCGCGTCTTCGGCGCGCCAGTCCATCATCGCCCAGGTCCGCTCCATGTGCTCTGGCAGCGGCGCGGTCAGGTTGATCTCGGCCCCGGTGACAGGGTGGACAAAGCGCAGATAGCGCGCGTGCAGGTGAAGCTTGCGGCTTAGCTCTCCGCCCAGCTGCGCGCCCCAGCCGTCGCCCAGGTTCTCTTGCCCCGAGCCGCCGTATTTGCCGTCGCCGATGATCGGATGCCCCAGCTCTGCCATGTGCGCGCGCAACTGGTGCGTGCGGCCGGTGACCGGCACCAGGGCAAGCCAGGCGGCGCGACTGGCAAGGCCCGAGAACACCGCGTAATCGGTGGTGGCGCGCTTTGCGCCGGGCGTGGTGTCGACATCGCGGGGATGGATGCAGAGCATCTTCTCGCCCTCCCCGCCCCGGCCATGCCCGGGCGCCTTGACGAGGCCATATCGCACCGTGCCCATCGCCGGCTTCGGCACACCGGCCACCGCAGCCCAGTAGATCTTGCGTGTGTCACGGGCCCGGAACGCCTCGGTCAGCATGCTTGCCATCTTGCGGGTGCGGGCCAGAAGCAGCACGCCCGAGGTGTCCTTGTCGAGCCGGTGCACGAGGCGCGGCTTGTCGTCCAGCCCGAAGCGCAGCGCCTCGGCCAGCCCGTCCACGTGCCGGGTCTGCTTGCTGCCGCCTTGCGTGGGCAGGCCGGGCGGCTTGTTGATCGCAATGATATGATCGTCGCGCCAAAGCACCGCCCGTTGCATCATTTCCGCATCGGCATCGCTGATCTCGGTGCGTTTTGCCGGCGCAGGCGCCGCAGTGTCCGGCAATGGCGGCACGCGGACCTGCTGGCCCACCGTGATGCGGGTAGAGCCCTTCGCGCGTCCGCCATCGATGCGGATTTCACCCTTGCGGCACATCTTTTCGATGCGGCCCTGGCTGACGTGCGGAAAGCGCCGGCGGAACCAGCGGTCGAGCCGCTGATCGCCCTCGTCCGGCCCGATCGTGATCATCTGCACCCCGCTCATGCGAAAAGCGCCCGCGCCACTGCCATCCCGGCGAAGAGCCCCGCGATCGAAAGGATCACCGAGCCCGCGACATAGCCCGCCGCCTGCGCCATCGCGCCGCGCTCGTACAGCGTCACCGCATCCAGCGAGAACGCCGAGAACGTGGTGAAGCCGCCCAGAAGACCGGTCATGATCAGCGGCGACATGTGCGTCAGCCCGCGATGCGCGGCAAGCACCACGAACGCCCCCATCAGGAACGAGCCCGCGATATTCACCGTGACCGTCGCCCAGGGAAAGCCCGGACCAAGCAATCGGATCGCGGCCACGCCGGCCAGATACCGGGCCGACGCACCGATCGCGCCGCCAAGGGCCACCTGGAGAAGCGTTGAAATCATGGGCGCCCTCATCGGGGCAAGGGCGGCGGTTGTCAACCGCTCTTGGGCGGCGTGCCCCGTTTGGCGCGCAGCCCCACGAAGTAGTCCAGCCGCCGTTTCAGCTCGCGCTCGAAGCCGCGTTCGACCGGCTGATAGTAGATCCCGCGCTTCATGCCTTCGGGGAAATAGCCCTGCCCCGAAAAGCCATCTTCGGCGTCGTGGTCATAGGCATAGCCTTCGCCATAGCCCTGCTCTTTCATCAGCGATGTCGGCGCGTTCAGGATGTGCTTGGGCGGCGGCGCAGAGCCGGTCTTTTTCGCCGCGCCGCGGGCATTCTTGTAGGCGGCGTAGGCGGCGTTCGATTTCGGCGCAAGCGCGAGGTAGACCACCGCCTGCGCCAGCGCCAGTTCGCCCTCGGGCGAGCCCAGCCGCTCGTATGTCTCCCAACCCTGCAGGCAAAGCGCCTGGGCCTGCGGGTCGGCAAGGCCGATATCCTCGACCGCCATCCGGGTGATCCGGCGCGCAAGATAGCGCGGGTCTTCGCCGCCCTCCAGCATCCGGGCAAACCAGTAAAGCGCGGCATCGGGGTCCGAGCCGCGCACCGATTTGTGCAGCGCCGAGATCAGGTTGAAATGAGCATCGCCGGACTTGTCGTATTGCGCCGCGCGGCGCATCAGGCGCGTGGTCAGCGCCTCGGTATCCAGCGGGCCTTTCACTTTCCAGGCCGCCACCTGCTCGATCAGATTAAGAAGCGCACGGCCGTCGCCATCGGCCATCTCCAAAAGCGCCTCGCGGGCCACACCGGACAGCGGCAGTTTGCGGCCAAGGTCTTTCTCCGCGCGTTGCGCCAGAAGCTCCAGATCGGCAAGTTCGAGCCGTTTGAGAACCATCACCTGGGCACGGCTCATCAGGGCGGCGTTCAGCTCGAAGGACGGATTTTCCGTGGTCGCGCCCACCAAAAGGATAGTGCCGTCTTCCATGTGCGGCAGAAAGCCGTCCTGCTGGGCCTTGTTGAAACGGTGGACCTCGTCGACGAAAAGCAGCGTGCCGCGTCCCGTCTGGCGGCGCAGCTTGGCGGCCTCGAAGACCTTCTTGAGATCGGCAACGCCCGTGAAGATGGCGCTGATCTGGACGAAATGCAGATCGGTTTCATCGGCCAGCAGCCGGGCGATCGTGGTCTTGCCGACGCCGGGCGGGCCCCAGAAGATCAGCGAGCCCAGGCTGCCCGAGGCCAGCATCGTACCCAGCGGCGCCTCGGGGCCAAGCACCTGGTCCTGCCCCACAACGTCGGCAAGCTGCTTGGGCCGCAGGCGATCCGCCAAGGGGCGCGGGCCTGCGGCCGAATGGATGTCGGCGGGGTCGCCGGCAGTGTCGAAGAGATCGGCCATGAGCAATCGTACCGGCCCGTCCGGGCCGAGTGAAGCGCAATCCCTCCCACCAACCCGGGGATTGCGCCTCGATTTGCTGCATGTCAGCGCCCTAGTGCAGGTTCGAGTTGAGCCGCATCAGGATCGCCTGATTGTCCGACCCGCCGATATCAAGGCACGGGCCGACATGCTCGGTCGAGTAGCCAAGCCGCCGCATCCAGCGCATCCAGGCGCGCGGGCAAAGCCCCAAAAGTTGGGTTGCGCCCTCTTCGCGCGCGGTGCGCACCATCTCGGCCATCAGGCTGGCCTGCACCTGCACCCGCGCCTTGGCCGGCACCTCAGAGGTGACAAACACGCGGCTTGTCTCCCAGATATGCGGGTTGATCGGCGCGGGATCGAAAAGCAGATCCTGCGGGATCGAATCGAGCAGCCCAAGCTGGGCGTCCCGGATCATGTAGCTGGATATCCCGCAGCGCGCTGTTGTCGGGGTCATCCGGATCCCGGCCAGAACACGGCCCAGATGGTGAACTGCGATCCAGCGGCTTTGCGGGGTGTCGTACTGGTCAAATTCCATTCCATCGACTTCCGGCAAATCCCATTCGCGTTGGACGATGAATGTTTCACGGCGGGCTTTCAGCACGTCGGTAAAAAGTGCCCCATGAGCGTGCATGTTCTGAAAAGAAAGGGTCGTCGTCTGCATAGTAGCCTCCAGCTAGGTTGGTGAGAAAACCGACCTGCCGAAGCTTCTGTCAGAGCAAATTGTACTCCTGTGCCCTTTGGATCGCCTCGGCAGTCGTGCGAGCGAACAAACGTTCGCGCGCGGACCTAAGCCGCGCTTTCAGCGCACTTTCTGAAATTCCAAGCAAGGCGGCGGCTTCCGCGTGGCGTGAGCCATTTGCTATCAGCCGGAGGGCATGCCGCTGCGCGGCAGTTAGGTCTTCAGGAGGCGTGGATTCCTTGTGCAAGAGACGAACTGTCTCGTGTATCTGATCGATTTCAGAGTCTGTGAATTCGCGGTCGAAGCGGGCAAAGCCGCCGATGGATCGCGATGATGTCGGCCCGTGGCTTACGGCGACACCATAGTTCAAACCGAAAGTGCGGGCCTGGCCCATCACGTCATGTGGGTCGGGAAAGTCCAAGGCGCTCCAGCGCACAGTTCCCTCACTCGAAAATCCCCAGGACACGATCGGATCGCACATCATATACCCTTTGCTGGTATAGAGTTCGATCCACTCACGGTTGTACGTCTGAAACATCAGATGCGCGGATGCAAAACGGATATGGAGGCCCAGCGCATATCCGGCCGGCGCGAGCTTGTTCAGCCGCGACAGACCCAGATCCAGGCTTGTGCTCTCTGTGCTTCGTTGATGCATGGTCGCAAATCTTACCCCCTTAACTGCCTGTACTTTTAGACAAGTTGCCTAACGGACAGTCAACCTTAAAGTGTATTTCATTCAGACGTTCTACTGTGAGGTTACATGCCAACTTCTGACAAAACCCTAATCGGCGAACTGGCGCTACTTCCAATCAGCGTTCGCGGAGAACTCATTGATTTCATTGCCAACAGTGCGAAGTCATGGGGAAAGCCAAACGAAACCTTCGAAAGCCTGGCCATTGCCATCCAGATCGGCGCGATAAAGTCCCGAGGCCTCGCGAGCTGATTGCTGCCTACAACCATAAAGCGTGGGCACGGGCCACATCGGCCCCCGCCCCTGCTCTGATCCGGCGCAGCGGTCAATCTTCTGCGGCTTCTTCTTCTGCCACGCGAGCCCGATCCCCTGCGCCCTTGGCGTCAAGGTCCCGGTCGACGAATTCGATGATCGCCATCGGCGCCATGTCACCGTAGCGGAAGCCGGCTTTCAGAACCCGCACATAGCCGCCATGGCGGTCTTTGTAGCGCGGGCCCAGAACGTCGAACAGCTTGTCCACGTAGGCATCCTGCTTGAGCTTGGAGGCCGCCTGGCGGCGGGCGTGCAGATCGCCGCGCTTGCCCAGCGTAACAAGCTTTTCGACGATGCGCTTCAGCTCTTTGGCCTTGGGCAGCGTGGTCTTGATCTGTTCGTGTTCGATCAGCGAGCCGGCCATGTTCGCAAAAAGCGCCTTGCGGTGCTCGTGGGTGCGGTTCAGGCGGCGATAGCCTCTTGCGTGACGCATTTTCAAAGTCTCCTGATTTTGCTTTGTCCGGCGGTCAGATGCGTGTCTGCCGCTCTCCTTGGGGCGGGATTGCCCGGGGTTTTCGGGGGTCTGCAACGTGGCTGCGTTGTGGCTGCCTTTTGCCAGCCCCCCGAGAGTGATGTGTTTGCGAAGTCCTAGAACTGATCCTCGAACTTCTTGGCCAGATCCTCGATGTTCTCCGGCGGCCATTCCTCGACATCCATGCCAAGGTGCAGCCCCATGCCCGACAGAACCTCTTTGATCTCATTCAGCGACTTGCGGCCGAAGTTCGGCGTGCGCAGCATTTCTGCCTCGGTCTTCTGGATCAGATCGCCGATGTAGACGATGTTGTCATTCTTCAGGCAGTTTGCCGACCGGACCGACAGCTCCAGCTCATCGACTTTCTTGAGAAGCAGCGGGTTGAACTCCAACCCGTCATCCTCGTCCTGGCGCTGAGCGCTTTCCGGCTCGTCGAAGTTCACGAAGATCGACAATTGGTCTTGCAGAATGCGCGCGGCATAGGCGACCGCATCGTCCGGCGTGATCGAGCCGTCGGTTTCCAGCTTCAGCGTCAGCTTGTCGTAGTCCAGAACCTGGCCTTCGCGCGTCGGCTGCACGTCGTAGCTGACGCGTTTTACGGGCGAGTAGATCGCATCGACCGGGATCAGGCCGATCGGCGCATCCTCGGGCCGGTTCTTGTCGGCCGAAACATAGCCTTTGCCGACATTGACAGTGATCTCGATGAACAGATCGGCGCCCTCGTCGAGGTGGCAGATCACGTGATCCTTGTTCAGGATCTCGATGCCAGCGGTTTCCGAGATGTCGCCAGCGGTGACAACAGCCGGACCCTTGGCCGAGATCGACAGGCGCTTGGGCCCTTCGACTTCCATGCGGATCGCGACGCCCTTGAGGTTCAGCACGATGTCGGTGACATCTTCGCGCACGCCTGCGACCGAAGAGAATTCGTGCAGGACGTTGTCGATCTGAACGCTGGTGATGGCGGCGCCTTGCAGCGAGCTCATCAGGATGCGGCGCAGCGAGTTGCCAAGCGTCAGGCCAAAGCCGCGCTCCAGCGGTTCGGCGACCACGATGGCCTGCCGCGCCGGATCGTTGCCGGGCTTGACGTCCAACTGTTGCGGTTTGATCAGCTCTTGCCAGTTCTTATGGATCATGCGTGTCTCCTCAATACTTGCCGGCAGCCCATGTCCAAAAAGCTGCAGACGCCCGAGGTTGAAATGACGAACCGGAAAGCGCGGCGGGCGCGCAATTCGGACAAAGGTGTTGTAGCTCAGACCCGGCGGCGCTTCGGCGGGCGGCAACCGTTGTGGGCGATCGGCGTCACGTCACGGATCGACGTGATGTTGAAACCAACGGCGGCCAGAGCGCGCAGCGCGCTTTCGCGGCCAGAGCCGGGGCCCTGCACCTCGACCTCAAGCGTGCGAACGCCGTGTTCCTGCGCCTTCTTGCCCGCGTCTTCTGCGGCCATCTGGGCGGCATAGGGCGTCGACTTGCGCGAGCCCTTGAAGCCCATCGTGCCGGCCGAGGACCACGCAATCGCGTTGCCCTGCACGTCCGAGATCAGGATCTTGGTGTTGTTGAACGACGAGTTCACATGCGCCACGCCAGCGGCGATGTTCTTGCGCTCTTTGCGCTTCGGAGCTCTCTTTTCGCGTGCCATCGATCAGACCCCCTTATTTCTTCTTGCCGGCAATGGCCTTTGCGGGTACGAGCGTTGGTGTGGGTGCGCTGGCCACGGACAGGCAGGTTGCGGCGGTGGCGCAGGCCACGATAGCAGCCGAGGTCCATCAGGCGCTTGATGTTCATCTGCGTCTCACGGCGCAGGTCGCCCTCGACGGTGAAGTTTGCGTCGATATGCTCACGGATGGCGAGAACCTCGGCATCGGACAGCTCGTTGACGCGGCGGGCCAGATCGATACCCACGGCTTCGCAGATGGATTGAGCCGAAGAGCGGCCAATTCCGGTGATATATGTGAGGGCGATCGGAACCCGCTTTGCAGTCGGGATGTTTACGCCGGCGATACGTGCCACGTGTCAGCTTCCTTTTCGTTGCGGGCCCGTAGTGCCAGGCCCTTTTTTCACAACACAAGCCCGAGGCGGATTTTGCCACGGGCTTAATGAATTTCTCTGGTCTGTCAGCGCCGGGGAGCGACCCCTTAACTTGACGATTCTCATGCGAGATGGCGGTATGTATGGCGTTGCGGGAGTGGCGTCAAGGGCGGGCGGGGGCCTGTCAAGAATTTTATTCTCGCTGGCCGCCGGCCCGCCGAATTTCGTCGCCCTGCTCTGCTCTGGCAGGAGATTTCCCGCCTAGCCGAGCGCCTTATCGATCCCTGCCGCGACCTCGTCTATTTCGCCAAGACCGTTCACCGGCTCAAGTGCGCGCGCGTGGTAGTAATAGCCGATCAGCGGCGAGGTCTTCTTGTAGTACTCCATCAACCGCTGCTTGAGGCTTTCGGCGTTGTCATCGGCCCGGCGCTTGAACTCTGCACCGCCGCAATTGGTGCATTTGCCGTCCGCCGGCTGGGGCTTGGTCATGTCGTTGTAGACCTCGCCGCAATTGGCGCAGGTCGACCGCGCGGTGATGCGTTGCACCAGCGCATCATCGTTCACTTCCATCGCGATGACGGCATCAAGCTTGGTGCCGTGCTTTTCCAAAAGCGTACCCAGCGCGTCGGCCTGGGCCAGCGTACGCGGAAATCCGTCAAAGATGAAACCGCCGCCGTGGTCGCCCTCAAGCTTTTCCTCGATCAGGCCGATCACGATCTCGTCGGTGACGAGATCGCCGCGGTCCATCACGTCGGCCACGATCTTGCCCATCTCGGTGCCTGAAGTGCGGGCCGCGCGTAGCATGTCGCCGGTGGACAGCTGGATCATGCCGCGCTGCTCTTCGAGGATACGCGCCTGCGTTCCCTTACCGGCCCCAGGCGGGCCAAGTAGTATGATGTTCATCGTCTGGATGTCCCCTTCTTGCCGCGACGTTTCCCGCGCAGCTGAGACTTCTCAATAAGGCCTTCGTACTGGTGTGCCAAGAGATGCGATTGCACCTGCTGCACCGTATCCATGCCGACAGACACGATAATCAGGATCGAAGTGCCGCCGAAATACGCCGTGATCGCCAGCTCGTTGCGCACCATTTCGGGGATCAGGACCACCAGCGCAAGATAGGCCGAGCCGACCGCGAGGATACGGGTGACCACGTAGTCGAGATATTCCTCGGTTTTCCTGCCGGGGCGGATGCCGGGAATAAAGCCATTCTGGTTCTTCAGGTTCTCGGCGACGTCCTCTGTCTTGAAGGACACGTTGGCGGTGTAGAAGTAGGTAAAGAAGATGATCATGCCGGCAAAGAAGATCAGGTAAAGCGGCTGGCCGGGGCCGAAATAGGCCAGGATCGTCGACATGATCGGGCCGGTCTGCGCGCCCGAAAACGTGCTGACCGTGGTCGGCAGAAGCAGTAGCGAAGAGGCGAAGATCGCCGGGATCACGCCGGCGGGGTTCACCTTGATCGGCAGGTGCGACGAGCCGCCGTCATAGACTTTCATGCCCACCTGGCGGCGCGGATACTGGATGTGCACCTTTCGCAAGGCACGCTCCATGAACACCACGAAAACCAGGGTCGCGATCAGCATCAGGCTGACGCCGATGATGACGGCCGGTGAAATCGCGCCCGAGCGGCCCGAGGCGAAGAACTGCGCCAGGGCGGCCGGGATTTCGGCGATGATGCCAACGAAGATGATCAGCGAGATCCCGTTGCCGACGCCGCGCTGGGTGATCTGCTCTCCCAGCCACATCAGGAACATCGTGCCGCCCACCAGGGTGATCACGGTGCCGGCGCGGAAGAACCAGCCGGGATCGGTTGCAAGACCGCCTGCCTCCAGCGAGGCGGCAAGCCCGTAGCCCTGCACGGTGGCAAGAAGCACAGTGAAATACCGCGTGTACTGGTTGATCTTCATGCGGCCCTGCTGGCCTTCTTTCTTCAGCTGCTGCAGGGGCGGCCACATGGCGGCCAGAAGCTGCACGATGATCGAGGCCGAGATGTAAGGCATGATGCCCAGCGCGAAGATGCCCATGCGGCTGATCGCGCCGCCGGTGAACATGTTCAGAACGCCGCCGAGACCGGCTGCCGCCTGATCCATGAACTCACGCAGCGCGTTACCGTCAATGCCCGGAACCGGGATATAGGTACCGATGCGGTAGACGATCAAAAGCCCGATCGTGAACACGATGCGCTGGCGCAGTTCGGTTGCCTTGCTGAAGGTGCTCCAACTGGCGTTTGCCGCCATTTGTTCCGCTGCAGATGCCATATCTCGGGGTCTCTTTCATGCAAGCGCCGCCGGCCCGTTTTCCGGACGGCGGCGCATAGGAAAACATTCCAAGTTAAGTAAGGGCCGCTTGGGCCCTTAACAACCTCTTATTCAGCCGCCGACGCAGTCGTGACCGAAAGCGAGCCGCCAGCCTTCTCGACCGCATCGATGGCCGACTTGGACGCGCCGGTGACCGACAGTTTCACCTTGGCGGAAAAATCGCCCTTGGCGAGAATGCGCACGCCGTCCTTCTTGCGGCGCACCAGACCGCTTTCGACCAGCGTGTCCTCGGTGATCTCGCCCTTTGTATCGAGTTTCTTGGCGTCGATGAACTTCTGGATAAGGCCAAGGTTCACAACGGCAAAAGCCTTGCGGTTGCGCATATTGAAGCCGCGCTTCGGCAGCCGCTGGTAAAGCGGCATCTGGCCGCCCTCGTAGCCCTTGATCGCCACGCCCGAGCGGGATTTCTGACCCTTGATGCCACGGCCACCGGTCTTGCCGGTGCCAGAGCCGGGGCCCCGGCCGATGCGCTTGCGGGATTTGGTCGCGCCGGGATTGTCCCTCAGTTCGTTCAGTTTCATGTCGCTTCTCCTCTTGCCGGATGCGGCCCCCAGCGACGGGAGCGGCCGACCACGGCATGTTCATTTTTCGCAGCGTGCGCATCCGCGCCCGCCTGTTCTTCGCCTCCTACGCCCCGAAATCGGGGGCGCTTCAGCTTTGTACGCTGCGGCGCCAGGTGGCCTGCCGCTTTGTACGGGGGGCGGCCCGCGCGCACCTGTCGCGAGAGCCTTTGTGACTCGCCTGCGGCGCGCCACCGGCGGGGTATAGGGGAAGGACGCAAAGCGTGCAAGTGCTTGTGATGCGGGTTGCCCGCACAGCGGACAAGCGGCGCCTCCGGTTTTCTTGTGGCCTCGTGTTCAACTGTTGCGGCTCCAGTGCACGACGAGGGCCGGAATGCTCACGAAGACCACGAAAAGCGCCACGAAATTCATAAGGTG
Organism: Paracoccaceae bacterium; assembly: GCA_013003075.1. Lineage (GTDB taxonomy): Bacteria > Pseudomonadota > Alphaproteobacteria > Rhodobacterales > Rhodobacteraceae > JABDLJ01. Next base: position 30,503 of record JABDLJ010000041.1, read on the forward strand.
GAAGACGGCAAAGGGTGACAATGGCAAAGGGTGACAATTACATAGGGTGACAATGACAGGCTCGGTTCCAGCCAACGCACCAATCCCGCCAGAACCGCCAGAACAAGAACAAAAGCAGCCGGCAACATCCTGAAATCTCGCGGCTACAGATACCCCCCGTAGCAAGAGAACGCAAAGCAGCGCTGGCGATGGCAGCATGTTGGCAGCCGGCAGCGCGAAGCTGTCAGTCAGACAGAGCGCAGCGCAGCCATAGGCTCCGATTTGAACCATTGCAGCGACTGTAAGGGCTGTTTGCCATCGCCGGCTTCACGTGAGATCCGCCGAAACCTTCAAAGGCATAACTACCGCCGTACCAAGTGAAATCTGCACGAAAGACTAGAGGACACACCCCGTCACAGTGCCTGCTTGCGAAAGACCCCGTGCCGGTTTGCGCCAAAGAGAGGCGCGGTCACCAGAGACAGAAACAGACCAGCAAGCTACCGCTCCAGCGCTATGCCGCGGGGCCGACGCGCCTGCAAAAACGCGAGGAACGCCGCACTCTCGTTTGCAGGCATGAAGTCAGTGAGCGCGGCGCCGAGTTCGCTCATGTTGGTGACCTTGCGAAGCCGGACTTGGCTTGCCAATACAGTGTCAGAGAGCCTTGGCGAGCCAGCCGGTCACTCCGTTTCCACTCTGCTCCGGCTGGCTACCACAAATCGTCTGCGATCTTTCGACGGGATCATACGAGCCTCCTGCCTTTTTGACCGAACCGACAGCACCGCGCCTTGTTCTCGGTCAAGGTCTGCAACGAGCCGTCACATAACATCTCATCGTCGAAGCTTAACAAGACTGGCACCCAATGAAACGACACCAGACGGCAGATATGCACTCAGCCAAGTCGCCAAGGCTTTCGATCGTGACCGGGGCTTCCAGCGGCTTGGGCCGTGCGCTGTTCGTCTTCAACCGTACCTTTTTCATGGGCTTTTTCTTTCTGATCTCCGGCTACTTCCTGGATGCCAGCCTTGCCCGCAACGGCCCCTGGGGCGTGATCCGCAACCGCCTTGTCCGGCGTGGCATACCGCTGGTCGTGGTTGTGGTTTTCGTATTTGGATCAATCGGATACGCGCTTTATGGCGCAGCGCTGGGGTATCTGGAGTTCATCTTTCCCAACTACCTCGGCGGCGGAAATGCAGAGTTTGGCCATCTGTGGTTCATTGCGCATCTGCTGGTCTACGTGGTGCTTTACGTGCTGCTGCGCGGCCTTTTCCCGGTGCTTGGGACCGCCGGAGCGCACCTGGCTCCACCCGGCAATCTTGCCATCGCCTCCTACGCGGTGATGATCGGCGGGGTGCTGGCCCTGGTGCGGCTGACTTGGCCGATCGACACCTGGGTGCGGGTTTTCGGACTTGTTCCCGGCGAGCCGGCACATATGCCGTTCTACCTCTCGCTGTTCGGCATTGGCATCCTTGCCGGACGGGCGGCCTGGTTTGACCGGCTTCAAGTTCGCGTTGCGCTGGTTTGGTTCGCGGGCGGCGCGGCGATCTTTGCGGTACTCGCCGTTCTGGCGACCCCGCGACTGGCGCAGCCCGACACCGCGGCCATGCGCATCGCCTGGGCGCTGTTGGAGCCGGTGGTCGGCATCGGGATGATCCTGGGCCTAATTGTTCTGTTTCGGCGCTACCTGGCCTCGACCGGACCCTGGCTGCGACGGCTGGAGGGCAATATCTACGGTATCTACCTGATCCATCTCTTTGTCGTGATTGCCTTTCAGATGGCGCTTGTCGGCATGGCGTGGCCGGCCCTTTTGAAGTTCTGCGTGGTCACCTTCGGGACCCTGGCGATCTCTTGGCCGGTCATCGCGGTTTTGCGCCGAGTTCCGGGTGTCCGCACGGTGATCTGAAGGCACGGCAGGCCCAGTACAGGCCCAGTAAAGGCCCGGCGCAGGCCCGAACCCGGATCCAAGCCCGCAGGGTCCTTCGGACGGTCGCGATTGGAGTGATCAAGTTCTCCTGTGTTGCGCTCGCACGCTGTGCAGGTGGTCAAATCTGCCCGTCGCCGATCGCTGCGGCGGCCCGCGTTCGCCGCTTGGGCCGGCGCCGTCCCTGTCATTGACGCGGATCAAGGCGCTGTACCGCAATTGCTGCAATCTGAACCAATTGAATGTGCCGACGATCAGACCGCACCGGAGGCAAAAGATGACTGGAAGACCTATTTCAATTGTGGCGGCGATCCTGCTTCTGGCCGGCGCCGCGTATTACTATTTCGCATTTCAGGAAGACCAGATGCTTCCCGAGGGCATTGCCAGCGGCAATGGCCGCGTCGAAGCCGTTCAGGTCGATGTGTCCACCAAGATCCCCGGCCGGGTCAGCGAGATCATGGTCCGCGAAGGTGACCTTGTCGATAGCGGCGATGTGGTGGCACAGATAGACGTGGCGCAGCTTGAGGCGCAATTCATTCGCGCACGGGCAGAGATCGCCAGCGCGAAAAGCCAGGTCGCCGCGGCGCAGGCGCAGGTGGTGGTGGCCCGAAACCAGCTTGAGCTAACGAAGAAAAAGCTCAGCCGCACGGAGAAGCTGCTGGCGCGCGGCAACGTCAGCCGCGAGACCTACGATATCGAAGAGACCGAACGGAATGTCGCGCGGGCCAGCGTCGACGGCGCTGAAGCCAATCTTCTTTCGGCACTGCGCAACGTGGCGGCCGCGAATGCGGTTGCCGATGAGATCGCCACCCGGATCGCCGACGCCGAATTGACATCGGCCGTCTTCGGGCGCGTGCTTTATCGGCTGGCCGAGCCTGGTGAGGTGCTGGGGGCCGGCGGCAAGATCCTGACGATCGTGAACTATGAAGATGTCTACATGGAGATCTTCCTGCCGGCGCACGAGGCGCACCTGGTCAACATCGGCAGCGAGGCGCGTCTGAAGCTCGATATCTGGGACTTCGGCATCCCGGCAACGGTCAGTTTCGTTTCGCCGGAATCCCAGTTCACGCCCAAACAGGTCGAGACCCAATCAGAGCGCGACAAGTTGATGTTCCGGATCAAGATCCGGCCCGATCAAGAGCTTGTCCAGCACAACGTGGAACGCGTGAAGGCCGGTCTGCGCGGGGTCGCTTATGTCCATCTCGATGGGTTCCCCGAGCCTGACTGGTCGTCCTTCCTGCCAGACCTACCGCCCGAGGCGTTGCCCAGTGCAGCAGGCGGCGAAAATGGTTCCTGAACCCGCCACGGCAGACACACCGGTCATTGCCCGCGTGCACGGGGTCAGCCACGCCTACAAGAAGGTCCGGGCGCTTGATGACGTGTCGCTGGAACTTGCGAGCGGCCGCATGATCGGGGTGGTCGGCCCCGACGGTGTCGGCAAGTCGACGCTGTTGGGCCTGATCGCGGGCGCGCGCCGGCTTCAGGAGGGCACGCTGGAGGTGCTGGGCGGCGATATGCGCGCGTCACGCCATCGTACGAAGATCAGCCCGCGGATCGCGTATATGCCGCAAGGGCTTGGCAAGAGCCTCTACGAGTCCCTGAGCATTCGCGAGAACCTTGAGTTTTTCGGGCGTATGTTCGGGCTGGGCCGAGAGGATCTGCAGCAGCGGATCGAACAGCTATCGCGGGCAACGGCGCTGCACCCGTTTCTCGATCGCCCTGCGGGCAAGCTGTCGGGCGGGATGAAACAAAAGCTTGGCCTGTGCTGCGCGCTGATCCACGATCCCGACCTGATGATCCTCGACGAGCCGACCACCGGCGTCGATCCATTGTCGCGCCGCCAGCTATGGGAGTTGATCGGGACGATCCAGAAACAGCGCCCGGAGATGTGCGTCTTGGTATCTACCGCCTACATGGACGAGGCCGAAACCTTCGACGAACTCATCACGATGGACGCCGGCAGGATCCTTGCCAAGGGAACGCCGGCCGAGCTTAAGGCAATCACCGGAACAAGCAGCATCGAAGCTGCTTTCGTTCATCTTCTGCCAGAGGACCGGCGGCACGGACATTCCGATCTCGAGATCCCGCCGCTTCGGACGAAGGACGGCGATACGGCAATCGTCGCGCAGGGTTTGACCCGCCGGTTTGGCGACTTCACAGCGGTCGACCGGGTGAGTTTCGAGATCAAGACCGGCGAGATCTTCGGGTTCCTGGGCTCGAATGGATGCGGCAAGACCACGACCATGAAGATGCTTACGGGGCTCTTGCCGGCATCCGAAGGCCAAGCCCTTGTCTTCGGCACCCCGATCGACGCTACAAGCCTGAAAACCCGTGAGAGGGTTGGCTTCATGTCGCAATCCTTCTCGCTTTACAGCGAGTTGACGGTGTACCAGAACCTTATCCTGCACGCGCGTCTTTTTGACATTCCCGCCGAAAAATCGGGGCCGCGGATCGCCGAGTTGACCGAACGCTTCGCGCTGGACGATTTTCTCTATGTCCGGACCTCGTCGCTGCCGCTTGGCATCCGGCAGCGGCTGTCGCTTGCCGTCGCGATCATCCACGAGCCCGAAATGCTGATTCTCGACGAACCCACGTCCGGCGTCGATCCGGTTGCGCGGGATGCGTTCTGGAAACTGCTAATCGAGCTTTCGCGGCGCGACCAGGTGACGATCTTCATCTCGACCCATTTCATGAACGAGGCGATGCGGTGCGACCGGATCTCTTTGATGCATGACGGACGTGTGCTTGTCGCAGACACGCCCAGGCGGCTTGTAGAGCGGAAGGGCGCCGCAGATCTCGAAGCGGCCTTCATCGGCTATATCGAAGACACCATCGACGCGCCGCCACAGATGGAAGGCGAAGCAGAGGGGCTGCTGGATAGCGTTAAATGGAACGCGGCGGCGCGTGGGTCTGGGACTTCGATTTTGCCGTTCGATATCCGGCGGACACTTGCGCTCAGCCATCGCGAATTCGTCGAGGTGCTTCGCGATCCGGTGCGGCTGGGATTTGCGTTTCTTGGAAGCATGTTCCTTCTGTTGATGATCGCCTTCGGTATCTCCCACGACGTGGAGGACCTGCGTTTCGCGGCGCTCGACCTCGACCAGTCCCCCGAAAGCCGAAGTTACCTGAGCAATCTATCAGGATCGCGGTTTTTCGTGGAAACCGATGCGGCCTACAGCCTGGACGAGTTGGAGGACCGGCTTGTCACAAATGATATATCGCTGGCGCTGGAGATCCCTCCCGGCTTTGGCCGGGATGCCAAGCGCAGCACCGGGCCGCAGATATCGGCCTGGATCGACGGCGCGAACACCCAGCGGGCGGGAACGATCGAAGGGTATGTCTCTGGGGCGCACCATGCCTTCATCGGCAAACTTCTTCACGAGGCGGGACTGGGACAGGATGCAATGGCGCTTGTCGATGTCGAAACCCGCTACCGCTATAATCCTGGCTTTGAAAGCATCAACGCCGTCGGGCCTTCTGTGCCTGCCACCCTTTTGATGCTGTTTCCCGCGATCCTCATGGCCGTCAGCGTCGTGCGCGAAAAAGAGATCGGCACAATCACGAATTTCCACGTGACCCCGACACGGCGGCTGGAGTTTCTGATCGGCAAGCAGTTGCCCTATGTGCTGATCGGGTTCGTGAATTTCGTCGCCATGGCCATTCTCGTGGTCGTCGTCTTGCAGGTGCCGCTGAAAGGCGCGGTTCTGCCGCTGGCGCTTGGCGCGCTGCTTTATGTCATGGCCGCCACGGGTTTCGGCCTTCTGATGTCGGCGCTGACCAGTACCCAGGTGGCGGCGGTTTTTGTCACGGCCATCATCTGCATGGTGCCAACGACGCAGTTTTCCGGGATGCTGCAGCCAATCTCGACCCTGGAAGGATCGGCGCAGGTTATCGGATCGATGTGGCCCACGGGCTATTTCATGCATCTGAGCGTGGGCTCATTTACCAAGGGGCTCGGGTTCGAAGAGCTTTCGGGCGATCTTGTCGCCCTCCTGGTCTACGCGCCTGTCTTCACGCTGCTTGCCGCGCTGTTCCTGCGCAAGCAGGAGCGCTGAGCGATGCGGGCGCTGCAAAACATCTTCTGGCTTGGCACCAAGGAGCTGCGCAGTTTCCTGAGCGACGGCGTCATGGTGGCGTTCCTGGTGTGGTCGTTTTCGTTCTCGGTCTACAGCGAGGCCACCGGCAGTTCCGAAAGCGTTAACAACGCCTCTGTCGCGATCGTGGACGATGACCGCTCGGCCCTGTCCCGGCGGATCGCCGCCGCGCTGCACCGGCCCTATTTCCAGCCGCCGGATTACGTGGCTGCGTTCGAGATCGACGCGCTGATGGACGAAAGCCGCTACATGTTCGTGATGGTGATCCCGGCCGGGTTCGAGGCGGACATCCGGCGCGGCGAGAAGCCCGAGATCCAGTTGAATATCGATGCAACCGCCGTGGGCCAGGCCGGGCAAGGTGCGAGCTATTTGCAGGCCATCATCGACCTCGAAGTGGCCCAGTTCGCCGAACGCTTCGGCGATGGGCGCCGCCCGCCTATCGAATTGACCCTGCGACGCGCCTTCAATCCCAATGGAACGGACGCCTGGTTTCTTGCCGTCAACTCCATTCTCAACAGCCTTTCGATGATCGCGATCGTGTTGACCGGCGCGGCGCTTCTGCGCGAGCGAGAGCACGGGACAATCGAGCATCTGTTGGTGATGCCGCTCAATGCCTTTCAGATCGCCATGGCCAAGGTCTGGGCCAACGGTCTTGTGATCCTCGTCGCCTTCACGCTGTCTATGATCATCATGGCAGAGCAAGTCCTGCAGGTTCCGATCGCCGGATCGAAGCTGCTTTTGACATTCGGGGCAGCGGTCTACCTGTTCGCGGCCGCCGCCATCGGCATTCTGCTTGGCACGATGGCGCGGACGATGGCCCAGTTCGCGCTGCTGATCGTGATGGCGATCGTTCCGATCCTGATGCTGTCAGGCGGTATGAGCCCGATCGAAAGCCAGCCCGACTACATCCAGCCTCTCACGTGGCTTCTGCCCTCCCGCCATTTCATGGAATTTGCCCAGGCCGTCGTCTTTCGTGGCGCCGATTTCGGTGCGGTCTGGCCAGCGCTTTTGACCATGGCAAGCCTTGGCGCGGTGTTCCTAACGATCAGCCTAGTGATTTTTCGCCGTTCGATCATCTTCGCCAAGTGAGTGTTACGGGGTGCACGGCCCCTGCAGTGACGCCTTTCCGAAGCGCCGGTAACCCGCAGCTGTCTAGCCCCCAAGTTCTGCGCCATTTCTGTTTAGAGTTTCGGGCACGGGTGGCCACATGTTCAAGGCCTGAGGTGGTCGGGTGTGGTCGAACTGCCTAAGCCAGTGATTGATGACGATCTGGGCCTGTTTCGTTGTCGTGAACCACTTCGCATTGAGGACCTCGCGGCGGAGAGTTTCGTTAAACCGCTCATTGTGTCCGTTGTTTCACGGCGATCCCGGGTAGATGCGGATGGGTTTGATGCCGACCCTCACCAGCCAGTCCTGCATCGCCCCTGCGACCTCCGGGACCGTAATTCCGGCAAACGGAATACGCCTTTGCAGGCAATGGTTCCGGTCGCTTCTTCCCCCGGACATCAAGGCATGCGATCCTTTGCTTGCCATGCGTATCGCAACCCTGAATGTCCAAAACCTAAGGCTATTGAAATCCGGCGGCGCCCGGTCCTTGCATGGCGCCTGGGATTCCGATGATCCCGAGACCACGTCACACGACCCGGTTGACCGCCAGTTGACGGCAGAGCTTCTGTGCGAAATCGACGCTGACGTGGTGGCCCTTCAAGAGGTCTACGATCTTGAGACTCTCGATTACTTCCACGATGCGTGCCTGCTGCCTGCCGGATTGAAACCCTACCGTCATCGCATCTGTGTGCCGGGAAACGACGGGCGCGGACTTGACGTCGCCTTGCTGTCTCGGCGCGGCATAGATGCAGTTCGCAGCCATGCGGCGCTGACGCCGGCCCAGCTGGATCTCGCCCCGCCAAAGGGCACCGATCCCGATCTGCCTGTATTTCGGCGCGATTGCTTGATGGCTTCTGTCGGGGCGCTAACGCTTTTCGTTTGCCACTTCAAATCCGCCTATCCCGATCCCGAGGTCGCCTGGCTTACACGCCATCTCGAGGCAATGGCGACACGCCGCATAATCGAGCAGCATTTCGAGGCGCCGAGAGAGGCGCTTTGGCTGGTTCTGGGCGACCTGAACGAGCCCGGCGCGGAAGGCGAAATGGACCACCGAGCGATCCGGCCGCTCGAAGAGGAGTTTTCGGTCGACTTGATGCAGCGCGTGCCGCCATCAGACCGCTGGACCTACTTCGACACCCATTCCAGCAAGTATCATTGTCCCGACGCGCTTCTGGCCTCGCCGGCGCTGGCAAGGCGCTGGCCTGAGGCGAAGCCGGTGGTGGTGCGGGGGGGCCTTGAAACCGATGCCGCCCGATTTCGTGGACCGCACTTTACCAGGGTCGGCAAACACAGACCCCACGCCAGCGATCACGCGGCCGTACGCATAGACCTTCAAGGTTTGTGACCGAGGCCAGGGCCGGATCGGAAGTCATCTGACCGCTGAATTCGGCCGCTCTTTTTTCTTGCGTGGCCGGCTAAGGCGAACGCAGCCAGGACCCTCTTAGATATAACGCGGCACCCAGCCGACTGCGCTTGATGAGCGGATCAGGCCCAATTCGGACACTCCGATTGGATTGATCGCCTGCACTTTGAGATTCTGGCAAATACCGACTAGATTGAAGCCCAGAGGAAGCAAGATCGCACCGATCGCTTCAATGAGGTTAATTGGCTCTTGGATACTCTCGGCGCTTTGCTTGCAGTCAACGGAATACTCGTACTGGCTTTCAGCAGCCTGGTCGGCCTTCTGCTGGCGCGGTCAATTTTCAAGAACCAGCCGCCGGAACACTGGCATCTGCTACATGCAAGCGGCACGTCTCGGGGGATCATGCTTCTGGCCTTGGCGGCGACAATTCGGTTCGCCGAGCTTCCTTCTTCCCAGATTGCATGGGCCGCCGGGCTTGTGGTCTTTTTCGTCTGGACCTCCATCCTTGCGATGTTTGTCAGAGCCATAACCGGTGAAAAGGGATTCCACCCGCGAGGCCCACGAGCGAACCAGGTCGTCTTCTTTCTCTATGCCGTCGGTACGATTGCGCTTCCTGTCGGGCTCATCTGGCTTGGTGTCGGGTTTGTTCGGTCTTTCCTGTGACCGAACGAGCCGCGAACAGGCGTCGGGCATACTTGTCAATTCTTTGCGGCCAGGTTCCGTATCCTTTGCTTGGTGTTTGTTCGGGCAACCGGATAGGCGCGGGCCAGCACCCTTGGACAGAAACCAACGGATAACGACATGGGCCAAAAGCGGGACCGCGCAACGATGCGTTTGGCGCAGCGCATTTTCGCCGGTAATCTTGCCACTACGCGGCGCAACGACGGGGACCGCCATGCCGGCCTATGTGATCGGCCAGCCCGACATACACGACCAAAAGGCATACCAGGCATGTCTTGATGGTTTCATGCCAATGCTCGGCGATCCGGGTCAAGCGCAAGCTGAACTCGACCGTGGTCATAGACGCGCTGACGGACTTGTTCATCCTTCGCGGCGCGCCCGCCTACATCCGGTCGGACAACGGGCCTGAATTCATCGCTCAGGCCGTCAGAAACTGGATCGCAGCCGTCGGTGCCAAGACGGCTTACATCTAGCCGGGCCCACCATGAGAGAACGGGTATTGCGAAAGCTTCAACGCCAGGTTCCGCGACGAACTGCTCAACGCGGAGACCTTCTATTCTCTACGCGAGGCACAGATCATCATCGAAAGCTGAAGGAAACACTACAACACAAAACGACCCCTCGGTGCATTGGGCTGCCGCCCGCCATCCCAACGACTGGGTGCGCCCCTTGCCCTTGCCATTGCCCCAGCGCTTTACGGTCTGATGGTTGGCGCCACGTTTTCCGGCGTCACGCAACCGCACATCTATCTGCCATTCGCAAATGCCGAGTATGTGCAGAAGCCCGTGGGACAGGAGATCTACACTCTGCTGGTCGGGGTTTTGCGACGACCGCATGCAGGCGGTTCGACATGGATGCGAGGCGGCTGTGCGCGCGATCTCCGAAGCTGGATATCTCAAGGCAGAGCTGACAGAGGAAACGGCGACCGATCTTCTCTGAACCCTCTCATCGGCCGAAAACCGGGAACGTTGGGTTCGTGACTGTGGCTGGTCGCAGCCAGCTTACGAGCAAACGATCAAATACCTTGCTGACGCAGCGCTGAGGGCACGTATCTGGAAGTCCACCTCGTCCCGCAAGGCCAACGTCAGCGGCTGGCGCACCAAACACATGCTTTGCGCCCGAACTGTCGGTACCCGCGCCGGGCGTTGGCGTTGGCCCAGGACCATTCCTCAACAACAAAAAGCGCGCCCCGAGTTTCCCCGAGGCGCGTTCATTTTTCCTGCGATGAGAGGGGCTTAGCCGCGCTCTTCGACGATCTCTACGAGATGCGGGATGCTTTCGACCATACCGCGCACCGAGGGCGTATCTTCCAGCTCGCGGATGCGGTGCATCTTGTTGAGGCCCAGGCCCTTCAGCGTCGCGCGCTGGATGGCCGGGCGGCGGATCGGACTGCCGATCTGCTTGACGACGATGGTTTTTGCCATATTCCCGTCTCCTTACGCGTCTGCAGCTTCGGCTTCGGCCGGAGCGGCGTCACCTTCGGGCTTTTTCAGGATATCGGCCACCTTCTTGCCGCGGCGCTGCGCGACCGAGCGAGGGCTCGATTCCTTTGTCAGGCCGTCGATGGTGGCGCGGATCATGTTGTAGGGGTTCTGGCTGCCAAGCGACTTGGCGACCACGTCCTGGATGCCCAGCATCTCGAACACGGCGCGCATCGGACCGCCCGCGATGATACCGGTACCGGCGGGCGCCGTGCGCATGACCACCTTACCGGCGCCGTGACGGCCCTGGATATCGTGGTGCAGCGTGCGTCCCTCGCGCAGGGCGACACGGATCATCTGGCGCTTGGCCTGCTCTGTCGCCTTGCGGATCGCCTCGGGCACTTCCTTGGCCTTGCCTTTGCCAAAGCCGACCCGGCCGCGCTGGTCACCGACCACCACGAGGGCGGCAAAGCCGAAGCGCTTACCACCTTTCACGGTTTTCGACACCCGGTTGATCGCCACAAGACGATCGGCGAATTCGGGATTTTCATCGCGCTGCTGGCGACCACCCCGACGATTGTCACGTTCTGCCATATCGTCTCTCCTTAAATCTTCAGGCCGGCTTCACGCGCAGCGTCGGCCAGAGCCTTCACCTTGCCGTGAAACAGAAAACCGCCGCGGTCGAAATAGGCTTCCGACACGCCCGCCTTCTTGGCACGCTCGGCGATGGTTTTGCCGACCTTTGCGGCGGCTTCCATGTTGTTCTGGCCAACGATGCCTAGGTCCTTCTCCAAAGAAGAGGCCGAAGCCAGCGTGACGCCACGCGCATCGTCGATCAGTTGAACATGGATGTTCTTGTTGCTGCGGTGGACCGACAGGCGCGGGCGCCCGGCGTTCACCTTGCGAAGTTTGCTCCGAACGCGCAGGCGGCGCTTCAAGAACAGATCTCTTTTGCTGTTTGCCATTTTTCGCGTTCCTTACTTCTTCTTGCCTTCCTTGCGGAAGATGAACTCGCCCTTGTACTTGATGCCTTTGCCCTTGTAGGGCTCGGGCTTGCGCCATTCGCGGATGTTTGCCGCGACCTGACCCACTAGCTGCTGGTCGATACCTTCCACAACGATCTCGGTCTGCTTGGGCGCCGTCACCGTCACGCCTTCCGGCACAACGAATTCGACATCGTGGCTGAGGCCGAGCGCCAGTTTCAGGGTGTTGCCCTGCATCTGCGCACGGTAGCCGACGCCCGAGATTTCGAGCTCTTTCTTGAAGCCTTCGGTCACGCCGGTCACGAGGTTGCCGACCATGGTGCGGGACATGCCCCACTGCTGGCGGGCGCGTTTGGACGAGCCGCGCGGCTCGATTGTGACGACATTGTCTTCGACCTTGAAGGCCACATCGTCGGTTGCGGTGAAGCTGCGGGTGCCCTTGGGGCCCTTCACTTCGATGGTCTGGCCGGAGACGGAAGCGGAAACTCCCGACGGCAGCTCGACCGGTTTTTTACCAATACGAGACATCCATCCCTCCTTAGAAGACCGTGCAGAGCACTTCACCGCCAACATTGGCGCTGCGAGCTGCTGCATCCGACATGACGCCGCGGGGCGTCGAGACGATCGACACACCCAGGCCCTGACGGACCGAGGGGATGTCCTTGACGCCCATGTAGACGCGGCGGCCGGGGGTCGAAACCCGCTTTAGCTCGCGAATGACAGGGGTGCCTTCGTAGTATTTCAGGCTGATCTCGATGGCCGGGTGGCCATCGGCGCCGTTGGTTTTCTCATAGCCGCGGATGTAGCCTTCGTCGGCCAGCACATCCAGAACCCAGGCGCGCAGTTTCGACGCCGGGGTCACGACCGTGGACTTCCCGCGCATCTGAGCGTTGCGGATGCGGGTCAGCATATCTCCGAGAGGATCGTTCATCTAATATCCCTCCCTTACCAGCTGGATTTCACAAGACCGGGGATCTGGCCGTTCGAGCCAAGGTCCCGCAGCGCAATACGGCTCATCTTAAGCTTGCGGTAATACGCATGCGGACGGCCGGTGAGCTGGCAGCGGTTGTGAAGCCGGGTTGCCGAGGAGTTGCGGGGCAGCTTGGCCAGCTTCAGCCGAGCCTTGAACCGCTCTTCCATGGGTTTGCTTTCGTCATTTGCGATCTCTTTCAGCGCAGCGCGCTTGGCGGCGTACTTGTCCACCAGGGCCTGACGCTTCTTTTCGCGTTCGATCATTGCTTTTTTAGCCATAACGTCTTTCTCCCCGCGCTCAGCTGTTGAAGGGCATGTTGAAATGCTTCAACAGCGATTTCGCTTCCGCGTCGGATTTCGCGGTGGTGCAGATGATGATGTCCATGCCCCAGACCTCGTCGACCTTGTCGAAGTTGATCTCGGGGAACACGATGTGCTCTTTCAGGCCCAAGGCGTAGTTGCCGCGGCCATCGAAGGACTTGCCCGACACGCCGCGGAAGTCGCGGATACGGGGCATTGCGATGGTGATCAGGCGGTCCAGAAATTCGTACATCCGGTCGCCGCGCAGGGTCACCTTGGCGCCAAGCGGCATGTCTTCGCGAACCCGGAAGCCGGCGATGGATTTCTTGGCCTTGGTGGTGACGGCCTTCTGGCCGGCGATCGTCGTCAGGTCTTCCTGCGCCGATTTGGCCTTCTTGGTGTCTCGCACGGCTTCTGCGCCGCAGCCGATGTTCAGCACGATCTTGTCCAGGCGCGGGATCATCATGTCGTTGCCGTAGGAAAACTCTTCCTTCATGGCAGGACGGATGTTCTCGGCGTAGGCCGCTTTCAGACGCGGGGTGTAGTTTGCAGTATCCAGCATCAGATCACGTCTCCTGTGGTTTTGGCGACGCGCACTTTCGTGCCGTCTTCCACCTTGAAGCCCACGCGGGTCGGTTTGCCGTTCTTGTCCAGCAGCGCAAGGTTGCTCAGGTCGATCGGCATCGCCTGCGGGATGCGGCCGCCCTGGTTGGACTGGCTTTGGCGCGTATGGCGGATCGAGATGTTGAGACCGTCCACGATGGCCTTGTTCTTGGCGGGCATCATCTGGGTGATCTCACCCTCCTTGCCCTTGTCGCGGCCCGAAAGCACGACGACCTTGTCGCCTTTTTTCAATTTCGCAGCCATATCACAGCACCTCCGGCGCAAGCGAGATGATTTTCATGAAGTTCTTGCCACGCAGCTCGCGCACCACCGGTCCGAAGATCCGGGTGCCGATCGGCTCGTTGTTGTTGTTGAGGATCACGGCGGCGTTCCGGTCAAAGCGGATCGCGGTGCCATCGTCGCGGCGGACTTCCTTGGCGGTGCGTACGACGACTGCCTTACGGACATCGCCCTTTTTCACGCGGCCGCGCGGGATGGCTTCCTTGACCGAAACGACGATGATGTCGCCCACGGACGCATATTTGCGCTTGGAACCACCCAGAACCTTGATGCACTGAACACGGCGTGCGCCGCTGTTGTCAGCAACATCCAGATTGGTCTGCATCTGGATCATTTGGTTTCTCCCGACCTTTGGGGGGGCTCCAGTGCCCGTATCCCCAGGGTTTCGCTCAAACCGGGTGTTGGCACCTTAAGAGGCGACAACCTCCCAGCGTTTGGTCTTCGAGATCGGTGCACATTCCTGGATGCGGACGGCGTCGCCGATCTTGAATTCGTTTTTCGGATCGTGAGCCCGGTATTTCTTGGACTTACGGATGGTCTTTTTCAAGACCGGGTGTGTGAAGCGACGCTCGACCGAAACGGTGACTGTCTGCGCGTTGGCATCGCCCGTGACGACGCCCTGAAGGATACGCTTTGGCATGGTCTTAGGACTCCGACGCAGCAGCGGCTGCTTTCTGGTTCAGGATGGTTTTGACGCGGGCGGCGTCGCGGCGGACGCGGCGCATGCGGGCGGTGTTCTCAAGCTGGCCGGTGGCCTGCTGGAAGCGCAGGTTGAAAGCTTCTTTCTTGAGACTTGCCAGTTCTTCCTGAAGCTGGTCAGGCGTCTTGTCTCGTAGTTCCTGGGCGTTCATGTCGCCGTCTTCCTTATTCAACATCACTGGCAGGCCCCTTTCGGGTCACCCTGATTCCAGTGGAGTTCGCGGTGAAGTGCGCCGTATAGGGGGGATTGCAGCGCCTGGCAACCGTTAATTCACTGGCGCGGAGGCTCATTTGCCGTCAAAGGCCCCGGCGCCGGCATTTCGGGTCGTCCGAAGGCGGCCTTGGGCCGGTTCGGGGCGAGCGTTTCGGGTCGTCAGGGCGCTCCGGCTACCCCATCGCGCGGGTCTTGTCGACAGCCGCCTGTAGGCCTTCGGCCACGCAGCGCTCCAGCGCAGAGGCCCGCATCGCCGTCAGCCCCGCCGCCGTGGTGCCGGCGTAGTCGACCATCTCCTGAACATGGTCCGCCGGGGTTGCATCGCCCGTGGCCATCATCTGACCGGCCGCCAGGAAGAGCTGGCGGATGGCAAGATCGGCGACGTCTTCGGGAATGCCCTGGCGGGTCGCAAAACTGGCCATGCACTCGGCGAAATACGCCACGAAACCGGGGACCGGCCCGGTAAGCGCGGTGAACGTCTCGACCATCGCTTCGCTGCTGACTTCGGCCGTCGCCCCGCAGGCGCCGAAGATTTTCGACAGCGCGGCGCGGTCGCCATCCGTGACCGCCGGGCTGGCGACCCAGGGCGAGAAGGCCACGCCCAGCGCGGCCGCCGGGCTGCTCATGGCGCGCACGGCGCGGCGGGCGCCGGTGATCTGCGCGATCTGGTCCAGCGAGATGCCCGCCATGACCGACACGACAAGCTTGCCGGGCGCCGAGATCCCAAGCTGGGCGGCCTTGTCCGGCGGCACGCTGAGAAGGATCACGTCGCAGGCGTCGGCCAGCTGCTGATTGCGCGCGGTGACCCTGGCGCGCCCCAGCGGGCCTTCGCCCTGAAGACGGCCAGAGCGGTTGGCGATCCAGAGCCGGTCGGGCGCGATACCGCCGCGCTCCAGCAAGGCCGCCCCGATGGCGCGTCCCAGCATCCCGGAGCCGCCGATGATCCCGATCGTGAGCGCGCTATCCGCCATTGCCTGCACCTTTCTCAAGTATTCGGGCCGCGTTCCAAGGTTCGGTGTCTTTTCCGCCTTGGCAAGCAACTGAAGCGCCAGCCGCGCCGTGGCAGGGCGTTGCCGGACCGCATGCCTGGCGGCAGGAGCCGCCGGCGCGGTTCAGATACCCTGCTGCAGCCGGGATTTGCTTGCCTTTGAAAACCGCATGTCCGGAGCGGCCAGCCGGTTTTCGGGGCCGATCCAGGCATAGGCCAGAAGACAGGGGTTGGTCTCGCCGGTGGTGATCCGGTGCTCTTCGCCTGCGTGGTTGAGGATCAGCGATCCCGGCGCATAGATGGCGGCATCGTTTTCCGACCACTCGCCGGCAACCGAGATATAGCTTTCCTCGATATCGCGATGGCTGTGCTGGGGATAGGTCGTGTTCGGGGCAAAGAGCACGAAACCCAGGATCAGCTTGTCCGATCGCACCGGGCCTTGCGGGCCGACAACCTCGCAATAGGCGTATTTCTTTTCCAGCGAGCGGGGAACGCGCGCATAGCCGTATTCCCAGTGAAGCTTATCTGCGACATGAGTCAGCGCGCGGCTGAAGCTGCTCAGCATGTTGCGGGCGCCCATGTCGAAGGCGCGGTTCAGATGCGCCACGACCGGCTTTGACTGCGGCGCGCGCGGCGACAGGACTGGATTTGCGTCCACGGCGGCCGACAGCGCCTCGCGCACGCGGCGACGATGGCTGCGGATCTTCTTGCTGCCGCCGGCAGATCCGTCGTGATAGACGCGGCGGAATTCCTGCAAAAGGTAGACCCAGTCGGGGCAGTCCTTCAGTCGCGGCTCGGGCAGCGCGTCGGGTTCGGCAATTTGCGATGTCTGCGGCATGGCGCGGATCCCGGCTGCGGCGGCGCGCCATGCACCGCCAGTCTGGCTACTGCATAGTCGGTCTTGCCCGGCCCGTGCAGATGCGAAAACGACACTGCGGGGATGGCTTTCGACAGGGCGGCGCCGGCGCACGGCCCGGTCCGCGCACGACACGCCGGGGCTGGCCGTCAGGACGCAGAGCCAGCCCCGAACGCCGCACGACGCATTTCAGCTTGCCGGGCTGGGTCAAACGCCGCCGCCGCAGCGCCGGGAAGCGGCGCTATCGGCTGGCACCACCGCGACCGGCGACCGGCCGGCCGCTCTGTGCGGCCAACCACCGCGACAAAGCTATGATCCGCAGGATCGCGACCGCGAAGATCAGAACATGCAAAATCAAACCCGCCACGACCCCGAGTATCGGAGCCAAGGTGATCAGAGCGGTCGGCGCATTCGTGGCCATCGAAGCAAAGCGCTGGAAGCTGTAGACCAGGCTCTCGGCGGGTTAGAGCGGCGTGATGATCAGGCCGGCGCGCCATGTTGCCAACGGCATCACCCATTTGCCGTCGTCTGGCGGGGCGTTGTCGGCCTCTGGGGTACGACGGTAGAAGGCGAAGGCCACAACAACGACGCCGCAGGCCAAAAAAAAACAACGCGCCAATGGCAAGCGAATACATCGACGTGCGAAATTCCGGCAATGCCATCAGGCTGTAGAGTTGGTCCGTTCTTCTGTTCCTCGAATATGCAGTTGGCGAACAGTCGGCAGTCTTGCGAAGAACAAACGGCGGTCTTGGGGCAGGGTCGGCCAGGCGATCGGCGCGCGGCGCCAGACCGCCATGCCGCGGGCGGCTTGGGCTCTCTTCCAAGGCGGCGATTGTTCTTCAAGTATATGTTTTATTTCAGATAATATCAGACTTGCTCTATGAGCGCCAAGCGTGCACCCTTTACAGAACGCGTCTTGGGTCTTCATACTTACGGCCCAAGTACGGGGAAGCTCTGCGATGGGGCGACATGCCGATCAAAGCCTCTGGGACATGGCTATGGGCATCTTGCGGTGCCTTCGCCGGATGCCGCTTTGGGTGCAGATCTGGATGGCGCTCGTCCTGATCCCCACGAACCTTGGCGGGCTTTTCTTTCTGGGCGAGCCCTATGCCGCAGTGATCCTGATCCTCGCCAATGTCGCCATGCTGATCGTCGCCGTGATGATCGTTGCGCAGAACGGAACCTCGAAGATCATGTCCGCGCCGCACGTCGTCTGCCGGGTGGCGCTTTTGGCTCTTCTGGCCGCGCTTCTGAGCGGCGGGATAGACGCAAGCGCGGGATATGTCAGCTACTTGTGGGTCCTGATGGCGGTGAACGCCCTGGCGCTGGGGTTCGACAGCTATGCGACCTGGTGCTGGCTGTGCGGCGACCGCGAAATCGTGTAGTGCGGCGGTACGTTGCCGAACCGGCCTTAGCCCGGCACGCCGAGACATGCAAAAGGGCGGGATCATCTCCCGCCCTTTCAGATTGTCTGCCAAGTGGCCCGATGACCGGTGGCTACCAGTCCTCGCGGGCGACCGTGCGGGTCTTGACCGGCAACTTCATCGCGGCGAGGCGCAGGGCTTCGCGGGCGATGGTCTCGTTGACGCCGTCGATCTCGAACATCACGCGGCCCGGCTTGACCTTGGCGGCCCAGAAATCGACCGAGCCCTTGCCTTTACCCATCCGAACCTCGGTCGGCTTGGAGGTCACCGGCGTGTCGGGGAAGATCCGGATCCAGACACGGCCCTGACGCTTCATGTGACGCGTCATGGCGCGGCGTGCCGCTTCGATCTGACGCGCGGTGATGCGCTCGGGCTCGATGGCCTTCAGGCCGAATGAGCCGAAGTTCAGATCAGAGCCGCCTTTGGCCTGGCCGTGGATCCGGCCCTTGTGCATCTTGCGGTATTTCGTGCGCTTTGGTTGCAGCATCTTTTCTCTCCTTAACGCCGGCCGCCGGCACCGCGGGGTGCAGGACCGTCCTGGAGCTCTTGCTGGCGACGGTCACGAGCCGCGGGATCGTGCTCCATGATTTCGCCTTTGAAGATCCAGACCTTGATGCCGATGATGCCGTAGGGCGTCTTGGCTTCGGCGAGGGCATAGTCGATGTCGGCGCGCAGGGTGTGCAGCGGCACACGGCCTTCGCGGTACCATTCGGTGCGGGCGATCTCGGCGCCGCCGAGGCGGCCCGCGACATTGACCCGGATCCCAAGCGAGCCCATGCGCATCGCGTTCTGCACCGAGCGCTTCATGGCGCGGCGGAAGGACACCCGGCGCTCGAGCTGTTGCGCGATGCTTTCGGCCACCAGGGCGGCGTCCAGCTCGGGCTTGCGCACCTCGACGATGTTGAGGTGCAGCTCGCTGTCGGTCATCGCGGCCAGCTTGCGGCGCAGACCTTCGATATCCGCGCCTTTCTTGCCGATGATGACGCCGGGGCGGGCGGTGTGAACCGTCACGCGGCACTTCTTGTGCGGACGCTCGATGATCACACGGCTGATGCCGGCCTGCTTGCACTCTTCCTTGATGAACTCACGGATCTTGATGTCTTCCAGAAGAAGATCGCCGTAGTCCTTGGTGTCGGCATACCAGCGGCTGTCCCAGGTGCGGTTGACCTGCAGGCGCATGCCAATCGGATTTACTTTCTGACCCATTAGGCTTGCTCCTCTACCTGGCGGACCGTGATCGTCAGCTCGGAAAACGGCTTCATGATCTTGCCGAACCGGCCACGGGCGCGCGGACGGCCGCGCTTCATGGTCAGGTTCTTGCCGACATAGGCCTCGGACACGATCAACTCGTCCACGTCCAGGTTGTGATTGTTTTCCGCATTGGCAATGGCCGACTGAAGGCATTTCTTCACATCGGCAGCGATCCGCTTCTTGGAGAAGGTGAGATCGGACAGGGCCTTCTCGACCTTCTTGCCACGGATCATCGCAGCAACGAGGTTCAGTTTCTGCGGGCTGGTGCGAAGCATGCGGGTTTTCGCCATTGCTTCGTTGTCTGCCACGCGGCGGGGATTCTTTTCCTTGCCCATGACTTACTTCCGCTTCGCTTTTTTGTCCGCGGCGTGACCGTAATAGGTGCGGGTCGGCGAGTACTCACCGAACTTCTGACCGATCATGTCTTCCGAGACGTTGACGGGGATGTGCTTGTGGCCGTTGTAGACACCAAAGGTCAGGCCCACGAACTGGGGCAGAATGGTCGAACGACGCGACCAGATCTTGATGACTTCGTTGCGGCCGCTTTCGCGGGATTTTTCAGCCTTCTTGAGGACGTAAGAGTCGACAAACGGGCCTTTCCAGACAGAACGTGACATCTATCAGCGCCCCTTCTTCTTGGCGTGACGCGAGCGGATGATCAGCTTGCTGGACGCCTTGTTCTTGTCGCGGGTGCGTGCACCCTTTGTCGGCTTGCCCCAAGGGGTCACCGGGTGGCGGCCACCCGAGGTCCGGCCCTCACCACCGCCATGCGGGTGATCGACCGGGTTCATCACAACGCCGCGCACCGAGGGGCGGATGCCCTTGTGGCGGTTGCGACCGGCCTTGCCGAAGTTCTGGTTCGAATTGTCCGGGTTCGACACCGCGCCAACGGTGGCCATGCATTCCTGGCGCACCATGCGCAGCTCGCCCGAAGACAGGCGGATCTGGGCGTAGCCGCCATCGCGGCCGACAAACTGGGCGTAGGTGCCCGCGGCACGTGCGATCTGGCCGCCCTTGCCGGGCTTGAGCTCGATGTTGTGGACGATCGTGCCGATCGGCATGCCGGCAAACGGCATCGCGTTACCGGGCTTGACGTCGGCCTTGGCGCTGGCGACGACGCTGTCGCCGATGGCCAGGCGCTGCGGTGCCAGGATATACGCCTGCTCGCCGTCCTGATAGCGGATCAGGGCGATGAAGGCGGTGCGGTTGGGATCGTATTCGATCCGCTCGACCGTCGCGGGAACGTCCATCTTGCGACGCTTGAAATCGACGATCCGGTAAAGACGCTTTGCGCCCCCACCCTTGCGACGCATCGTGATCCGTCCGGTGTTGTTCCGTCCGCCGTTCTTGGTCAAGCCTTCTGTAAGGGACTTGACCGGGCGGCCTTTCCAAAGCTCCGAACGGTCGATCAGAACCAGCCCACGCTGGCCTGGCGTCGTCGGTTTATACGACTTGAGTGCCATGCTTTCTGTCTTCCGTCTGCTTGGTGGCCCGTAAGGACCGGTTAGAAAAACCCAAGGCCCCGGAGATCCGGGGCCGAGGCGTGGTCTTATTAAAGACCGGTGGTGACGTCAATCGTGTTCCCCTCCTCGAGAGTCACATAAGCTTTCTTGACATCCTTGCGGCGGCCGGGCTGGCCGCGGAACCGCTTGGCCTTGCCTTTGGTGATGGTCGTGTTCACGGCCTTCACCTTCACACCGAAAAGCGCCTCGACGGCGTCCTTGATCTGCGGCTTGCTGCTGTCCATCGCCACTTCGAAGACCACCGCGCCGTGCTCGGACGCCATGGTGGCCTTTTCGGAGATGATGGGCTTGCGGATCACATCGTACTGTTCTGCCTTGGCACTCATTTCAGGCGCGCCTCCAGAGCTTCGATCCCCGCCTTGGTGATCACCAGGGTGTCACGGCGCAGGATGTCGTAGACATTGGCACCCATCGACGGCAGCACGTCCAGATCCTGGATGTTGGCCGCCGCGCGGGCGAAGTTTTCGTTGACCTCGGCGCCATCGATGATCAGGGCGCGCTTCCAGCCCAGTTCCTTGACCGATTTGGCCAGGGCGCTGGTCTTGGCGTCCTTCATCTCGGCGTTGTCGAGGATCACGAGATTACCGGTCGCCGCCTTGGAGGACAGCGCATGGCGCAGGCCCAGTTTGCGGAACTTCTTGGTCAGCTCGTGGCCGTGGCTGCGCGGGGTCGGACCCTTGTAGACACCACCCTTGCGGAAGATCGGCGCGTTGCGGTCACCGTGGCGTGCGCCGCCGGTGCCCTTCTGGCGATAGATCTTCTTGGTCGAGTAGCTGGTCTCGGACCGGGTCTTGACCTTGTGCGTACCGGCTTGCGCGTTGTTGCGCTGCCAGCGCACGACGCGGTGCAGGATGTCGGCCCGCGGCTCGAGCCCGAAGATCTCGTCATCGAGATCGACCGAACCCGCCTTCTTGGCGTCGAGTTTGATCACATCGAGTTTCATTCGTCGCCATCCTTCTTCTCGGCGTCGCCCTCGGCGGCAATATCGGCCTCGGCCTCTTCCAGTGCGGCAGCTTCGGCGGCAGCCTGCTCGGCGGCCAGGCGCTCGGCTTCTGCAGCTTCCGCGGCGGCGGCCTCTTCGGCGGCCTGTTGCGCCAGCTTTTCGGCTTCGGCGGCAGCAGAGCGCAGTGCGGCGGGGTAGATCACGTTCTCGGGCGTCGGCTTCTTGACCGCGTCCTTGATCGTCACCCAGCCACCCTTGGAGCCCGGCACCGCGCCCTTGACCATGATCAGGCCACGGTCGGCATCGGTGCGCACCACCTGCAGGTTCTGCGTCGTCACGCGGGCTGCGCCCATGTGACCGGCCATCTTCTTGCCTTTGAAGACACGGCCGGGGTCCTGACACTGACCGGTTGAGCCGTGCGAGCGGTGCGAGATCGACACACCGTGGCTGGCCCGCAGACCGCTGAAGTTGTGCCGCTTCATCGCGCCGGCAAAGCCTTTACCGATCGACGTGCCGGAGACATCGACGAACTGGCCTTCGAAATAGTGGTTGGCGGTGAGTTCCTCGCCAACCTCGATCAGGTTTTCGGGGGCCACGCGGAACTCTGCGATCTTACGCTTGGGTTCCACCTTGGCGGCGGCGAAATGGCCGCGCATCGCCTGGCTGGTCCGCTTGGCTTTCGCCGAGCCGGCGCCAAGCTGAACGGCCGAGTAGCCGTCCTTCTCGGCGGTGCGCTTGGCAACCACCTGAACATTGTCCATCTGCAGGACGGTGACAGGAACCTGCCGTCCGTCGTCCATGAACAGCCGGGTCATCCCGACCTTCTTTGCAATAACGCCTGAGCGCAACATGTCTGGTACCCTCCCCGACGCTTAAGATTGCAGTTTGATTTCGACGTCCACGCCGGCCGCGAGGTCGAGCTTCATCAGCGCGTCCACGGTCTGCGGGGTCGGATCGACGATATCGAGAAGGCGCTTGTGGGTCCGGATTTCGAACTGGTCGCGCGACTTCTTGTCCACATGCGGTCCACGAAGGACCGTGAACTTCTCGATGTTGTTCGGCAGCGGAATGGGCCCGCGCACCTGGGCGCCGGTCCGTTTCGCGGTGTTCACGATTTCCTGCGTCGAGGCATCCAGGACGCGGTAATCGAAGGCTTTCAGCCGGATGCGAATGTTTTGGCTTTGAGTTGCCATTTCGATGTCCCCTTCAAGGGTCTTTGAGATTGAGAGGAGGAACGACGACCACCGCCGTCCCTCATCGAACCTTGCGTGAGCGCCTCGGCGCCCAGGTTGTCTTGGTGCGGGGGCTGGCGATCTGTTGGGATCGCCACCCCCGGCGGCCGGGGCCGCCTTAGTCGAGGATCTTCGACACCACGCCGGCGCCGACGGT
>JABDLJ010000008.1 GCA_013003075.1 Paracoccaceae bacterium
CTCGGGCAATTAAAATGCGATGTTGAGGGGGAATTTTTGGGGGAACGATTATCAAAAAACTCCCATTTATCGTTTCTTATCAAGAAATTAAATCAAGACAGTGGCGCGCTGGGGAGGATTCGAATCCCCGACCCCTTGATTCGTAGTCAAGTACTCTATCCAACTGAGCTACCAGCGCGCGGACAGGCGGGATGTAACGATCCGTTTTGCCCAATGCAAGGGCGATTTACTCTGCCGCCGCGTCCAGCGCTGCGATCGCCTTGGGCAGGGTCACGACGAACTCCGTGCCGTTTTCGTCGCTATTGCCAAGCTCCAGTTGCCCGCCATGCCCGCGGATGAGTTCGGCGGCAATCGCCAGCCCAAGCCCCGACCCGCCCTTGCGCGCCCCGCCCTGAAACGCGCGGAAAAGGTGCTCGCGCGCTTTCGGCGGCAGGCCCGGCCCGGTATCGCGCACGCGGATCGTCCAGCTTGTCTCATCCTCGCCGGCCATCACCGTCACCTGCCCCGGCTTGCCGGTCGCGGCAATCGCCTGGCGCGCGTTGCGCACGAGGTTCGAGATTACCCGGTGCAGCTGTTCGGGATCGGCGCGCAACACCAGCCCCGGCGGGGTTTCGTCGATGAATTCGATGTTCTCGCCCTGCGCGGCGAGCCCTTCGCCATCGCACACATCCTCGACCAGTTTATGCAGGGAAAACCGGTCCAGTGTCGGCGGCAATTCCTCGGCTTTGCCGAAGGCCAGCGTCGTCTCGCAAAGCTTTACCGCCCGGCTGATCGAATTGAGCAGCTTCGGCGCCAGCCGGTTCACCGTCGGATCCGCGCTGTTTTCCAGCCGGTCGCCGAAAAGCTGCGCCACCGTCAGGATATTGCGCAGGTCATGGCTCACCTTTGCCACAGCACTCCCCAATTGGGCCAGCCGCTCCTTCTGCCGCAGCGATCCGGTCAGGTCGGTCTGCAGCGATTGCAGCGCCTCCTCGGCATCGCGCAGCTCGCGCACCGTCGCCGTGGGCGCGATGATCCGCCGCGTATCCTCGGGGGCCGCGGCATAGCTTTTCATCGCATCGACCACCCCGCGTATCGGCTTGACCAGCAGGCTACGCACCGCAAAGAACAATAGCGCCGCCGTCACCACCGAAATCACCGCCGAAAGGATCAGGATCCGCACCCCGTAATCCAGCATCGCCGTGTGCAACGGCGCCGTCGGCAGGGTGACTTCAATGAACAGCCCGGCCTCGCGCACCGGGTTGCCGATCACACGCACGATACGATCGGTCGGATCGACCAGCTGCATCATCGCATCAAGGATCAGCTCATAGGCGCCCACATCGCGCAAATCATAGGTCGCATGCACGGGCGACGGGATCGACGACGACAACATCAGCTGCCGCATCTCGTTACGCCGCAGCACCACGTTGAACACACCCGCGTTGGCCAAAAGCTCCGCCTCAAGTTCCGGGTCGATCATGTCATTGGCTTCCACCGCCAGCGACGCGATCTGCGCTTTTTCAAGCCGGTCGAGCAGATATTCCTCGCGATAGCGCGCGATCGAGGGAACGAAGATCAACACTTCGGCCAGCATGACGAAAATGATCGTCAGCATCAGGAACCGGCCGGAAAGTGTGTTCAAAAACATGCCTATCCCTCAAATGGCGGCACTAGGGTAGATAGCGCTGCACAAAACCCACCACGCGTTTGACGGTCGGATTATCAAACAGCCGGGGGGAGAAATAGGCCCCCGCCGCACGTTTGTTAATCTCGCCCAGTGTTGGATAGGGCGCAACCATATTGGCAACGGCGCTCATCTTGAGCTTGTTGGCGATCACAAGCGCCCAAAGACCGATCAACTCGCCAGCCTGCGCGCCCACGATCGACGCGCCCACCGGACGGCCCTTGACGACCATCACCTTGATGAATCCGGTGGTTTTGCCTTCCGCAATCGCGCGGTCGTTTTCGTGATACTCGAAGCGCACGACTTCAAGGTTGATGCCATGCTCCTTTCGGGCCTGTGCTTCCGTCAGGCCCACCTGCGCCAGTTCAGGGTCGGTATAGGTGGCCCAGGGGATGTGATCCTGCCGCGCCTTGGCGGGAAGCCCGAACAGGATCGACCGGATCACCACGCCCGCATGATAGCCCGCGACATGGGTGAATTGCAGCTGCCCGGCGACATCTCCCACGGCATAGACCCGCTTGTTGGTGGTGCGCAGGTTCGGCCCCACGGTGACCGTCCGGTCATGGGCAATGCCCGCGCGGTCCAGGTCAAGGCTCTCGATATTGGCCTTGCGTCCCACCGCCATCAGAATGTGCGATCCGGTGAAGCTGCGGCCATCCTCGGTCTCGACCGTGATCTGCCCGTCTTTCTCGGTTATCTGCGACGCCAGCGCATCCTCGGCGATCTCGATCCCTTCGCCGCGCAGCCGCTCAAGCACGATCTCGGCCAGCTCCGGGTCATCCTTGCCCATCGCCTTCATGCCCTCGATCACGGTCACTGTCGCCCCAAGCCGGACATGCGCCTGCGCCATTTCCATGCCGATGGGGCCACCGCCGATGATCAAGAGATGCTCGGGCTTGTCGCGCAAATCGAAGATCGTCTCGTTGGTAAAATATGGCACATCCGCCAGCCCGGGGATCGGCGGCACCAGCGGCGACGACCCCGTGGCGATCACGAACCGCCGCGCCTCGATCACCGTGTCGCCCGCCTGCACCTCGCCGGGCGAGATAAAGCGCCCGAATTCGCGGATCACATGCACACCCAGCCCCTCGAACCGCTCCTGGCTGTCGACCGGGGCAATCGTCTCGATAACGTTCTGCACGTGGTCCTTGGCGGCGGCATAGCTGACTTGCGGCATCACCGGCGTCACGCCGTATTTCTCGCCCGTCCGCATCGCATGGGCCTGTTTGCCCGCGGCGATCAGCGCCTTGGACGGCACACAGCCATAGTTCAGGCAATCGCCACCCATCTTGTGGCCTTCCAAAAGCACCACCTTGGCGCCCATCTGCACGGCGCCCGCCGCAACCGACAGCCCGCCCGAACCTGCGCCGATCACGCAGACATCCGTCTTGATCAGTTCCATGGTTTTACAGGCCCTTCTTGCCGCGTACGGCCTTGATGACGATGGGAAGGGCGGCAAGCGCGCTCAGGCCCAGTA
>JABDLJ010000018.1 GCA_013003075.1 Paracoccaceae bacterium
GCCGTATTCTTCGGCTTTCTGCGCCATCAAACCAATGTTTTGAACAGCACCCGAGGTGGATGGGTCCAGCGCGCCGGTTTCCTTGAAGTAACGGATCGTCTCGTCATAAACCGGAGCGTAGGAGTTATCGGGGATCACGCAGTTGGTGTCGGCTTCGCCCCCATCAGGGCCCCAGCCGCGCCCGCCGTTGCGGATCAGTGCAGGCATCGAGGCGTCGATGATCACGTCTGACGGTACGTGCAAGTTCGTGATGCCCTTGTCGGAATTGACCATGTACATCGGGGGCTGCTTGCTCATCGCGTTCTTGATGTCCGCCTCGATCTCGGCGCGCTTGTCCTCTGGCAGCGATGCAATCCGCGCTTCCAGCTCGCCGATGCCCGAATTCGGGTTCACGCCAAGCTCGGCCAACGTTGCCCCGTGCTTGTCGAACACTTCCTGCAAAAAGACCGATACAGCATGTCCGAAAAGGATCGGGTCCGAAACTTTCATCATAGTGGCTTTGAGGTGCAGCGAGAAAAGAACGCCCTTTGCCTTTGCATCAGCGATCTGATCGCGCAGGAATGCGCGAAGGTGATTGGCGCTCATGAAGGTGGCGTCGACCACCGTGCCTTCTTTCACTGAAAGATTGTCCTTCAGCACTTTCACGGATCCGTCCGCGCCCACAAATTCGATCCGGGCAGAGCCTGCCTGGGCCGCGGTGATCGTTGCAGACTTTTCGTTCGAGCGGAAATCGTTGCCGGACATCGCGCTGACATGCGTCTTGGAACTGCTGCTCCATTCGCCCATCGAGTGCGGATGCGCCATCGCGTGCAGTTTCACCGCCCGCGCGGCCCGGCGGTCCGAGTTGCCTTCGCGCAGCACGGGGTTCACCGCGCTGCCCTTGATTGCATCGTAGCGGGCGCGTATTTCGCGCTCTGCCTCGCTTTGCGGCTCATCGGGGTAGTCCGGCACCGCGTAGCCTTGCGATTGAAGTTCTTTGACGGCGGCGGTCAATTGCGGCACCGAAGCCGAGATGTTCGGCAGCTTGATCACGTTCGCCTCGGCGGTCTTCACCAGCTTGCCCAGTTCGGCCAGATCGTCGGTCTGCCGCTGCTCTGCGCGCAGATGGTCGGGGAAGGCGGCCAGGATGCGGCCGGCCAGAGAGATGTCCTTGGTGCCGACAGAAGCACCCGCGGCCTCGGCAAAGAAGCGGACGATCGGCAAGAGCGATGCGCTGGCAAGCTGCGGCGCTTCGTCGACGATGGTGTAGACGATGTCGGGCGTGGAGTGTTCGGACATGGTACGATCCCTTCGGCAGTGACTGGTTTCGGCCGCGAAAAGCTGCGGCACCGCCGACGCCCCCTGGCGCTGCGGCTTGGTCTTTTTCCTGTTCCGCGTAGATCAGCGCCGCCCTGATTTCAACCGAATAAGCCGAGCTTTCTGCACGGGCGCCAGCGCCGGGCGGAGGCCACCGAACCTTTGGAAGAGAAGGCCGCCTGCAAGTTCTCGCACGGCAAACCCGGGCTGGGATGGCGGCTGGAGGCCTCTGAGGCCCCGCCGGCCGATACGGTGGTCACAGCAGACCGAGCCCGCCGAGCCTGTCTTGGAAACTGGCGAGCTCGTTCTTCGGGGCAGGGCGGCCGGTAAAGGTCAGGACATAATACGGGATCAGCCGCAAACGGTCGGCCATGGGCTCTTGAAGCTCCGCGTCGTTGTAGCCGATCTGCATGTAGTAAAGAACGCGCGCTCGGATCAGGCTTTCGGTCGACCCGTAGTCAAACCGCCGAAAAAGTTGGGCGATCGCCTCGATCCGCTGCTCGTCCGAGCGCTCCAGCACGCGGCGCACCTTTCCTGACCGCCGGGCCCAGTCGCGGATTGCGAAATCGAGCTTGTTGTTGAACGCCGAAGCGTCGGTGAAACAGGCAAATAGGTTCAAGACTCCTTGCGTGATCGTGGCAGCCGGCTGCGCCGCGTGCTTCACGATGGCCTGGGTGTTGGACGCCAGCCACGCGTCCAGAAGAGCATCCAGAAGCTCTTGCCGGCTCTTGAAGTACCAATAGAAGCTGGAGCGCGAAACGCCCATGCGGCCTGCGAGCGAGAGCACCTTGACCCGCTCGATCCCGTCGGAAACGAGCGTATCGAGCGCAACGTTCATCCAGTCCTGACGGGTGACTTTCACGTTGCCGACAAGGGGCTTCTTGTCCGGATCGTCCCGGTGCAGGCGGCTTGGGCTGC
The DNA here is from genome assembly GCA_013003075.1 of Paracoccaceae bacterium. GTDB lineage: Bacteria > Pseudomonadota > Alphaproteobacteria > Rhodobacterales > Rhodobacteraceae > JABDLJ01. The sequence goes on from JABDLJ010000018.1 coordinate 2,215, forward strand.
GGGGGGCCATTTCAGCTGACCGGGTCTGCGCCAGCGCGGGCGGTGGCATCTGCGATAAAGGCTCGCGGGGCTTCAAGTTGATAGTGCGCATTCTTGATCTCGGGGAGCGTCGCCAGAACATCTTTCCCGATCGCCGTGGTCCGGCCCACGGCATCGATGCTAGCCCGGTCAGAACACGTACTGAAATTCGCGACACCGCCGACAAGGGGGGTGTGGGCTTCCGACTGGCAGTGCTTTATCGCGTGCTCGGTTGCGGAAAAACAGCCGTCAGTTTGCACCTGCCTGATCGCATCCGGGCCCGGATCGCGGCCGGCCTCCGTGCCGGCGGCACACCGCTCTGCAATCATCTGCAAGACCTCAATATAGGTGATCGTCTTTTCACACGACACCGGCAGACCATCCTCCAGCCAACCGGCCGCACAGATGACCACAGCCGCGCCGGCTTCGGGACCGCTTGCCGCGCACCGGATCGGCGGCATGCGGTGTGCCCGCGACGGGCTGGGACACCGGGTAGCCCGGCTTTAGGATGATATCGCGCCCGCGCGCGCCACCCGCGACCGGGATGGACAGAGGCGCCGTTGCCAGGGCGGGCTGCGCGATCTGCCGCCTGGTAAAGAGCATCTCAGAGCGGTCGTCCACGCGCGCGCCGGCGCCGCGAAGAAGCGCCCGCGCTTCGGCAAGCGGCACCGGGACGGCTTGGCTCTGCGGCACATCCATAGCCGCCTCGTGCATGGCCTCTTTTTGATCGTCGAGAAAGGCATCCATCGGTTGGAAGGGATGGCGCAAGGCGCGATAATCCGCGCGGGCATCGGCCGGGCCGTCCGTGCCCGCGTGCCGGCCTCGCCGCGCGCCGCGTCTCATGCGCGGATGGCTTTACCGCCGGGATCGTAAGGTGAGGGCGCGATCACTCGCGCCGCACGCTCGACCCCGACGATATGGACGCTCAACTCGCTGCCTTCAGCGGCCAACTCCCTGTTCACCAGCGCCATCGCCAGCGACTTGCCGATCGTGTGGCCGTAGCCGCCGGAGGTTACGAAACCAACTTTCTGGTCACCCTTCCAGATCGGCTCGTAGCCGCTGGCATCGGCATCTTCGGCGTCCACCTCAAGCGTCACCAGCACTTTTGCAGAGCCAGCGCCGCTCTTTTCGGCAAGGGCCGCTTGCCGGCCGACGAAATCGCCTTTGTCCCAGTCGATCCAGCGGTCCATACCAGTCATTCCCGGCGTGTAGCCTTGCGTGAACTCGGCCGACCAGATGCCATAGCTTTTTTCCAGCCTGAGGCTCAGCATGGCGTTGAAGCCATATTCGAAGATGCCGGCATCTGCGCCGGCCTCCAGCAGCGTCCGGCGCAGCGCGATGTGGTCGCCCATGCGGCAGTTGATCTCGTAGCCCAGCTCCCCCGAGACCGACAGCCGCCCGACCTTGCAGCGCAAGAGGCCTATGTCGAAAGCGCCGCAGCCCATGAAGCCAAGCTCTGCGGCGCCGGGCGAGAGGCGTTCGATCAGCAACCGCGACCCCGGCCCCGAGAGCGAGAAGCCGGCCACCTCGTCGCCCAGGTCGCGGATCTCGACCCCATCCTGCATATGGTTGTCGAACCAGCGCATGTGCCAGCGTCGCAGGTAATAGCTGCCCATGATCCACCAGCGCCCGTCCCCCCAATTGAAAAGGGTCAGATCGCCTTTGAGGCGGCCGTCCTCGGCCAGTGCGACTGCAAGGCGGGCCCGGCCAGGTGCGGGCAAGCGCGTCGCAAAAAGATGGTTCAGCCAGGCTTCCGCGTTGCGCCCCGAGACCTCGAACCGCGAAAAACCCGAGATGTCCAGAAGGCCGACGCCGCCGCGCACCCTGCGGCACTCCTCCGCCACGATATCGAACGCGTTGGAGCGTTTCAGCGAAGGGGTTTCTTCAAATCCCTTGGGCGCGAAGTAGAGCGGAACTTCAAGATCCCAGCTTTGCCCCCAAAACGCGCCGGCCTCTGTCATTTCCGTATGTGCAGGCGACATTTTCAGCGGGCGTCCCGCGGGAAGCTGCTCGTTGGGATATGTCATCACGAAGCGGCGCGAGTAGAACTGGCCGGTGGTCTGCTTGATGTACTGCTTGTTCTCGGCCCAGACCCCGTAGCGCGCGACGTCCATGCCGTAGACATCTGTCTCGGGGTGGCCGTGGATCATCCATTCGGCCAGCGATTTGCCGACGCCGCCGCCCTGCAAGAAGCCGGCCATGACCGCGCAGGCGCACCAGTAGCCGCGCTTGCCGCGCACCGGGCCGACCAGCGGGTTGCCGTCGGGCGAGAAGGTGAAGGCGCCGTTGACCCATGTCTTGACGCCGACCTCCTGCAGTGCCGGGTAGCGCTCGAAGGCGAGCGTCAGCTCGTGCTCGATACGGTCGGTGTCCTCCTGAAACAACTCCATGCCGTAGTCCCATGGCGCGCCGTCCATCGCCCAGTGCTCGGTATTGATCTCGTAGATGCCGAGAAGCACGCCCCTCTGGTCCTGCCGCAGGTACGTGAAGCCTTCCAGATCGACCGTCATCGGCACCTCGAAGTCGATCTCTTCAAGCTGCGGGATCGTGTCGGATATCAGGTAATGGTGCTTGAGCGGCGCAACCGGCAGCTCGATCCCGGCCATCCGGCCCACCTGCTTGGCCCAAAGCCCGCCGGCATTGACGACATGCTCACATGAAATGGTGCCCTTCTCGGTCACCACCTCCCAGCCTTGCAGCGTCTGGTTGAGCTCCAGAACGCGGTTGTGCTCGATCACCGTGGCACCGCGTTTCTTGGCGGCGCCGGCATAGGCGTGAACGGTGCCGGTCGTGTCGATATAGCCCTCGCGGTCGGCCCACATGCCACCCAGCAGGCCCTCGGTCGACATGATCGGGTTCAGCGCTTGCGCCTCTTGGGGTGTGACGAGACGGCAATCCTCGATGCCGATGGATTGAAACACCCGGTAGGCCGATTGCAGCCATTCCCAGCGATCCGGTGTTCCGGCCATCGTCAGACCGCCCGTCATATGCAGCCCGATATTCTGCCCGCTTTCCTTTTCGATCTCGGAAAGAAGATCGATGGTGTAGGCCTGAAGCGCAGCGATATTGGGATCGGCGTTCAACGCATGGATACCGCCCGCGGCGTGCCACGATGAGCCGGCGGTCAGCACCGACCTTTCGATCAGGCACACATCGGACCAACCCATCTTGGCGAGGTGATAAAGAACCGACGTCCCGACGACCCCGCCGCCGATAACGACCACCCTGTATTGCGCATTCATGGCGATCCTTTCCCTGGATGCCGCCGGTACGGGTGCCGGCGCCCCGCGAAAGGATTACCGAAAGATCGAAACCTGTCTATACACTTCTGTCCAGTACTCCGACGAGTGCAAACAAAAAGGCGCCGCCAATCCTTTGACTGGAGCGCCCTTGCTTGTGGATTTCGGTCCGCCTATGCCGCGACCGGCTCGGCCGGAGGCTCTTTTGCGCCAGTCATGAACGCGACCGCGTCGGACATCGTGTAGTCCTTGGGATCGATCACGCAAAGCCGTTTGCCGAGGCGGTGCACATGGATGCGGTCGGCGACCTCGAAGACATGCGGCATGTTGTGGCTGATCAAGATGATCGGTATGCCGCGGGATTTCACGTCCAGGATCAACTCCAGCACGCGGCGCGATTCCTTGACGCCAAGCGCGGCGGTAGGCTCGTCGAGGATGATGACCTTCGAGCCGAAGGCGGCGGCGCGCGCCACAGCGACACCCTGACGCTGGCCGCCCGACAGCGTCTCAACCGCCTGGTTGATGTTCTGGATCGTCATCAAACCGAGTTCGCTCAGCTTTTCACGAGCGAACTTTTCCATCGCCGACTTGTCGAGCTTGCGAAAGTATCGGCCCATGAAGCCGTGCTTTCGGATCTCGCGCCCCATGAACATGTTGTCGGCGATCGAAAGAGCAGGCGACATGGCGAGGGTCTGGTACACCGTCTCGATCCCGGCCTGGCGGGCAGCGATGGGCGAATTGAAAGTCACCTCGCTGCCTTCGAGATAGACCTTGCCATCATCCGGCTGCAACGCGCCAGAGAGTGTCTTGATCATCACCGACTTGCCGGCCCCGTTGTCGCCGATGACGGCAAGGATTTCCCCGGGAAAAAGATCGAAGTCGCACCTGTCGAGGGCAGTGACCTTGCCAAAGCGCTTGATCAGTCCTCGGCCTGAAAGAATGGGTCCCGTCGTCATCCCGCCACCTTTCTGATCCACTGGTCTACAGAGACAGCGCCGATAATGAGCGCGCCGATGAGAAGCCAGGTCCATTGTGGGTTGGCCCCCGCCATTCTGAGGCCAAGTTCGAATACACCAACGATCAACGCACCAAAAAAGGCGCCGAGGATCGAGCCGCGCCCGCCAAAGAGCGAGATGCCGCCAATCACCACTGCGGTAATAGACTGGATGTTGCCCATCATGCCGGTAGAGGCCGCCGGCGACACAGAGCCGAAACGCCCGATCATCACCCAACCGGCTAGCGCACAGATGAAGCCGGCGAGCATGTAGACTGACATGATGGTCTTGTGAACATCGACGCCTGCAAGCTCAGCCGCTTCCGGATCGTCGCCCACCGCGTAGACGTGGCGCCCCCAGGCGGTCGCACGCAATGCGTAGCCCAGGACGACCACCAGCAGCAGCATCACGATAACGCCGAGCGTTAAGGTCGCCCCCCCGGCCTGAATCTTCGCGCCCATGACCTGAAGAAAGGCCGCTTGTTGCTCGATGTCCTGCGACCGTATCGTCTCGTTTCGCGCGTACAGGAAGTTCGCAGCCAGAAGGATCTGCCACATGCCGAGCGTGACGATGAAGGGCGGCAATTTAACCCGGCTGACGAGCCAGCCGTTAAGTGCCCCGATGCCGGTGCCGATTATCAGACCGCAGAGGACCGCGATCGTCGGCGGAAGCCCGTAGCGGAATGTGAATTGTCCCATGATCACCGAGGACAGCACGGCCATGGCCCCGACCGAGAGATCGATACCTGCCGTCAGGATCACCAGACTTTGTGCCGCCGCGAGCACGCCGACGATTTGCACCTGTTGCAGGATCAGGGTCAGCGCGAAAGGTGAGAAAAACTTCGATCCCAGCGCGAGGCCGAAGACGATTATTGCCACGACCAGCACGATGAGCGGCACGAGCGCGGGTGTCGCATGCAGCATCTCCTGGAAGCGACCAACAAAGCCCTTACCTTGCTCGTCGAACGAAGCGACGTCGGTTGACGCGCCAGACAGAACTGACTCGTAATTATCCGTCTTGGTGATGTCTGATGACATGTAGCAACTCCCCTTGAAGAGGCTGACAGCGCCGGTTGGTATCGCGGATCATGACAGGTCGGACGCGTCCTGTCGCCGGCAATCGCGGAGGGCGCCGTCAGCGCCCTCCGGCTCAGCGAGGTTTTAGCCCCAGCAGAGATTCATGCCTTCTTCGGTGTTGATCGATTCGACCCCTTCGGCAGGCTGATCGGTCACCAGCGCAACGCCAGTGTCGAAAAAGTCCTTGCCCTCGGTGGCTGCTGGCTTTTCGCCGGTTTCGGCGAACTTGGCAATCGCCTCGACGCCGAGCGACGCCATAAGCAGCGGATACTGCTGCGAGGTCGCACCGATCACGCCTTCCTTGACGTTCTGCACGCCGGGACAGCCTCCGTCGACCGAAACGATCAGAACGTCGCTTTCGCGGCCAAGCGCTTTCAACGCCTCATAGGCACCGGCGGCGGCGGGCTCGTTGATGGTGTAGACCACATTGATGCCGGGATCGGATGCAAGCAGGTTCTCCATGCCTTTGCGACCGCCATCCGTGGCGCCATCGCTAACGTCATGGCCGACAATGCGCGCATCGCCCTCGTCGCCCCACTTGTTGGGATCGCCGAGATCGATGCCGAATCCGGTCAGGAAGCCCTGGTTGCGCAGAACGCCGACGGTCGGCTGCGAGATGTTGATGTTCAGCAGCCCGATCTTGGCGTCACCCGCAGCGTCGCCAAGCTGTGCCCTGGCCCACTGGCCGATCAGTTCGCCCGCCCGGAAATTGTCGGTCGCGAATGTCATGTCAGCGGCGTCGATCGGATCGAGCGGGGTATCGAGCGCGATTACGAGGATGCCGGCATCTCGTGCCTGCTGAACGACCGGCGCGATAGCGGCGGGGTCGGACGGCGTCAGAAGGATGCCCTTTGCGTTGTTGGCGATGCAGGTTTCGATCGCGGCGACCTGGGTCTCGTTGTCGCCGTCGATCCTGCCGGCATAGGTGTTCAATTCGATGCCCAGCTCTTCGGCCTTGGCGGTTGCGCCTTCGCGCATCTTGACGAAAAACGGGTTGGTGTCGGTCTTGGTGATAAGGCAGGCCGAGCTGGTGTGAGCTCCGGCAAATGCCGCACCTGACATTGCCGTAACGCTCAATGCAGTGCAGGCCAATAACTTTTTCATAGTGTCCTCCCAGGGTGTTCTGTTCGTTTTATTTTGCGCTTTTTCCACGCAGACCTGCGACGTCTGATCCGCAAGTTGCCCTTAAAAAGCCCGATTCCCTTGGGGAAGTCAAATAAATAAATCAACTTGATTTATTAATTAAACATGGCATGCTTTCGGCAAAAGGAGAGTGCGCTTGGGGCATATTGTCGATGGCGGCAAGATCAGAGGATTGAAGGGTGGCGTGAACCAGCGCGGGGTGCGCGACTATAACGAGCGTCTCCTGATCTCGATGCTTCAGCGCAACGGCGCGATGGCCGGCGGTGATCTTGCCCGGATGGCCGGCCTGTCGTCACAGACTGTGTCGGTGATATTTCGACAACTCGAAAATGAAGGGCTGCTGCAGAAAGGGATGCCAGTCCGGGGCAAGGTCGGCAAACCTTCCGTCCCGATGGATCTGGCGGCCCATGGCGTTCTGTCCTTCGGGTTGAAGATCGGGCGCCGGTCTGCGGATCTGCTTTTGCTCGATTTCAAGGGTAGTATTCTGCAGCAACTCCATACCACGTTCGCCTATCCGATGCCCGACGAGGTTTTTGGATTTCTAAAGGAAGGTCTGGGGACGATTACGGCGCAACTGCCTGCCAATCTTCGCCGCCGGATCTGCGGCCTCGGCGTCGCCACCCCGTTCGAGCTTTGGCGCTGGCACGATCTGAAAAGCGTTGCGGCGGACAAGTTCAAGTCCTGGAAGGATATCGACATGAACCGCGAGGTGGCCGCGTTCACGGAATTGCCGGTCTACGTGCTCAACGACGCGACCGCCGCCTGCAAGGCCGAGCACATCTACGGGCGCGGGCGCGAATTTCAGGACTATGCCTACTTCTTTATCGGAGCCTTCATCGGCGGCGGCGTTGTTCTGAACGACACGGTGTTTGAAGGTAATCAGGGCAACGCGGGTGCGCTTGGGTCGATCCGCAGCACCGGCCCTCTGGGCGAAAGCCGACAACTCGTCGACGTGGCTTCCATCTATCAGCTTGAAGGCCGCCTGACCGAAGCCGGTCTGGATCCGCGCCTTCTGTGGAGCGATCTGTCTGACTGGACCGCGTTCGAGCGCTTCGTCGAACCTTGGATTGGCGAAACGGCACAAGAGCTGGCCAAGGCGTCGCTTTCGATCTGCTCGGTCATCGACTTCGGCTCGATCCTGATCGATGGGGCGTTTCCGCCGGTCGTGCGCGAGGCGCTGGTCAAGCGGACCCGGCGTTATCTTGCCACGCAGGACACGCGGGGGCTGATCCCGCCTGTGATCGAAGCCGGCAGCATCGGCCCGAACGCCCGCGCGGTTGGCGCGGCCTGCAGCCCGATCTTCGCGCAGTACATGCTGAATATGAACACCGGCCTCTCTCCGGTCGGGCCCCCTGCACCTGCCGGCCGGCCAGGGTCTTAGCCGCAAAAGGCCGCCTGCTGAAGACGCGCTGCCAAGGCATGTCCTGCGCGCCCCGCTGCGGCGCAGACGCGCCGGGCGCGAGTTACTCGTCGCCCCGCACCGCTCCGCTGATCAGCTGGACCCCGAAAAGCGCGCCGGGGCGGCGTGGATCGCGCACAAGCGGAGACGCGCGTTTTTTCATCGCCGCAAGCTGAGCGGCTTCGCCTCGGTAAAGCGCATCGGCCTGATCGACGCTGAGAAACGAAAACCGCAGCTCTGCGCCGGTCGGTGCTTGCGCCACGCGCGGCAGGTCGGGCTCGATAACCGTGCCGATCCGCGGATAGCCCCCGATGGTCTGGCATTCCGACAAGAGCACGAAAGGCACCCCGTCACCCGCCATCTGCACGTCGCCCGGCATGATGAAATCCGACGCGAGGCCGGCGGCCGCATCACTTTTGAAAGGTGCGCCACTATGGGCCAGTTTCACACCTTGCCGGTTGGCCTGCGCGCCCTTCTGAAAGACCGTCTCCGCGAAGCGTCGACGCTCGGGTTCAGTGAAAAGGCCCGTCTGCGGCCCCGGCATCAGCCGCACCATTCCGCCCGCAAACCTGGTGTCGGAAGGCAGATGCATCGCACTCGTCTCAAGAGAATTGTCAACTCCGATCGCAAGCCGTGCACCGCTCTGCAGGCGCGCTCCGATCCCGGCGGCCAGATGGGCCGACACGCTGTCCAGCCAGCGCGGCGCGGCGATGCCGCCGGCGCAGGTCAGATAGCCATAGGTGCCGCCCACCACGCTGCCAAGCGTCAGTGTCTGACCCGGCCGCAGCACATGAACCGCATTCCAGACCACGGCGTCGCCATCGATATCGGCGCGCATCTGCGCTCCGGTCAGCGCAACCCGAACCGGGATGCTGACAGTGAACGCGCCGCCCATGCCGGCCATCTCCAGCGCCGGAGCGACCGATTTCAGCCCAAGCAGCGCCGCCGCTTCGATCAACGCAAGCCGGTCGGCCGCACCGCCCACCGATAGCCCCTGCGCGATATGCCCGGGACGGCCGAGATCCTGCAGGCTGAGCGCCGGACCGGCGCGCACAACGGTAAGATGACCGGTGCCGTCGGTGGTCATTGCAGCACCTCGCATCGAGCGCCGCCAAGACTGTCTCCGCTGCGCTCCAGCTCTGCGATCTCGGAATGTGGCGCGACGGCCAGCCGGACCCCGTCTGCGGGCTCCAGCGCGAAGGGCTCGGGCCTCTCGCGGTCAAATGGCCGAAAGGCAGAATGCCCGATCCGGCGCCATCCGGTAACGCTTTCCTGGCCAAAGATAATGACCTGACGCACGGCAACCACGACGGCGCCCGCAGGGACCCTCGGGGTCAGGTCGCGTTGCCGCTGGATATCCCAGGCCGGCGGCATCAATCCGAAATAGGGCTGGCCCGGCGCAAACCCGATGGCCAGGACGCGCAGGTCGGTATTCTGGATATCCTCGGCAATCTGCGCCTCGCTGCGCCCGGTCAGCTCTGCAACCTCGGAAATTTGCGGCCCGCTCTCACCGCCGAGGCTCACCGGGATCGTCCAAAGCCTGCGCAGCGGCGGCAGCCCCGCCGCGCTCCAGTCCTGCTCCTGCAAAAGCTCGTTCAGCGCGCTGGCCACCGCTGACCGCTGTGTCGCGGCCGGATCGAAGGTTACCAGAACCGAGGCAAGGGACGTGGCAATCTGGTCAGCCCCCTCCAACGCGCGCTCTTGCACCCGCGCGCAAAACGCCTGAGCCGCGCCGATGGCAAGCGGGTCGGGCGTAAGCGCAAAACGGACAAGTACACCCCCCGGTCCCAGTGGCAGGATTTCAGGGGCGCTTTTGGAAGCTGTGTCGGTCATGAATGAAAGCCGGGATGGTGGCGCGCGCGGAGCCGATGCATCTCAGTCTCAGGTGGCGCGATCAATGTCAACACGCGCCAGCCTGACACTCATTCTCAGGGTTTCAACCCAAGATTGCAAAACCCGTTGCCGGATGGACTCACTTGGGTTCGTTTTATCCGGGATTTCGTAAAGTAAGGGATTCACACATGAATCCCGGCCTGTTAACTTTTGATTAACAAATAAGAAGACTAGGCAGGCATACAGGCTACGATGACGCGCACCTTGGGTACGTATGTCATCTCATGGTCGCAAACGGAGCTCGACGGACTATCCGGCGCTCCGGTTGCGGCTCTTGAGATTGGGGCAAACTGGAAATGGACAGGCGACGCTGTGCGCGTCGACGGGCCAAGCGATGTCCTGCTGCTTAATGATCCCGTGGATGAAGAGTTTATGCGCCAGCGTGCATCGCGGGCCGTGCGCCGCCTGATGGGCAACCGTCTGCCTCCGGTGCGCGCCCAGCACGGCAGCGCCTTCGACGACCCGCTGCTAGAGCGCTCTTTCGTCATCACCGATGGCCGCAAGAGCTATACCGTGACGCTAATCGAAGTGGCCGAGTTGTCGCGCCCGCTCTTGATGTTCCTGGGGCACCTGCCGCCGCGCAATACCGAGCTTTGGGTGGTCTCGTCGCTGGGCTCTGAGGGTCACTTCAACCGCATCACCGACACCCCGACCGGAGTTATTTGTTTCACGCCGGGCACGCGGCTGCGCACTCCCGCCGGAGATAAGCTGGTAGAAGAGATGGTCGAGGGCGAAGCGATTTCGACGAAGGATGGCGGCGCCCAAGAGATCGTCTGGATCGGGCAGCGCCGCATGTCAGGCGCCCGTCTTTATGCCATGCCCGAGTTGCGACCGATCCGCATTCAATCGGGCGCGCTGGGCGACGATGACCCGCAAGGCGATCTGGTGGTGTCGCCGCGGCACCGGGTGCTGGTGAAGGGCGATGTGGCGCGCGATCTATTCAACACAGACGAGGTGCTGGTCGCCGCAGAAGACCTTACCAACGATCGCACGATCGCGCGCGATCATGCGATGCGGCAAGTTGCGTATATCCACCTACTTCTACCGCGCCACCACGTTGTCTGGGCCAACGGGGTCGAGACCGAAAGCTTCCACCCGGCCAGCGCGTCTTTCGAGACGATCGAAGACCACCAGCGCGCGCGCCTCTTGGCGATCGTGCCGGGGATCGAAGACGACCCGCACAGCTATGGCGCTCCGGCCCGGCGCGAGCTTACGCGGTCCGAGGCGGCGATCCTGGCGCATGAGGGCCGGGTCGCATCCTGAGCGCCGATATGGGCGGATCCCGCCCCGAAACTTCCCGAAGCGCGCGTCCATCCCGCACCTTAGTATCTGGAAAGACAGGAAAAGTCTTGGCGATTGACCGCGCCTGTGGTTCGCTGCACCAGGACGAGTTACGGCGAGGCACCCGATGCAATATCACCACCTTTATTCCGATGAGACCGGCGAAAGCCACTGGCGCGACGTCGAGGTCACGCTGCAAGAGCGCAGCTTTGCGCCGCCCGCGCAACGCATCCTGATCTCCGATCCCGAAGCGGCCAAGGCCATGCTGTTTCTCAAGCTGCCGGCGGGCTGGGACGAGCCGGTGCATCCGACGCCGATTGCGCAAACGCTTATCTGTCTTGCAGGCGCGGTGCGGGTCACCGCAAGCGACGGCGAGGCGCGGCAGATCGGCATGGGCGATGTCTGGCGGATGGAGGATATGACCGGCAAGGGCCACCATACCTGCGTGACCGGAGACGCGGATTTCGAAGCGGTGATCGTTCAGTACGACTGATCACGCGATCCGCAGCGGCCCAGGGCTGGCCGGACGCTGCTACCTGCGGATCAGGCACTCAGGGGCGTCGCCCCGGTTTCAAGCCGCACGACCTTGCCGTCCTTCAGAAGATAAGACGACAGCACGGCCTCACGCGATCCGTCCGGGAAGTCGCTGACGGTGTGCGCTACAAGGATATCGTCGTTCTCGTAGATCCGCCGCATCGTGCCGAAATGCGCCCCGGCCTCCTTCATCGATTTCAAAAGACCGATCATCTCGGTCTTGTTCAGCATCGCCCCAGACTGGTGCCGTACAAAGACGCAATCGTCGTGCATAAGATTGCTGTAAGCCGCCACATCCAAGCTTTCGGCCGCGGCCCTGAGTTTTTCGAATACAGACATGGTCCCCCCAATTCCTGCACCTCTCAAAAGCCCGTTGCCGTCGCTGATGCAGAGAACCGCAGGGTACCACAGGGCGATGCTTCGGCCAAATTGGTGCCTACTCCAAGGCTTAGAGCGGCGGAAAGGCGATAGTCCTGACCGCCTCCGGACAGTCGCCCCCCATAGCCTGACACATAAAAAAATGATCTTGATCAAGGCGCATGGCGGCACGCCCGCGATAGCTTTGCGCGGAACGTAGCGATGCGCGATGCGCGAATTGGAGGGATGGGTATGACAAGGCACGGGTACAAGGTTGTTCTGGGATTGATGGCGCTGGTGCTCGGCGTTGCCGCCTCTTCCGCCGAGACACTGACGGGATCGACGGTAGAAAGCCGCATCCTTCTTGGCTTCAAGGTCAATGACGCCGCAGCGCAGGACTTGCTGCCGCAGGGATGGACACCCGTCACTTTGCCCAAGGGGCCCGTTGGCGGGTCCAACCTAATCGTCGCGCTGTTCGACCGGCACACGATCCTCGATGCGGAAGGCGCGCCGAAGAACCCCGCGTCCGGACCGACCGTTGCGTTCCTGTCCTACGGGCGCAATAGCGATGTGGAGGGCGTGCGCGCATTCGTCTCGTGGGTCTACGAAGAGCCACCCGTCGAAAACCCCTTTGGCAACTCGGTCGCCGCAGACATCTCGCGGGTCTCGGGCTTTACCGATGAAGGCGGCGGGGTGCGCTCGCAGACAGAAACGTGGACGATCGCGCCAGAAGCAGGTGGCAGCTTGCAGCTGGAGCTTGATTTCAAGGTCGGCGGCTTGCGCTGGTCCACGGGCGGTGAAAGCCGTCCGCACTCTTCGGTCGATCCTGATTTCTCGCGGATCTATCGCTTTGACCAGTTGGCGGGGCTCGCGATGAATACGGCGATGGGCGTGAAGCTCGACGGAACCGCCAGTTTCAGCGCCAGCGACCCCGCGCTTCCCGCGCTGTTCGATGGGTCCGAAGAATTGACGGCAATCGTGTCGATCCCGGTCTATCTGCGGCAGGTTTTTATTCCCTGAGAAAAGGGGGCGCCAGGTCGCGGCAGCAATGGCACCGACCAAGTGCCATCGGCGAACCTGGCGTCTCGCACCCCAAATGATGCGCATTCTTCATTTCAACGGGTCTTGCTTGATGCCGCGCGGCGCCACCTAGCCCTTGCGCAGCACTTTTATCAACGCTGTAAGGTGCTCGTCTCCGAAACCTGCCTTGATGCCACGCTCGATCAGATCTTCAAGAAGATCGGACAATTCGGTATTTGCGCCGCGTTCCTTGAAAGAGGCAAAGCCGTCGCGAAACGCGTGCTGATAGATTTTCAGGGGAGAGCCCGATCCCGAGAAATCCCCGCTTGGGATCGTATCTGCCACCGTCTTTGCATAAAGGCTTGTCGCCACGCGCATCGCTGCTGGAAGTTGCCTGACGTAGACATCGAGGGGAACGCCGGCCACCTCGCAGAAATGCGCGCCGTAGATCATTCCGAACATCGCGCCCTGGCGCGGCAGGGATAGCGCCGAAAAGAGGTCGGCCAGATGGGCTTCATTCGTGCCAATATGATCTGAGGCCGGTGCAAGCGTGCGGATCATGGGCTCTGCGTCCTGCCATGATTTCTGCGAGCCTGCCATCAGGAATGCGGTGTCCTGAAGCCCGATTTGGCCGGGACCGGCCAGTATCATCCCAAAGAGACTGTCTCCGCCGAGCTTAGCGATCCGCTCTGCAAGGGCTGTGGCCGCAGGTCCGTCGCCGGTGCTCAGTTCGATGATGCTGCGTCCGCGCACTTGCTCTTGCGCGCTGTTGATCAGATCCAGCGTGTAATCATGTGTGCTGATACAAATGATGACGGTGGGGCTGGCTGCGATCGCGGACTGCACCGAGCCAGCGATATGCGCGCGCGTATCATGAAATGCCTCGCATCTTTCGGCCGAGCGGTTCCAGAGCGTTAGGTCCAGACCTGCATTCAAAAGAACACGGGCAATCGCAGCGCCCATATCTCCAAGACCGATGACAGAAATGTCCGACATCTCATTTCTCCCCCTTTTGCAGGGCAGGCTACGCTTTTTGGGCCTCTGTGTCGAAGCCCGATGCCCGGTGCCCGTGTGCGGCAGTCGGCCGTGGATGGCACCCGGCGCATCCCATGCAACCTGCCATCCGGCGCCGCTTGGGCGACTCGCCCATTGACTCCCGCCGGTCCCCCTATATAAGCGCGCTCTCGTTGGTGTTGGTGGCCCCCGCAAGGGGATGCCTGTCAGGAGCAATCCAGAGGACAACGCCCTTCATCGCCCTGCCGGGGCGCCATAACTGAAGGAGATCAGCCGTGACCAAACGCACGTCTGCCAAATACAAGATCGACCGCCGGATGGGCGAAAACATCTGGGGCCGCCCGAAATCCCCCGTCAACCGCCGCGAATACGGCCCCGGCCAGCACGGTCAGCGCCGCAAGGGCAAGCTGTCGGACTTCGGTATCCAGCTGCGCGCCAAGCAAAAGCTCAAGGGCTATTACGGCGATCTGACGGAAAAGCAATTCCGCCGCATCTACGCCGAAGCCGAGCGTGTGAAGGGCGATACCGGTGAAAACCTCATCGGCCTTCTGGAGCGCCGCCTCGACGCCGTTATCTACCGCGCCAAGTTCGTGCCGACCATGTTCGCCGCGCGCCAGTTCGTGAACCATGGTCATCTCAAGGTGAACGGCAAGAAGGTCAATATCCCGTCCTACCGCGTCAAAGAGGGCGATGTGATCGAGGTGCGCGACCGCTCCAAGCAGCTTGCCATCGTCCTGGAAGCCGCTGGCCTGCCCGAGCGCGATGTGCCCGACTACATCGACGCCGACCATTCGAAGATGGCCGCCACCTTCACCCGCACGCCCGCGCTGGGCGATGTGCCCTATCCGGTGATGATGGAACCCAACCTCGTCGTGGAATTCTACGCGAAGAACTAAACCGCTTCGCAATTCGAATTAAGGGCCGCGCCGGGGAAACCGGGGCGGCCTTTTTCATTTCCGATTGCGGGGTTGGCGTCCGGCACGCCGCAGACCTCATCCCCCGCGCAGTAACCACTGGCGCTACCGCACCCCCGCCGCTAAACCTTCACCCAAGCAGCAAAGGCCACGATATGACGCGCACGCCACAGCCCCAGCCCGGCATCTTGGAGATCAAGCTCTACCAGGGCGGCGCCAGCCATGTCGACGGCGTCACGGACGTGATCAAGCTGTCGTCCAACGAAAACCCCTGGGGCGCATCCGACAAGGCGCGGGCGGCTTTCGCCGCCACCGCCCACACGCTCAACCGCTACCCTTCGTCCGATCACGCCGAGCTGCGCGCGGCGATCGCCGAAGTGCACGGGCTCGATCCCGCCCGCATCATCTGCGGCGCAGGCTCGGACGAGGTCATCAGCTTTCTATGCCAGGCCTATGCCGGGCCGGGCGATGAGGTGATCCATACAGAGCACGGGTTTTCGCTTTACCGCATCTACGCGCTTGCCTCCGGTGCAACGCCGGTCGAGGTCGCCGAGACAGAGCGCGTGGTCGATGTGGACAAGATCCTGAATGCGGTCACGGACAAGACCGCACTTGTCTTCATCGCCAATCCGGCGAACCCGACCGGCACGCTATTGAGCCCGGCAGAGTGTACACGTTTGGCAGACGGGTTGCCGCCCCATGTCATGCTGGTTCTGGACGGAGCCTATGCCGAATTCGCCCCCGGCTACGATGGCGGCGCCGGGCTGGCCACAGAGCGCGCCAATGTCGTGATGACGCGGACCTTTTCCAAGCTCTACGGGCTGGGCGGTTTGCGCATCGGTTGGGGCTACGGCGCGCAAGAGATCATCGACGTGCTGAACCGCGTGCGTGGGCCCTTCAACCTCAGTCAGACCCAGCTGGAGACAGCGCGCGCGGCCGTGCTGGATCAAGACTTCGCCCGCACCTGCGTCGAGAAAAGCGCCCGTCACCGCGACTGGCTGACAGGCGCCTTGCATGATCTTGGCACAGGCGCCGACGTCTCGCTTGCCAATTTCGTGCTGGCGCGCTTCAGCTCGGACGCCGAGGCAAGTGCGACCGAAGCGCATCTGCGCAAGCAAGGCATCCTGGTGCGCAAGACCGCCGGCTACAAGCTGCCGCATTGCCTGCGCATCACAGTGGGCGATGAGGCGGCCTGCCGCCGTGTGATCGCCGCCGTGCGGGCGTTCAAAGGGGCCAAGGTATGACGCAGATCTATGACCGCGTTGCCCTGATCGGGCTGGGCCTCATCGCCTCTTCGATGGCGCATGCCATGCGCAAGCACGGGCTGGCCGGCGAGATTGTCGGTACTGCGCGGTCGGCCGAAACCCGGGAGATCGCGCGCCAGATTGGCTTTTGCGACCGTGTCGTGGACAGCGTGGAAGAGGCGGTGAAGGATGCCGATCTGGTGGTTCTGGCCACCCCGATCAGCGCCATGGCCGGCATCGCGAACCAGATGAAGGCGCATCTGATGCCTGGCGCCACGGTCACCGATGTCGGTTCGGTGAAACGCGCGGTGGTCGATGCGATTGGCCCCCGGCTTCCTGACGGTGTGCATTTCATCCCCGGTCATCCCCTTGCGGGCACCGAGCATTCCGGACCGCGGTCTGGCTTTGCCGAACTTTTCGAGGGCCGCTGGTGCATTCTTCTGCCCGATGGAACCACAGATATCGCGGCCACCGAACGGCTGCGCAGCCTGTGGGAGGCCATGGGCTCGAATGTCGATCTGATGGAGCCCGACCACCACGATCTCGTCCTCGCCGTTACCAGCCACGCGCCGCACCTGATTGCCTACACGATGGTGGGGGTCGCCGACGATCTGAGGCGGGTCACCGACAGCGAAGTCATCAAGTATTCCGCCACCGGGTTTCGCGATTTCACGCGGATTGCCGCCAGCG
This sequence comes from Paracoccaceae bacterium, assembly GCA_013003075.1. GTDB lineage: Bacteria > Pseudomonadota > Alphaproteobacteria > Rhodobacterales > Rhodobacteraceae > JABDLJ01. The sequence goes on from JABDLJ010000018.1 coordinate 19,032, forward strand.
ATCCCACGATGTGGCGCGATGTGTTCTTGTCGAACAAGGATGCGACGCTGGAGATCCTCGGCCGCTTCACCGAAGAGCTGTTTGCCCTGCAGCGCGCGATCCGTACTGGCGACGGCGATCACCTGCATGCGTATTTTACCAAGACACGCGCGATCCGCCGCGGTATCATTGAGGCGGGGCAAGATACGGACGCGCCGGATTTCGGGCGCGTGAAAGCAGGTAGATGAGGCGAGCCTTCTTCGGTTTCAGCGCGGCGCTTATGCTTGGCCTTCAGGGCTGCGGCGGCGCGAGTGACAGCAAAGTCAGCAGTAGCAGCAGCGGCGCGATACGCGGCGGGCTTTGCGGCGTGCCCGGCCTTGTCGGAGAGCGCCGCGGCGATGTCTCGGGCCGGATGCGGGGCTGCGGCATCGACAACGCAGTATCGGTCACGCGCGTGGCCGGGGTCAGGCTGACGCAGCCTGCGGTGATGAACTGCCAGACGGCCCGCGCCTTGCACAACTGGGTCGAACGCGGCGCCATACCCGCCGTTGGTCGCACAGGCGGCGGCATCGCCTCGCTGCGGGTGGCCGCGCATTATTCCTGCCGGACGGTGAACAGCCGCCGGGGCGGCAAAGTCTCCGAACATGGCAAGGGGCGCGCCATCGATATCTCGGCCATCAACCTTCGGGACGGCAGCGCGATGACGGTGCTGGGCGGCTACAACGGCGGCCGGTATCGCGGCGCTTTGCGCAAGATGTACCGGGCGGCGTGCGGCCCGTTTTCAACCACGCTGGGGCCTGGCTCGGACCGCTACCACCAGGACCATTTCCATTTTGACACCGCGCAGCGCGGCAATTACTGCCGATAGGCCGGCAGCAACCGGGGCGCCGGCCCAAGCGGCACCGGGCCCAGCGACATGAACCCGTTCTGAAAGCTGAGCGGCGCATCGATATCGGCCGGATCGCCCGTCAGACCTGCAAGCCCCTCCAGCGCGCGCAACGCGGTCTCTTCGAAGCCCTCGGCGACCAGACCTTGCGCCTTGGCGATCGCGAAGACCGCGCGCCAGTTCTCGACCCGCAGATCGAAGCGCCCGTCCGGAATGCCGCCGGCATCGATACTTGCCATCCCGCGCGCCTTCAGCCCGATATCGCCCCACTGGGCGGCGAAATCGGAGATCTCGAGCATCGTCACCATCGGAGGCGTGTTCTCCAGCGCCGACCGGTCGAGCGGCCGGTCGAAGGCTGCCGTCAGCTTGGCGTCCACACGGCTGATCGCGCCGGGCTGCGCTCCGGTCGGATCGATCAGGCGGATGACGTCTTCAGGAAGCGCCAGCCCCTCAAGCCGCAGCGACAAATCATGCGCCAGGGGTTGACCAGGTGTTTGCCGGGTCGTGACGCTGCCCTCGGCGAGCGTCGCGCGCCATCCCGGGCCCGAGAGCCCAAGATCGTCCGCGACAAGCGTGATGGCCTCAAGCGGTAGCGAGGGCCGGGGCGATAGCGCCACGCCGGTCTCCAGCCGCCGCGCCTTGACGCCGATCTCGGCGCCGCCCAGAACCAGCGCCTGGGTGCCCGGCCAGATCGCGTTGGCGGCGGTCGGCTTGTAGCTTGGCACCTCGATCTGAACGCTGGGCGCGGTCCAGGCATAGGCGCCACCGGGCGCTGCCAGCCGAATGTCGCGCAAGACAGTCGAAAACTGCGCCGGAAAGCCCGCGGTCTGGGGCCCGCTCCAGCGCGCGGTCCAGCCCTCGGCCAGCCGTGCCTGCCGCCAGTCCTCGGCGCCGCGGCCCACGTAGGTCGCGGCTGTAAACCAATAGACGCACCATGCGGCGGCCGTGAACAGCAAAAGGCCCAGCAGTTTTCGCATCTTGCCCCTTTCACCCGTGCTGCGCTTGGTATTTATAGGCATCTCGGCCGGAAAGGACAAACCGCATGGGGCAAAGCCCGCTCTGGATATTCGGGTACGGATCTTTGATGTGGAACCCCGGGTTCGACTACTCCGAGCGGGTTCTGGCGCGTCTGCCAGGCTATGCGCGCAGCTTCTGCATGCGCTCGATCCATCATCGCGGCACCGAGGATGACCCCGGTCTCGTCCTGGCGCTCGACGCGCACAAGAAAGCGCAGTGCCACGGGCTGGCCTTCCGCGTTCACGAGGCGCAGCACGACGCCACGATGGCATACCTGCGCGAGCGCGAGTTGATCTCGTCAGCCTACCTGGAAAAGGTGCTCGACATTCATCTCGAAGACGGCGGCGTGACACCCGCGGTGTGCTATGTCGTCGATACCGAGCACCGCCAGTATTGCGGCGGCCTGCCACTGGCAGAGCAGGCCGAGATCATCGCCCATGCCGTCGGTGGGCGCGGGCCGAACACGGAATACCTCTACAATACGGCTGATCACCTGGCAGAGCTCGGCATCGCCGATCCCGACCTGACTTGGCTTGCCGAAAACGTGCGTCGCAGGGCCGGATAGGCGCCGCGCGATTTGCGTGTTGGCAGCGGACGCGTCTCGCCCTATCCTCGGGCCAACAAAAACAGCAGTCGGGGCATGCAGGGCATGAATCCACTAGACCGCGAGGCCGAGCCGCAATTTACCCAACCGGTGCGTCAGATCTTTCTGATGCTGATGGTGCTGGGCCTGGGGGGCTTCGGCGCGTATATCGCCTATCCGAAAGTCGCGCCGGTGTTTCTGGCCAACCCCTACCTCAATGGCTTTATCGGGTTCGTCTTCATCATCGGGATCTTCGCCTGTTTCTGGCAGGTCTTCCAGTTGGTCAGTTCGGTCAGCTGGATCGAGGGCTTTGCCGCCGAACGGCCGGGCCACCAATTCACCCGCGCGCCGCGGCTTCTGGCGCCGCTTGCCTCGCTTCTGCGCAGCCGCGGGGTGCGGATGCAGATTGGCGCATCCTCGTCCCGGTCCATTCTCGACAGTGTGGCCACGCGCATCGACGAAGCCCGTGACATCACGCGATATATCGTCAACTTGTTGATTTTCCTAGGCCTTCTGGGTACTTTCTTCGGCTTGGCCACAACCGTGCCGGCCGTGGTCGATACGATCCGCAGCCTTGCACCGACCGAGGACGACACCGGGATCGAGGTCTTCGGGCGGCTGATGAACGGGCTCGAAGCCCAGCTTGGCGGCATGGGCGTGGCGTTTGCGTCCTCGCTTCTGGGGCTGGCCGGATCGCTGCTGGTCGGGCTGCTGGAGCTCTTTGCCGGCCACGGTCAGAACCAGTTCTACCGCGAGCTTGAGGAATGGCTGTCCACTATCACGCGGGTCGGCTTTTCGGCCGGCGACGGCGACGGCGAGACAGGCGGCGCCGCGGCCTTCACGGACACCGTGCTGGATCACATGGCCGAGCAGATGGACGCGCTGCAAACGCTTTATGAAAGCTCTGATGCGAGCCGTTCGAATATCGACATGCGCCTTGTTGGGTTGGCCGAAACCATCGAAAGGCTGGTGAAGAAAATGGATGGCGATGCCGGCTCGGCCGGCACGCTCGCGCGCATCGCGGACGGACAAGAGCGTCTGATCTCGATCGTCGAAGGTCAGCCCGCGCCCAGCACCGGCGGTGGAGGCGGGGATGCAGAGGCACGCATGCGGCTGCGCTCGATGGACGTGCAGCTTCTGCGTATCCTAGAAGAGCTTTCCGCAGGCCGCCAGGAAACGGTGGCCGATCTGCGCACCGATCTGGCGCAACTGACCCGCGCCGTCAGAGATCTGGGCCGGGGCTGACCCATGGCACTCACCCGGCGGTCATCGCAGCGCGTCTCCAACTCGATCTGGCCGGGGTTCGTCGATGCGATGACGGCGCTCTTGCTGGTACTGATGTTCGTGCTGACCATCTTCATGGTCGTGCAGTACGTGTTACGCGAGACGATCTCGGGACAAGAGGACGAGCTGGACGAGTTGACCTTCGAAGTCGCGACACTTGCGCGCGCGCTGGGGCTGGAGCAGCAGCGCACCGCCAATCTGGAAGACCGCGCCGCGGCGCTTTCGGCGGATCTGTCGGCCGCGCGGAACGAGGCCGAGCAGCAGGCAACGCTGATCGCGACGCTCACCGGTCAGATCGGTACGCAGGAGGCGCAGCTGGCCGAGGCCGCCGAACGCATCACCAGTTTTGAGGCGCAAGTCGCTACGCTTCTGGCGCAGCGCGACGAGGCGCTTGCCGCTGGTGAGGCGCTGACTGCCAGCGTGGAAGAACTGGAGGCCGCCGAGGCGCAACTGATCTCGCAGCAGGAAGCGCTGCAACTGGCGCTGGCGCAGGCGCGCGACGAGGTCGACGTGCAGGCCGAGGCCGCCCGCCTCGCTGCTGCGCGCCGCGAGGCGCTTGAAGCGCTGACCGCCGACCTGCGCGCCCGCGCCACGACTGCCGAAGAGGCGCTTTCAGATGCCGAGGCCGCGCGCCTTGCCGATGCCGCCGCCGCCGAGGCACTGCGCGAGCGGCTGGCCAATGCCGATGCCGAGCTGACGGCGATGACGCTGGCGCTCGAGGCCAAGCGACAAGAGGCCGAGGACACGCTCACGCTTCTTGCCGCCGCGCAGGCCGCCGAAGAGAACCTGACCGAGCGGCTTGCCGATGCGCTCGCCGCGCGGCTGAACCTATCGGGAGATCTTGAGGCAACGCGTGCAGAGCTTGAGCGCCTGCAATCGCTTACCGGCAGCGAAGAACAGCTGCGCGAGCAGCTGGCCGCCGCGCTTGCGGCAAAGATCGCGGCTGAGCAAGATGCCGCGAGCACCCTCAGCGAGGCCGAAGAACGCGCGGCGCTTCTGGCCTCGGCCAATAGCGCGCTGGAACTCGAAGAGGCCAAATCCGCGGAAAGCCTGCGGCGGGTTTCGGTCCTGAACGAGCAGATCGCCGCGCTGCGCAACCAGCTTGGCTTGTTGCAGTCGCTGCTTGATGATGCTGCCGCCCGAGACAGCGCGGCGCAGGTGCGGATCGAGGCGCTGGGCTCTCAGCTGAATGTGGCCCTTGCGCGTGCCGCGGCCGAAGAACGCAAGCGCGCCGATCTCGAAGAAGAGCGCCGCAAGCTTCTGGAGGTCGAGACCGAGCAGCTGGAGCGCTACCGCTCAGAATTCTTCGGCCAGCTGCGCGACGTCCTGGCAGGCCGCGAGGGTGTGCGGATCGTCGGCGACCGCTTCGTCTTTTCCTCCGAGGTGCTGTTCGAAAGCGCCTCGGCCGATCTTGCGCCGGCGGGCCGCGACCAGATCGCCAACGTGGCCGCGATCCTGCTTGATGTGTCTGACCAGATCCCCGAAGGGCTCGACTGGATCCTGCGCGTCGATGGCCACACCGACGACATCCCGTTGCAGCCGGGCGCCGAGTTCGCCGACAACTGGGAGCTAAGCCAGGCCCGCGCGCTATCGGTCGTGCGCTTTCTGACCGAGAATCTGGGCTTTCCGCCGAACCGGCTGGCGGCAACCGGGTTCGGGGAATTCAGGCCGGTCGCGCCAGAAGACACGTCTGAAGCGCGCGCGCAAAACCGGCGGATCGAGTTGAAACTGACAGAGCGTTAGGGCGCCGCCGGGGCAGGGTCAGTACAGCTCCCAGTCATCCTCGTCGCGCAGCGCACCGATCGCCATCCACGCGACGCGAACGCGGGCAATGCGGGTATCGCCCCAGGTCCGGAATACGATCTGAAATCCTTTGCCCGAGATCTTGTCGGCCGACACGTCGGCCCGCGCATTGGTCTTTTGATCCATGTCCCACATCTCGAAGCCGACCTGCACGGCGGGCGCCCCGCGAAAGGGCTCGCTGAAAGCCACCGCCTGCCGAAACTCGCGCGGGCCTGTGCCGGTCCACATCGGACCGTCATCCTCGAAGTCGGAAAACAAGAGCGACGTGCCCTGATCGACCCCGACAAATCTGGTGTCCAAACGCTTCATCTAAAATATCCCGGCGTCCGCCTTATCGGGGAAAACCGGCCAAAAAGAGGTTGAAACATGAAAAAAGCCCCGAGCAACCTCGGGGCCTTTCAAATCAATTGGCCTGACTTTACAGGCCAAGCGCGCCGTAGGCCTCGGACATGTCGGCCGCAAGCTTCGCGGCGGCATCCTTGTTCTCGGCCGTGGCCTGCTCAAGCGCGGATTGCGCCTTTTCGATCAGATCCTGCATCTGCTCGGCGGTGACTTCCGCCTTCGGCATCGCCATTTCCGCCAGCACCGAGGTGCCCTTGGCCGAGATCTCGGCAAAACCGCCGGTCACGAAGTATTCTTCGGTTCCCGCCGGGCCTTCTGCGACCAGGATGCCCGGGCGCAGCGTCGTGATCAGCGGCATGTGGTCCGCCATCGCCGTCATGTCGCCTTCGGTGCCCGGGATCTGAACCGAGATGACCTCGATCGAGGCCAGACGGCGCTCGGGTGAGACAAGTTCGAATTGCATGGTGTCGGCCATAGGCCCTCCTTAAGCGGCGTCCGCCGCCATCCGTTCCGCTTTGGCCACCACTTCGTCGATGTCACCGACCATGTAGAAGGCGCCTTCCGGCAGGTGGTCGTATTCGCCGGCCACAACGGCCTTGAAGGACGAGATCGTCTTTTCAAGCGGCACCTGTACGCCGTCCGAACCGGTGAAAACCTTGGCCACGTCAAAGGGCTGCGACAGGAAACGCTGCAGCTTGCGGGCGCGGGCCACGGTCAGCTTGTCCTCTTCGGAAAGCTCGTCCATGCCGAGAATGGCGATGATGTCCTGCAGCGACTTGTAGCGCTGAAGGATTTCCTGCACCTCGGTGGCCACCTTGTAGTGCTCTTCGCCGATCACCGCCGGGTCCAGAAGACGCGAGGTAGAATCGAGCGGATCCACGGCCGGGTAGATGCCCAGCTCCGAGATTGCGCGGCTGAGAACGGTGGTTGCATCGAGGTGCGCGAACGAGGTCGCCGGCGCCGGGTCCGTCAGGTCGTCCGCAGGCACGTAGATGGCCTGCACCGAGGTGATCGAGCCTTTCTTGGTCGACGTGATCCGCTCCTGCATGGCGCCCATGTCCGTGGCCAGCGTCGGCTGATACCCCACAGCCGAAGGAATACGGCCCAGAAGCGCCGACACCTCGGAACCCGCCTGCGTGAAGCGGAAGATGTTGTCGACGAAGAACAGAACGTCCGTGCCCGAGCTGTCGCGGAAGGCTTCCGCCATGGTCAGGCCCGACAAAGCGACACGCATACGCGCGCCCGGCGGCTCGTTCATCTGGCCGTAGACCAGCGCCACTTTCGATTTCGTCAGATCCTCGGCGTTGATCACGCCGGACTCGATGAATTCGTAGTACAGGTCGTTGCCTTCGCGGGTGCGCTCGCCAACGCCTGCGAACACCGAATAGCCCGAGTGCACCTTGGCGATGTTGTTGATCAGTTCCTGGATAAGAACGGTCTTGCCAACGCCTGCTCCGCCAAAGAGGCCGATCTTGCCGCCCTTTGCGTAAGGGGCAAGAAGGTCGATCACCTTGATGCCGGTCACCAGCACTTCCGAAGAGGTCGACTGCTCGGAAAAGTCGGGGGCTTCGGCGTGGATCGAACGGCGTTCGTCTTCGCCGATCTCGCCCTTTTCGTCCACCGGCTTGCCGACAACGTTCATGATCCGGCCCAGCGTTGCGTCGCCCACCGGCACAGTGATCGGGCCATCGGTGTCGACCACTTCCTGGCCCCGTACCAGCCCTTCAGAGCTGTCCATCGCGATCGCGCGCACGGTGTTCTCGCCAAGGTGCTGCGCGACCTCAAGAACCAGGAGCTGGCCGTTGTTGTCGGTCTCCAGCGCGTTCAGAATCGCGGGCAGGTTGTCGTCGAACTGAACATCGACAACGGCGCCGATCACCTGAGTGATTTTGCCTTTTGCATTTGCCATCTTGTTTGGTCTCCCGGGTTCGTCAGAGCGCCTCGGCGCCCGAAATAATCTCAATCAGTTCGTTGGTGATCACGGCCTGACGCGAGCGGTTGAACTCGATCGTCAGCTTTTCGATCATATCGCCCGCATTGCGGGTCGCGTTGTCCATCGCCGACATCCGCGCACCTTGCTCGGACGCACCGTTCTCCAGCAGGGCGGCGAAAATCTGCGTCGCAACGCCGCGCGGCAGAAGGTCGGCCAGGATCTCTCCCTCGTCGGGCTCGTAATCGTAGAACGACGCTTCGCTGTCATCCTCTTCATCGGCCTCGAACGCGGCTGGGATGATCTGCTGCACCTGGGGGTGCTGGGTGATGACGGATTCGAACTCGCTGTAGAAGATCTTGGCGACGTCGAACTCGCCTTCTTCGAACCGGTTCAGCACATCGTCCGCGATCGAGCGGGCGTGATCATAGCCCATCCGCTTGACGTGGCTAAGATCGACGTGGCCCACGTGATAGTCGCCATAGTCACGCCGAAGCTGTTCACGACCTTTCTTGCCAACGGTCAGAATTTTAACGGTTTTCCCTTCGGCAATCAGCTTGCTCGCATGTGTGCGGGCCAGCTTGACGATCGAAGAGTTGAAGCCGCCGCAGAGACCGCGCTCTGCGGTCATCACCACCAGAAGATGGGTCTGATCGCCGCCGGTGCCCGACAAAAGGCGCGGCGCGGTGTCCGAACCTTTCGTCGATGCCGACAGCCGCGCCATCACGGCGTTGAACCGCTCGGCATAGGGGCGGCCGGCCTCGGCAGCTTCCTGAGCGCGGCGAAGTTTCGCCGCGGCCACCATCTGCATGGCCTTGGTGATCTTCCGCGTGGATTTCACGCTTTCGATCCGGTTTTTGAGGTCCTTCAGGCTTGGCATGTGTCCTGTCCTTCAGTCCCTATCAGGAAAAGCCGTCGGCGAATTCGTCAAGCGCGGCCTTGATCTTGTCCTCGGCCTCGCCCTTCACCTTTGGGTCTTCCTTGGTCAGGTACTCCAGAAGGTCCTGATGCTTGGCGCGCAGGTGGTTCAGAAGGCCCTTTTCGAACCGGCCGACCTCGCGGGTCTTGATCTTGTCGAGATAGCCCTTGGTGCCGGCATAGATGACGCAGACGATCTCGGCGTTGGTCAGCGGCGAATACTGCGGCTGTTTCATCAATTCGGTCAGACGCGCGCCGCGGTTCAGAAGACGCTGGGTCGCGGCATCGAGATCCGAGCCGAACTGCGCAAAGGCCGCCATCTCGCGATACTGCGCCAATTCCAGCTTCACCGGACCCGCGACCGATTTCATCGCGTTGGTCTGCGCGGACGAGCCCACGCGGCTCACCGACAGACCGGTGTTCACGGCCGGGCGGATGCCTTGGAAGAACAGCTCTGTCTCCAGGAAGATCTGGCCGTCGGTGATCGAGATCACGTTGGTCGGAATAAAGGCCGACACGTCGCCGCCTTGCGTCTCGATGATCGGAAGCGCGGTCAGCGAGCCGGCGCCGTTGTCCTCGTTCAGCTTCGCCGAACGCTCCAGAAGGCGCGAGTGCAGGTAGAAGACGTCGCCAGGATAGGCTTCGCGTCCGGGCGGACGGCGCAGCAGCAGCGACATCTGGCGGTAAGACACCGCCTGCTTCGACAGGTCATCATAGATGATCAGAGCGTGGCGGCCGTTGTCGCGGAAGTATTCGGCCATCGCGGTGGCAGAGTAGGGTGCCAGGAACTGCATCGGAGCAGGGTCGGATGCGGTTGCCGCCAGCACGATCGTGTATTCGATCGCGCCGGTCTCTTCGAGCTTCTTGACAAGCTGCGCCACGGTCGAACGCTTCTGGCCGACGGCGACATAGATGCAGTAAAGCTTCTTGCTTTCGTCGTCGCCGGCAGCGTCGTTGTAGGATTTCTGGTTCAGGATGGTGTCCAGAGCAACCGCGGTCTTGCCGGTCTGGCGGTCGCCGATGATCAGCTCGCGCTGGCCGCGGCCGATCGGAATCATCGCGTCCACCGATTTCAGGCCGGTCGCCATCGGTTCGTGCACCGATTTGCGCGGGATGATGCCGGGGGCTTTAACGTCAGCCACGCGGCGCTCGGAGGCTTTGATCTCGCCCTTGTCGTCGATCGGGTTGCCAAGTGCGTCAACGACGCGGCCCAGCAGCGCGTCGCCGGCAGGCACGTCCACGATGGACTTGGTGCGCTTGACGGTATCGCCTTCCTTGATGTCCCGGTCAGAGCCGAAGATCACAACGCCGACATTGTCGATCTCAAGGTTCAGCGCCATGCCGCGCACGCCGCCGGGGAATTCGACCATCTCGCCGGCCTGCACGTTGTCCAGCCCGTGGACACGGGCGATGCCGTCTCCGACCGACAGCACCCGGCCAACCTCGGCCACCTCGGCGTCTTGGCCAAAGTTCTTGATCTGCTCCTTGAGGATCGCAGAGATTTCGGCAGCTTGGATACCCATTATCCGACCTCTTTCATTGTGTTCTGGAGTGCAGCCAGCTTCGAGCGGATCGACGTGTCGATCATGCGCGAGCCAACTTTTACGACAAGGCCGCCGATGAGATTCTCATCGACGGAACTTTTCAAATTGACGTCCTTGCCGACACGCGCCTTCAGCGTCTTGGCAAGTTCCTTTTCCTGATCGGCCGACAGCTTGGTCGCCGACGTCACCTCGGCCACGACCTCGCCCTTTTCGTCCGCGATGCGGGCGCGCAGCTCGCCGACAAGCTGCGGCAACACGAAGAGCCGGCGCTTGGAGGCCATCAGCCCGAGGGTGTTTTTCAGCAGATCCGACAGCCCCATCTTGGACGCAATCGCGGCGATCGCATCGCCTTGCGCGGAGCGGCTGTAGAGCGGAGAGGATATGAGGTCCCGGAAGTCTGCGCTGCTGGACAACGCGTCATCCAGCAGGGTCAGATCAGCCTCGAGAGTGTCCAGAGCCTTGGCGTCTTTCGCAAGCTCGAAAATGGCAGTCGCATAGCGCCCGGCGATACCTGTCGAAATAGAAGCTGTTTCAGACACGTGCACCCTTTCGATGTTCTTTCGGCCGAACATAGGTCGCCATGGCGGGGTTTCAAAACCGACCCGTCTGGCAAACCTTTATCCGGCATAACGTCAAAATCGGCGTGGGTGTAACAGACAGATTGGCGTCCCGCAACCAGCTTGTGAGAAACCTTTTTGCGCGGAAGGTTCGCGATTTCAATGGCTTAGATCAATGCCCCTTGGCCGGGTGCAAATCAGGCGCCGAAATGGGCTGTGGAATCAAGGTTCAGGCGGCGCCCGCCGCGTCGAAGGGGGCGGCAGAGCGCGCAGGATCAGGCAGGTTTCGGGCTCGGCTTGCCAAGCCCATCGAGCACGGTCAGCGGTTTGCGCACCGCTGCACTCAGGCCGCGGTTTTTCGGCGCCGGCACCTGCTTGCTGACCTCCACCAGAAGAACGCCGCCGGCCAGCCGGGTCGAGATCCGCCGGCCCAGCCGCTCCCACAGGCCTGCGGTCTGCATCCAAATGGGCTTGTCCGAGGGTGGCTGGTAGAGCGCGGCCATGTGCCTTTCGGGGATCAGCCCGTGTGACCTTAACTGCGCTTCGAGCTGCCCGGTCGAGTACGGCCTTCCAAAGCCGAAGGGCGTGGCGTCGCTGCGCGACCATAGGCCGCCGCGATTCGGCACGATGAAAAGCGCCCGCCCGCCCGGCGACAGCACCCGATAGCATTCGTCCAGAAGATCGGCCGGATTTTCCGAGGTCTCAAGCCCGTGCATCACGATCAGCCGGTCCACGATGTCATCCTCGAGCGGCCACAGCATCTCGTTGCACAGCACCGAGGTGTTGGGCAGGCCGGGCGGCCAGGGCATCACGCCTTGCGGGCCAGGCATCAACGTGATTACCCGCCGGGCGTCGCTCAGGTAGGGCCGCAAGAGCGGTGCGGCAAAGCCAAAGCCCGCCACCGTCAGCTTGGAAGCATCCGGCCAAAGCGTCGTCAACTGGTCGCGGATCGCCGCCTGCGCCGCACGGCCCAGCCGCGTGCGGTAATAGAAGTTGCGAAGATCCAGAACGTCCAGATGCATTGCGGCGCGGGGCCCGATCGTTCAAAGTTGCGGCTCAGCGCATTAAGCCCCGGAGTAGCCGCCATGACAATTGAGATCGTCACCGTCCCCTGCCGCTCGGACAATTACGCGTTTCTGGTGCATGACGGCGACACCGGCTGTACCGCGCTGGTGGATGCGCCAGAAGCGGCGCCGATCCTTTCCGCGCTCGAGGCGCGGGGCTGGACGCTGGGCCAGCTCTTCCTCACCCACCACCATGACGATCACATCGCGGGCACCGAGGAACTGCGCACCCGCTACGGGTGTTCGGTCTATGGCGGCGCGGCGGATGCGCACCGGCTGCCGCCACTCGACCATGCCCTGTCCGAAGGGGACAGCGTCGATTGCGCCGGCCACCCGATGCAGGTTCTCGATGTGTCCGGGCACACGGTGGGCCACCTTGCCTTCTACCTGCCTGCCGCCAAGGCCGCCTTTACCGCCGACAGCCTGATGGCCCTCGGCTGCGGCCGGGTCTTTGAGGGCACGATGCCGCAGATGTGGCACAGCCTGTCGAAACTCGCCGCCCTGCCGCCCGATACGACGATCTGCTCGGGCCATGAATACACCGCCACAAACGCGGCTTTCGCCGCCACGATCGAGCCGGACAACCAGGATCTGCAGACCCGCATCTCGGCTGTGAAAGCCGCGCGCGCGAAAGGCGCGTTCACTGTGCCGTCGCTTCTGTCGGAAGAGCTTGCGACCAACCCATTTCTGCGCGCGGGATTGTCATCGGTAAAATCCGCCTTAACTATGCCAAGCGCACCGGATGCCGAGGTTTTCGCTGAAATCCGACGGCGTAAAGATTCATTCTAACGTCCCGAAACAACGCTGCTAATTGCATCACATTTTAGCGACAATCGCGCTAAAACAGGAAATGTGAGCCGATTTCAGCAAAAAACTCTTGAACCGGGCGGAAGATCACCGAACTTTAAGGTGTAAAGGCCACGGTCAGGCGGGGTCAGTCCCCCAAGCGGCCCAAGACAGGAGCACAGTAGCGTGCCTTCATTTTCGAATACGCTCGAGCAAGCCATTCATACAGCGCTGGCAACCGCCAATGCGCGCCGCCACGAACTCGCGACGCTGGAACATCTTCTTCTGGCGCTCATCGACGAGCCGGACGCAGCAAAGGTGCTGCAGGCCTGCTCGGTCGATCTCGACGCGCTGAAAAAGACCCTCGAAGAGTTCATCGATGACGATCTTTCGACGCTGATCACCGATGTCGACGGCTCCGAAGCGGTGCCGACGGCGGCATTCCAGCGCGTGATCCAGCGTGCCGCGATCCACGTGCAGTCCTCGGGCCGCACCGAAGTCACCGGCGCCAACGTGCTTGTCGCCATCTTTGCCGAGCGCGAGTCGAACGCCGCCTACTTCCTGCAAGAGCAGGACATGACCCGCTATGACGCGGTCAATTTCATCGCCCATGGCGTGGCCAAGAACCCCAGCTTTGTCGAGCAGCGCCCGGTTCAGGGTGCCACTGACTTCGAAGACGAAACGCAAACCGCCGAGGAAGAGGGCAAGGAAAGCGCCCTCGGCAAGTATTGCGTCGATCTCAACGCCAAGGCGCGCGACGGCGAAGTGGATCCGCTGATCGGCCGCGAAGCGGAGGTTGAGCGGTGCATCCAGGTGCTCTGCCGCCGCCGCAAGAACAACCCGCTTCTGGTCGGCGATCCCGGCGTCGGCAAGACCGCCATCGCCGAGGGGCTGGCCCGTAAGATCGTTGGCGGCGAAACGCCCGAAGTGCTGCAAAACGCCACGATCTACTCGCTCGACATGGGCGCGTTGCTGGCCGGAACCCGCTATCGCGGCGATTTCGAAGAGCGTCTGAAGGCCGTGGTGACCGAACTTGAAGATCACCCTGACGCGGTGCTCTTCATCGATGAGATCCACACCGTGATCGGCGCCGGGGCGACCTCTGGCGGCGCGATGGATGCATCCAATCTTCTCAAGCCCGCGCTGCAGGGCGGCAAGCTGCGCTGCATGGGCTCGACCACCTACAAGGAATTCCGCCAGCACTTCGAAAAGGACCGCGCGCTCAGCCGCCGGTTCCAGAAGATCGACGTGAACGAGCCGTCGGTGGATGACAGCATCAAGATCCTGAAGGGCCTCAAGCCCTATTTCGAAAGCCACCACGACATCAAGTACACCACCGACGCGATCAAGACGGCGGTGGAGCTGTCGGCGCGATACATCAATGACCGCAAGCTGCCCGACAAGGCGATCGACGTGATTGACGAAGCCGGCGCAGCCCAGCATCTTGTCGCCGAAAGCAAGCGCCGCAAGACCATCGGCGCCAAGGAAATCGAGGCGGTCGTCGCCAAGATCGCGCGCATCCCGCCCAAGAACGTGTCGAAGAACGATGCCGAGGTGCTCAAGGATCTCGAGCCGACGCTGAAACGTCTGGTCTTCGGTCAGGACATGGCGATCGAGGCGCTGTCGGCGTCGATCAAGCTGGCCCGCGCCGGTTTGCGCGAGCCTGAAAAACCGATCGGCAACTATCTCTTCGCTGGCCCCACGGGCGTCGGCAAGACCGAGGTCGCCAAGCAGCTGGCCGATACGCTGGGGGTCGAGCTTCTGCGCTTCGACATGTCGGAATACATGGAAAAGCATGCGGTTAGCCGCCTGATCGGCGCGCCTCCGGGCTATGTCGGGTTCGACCAGGGCGGTCTGCTGACCGACGGCATCGACCAGCATCCGCATTGCGTCCTGCTGCTGGACGAGATCGAGAAAGCCCACCCGGATGTCTACAACATCCTGCTGCAGGTGATGGACCACGGCAAGCTGACCGACCATAATGGCCGCCAGGTGGATTTCCGCAACGTGATCCTGATCATGACCTCCAACGCCGGGGCGTCCGAACTGGCGAAGGCCGCGATCGGCTTTGGCCGCGACCGCCGCGAGGGCGAGGATACCGCCGCGATCGAGCGGACGTTCACGCCGGAATTCCGCAACCGGCTGGATGCGGTGATCAGTTTCGCGCCGCTCAGCAAGGACGTGATCCTGCAAGTGGTCGAGAAGTTCGTGCTGCAACTTGAAGCGCAGCTGATGGACCGCAACGTCTCGATCGAGCTGACGCGCCCGGCGGCCGAATGGCTGGGGGACAAGGGCTATGACGACAAGATGGGCGCTCGCCCGCTGGCCCGCGTCATCCAAGAGTACATCAAGAAGCCGCTGGCCGAGGAACTGCTCTTCGGAAAGCTGGCCAAGGGCGGCCTCGTGAAAGTCGGCGTCAAGGGCGGCGACATCGATCTGCGGATCGAGCCGCCGCAGCAGGCGCGGCTATCGTCGAAAAAGCCGCCGCTTCTGACGGCCGACTGATCGGCCCGGGATCGGGCGATCATTTCCAAAGCAAAGGCCCCCGCCGCTCGGCGGGGGCCTTTCGCATTCCAGACCAGGACTTGGCGCGATCCCGCGCCGGGCTAGGCCGCCGTATTGCCCGAATACATGCCCTCGTAGATCGGCTCCAGCGTTGCGGGATCGAACAGCGACGAGACCGATGTGCCGTTCCAAATATTCAGGATGGCTTGGGCAAACATCGGCGCGGTCGGCACGATGCGGATGTTCGGCGCGCCAAGCACCGCGCTGGTTGGCGCGATCGAGTCGGTGATCACAAGGCTCTTCATGGAAGAACTGGTGATGCGTTCCACGGCCGGGCCCGACAGAACGCCGTGCGTGATATAGGAATGAACCTCTTTCGCGCCGGCCTCCAGCAGCACATCCGCCGCCTTGCACAGCGTGCCGGCGGTATCGCAGATGTCGTCCACGATGATGCAGGTCTGTCCCTTCACATCGCCAATGACGGTCATCTCGGCCACCTCGCCGGGTTTTTCGCGGCGCTTGTCCACGATCGCCAGCGCTGCCCCGATCCGCTGCGCCAACTCGCGTGCCCGCGCCACGCCGCCGACATCGGGCGAGACGACGGTGATCTTGCCCATGTCCTTGAAATGCTGGCGAATATCCAGCGCAAAAACCGGAGAGGCATAAAGGTTATCCACCGGGATATCGAAGAATCCCTGGATCTGCGCGGCGTGCAAATCCATCGTCAGCACCCGCTCGATCCCGGCGCTGACCATCATGTTGGCGACCATCTTGGCGGTGATCGGGGTGCGGGCCTTGGTCCGGCGATCCTGCCGCGCATAGCCGAAATAGGGGATCACCGCGGTGATCCGCGCCGCCGAGGACCGGCGCAGCGCGTCGGTCATGATCAGAAGCTCCATCAGGTTGTCGTTGGCCGGGTTTGAGGTCGACTGGATGATGAACATATCCTCGCCGCGCACGTTCTCGTAGACCTCGACGAAAATCTCCGCGTCGTTGAACCGTTCAACCCGCGTATCGACCAGATTGACCCGCTCTCCTCTGTGCATCCCCATCCGGCGCGCCACGGCCTTGGCCAGTGGCTGGTTTGCATTCCCGGCGATGATCTTCGGGTCGTGTTTGTTCGGCATCTGGCAGCGGTCCCTCGGCAGTGTTCCGTCAGACGGAATCGTAACGTTGACACCGCTTAGCACGCAGCTAGTTTGCCGCAAACAACATATAGCCCCCGGGAGGGACGAAATGGCCCATATAGACTACTTCTTTGCGACTGTTTCACCCTTCACCTATCTGACCGACGGGCGGTTCGAAGAGATCGCCGCGCGTCATGGGGTCAGCGTCACCTACAAGCCTTTGGACATATTCGCGCTGTTCGGCCGAACCGGAGGCGTCCCGGTCAAAGACCGGCATCCGGCACGGCAGGACTATCGCCTGCAAGAGCTGCGGCGCGCGGCAAAGAAGACCGGGTTGCCGTTCAACCTCAAACCGGCGTTCTTTCCGACCAACCCGGCGCCCTCGGGCTACGCCGTGATCGCCGCGCAAAACGCCGACGGCGGCGATCTGGGCAAGCTGGTCGCCGCTTTCGGCCGGTGCTGCTGGGCGGACGAGAAGAACATCGCCGACGATGATGTGATCCGGGCCTGCCTGGAAGAGGCCGGTTTCGATCCCGCGCTGGCCGACAAGGGGTTTTTGGAGGGCGCCGAGACCTTTGCGGCCAACCTGGAAGAGGCGGTCAATCGCGGCGTATTCGGTGCGCCGTTCTACATCACCGACACGGACGAACGCTTCTGGGGCCAGGACCGGCTTGCCGATCTCGATCTGCACCTTGCGGGCAAGCTGTAAGCCTCAGCCCCGCGACAGGGCTAGAAACGTGTCGATCTCGCCATCCTTGGTATCCCAGCTAGTGACCAGCCGCGCCTGAAGCGGCTCGTCCGCCGGGCCGCTGTCCAGCAGCGCGTGGTTGAAATAGTACTCCGCCCCCGCGGCGGCGAGGCGTTGATGAGCGTGGCGCGGAAGGCTCGCAAAGACCATGTTCGCGGCAGGCTGATAGACCAACTTGGCGCCGGCAGTGTCACGCAGACCTTCGACAAGCCGCTGGCCCGCGGCATTGGCCGCCCGCGCCATGATGCGCCACAGATCGTCCGTCAGGTAGGCCAGAATCTGAGCCGCAAGATAGCGCTGCTTTGAGAAAAGATGTGCCCCCCGCCGATGCCGCAGGGCGAAGTGATCGGCGCGCTCGGGCGAGAAGATCACGATCGCCTCGACCCCCAAAAGCCCGTTCTTCGTGCCCCCGAAACTTAGTATGTCCACGCCGGCCTGCCAGGTCATCTCGGCCGGGCTGGCGTTCGAGGCGACCAGTGCGTTTGCAAAACGCGCCCCGTCCATGTGGACTGCCAAGTTATTTGCCCGCGCAACCTCGGCGATCGCGGCAACCTCGGCTGCACTGTAAAGCGTGCCTGCTTCGGTCAGGTTGGTCAGCGTCACCGGCCCGCGCTGCATGTCGATCTGCCGCGGCGGCGGCGTGATCGCGATCTCGCGGGCCAGCGCATCGGGGCGGATGCGCCCGTCCGGCGTCGGCACCTTGTGCAGCTTGGCGCCGCCCGTAAAAAACTCCGGCCCGTTGCACTCGTCCACGTAGACATGCGCAAGATCGCTGCAAAAGATCACGTCCCACGGCCGCGCAAGCGCCGCCAGTGACAAGGCATTGGCCGCCGTGCCGGTTGCAACGTAGAAGACCTCGGCCTCGGGCGCCTCGAAAATCTCGCGGATGCGCGCCGTGGCGCGGGCGGTCCAGGGGTCCTGACCATAGGACAGCGTGCGCCCCGCATTGGCCTCGGCCAGGGCCTGAAGAATGCGCGGATGCGCCGGGCTTGCGTTGTCGGAGGCAAAATGCATCAGCTCAGATCCTCGATGATGTGGTCTTCCCAGTCTTCCTCGGCGATCTCGAATTCAGGCACCGTCCAGCCCCGCACCGAGATGCCCGCCGCGTGTACGGTCTCGGCCGACCCCGAGAGCAGCGGGTGCCAGTCGCGAAGCGGCTTGCCCTCGAAGAGCAGCCTGTAGGCGCAGGTGGCCGGCATCCAGTAGGCGATATCCGGCAGCGTCCTGGGGGTCAGCACCACGCATTCGGGCACCAGCGTCTTGCGGATCTCGTAATTGCCGCACCGGCAGCTTTCACCGTCCAGCAGACGGCAGGCGACGCGGGTGAAGGCGATCTCGTTGGTGTCGGGATCTTCCAGCTTGTTGAGGCAGCATTTGCCGCAGCCATCGCACAGCGCCTCCCACTCGCGCGGCGACAGCTTTTGCAGCGGCACACGCTCCCAGAAGCGGTCGCGCAGGCCCTCGCGGGGGATCGGATCACGCGCCAAGAATGGCCCTGGCCGCCGCGCTGTCGGCGTTCATCTGAATAATCAGGTCTTCGAACTGGTCAAATCTTTCTTCCGGCCGCAGGAATTCGACCAGGGCAACCGACAGATGCGCGCCGTAAAGATCGCCCTCGAAATCGAAGATGAAGGTTTCAAGATTGGGCGCGTTGACCCCGAAGGTCGGGCGCACCCCGATCGAGGCAACGCCGCCGTATTGCCCGGCAAAGCGCCCGGTCAGAACCGAGACCCGAACCGCGTAGACGCCAAAGCATGGCGGGTGAATGCCGGCGATGGACATGTTGGTTGTGGGATAGCCCATTTCGCGGCCGCGCTGGTCGCCCCGGATCACCTCGCCTTCGATGCGGTGCAGATGCCCCAGCATGGCGGCCGCATCGCCGGGCCGGCCCTCAGTGAGGGCCTGCCGGATGCGCGTCGACGAGACTTCTATCCCGCCGGTCTCCAGCAGGTCGGCAATGGTCACGCCAAAGCCCATCTCGGCGCCGAAACGCTTCAGATCGCCGGCGCCGCCGGCACGGTCCTTGCCGAACCGGAAATCGCGCCCGACGACGGCATGCGCAAGGCCAAGACCGTCGGCCAACACATTCTGCGCAAACTCTCGCGGCGACAGCGCCGACAGGGCGGCATTGAAACTCAGCTCGTAAAGCCGCCGGATTCCCAGCTTTTCCAGCCGGTTGGCGCGGGCCTCGGTGTTCATCAGCCGAAACGGCAGGGCGGCGGGCGCGAAATACTCGCGCGGATGCGGCTCGAACGTGACGACCCCGACTGGCGCGCTCAGCGTCTCGGCGGCGCTCTTGGCCACTTCGATCACCGCTCGGTGGCCCAGGTGCACGCCATCGAAATTGCCGATTGCGGCGCTGGCGCCGCGATCCTGCTTCAAGACGTACTGGTAATCCCGAATGGTCCGCATGTTCCCCGGATATCCGGGCCGCCGGGGGCGCGCAAGCGTCAGTCGAACTTGCCGCTGGGCGCCAGGACGGTGGCCTCACCCTTGAGGACAATCTTGCCATCGACCTCGCAATGCGTCTCAAGCGTGACCCTGCGTTTGGAGTGGTCGATATCGGCCACAGTGACCACCGCGCGCACCATGTCGCCGGGGCGCACGGGCGCCATGAATTTCAGGCTTTGGCCAAGGTAGACCGTGCCGTGGCCGGGCAACTGCTCACCGATTACCGCCGAGATCAGTCCCGCCGTCAGCATCCCATGCGCGATGCGCCCGCCGAAGATCGTATCCATCGCGTAGGCGTCATCGAGATGCACCGGGTTCCGGTCGGTCGAGACCTCGGCAAAAAGCTCGATATCGTGGTCGGTGATTTCCTTCAGAAGATCGCGCGACATGCCGATCTCGAGGTCCTCGATGACGATGGTGCCGCGCGGCATGTTGTCCAGCATATCCGAATCCACTTGGTAACTTTCTATCTATATTGGGGTATATAATTGAAACTTTATTACTTTGCAAGTGCAGAAAACCGGGCCAAAAGCCCACATCCCACTGAAAACAGGTCAAATATGCTGGATCGCCAGCCCCGATCCGGCGCAGTCTTGGCCGATGGATGGCTCTTGGGACCCCAAGCTCGACAAGCGGATCCGCGCGCTTTTGGCGCGGCGGGACACCAGCGGGTCGGGCTGATCCTTCTCTGCGGTCCTTACGCGCAGGTCAGCGAGGCGGCGGTCGCCATCGGCCTGCGCGCGGTGCGGGACCGGTCCAAACGGGTGCGGTTCCGGGCGCTGGAGATGCTGGCCTTCTCACAGCGCCAAAGTGTTGCGCGGCGGCTCAGCGCATTGCGCCCGCGTGTCCCGAAAGACAGCCACGGCCAGCTTGATGCGGCGCTTGCCGCACTTGAGGCCGAAAATCCCAATCTCTTTCGCAAATCGCTGAAGCTGAAGCCTAACGCAGAAATCCAATGGAATAGGTGGGCTGGATCATCTGCTCGCTGATATAGGCCGCCAGCGCCGTGGGATCGGGATCCCGGTTGGTCCTGGTTTCGGCCGCCGCCAGCCCGCCGGTGATGAAAAGGCTGTCGATGTCTTCGCCAAGCGCGCCCTGAATGTCGGTCAGGATGCCGTCGCCGACCGCCAGGATGCGGCTGTCGGGCACCGAGGCGCCCAGTGCCGCAAGGCGTCGCCGCGCCAGATCGTAGACCGGCGGGTGCGGCTTGCCGAAATATAAGCTGGTGCCGCCCATCTCGGTATAGAGTCTCGCCAGCGCGCCGGCGCACCATTGCCGCGTCTCGCCCTTGTCGACGACGATGTCGGGGTTGGCGCACAAAAGCTTCAGGTTCTTTTGCTTGGCGTAAAGAAAATCGGGCCGCATCGTGTCGGGATCGGCAAGGGGATCGAAGGGCCCGGTGCAGACGATCCCTTCCGCCTCTGCCAGCTCGACCCGCTCGATCCTGGGGCAATCCTTGAGAAGATGCAGCGGCTCGAAGAAGGGCAGGTCGCGCTCTTCGCCGATGAAATAGACCCGAGTGCCGACAGCGCCCTGGAACATCGCCAGCCGCGCACTGTCGCCCGAAGTGGCGATCACGTCCCAGGCATCGCGCGGCACGCCGATCTCGGCAAGCTGCGCCTCGACCCCGGCGCGCGGTTTGGGCGAGTTGGTCAAAAGCACCACCTTGCCGCCGGTGCCGCGAAACGCCTGCAACGCGGTCACCGCATCAGCGAAGGGCTCGATCCCGTTATGCAGGCACCCCCAAAGATCGCAGAACACCGCGTCGTAGCGGTCGGAAAGCTCGGCCAGAGTGTCGACGATCGCGTTCATTGAGGCCACCTATCGTAGTCGCCCGCACAGGCGAGAGGCGTTACAGGGTCAGGTTCGGGATGATCTGCTTCTTGCGGCTCATGATGCCGGGCAGCACCACGGTATCGCCCGTCACGGCGGCGCCAAAACTTTTCTCGGCAACCGATTTGACCAGATCGTTCGGCACCAGCAGCGTGGCTTCTTCGTTAAGGATATCGATCACGAACAAAAGCACCTGGTCGGCGCCGTCCTCTTGCGCCACCGGGCCCATGGCGGCGATCAGCGCGTCCTTGCGCTCCAGCACCTGGCCCGGGGCGGTGGTTTCCAGCACCGATATGCGGAACTGCTTGCCGGCCACCAGGTATTCCTTGCTGTCCATACGCAACAGCTCGGCCTCGCTGAACGCCGAGACATCCGATTTGGCGGCGAAAAGCTCGGCGGCATAGCTTGGAATATCGACGCCAAGATCCTTGGCCAGCGCCCAGGCGATCGCAGTGTCGGTCTGCGTCGTGGTGGGCGAGCGGAACTCCAGCGTGTCCGACAGGATGCACGACAGCATCGCGCCCTTGATCCCGGTCGGCATCTGCGCGATGTAGTCGCCGATCAGCTCGTACATGATCGTGGCGGTGCAGGCGAGAGGGCGGATCGTGATGTCGATCGGGCCCTTGGTTTCCAGCCCGCCGACCAGCTTGTGGTGGTCGATGATGCCCTGGATATCGGCTTCGTTGATCGCGTCCGGCAGCTCTGCGGGGTTGTTGGTATCGACGATCACGACCGGCGCGCCGGGCTCCACGCGGTCGATGATCTGCGGCTTGTCGAGGTTCCAACGCTTTAGCACGAAGGCGGCCTCTGTGTTGGGCTCGCCCAGCAGCCGGGGCTCAGCCGGGGTGCCCTTGATCTGGCTGAGATACCACGCCCAGATGATCGGAGAGCCGGTGGAATCGGTGTCGGGGGATTTGTGGCCGAAGACTTGAATGGTCATGGAAAAAGCATCCGGTATTGATCAGTTTGCCGGGCTTATATGCGGCGCGGCCTGGGGTGTCACGGGGGCTTTTTCCGCCGCACTGGCGCGCCGGGTCCGCGTGGTCTGGCCCTCCTAAAGCCCGGCGCGACTGACACGCAGCCGCTGCTCGAACCAGGTCGCCACACTGCGCTTGCTGGCCAGGGCACGCCGCTCGATAAGGTGCCATGACAGGACCGCGAACAGCAGCGTCAGCGGCGCGGCCACCGCCATGTTGGTCAGGGGGCCTTGCGGGCCGAGGAAATGGCTGGCCGCCTGTTGCATCGGAAAGGCATAGATGTAGACGCCGTAGGAATAATCGCCCAACTCGTTGTAGCGGCGTACTGGCCCGCCGATCCGGTAGCCGACAAGAAACACCCAGTAGCACAAGAAAAGCACGAAGACCGGCTCGAAAACCACGCTGCCGCGCAGGGCGGCAGCCCCGAGAGCCAGGGCGATACCGGCCAACCAGTTCAACGGCAGTTGCGCGCGCCAGCGATAGAAAACCATGCCGATGAAAAACGGCAACGACAGCGACAAAAAGAGCGGAATGCGCGGGTTCAGCGACATCTGGGTCTCGGCGATCTGGCCCCCGGCATAGAGCGCCACGTAAAGGCCCGACAGTATCACCGCCAGCCGGCCGCCGCGCAAGAACCCCAAGAGCCCGGCCACCGAGACGCCGCCATAGCACACGACTTCTTAGAACAGGGTCCACAAAGATCCGTTGATCGCCCCGACATAAGGCGCGTCGACCAAGACGCCGGGCAGCGGGTATTGTAGAAAGGCGAGGCTGATATTGCGCGGAACATAGGTGATTGTCTCCGGCGCGGAAAAATATTGCGCGATCGGCAAATGGGTCAGCAGCGGGCCGTAGAACAAGACCGTCAGGATCAGCACCACGATAAGCGCCGGGAAGATCCGCAGAACCCGCGCCGAGGTCCAGGAAATCAGCGTGCTCGAGCGATCGAAGCTGCGTAGGATCAAAAACCCCGATATGGCGAAGAAAATCAGCACGCAGACATGGCCCAAAGTCATGCCCACAAGGCGCTCCAGCGGTTGGATGGCCTCGGGTCCCTGCGAGATCGGATAGGCATGGCTGATCAAGACGCCTGATGCGGCAAGGAACCGGATCAGGTTGAAATTGTTGTCATGCCCATCAGCGAAGTCGGCAAATGTGGTCACGTCTTTGCGGCCTCTCAGCGTTTAGCGCGCCCAGAGTGACGCCGCGCTGCGCCGCTGTCCACTGGCGCGGTGCGGATTTCATGCAGCTGTGCGCCGACGGCGATATGCGGTGGTGGGCCGCGCCGCGGCCTGTTAGGTTTCGGTCGAGCTTGCCCGATAGGCCCCAAGAACGGTACCGCATGGCCCGCGAAAGCGATCTCTACCCCCCGGTCAAGGCGCTTTTGGAGGCGCAGGGCTATCATGTGAAGGGCGAGGTCGGGGCCGCCGACGTCATGGCGGTGCGCGGCGATGAACCGCCGGTCATCGTGGAGCTGAAATTGCGCTTCACGCTTGGCCTTTTTCACCAGGCCATCGATCGGCTGCAGGTCAGCGACCTGGTCTACCTGGCCGTGCCGAAACCCTCCGGCAAATCGGCCCGCCGGGCGCTGCGTGACAACACGCGGCTTTGCCGGCGGCTGGGGCTTGGGCTGATCACCGTCAAGGCCGGCCGGGCCGAGGTGCAGTGCGATCCCGGCCCCTATGCGCCGCGCAAATCCAAGCTGAAGACCCTGCGCCTTCTGCGTGCGTTTGACCGGCTTCACGGCGATCCCAACGCGGGCGGCGCCACCCGTCACGGCATCGTCACAGGCTACCGGCAGGACGCCTTGCGCTGCGCTGCGCACCTGGCCGAGCATGGGCCCACCAAGGGCGCGCAGGTCGCCCGCGCCACGGGTGTTGCCAGCGCCACACGGCTGATGGCGGACAATCACTATGGCTGGTTCCGCCGCATCGAGACAGGCATCTACGCGCTGACCGACGAAGGCAGCGCGGGCCTCACGCACTGGGCCTACAGCTGGTCCGAGACCTAGTCGCCAGATTTCTGGACAAGGCCGGTTGACAGCCAAACGCACTTTGCCTATCTCCCCTTCGTTAGCACTGTGCCAAGGCGAGTGCTAAAGGGAGAAACATGAACCAAGGAGCGTTCAAAATGGCATTCAAACCGCTTCATGACCGCGTGCTGGTCCGTCGCGTTGAAGGTGACGAAAAGACCGCTGGCGGCCTGATCATTCCTGACAGCGCCAAGGAAAAGCCTGCAGAGGGCGAGATCATCGCAGTCGGCGAAGGCGCCCGCAAGGACAGCGGCGAGCTGATCGCACCGTCCGTCTCTTCCGGCGACAAGATCCTGTTCGGCAAATGGTCGGGCACCGAGATCACGCTGGACGGCGAAGAGCTGCTTATCATGAAGGAAAGCGATATTCTCGGCATCATCAGCTGAGCGCCTCGCCCCCCTTCAAAACCGTAATTACAGACAACCAGGAGAAGCCAAATGGCTGCTAAGGACGTCAAATTTGACACCGATGCCCG
The DNA here is from genome assembly GCA_013003075.1 of Paracoccaceae bacterium. Classification (GTDB taxonomy): domain Bacteria; phylum Pseudomonadota; class Alphaproteobacteria; order Rhodobacterales; family Rhodobacteraceae; genus JABDLJ01. The sequence continues at coordinate 43,873 of JABDLJ010000018.1, forward strand.
CAACCGAATGCTCAAGGGTGTGAACATCCTTGCCGATGCGGTGAAAGTCACGCTGGGCCCCAAAGGCCGCAACGTCGTGATCGAGAAATCCTTCGGCGCACCGCGCATCACCAAGGACGGTGTGACCGTTGCCAAGGAAATCGAGCTTGAGGACAGGTTCGAGAACATGGGCGCGCAGACGGTGAAAGAAGTCGCCAGCCGCACCAATGACGAAGCCGGCGACGGCACCACCACTGCCACGGTTCTGGCCCAGGCCATCGTCAAAGAAGGCATGAAGTCGGTTGCCGCCGGCATGAACCCGATGGACCTCAAGCGCGGCATTGATCTTGCGACCTCGAAGGTCGTCGAGGCGATCAAGGCCGCGGCGCGCGAAGTCAAGGACAGCGACGAGGTTGCGCAGGTCGGCACGATTTCGGCCAACGGCGAAGCCGAGATCGGCCGCCAGATCGCCGACGCGATGCAGAAAGTCGGCAACGACGGCGTCATCACCGTTGAAGAGAACAAGGGACTCGAGACCGAGACCGAGGTTGTCGAAGGCATGCAGTTCGACCGCGGTTATCTGTCGCCCTACTTTGTGACCAACCCCGACAAGATGACAACCGAGCTGGAAGACGCCGTCATCCTGCTGCACGAGAAGAAGCTTTCGTCGCTGCAGCCGATGGTGCCGCTTCTGGAAACCGTCATCCAGTCTTCCAAGCCGCTTCTGATCATCGCTGAAGACGTCGAAGGCGAGGCTCTGGCCACGCTCGTCGTCAACAAGCTGCGCGGCGGCCTGAAGATCGCGGCCGTCAAGGCGCCGGGCTTCGGCGATCGCCGCAAGGCAATGCTGCAGGACATCGCGATCCTGACCGGTGGCCAGGTGATCTCGGAAGATCTCGGCATGAAGCTGGAAAACGTGACCATGGACATGCTCGGCTCGGCCAAGCGCGTCTCGATCACGAAGGACGAGACCACGATCGTCGACGGCAATGGCGAGAAGGCCGAGATCGAGGCCCGCGTGGCGCAGATCCGTCAGCAGGTCGAAGAGACCACGTCGGACTACGACCGTGAGAAGCTGCAAGAGCGTGTTGCCAAGCTTGCAGGCGGTGTCGCTGTCATCCGCGTCGGCGGCATGACCGAAGTCGAAGTGAAAGAGCGCAAGGACCGTGTCGATGACGCGCTGAACGCGACCCGTGCGGCCGTTCAGGAAGGCATCGTCGTCGGTGGCGGCGTTGCTCTTGTTCAGGGCACGAAGGTGCTCGAGGGCCTGACCGGTGAGAACTCCGACCAGGAAGCCGGCATCGGAATCGTGCGCCGTGCCCTGGAATCCCCGCTGCGCCAGATCGCCGAGAACGCAGGCGTCGACGGCGCCGTCGTGGCAGGCAAGATCCGCGAAAGCAAGGACCCGGCCTTCGGCTTCAACGCGCAAACCGAGGAGTACGGTGATCTCTTCAAGTTCGGTGTTATCGACCCCGCAAAGGTCGTGCGCACCGCACTCGAGGACGCAGCCTCCGTGGCCGGTCTTCTGATTACGACCGAAGCCATGGTCGCCGACAAGCCCTCCAAGGACGGTGCAGGCGCCGGTGGCGGCATGCCCGACATGGGCGGCATGGGCGGCATGATGTAAGACGCGTCCGGGGCTTTGCCCGCCGCGCGACTGACCGCAAATCAATCTCGAAGGGCGCCCCACCGGGCGCCCTTTTTGCGTTTCGGGCGCAGGTGTGGTTTGCTTGGGCCATGCGTCCGGCCTGCCGGGCGCCCCGAAACACTGCCGCATCAGGGCGCGCGTTGAGCGGTGCGCTTTGTGCGTCGGAACGGCACAACAAACGGGGGATTTTAATGTTTCAACATATCATGGCACCGGTCGACCTGGGGCACTTGTCCAAGCTGACCCGCGCGCTCGCCATCACCGCCGAAGAGGCAAAGCATCACGGGGCGCGGGTCACGTTCGTCGCGGCAACCACACCCTCGCCCAGCCCGGTCGCCCACAATCCCGAAGAGTTCGGCCGGAAGCTGGGAGGGTTCGTTGCCGATTTCGCAGCACAGCACGGGATCACCGCAGCGGCGCACCCGATCATCAGCCACGACCCGGTGACCGATATCGATGACGTCCTGCTGAAAGCGATTGACGAGATCGGCGCCGATCTGGTGATCATGGCCTCGCATAAGCCCGGGCTCGCGGACTATTTCTGGCCCTCCAACGGCGGCAAGATTGCCAGCCACACCGGCGCGTCCATCATGCTGGTGCGCGACGCATAAGGCATCGCGGTACGGCAAAGCAGGCAAACACACGGCGCAAAAGGGGTGAAAAGGATGCTGGAGCCCGGCTCCAAAGCAACAAACCCCAGAACCGGCTCGCAGTGGGAGCTGCGAGAGCTTGGCGATTCGCATTACGTGCTGCGCTATGCGATCCCGGCGGGCGTTTCGGTGCCCGAGATCGCCGAGCATTATCACGTCGGCTGGCATGAAGAGTTCAAGGTTCATGAAGGGCAGGGGTTTTATGTCCTGAATGGGCAGAAACACGCGATTTCCGCCGGCCAGACGGTGGCCTTGCCAGAGCGCGCCCGCCACATCCACCCCTACAGCTCTGGCACCGGGGCGATGGTGATCGACCAGATCGGCACCGTCTCGGACCCCGCGCCGAACGCGATCCGCGAGACGCTCGGCTTCTTTTTCACGATGTTCGACTGGGAGGCCGAGGGCCGCATCAAGCTGGATCGGATCGGCCTCCCGCGGCACCCGATGAAATTCGCGCTGGCGGGCAGGATCCTGGGGCGCGCCGGCGGCTATGACGCGCGCGTTCCCAAAGCGCTTGCCGATATTGGCGGCGCCACGTTCGGCCGGCTTGCAGAGCTTTTGGGCTACCAGATCATCGATCCCAAGTGGCGCTAGGGCGCCGCTGACAGCATCACGTCTTTCGCGCCGGCGCGCCGCCTTCGAAACTGTTGCCGTGGACGTAATCGCAGGGCGCCTCCTGCATCTGCAGGTGCAGGCCGGCCCCGTCATAGCGATGGGCGCGCATTAGATCCTCGTCCACATCGATCCCCAGCCCCGGCGTATCGGGCGGCCGGATGAAACCATCCTCGACCACGATCGAGCCTTTGATCAGCGCCGCGTGAAACGGCGTCTCGATGGTCTCGGCCATCAGGATGTTCGGGATCGTGGCGGCCAGCTGGATATTGGCGGCCCATTCGATGGGACCGGCATAAAGATGCGGGGCAAGCTGGGCATTGTAGGCTTCGGCCATCGCGGCGATCTTTCGGGTCTCCCAGATCCCGCCCGAGCGCCCAAGCGCGGGCTGCAGGATCGAGGCCGCACCGGCCCGCAGAACGGGCGCGAACTCGGCGCGCGTGGTCAGCCGCTCACCGGTGGCCACCGGAACCGGCTGGCCGCGTGCAACCTCTGTCATCGACACGATGTTGTCGGGCGGCACCGGCTCTTCGAACCATAAGGGCTGGAAGGGCGCAATCGCCTGGCCCAGCCGGATCGCGCCACTGGTCGAAAACTGGCCATGCGTGCCGAAAAGCAGATCGGCCCGGTCGCCCACCGCCTCGCGGATCGCGGCGCAGAAGGCGACCGATTGCGCAATGTCGCTCATGGCGGGCTGGTGCCCGCCGCGGATCGTATACGGCCCTGCGGGATCGAACTTGACCGCCGTGTAGCCGCGCGCGGCGCAATCGGCGGCAGCTTCGGCCGCCATTTCGGGCGAGGTCCAGAAGCCGGGCATGTCGTGCCGGGGCAGGGGGTAGAGGTAGGTGTAGGCGCGGATGGTGTCGTTCATGCGCCCGCCGATCAAGGCGTGCACCGGGCGCTCGCGCGCTTTTCCCAGGATGTCCCAACAGGCGATCTCCAGCCCCGAAAACGCGCCCATCACCGTCGAATCGGGCCGTTGGGTGAACCCGGACGAATAGGCGCGGCGGAACATCAGCTCGATGTTTTCGGGGTTCTCGCCTTCCATGTGGCGGACAAAGACATCGCCGATGACATGGTGCATCGCTGCCGGGCCGACCGATGCGGCATAGCACTCGCCCCAGCCGATGATCCCTGTGTCGGTCGTCAGTTTCACGATCAGCCAGTAACGCCCTCCCCATCCCGGGGCAGGCGGTGCTACTGTGAAAATCTCTAGATCGGTCAGTTTCATCGGGGCGCCTTGTTCCATGCCGGAAAACTCAATCACCATTCGCACCCTGGGTCCAGAGGATGTCGCCATTCTGGGCCGCGTTCAGGCGGGGGTCTTCGACCATCCTATTCGCCCCGATCAGGCGGCAGCGTTTTTCGCGAATGATCTCAATGTCATGGTTGCGGCAGAAAGTGGCGGTCGCATCGTTGGTATGTGCTCGGGCCATGTGATGCGGCACCCCGACAAGGCGCCTGCGTTCTTCGTGAACGAGATCAGCGTGCATTCGGGCTTTCGGCGCCGCGGCATCGGAACCCGGCTGATGCAGGCAATCCTGGATGCGGCGCGCCGGCGCGGCTGCGAGGGGATCTGGCTTGGAACCGAAAAAGGCAACGAAGCCGCGCGCGGCCTTTACCGCAGCATGGGCGCGCGCGAGACGCCGGGCCTTGTTCTTTACGACTGGGACGATGCCGAGCTTTAGGCTTTCATGCCTCCGGCGGAGGTATTTTTGGCCAGGTGAAGCGGGCAGACTAGTCGCCAAAGATGATCACGTTGCGCCGCGCGGCGCCGGCTTTGGTGTCTGCGATCGCCTCGTTGATCTGCTCGAGGCGCCAGCGCCCCGAGATCAGCTCGTCCAGTTTCAGGCGGCCTTGGTGGTAAAGATCGATCATCCATGGGATGTCGCGCGCGATCACGACATCGCCCATCTTCGAACCGATCATGCCCTGTCCGGCTGAGGCGAAGTTCACCGGCTCGTAGCGCGCTTCGGCGCCGGAATGCGGCATTCCGACCATCACCACCTTGCCGCCATTTGCCAGGTAGCGCGGTGCGTCCTCGTAGGCCGCGATGGCGCCCACGGTGACGAACACCGCATCCGCGCCGCGCCCCAACGCCGCCTTGGCCGCGCGCCAGGGCCGCTCTTGTGACGCAAGCACGCCGTCGGTGGCGCCGAACTGGCGCGCGATGGCGAGTTTGTCTTCGGTCATGTCCACCGCAACGATCCGCCGCGCGCCGGCCAGCGCGGCGCCCTGGATGGCATTGAGCCCTACGCCGCCTGCGCCGATCACCACCGCATCCTGTCCGGGGCGCAGGCCGGCGGCGTTGACCACCGCGCCGACGCCGGTAATCACGCCGCAGGACAAAAGAGAGGCGGCATCCATTGCCATGCCCTTGGGGATGCGCACGATCTGGCTTTGGTCGACCACCACCTTTTCGGCAAAGGCGCCCGAGGCCATGGCCTGGTGCAGCTTGCCGCCATCGGCGGTCTTCAGGGGCCCCTGGTCGCCATCATACGGTGTCTCGCAGGCGACCGGGCGGCCCGAGGCGCAGCTGGGGCAGGCGCCGCAGCTTCGGATCAGGGTGACCACGACCGGATCGCCGATGCAGGCGCCCCGCGCCTCTGGCCCCATGGCCGAGACCATGCCCGCCGCCTCGTGGCCATAGACCGCCGGCAGGCTGCCACCCCAGCCGCCATCGACATAAGAGATATCGGAGTGGCAGATCGCCACCGCCCGCAAGGAGACCTCGATTTCGCGGCCGGCCGGCGCGCGCAGCTCGACCTCTTCGATCTGCAAGGGCTCTGCGAAGGCGTGGCAGACGGCGGCTTTGATACGGGCCATGGGCTGGGGTGTCCTTCTCGGTATCGGTATCTGGGGCCAAGCTGGCGCCTCAGTCGCGCTGCGTCATGCCTCAAAACGACCTGATATGACGCGCTTAGGAAGGTCTGGGCACCTTTCGCGGGCCAAGAAAGATCGCGCCGCACACCACCATCAGCGCCATCGACACCACGAAGGGCGCGCCGGGCATGAAAAGGGGCGCGCTCTCGCGGGTGAAGGCGGAAAAGACGCTGGTCATCACCAGCGGGGAGATGATCATCGCCAGCGCGCCTGCGCTGGTCAGAACGCCCTGCAACTCGCCTTGCGCATCGTCGGGGACGGTGCGCGACATGATGCCCTGCAGCGCCGGCGTGACGACCGCCCCAAGCGCCGTCAGCGGGGTCAGGATCAGCGCCAGCGGGCCGCTCGTCACCAGCGCCATCGCCAGAAAGGCGCAGAAGTTGAAGCCAAGGCCCCAGGTCACGGTGCCGCGCTCGCCGAGGAACTTCAGGACATGCCGGATCAGCGCGCCTTGCACGATCGCGATCGCGACCCCGAACGAGGCAAGCGACAGCCCGATCATTCCCGGACCCCAGCCAAAGCGCGCCTGGCCGAAATAGGCCCAAATCGCCGGATAGACGATGAAGGCGACCTGGTAGAAGAAGAACACCAGCACCAGCCGAAAGGCGCCGGGCAGGGCGCTGACGCTGGCAAAGGCGCCGAGCGGATTGGCCCGCGCCCAGGAAAACGGACGGCGGATGCGGTCGGTCACCGTCTCGGGAAGGATGAAGTAGCCGAAGACCAGGTTCGCCGCGGATAGTGCGGCGGCAGCGAAGAACGGCGCACGGGTGCCGAACTCGGCCAGCGCGCCGCCGACCATCGGCCCCAGCACGAAGCCCACGCCGAAGGCGGCGCCGGCCAGACCAAAGCGCGCGGCCTTCTCTTCGGGGGTCGAGATATCGGCGATGAAGGCGTTGGCCGTCGAGGGTGTGCTTGCGGTGATCCCGCCGACGATGCGGCCTGCCAGCAAAAGCCAGATCGAGCCGGCCACAGCCATCACCAGATAATCCAGCGCCATGAACAGCAGCGAGATCAGCAGGACCGGCCGCCGGCCGAAGCGGTCGCTGAGGCTGCCGATCAGCGGCGAGAGGCCGAATTGCATCACCGCAAACGCGGTCGTCAGGATGCCGCCCCAAAGCGCGGCGTCGGCCAGCGAGCCGCCGTCTACCTCCTGGATGAGGTCCGGCATCACCGGCAGGATCAGCCCGATCCCCATCGCGTCGAGGCAGAGCGTGATCAGGATGAAGACAAGGGGCAGGCGCTGGGTCAAAGAGAAAACGGCTCACGGGCTAGGGGATGGCCGACCCTAGGCGGCGCAGCTTGCCTCAGACAAGACGCAAAATGCACTGCGCGGCCGGCGGGCGGTGCCCACGCGGCTCAAATCGCCTTCGCGGCGGCGGCGAAGGCGCGGGCCTCGGCGGGGGCCTGTCCCAGCTGGCGGGCCGGATCGAAGATCTCTGCCAGATCGTGCCCAGAGGCTTTCTCGGCCAGCTCTCGCAGCGGCGCGCCGGTGGCTTTGGCCTGCGATATCAGGGATTTGACCAGCGCCTGCGCCTCGGGGCGGGGCATGTCGCGCGCCAGCGCGAAGCTTAGCGCTTCGGCATGGGCGAGGCCCAGCGCGCCGAAGTTCCGCGCCATCGCGTCGGGGTCGGGGGTGATCCCTGCGGCAAGCGTTTCGCCATGGGCCATGGCCCGGCCGGCCAGGCAGCACATCTGCGGCAGGCTCAGCCATTCGGTGAACCACGCTGCCCCGTCGCGCTGGGCGCCGTGCACGCCCGCGCCCGCCACCGCGGAATTGAGCGCCGCCATTTGGGCGGCGATCGCGACCAGCACGGACGGGCCGACGGGGTTCGATTTCTGCGGCATCGTGGACGAAGCGCCGCCCGCCAGCGTAACCTCGTCGATGCCCGACTGAGCCAATGCGATCACATCCTGGCCCATCTTGCCAAGGCTCGCCGAAACACCGCAAAGCCAGCCCGCCAGATCGGCGATCCGGTCGCGCGTGCTGTGCCAGCTTGCGCCGGGATCGCCAAGGCCCAGCCCGCTTGCGAGGCGTGCGCGCACGCGCGGGCCGGCCTCGCCCATTACCGACAGGGTGCCGGCAGCCCCCGACAGGCTGACGCAAAGCCCGGCCTCGCGCAGCCCCGCCAGCTTTTCGCGATGGCGCAAGAGCGGCGCGCCCCAGCCTGCAACCACGGCGCCAAAGCTGGTGGGCGTTGCGATCTGCCCATAGGTGCGGGCAGGCATCGCCAAATCGGCATGAGCCTCTGCCAGCGTGCCAAGCTGCGTGATGGTGCCATCCAGCCGCACGCCCAGGATCGCCAGCGTCTGGCGCAAGCGCAGCATCAGCGCGGTGTCCATGATGTCCTGGCTCGTCGCGCCCCAGTGCAGGTACTGGCTGTGCTCGGGCGCCTGCATCTCGGCGCGGAACTGCGCCACAAGCGCCGGGATCGGCACGCCATTTTCGGCCGTCAGGGGCGCAAGCGCGCCGGGGTCGATCTGGATCTCCATCCCAGCGCGGTGGATCGCCTCGGCGCCTGCCTGAGGGATCAGTCCTTCCTCGGCCTGCGCCTTGGCCAGCGCGCCCAGCACCAGCATCAGCGCCCGGACCTCGGCGGTATCGGTGAAAAGCGCAGCGACATCGGGGTCACCGAAGACGCCCCTGTATATCACGCTGTCGGCTGGAGAGGCGGGCACGGGCGCTACAGATCCAGAAAGACGGTCTCGCCGTCGCCGCGCAGCCGGATGTCGAAGCGATAGGCGCCGGGGCCGGCGTTCCTTGCGATCAGCGTTCCGGCGCGCTGCGGCGGGTCGATCCGCGACAACAGCGGGTCGCTGCCGTTAACCTCGTCCTCGAAATAGATCCGCGTCTGAAGCCCGATATTGATCCCGCGCGCTACGATCCAGACCGAGATATGCGGAGCGCCGCCGCCCGTCGCGCCGGGCTTGATGGTCTTCAGCGTGAACGCCCCGCTATCTGCATCGCAGGCCATCCGGGCAAAGCCGCTGACCGCCGGATCGGCGCCGGGCTCTCCGGGGAAAAGGCCGGCCGCATCCGCCTGCCAGGTTTCGATCATCGCATCCCGCATAAGGCCGCCCATGCCGTCGATGATGGTGCCGGTGATAGTGATCTCGGCGCCCTTCGCGCCGGTCGCGATCGGGCTGGCCCCGACCTGCGCGTCATAGAACCGCGCAAGCCCTGCATGTTCCGGCAGGCAGCCGATATGGACATAGGGCCCGGCGGTTTGCGACGGCGTTTCGCGCATGGTCATGTTACATCCCCTCTGGTTTGTTTTCGAACATCGTCTGGCGGTGGCCGCGCAGCACGATGTCGAAACGGTAGGCCAGGTAATCCATTGGCCGCGCCGCGCTCATCTCAAGCGAGGCGACCAGGCGGTCAAGCTGGCTGCGGTCCTTGACGGTCGCCGCGATCGGGCAAAGATCGATCAAGGGATCGCCCTGGAAATACATCTGGCTGATCAGCCGCTGGCCGAAACCAGACCCGAACAGCGAGAAGTGGATATGCATCGGCCGCCAATCGTTGCCCCGGTTCGGCCAGGGGTAGGCGCCGGGGCGAATGGTCATGAACTCATAGCGACCCTCGGCGTCGGTCAGGGTGCGCCCGCAGCCGCCGAAATTGGGGTCAAGCGGGGCGAAATAGCCATCCTTGACGTGCCGATAGCGGCCACCCGCATTGGCCTGCCAGATCTCGACCAGCGTATGCGGCACCGGACGCGCGTTTTCATCCAGCACACGGCCAAAGACCCGGATGCGCTCTCCGATGGCCAGCCCGTCGCCGGGATAGTTCTCGATCAGGTTGTTGTCGCGCGGCCCGATCATCGAATGGCCGAAGCGCGGCCCGGTCTCTTCGCTGGCCGTGCTCTCCATCGACAAGAGCGGCCAGTCCGGCGACCGGCCGACCGAGGTCTTGTAGTCCACATCGCGCGCCACGGGATGCGCGGCGCGGTCGCGGGGGATCAGCCTGCCGCGTGGCAAATCACCGGTGTCAGTCATCTTCGGCCTCCATCTGCGCATAGGTTTCAAGCGCCAGCTTCAGCGCGTGGTTGGCGCGCGGCACCCCGGCGTAGATCGCGACGTGCTGAAACGCCTCGCGCACATCCGACTTGCTGGCCCCGGTGCGCGCGGTGGCGCGAATATGCATCGGGATCTCGTCGAAATTGCCGAGCGCGGCCAGAAGCGCCAGCGTCAACATAGAGCGCTCGCGCTGGCTGATCGCATCCGACGCCCAGACATTTCCCCATGCGGCTTCCGTGATAAGGGTCTGAAAGGGTTCGGTAAAATCTGACTTCGTGCGCTCTGCGCGATCCACATGAGCGTCGCCCAGAACCGCGCGGCGGGTTTTCATGCCGCGTTCGAACCGATCAGACATGGCCGATCTCCCTGAAAAATGTCGTCAGCGTCTCGGCGTATTCCTCGGGCTTTTCCACGCAAGGCAGGTGCCCGGCGCCGCGCACCAGATGAAAACGCGAGCCCTTGATCAGATCGGCGGTCTCGCGCACCAGATCGGGCGGGGTCGAGCCGTCCTCGCTGCCGGCGATCGCCAGCGCCGGCAGGCTGAGATCGCTGGTCGGGGTGTAGAAATCGGTATGCGAGATCGCCGCCGCGCAACCGATGTAACCCTCGGCCGGTTGCCGCACCAGCATGTTGCGCCAGAGCGTGACCTGCGATGTTGCGCGAAACGCCCTGGAAAACCAGCGCTCCAGAACCGCGTCCGCCAGCGCCTCGATGCCGCCGGCGCGCACCGCCGCGATCCGCTCGTCCCACATGGCCCGCGTGCCGATCTTGGCAGCGGTGTTCGAGATGACCATCCCTCGCACCAGATCGAGCCGCTTGACCGCAAGCCCCTGCGCGATCATCCCGCCGATCGACAGGCCCACCACGACCGCCTCGGCAATATCGAGATGCTCCACCAGCCGCTCGGCGTCGGTGATCAGCGCGCCCATCGAATAGGGCGCCTCGGGGCAGTCCGACAGTCCATGCCCGCGCAAGTCATAGCGTATCAGGCGCAAGCCTTCCGGCAGATGGGGCAGGACCGGATCCCACAGCCGCAAGTCGGTGCCGAGCGAGTTGATGAAGACCACCGGCGGGCCCGCCGGATCGCCGTCCTCGCGGTAGTGCAGCTTTACTGATCCCAGGTCGGCGATCTTCAATAGGGCAACCCCACATATTGCTCGGCCATCGCGGTTTGCGCGGCCTTTGAGTGTTCAAGATACGCCAATTCGGCCTCTTGTATATGCTGATCGAAATCGGTCTGGTCCGGAAACCGGTGCATGGTCGTGGTGAACCACCACGAAAACCGGGTGGCCTTCCAAACCCGCGCCAGGGCCGTCTCGGCATAGGTCTCGATCCCGTGCGCGTCGCCGTCATAGCGCTCGGCCAGCGCCCGGTGCAGATAGTATACATCGCTGATCGCCAAATTCAGCCCCTTCGCCCCGGTCGGCGGCACGATATGCGCGGCATCGCCCACCAGGAACAGCCGCCCCCATCGCATCGGCTCGGCGACATAAGAGCGCAAGGGCGCCATCGATTTCTCGATCGAGGGCCCGGTCACCAACGCCTCGGCCACGTCCGCCGGGATGCGGCGGCGCAGCTCGTCCCAGAACGCATCGTCGCTCCAGCGCTCCGGTGGATGGTCCAGCGGCGTCTGGATGTAGTAGCGGCTGAGATTTTCGTTGCGCATCGAGCACAGCGCGAAGCCGCGCGCATGGTTGGCGTAGATCAGCTCGTCCGAGGCCGGCGGCGTCTGAGACAGGATCCCAAGCCAGCCAAATGGGTAGACCCGTTCATGCTCTTTGAGAACGCGCGCCGGGATGGACCTGCGCGAGACGCCGTGAAAACCGTCGCAGCCGGCGACGAAATCGCAGTCGATCCGGTACTCGGTGCCGCCTTTCAGATAGGTGACGTAGGGCGCCTCGGTTTGCAGATCATGCAAGGTCGCGCCCTCTGCCTCTTCGATGATCACGCCGCCCGCGTCATCGCGTGCGGCATACAGATCCTGCGTCACCTCCGTCTGACCGTAGACAGTGATGCTCTTGCCGGTAAGCTTCTGAAAATCAATCCGAAAGCCGCGGTTCTGCGCGGAAAGATATGTGCCCCTATGCAAAAAGCTTTCCGTCTCAAGCCGCGCCCCAAGTCCGGCTTCTTTCAAAAGCGCGACGCTGCCTGCCTCCAGCACGCCGGCGCGGATACGCCCCAGGACATAGGCGCGGGAATGACGCTCCAGCACGATGCTATCAATGCCGGAGCGGTCCAGAAGATGCGAAAGCAAGAGCCCCGACGGCCCGCCGCCGATGATGCAAACTTGGGTGCGCCTAGTCCCGGTCATTCGGCCTCATCGCGTATTTAGTTGTCTGCGTCAATCAAATATGCGCCGCCGCGCATCGCCCCGGACTGGCCCTTCGGGCCCGTCAGCGGTCTTTGCCGCGCAGCTTCATATGGGCCATGATCTGCCCGTGATCGGAGGCCAGCTTGTTGTAGGGCGCTTCTGGATGCGAGCCGTCGGTCAGGTGGTCGTTGAAGACGCTGAAATACTCCATCTCGCCGATCCGCCGCTCGTAGTCGGGGTGGAAGTGGCGCGAGAAATAGATCTGGTCGATGCTCTCGAACACCCCGCCAAAGGCCGATGTGAACACCATGTCGCGCAGCGAGCGCCGCACGAAGAGCTTTTCGGCCGAGTGCAGGCGCACCCGCTCGACATCCTCGGTGATCCGAAGGTTTTCGTCCTTTGAGTATCGATGATCGGACTTGGTGGCGTCATGGCGGCGCATCCAGGAATAGTTCCGGAACGGGATCTCGCCCGAGATGATCTCGGACGAGACCGCATGCTCGCCGTCATTGAAATCGCCCAGCACCATGACCGGATGGCCGAGGTCAAGCTCCTTTAGGATCTCGCGGCGCAGCACCCAGGCCTCTGCCATCCGGCGCAGCGCGGCACGCAGCGATCCCAGCGCGCGGCCGGCAGGCCGATAGGCCAGAAGGTTGGCCTCGGGCGCAAAGGGCGCGCCTTCCGGGCGCAGGTATTCGCCCAGCTTCGATTTCAGGTGGCAGTTGAAGACGGTCACCACCGCGCCGCCGACCGGCACCCGCACCTTCAGGATCGGCCGCGACAGCCGGTGTAGCGTGAAATGGCCCGCGCTGGCGCCGCCGCCCAGCACGTCCATCGGAATCTGGAGCGGCGGCATCTGTTCCTGGATGATCTCGGGCGCGCCCACAAAGCCCAGCCGCGACAGGACCGCAAGACCGGGGCGACGCTCTCCGGGCGGGCCGTCGTTGACGTTGGGCGCAAAGACCAGGCTGGCGTCGGTGTACGGCGTGTAGGCCAGCTTGCGGAATATCGCCTTGCGCGCATAACGCTTGGAGCTGTCGGGCAGGGCAGCTTCGTTCGATGTGACGCCCCGCACATCGGCCTCGGCGATCACCCGCGCCAGCGCCTCTTCCTCGAAGATTTCCTGAAAGCCCACGATATCGGCGTCCATCGTCAGGATCTGGTCGGCCAGCCAGTCTGCTTTCCAGGCGTGCTCTTCCTTGGTGTATTTCTCGAACCGGTAGTATTCCTGCTCGGGCCCGATCAGGTTCTTGACGTTGAAGCTTGCGATCGTGAAACGGGTCATGCGCTGTCTCCATAGTCGGACAGCGCCCGCACCAGTACCGGCATGTCCACGTTGCCGCCCGAGATCATCACCACGGCCGCATCGCCCTTGATGTGATCGCCGTGAAAGAGCGCCGCGGCCAGCGCGATCGCGCCGCCGGGTTCGGTCACCAGTTTCAGCCGGTCCGCCGCCAGGGCCATCGCGCGCAGGCAGTCTTCTTCGGGCACCACGATCCCCGGCCCGCAAAGCCGCTTCAGGATCGGGAAGGTCAGAACGCCCGGCTGCGGCGTGATGATCGCATCGCACAGCGAGCCTGAAAGCCGCGTGTTGCGCTCGATCTTGCCCGAACGCAGCGACCGCGTGACATCGTCGAATTCCTCGGGCTCCACCGGACGCGGCCGCAGACCCGGCGCGCGCGCTTCCAGCGCCAGCGCGATGCCCGAGGTCAGCCCGCCGCCGCCACAGCAGACAAGCACATCGCCCGCGGTCACGCCCAGTTCGGCGGCCTGTTCGGCGATTTCCAGCCCGACCGTGCCTTGACCGGCGATCACCTGGGGCTCGTCGAACGGGCGCACCAGCGTCAGGTCGCGCTCTTGCGACAGCGCCTTGCCGATCTTCTCGCGATCTTCGGTTTCGCGGTCGTAAAGCACCACCTCGGCGCCCAGCGCGCGGGTGTTCTCGATTTTGACCTGCGGCGCGTCAGCGGGCATCACGATCACCGCCGGCCGGCCCAGTTCCTTGGCCGCCAGCGCCACGCCTTGCGCGTGATTGCCCGAAGAATACGCCACCACGCCGCCCGGCCCCTCCAGCGCCGAGATCGCAGAGCGCGCGCCGCGATACTTGAAAGACCCCGTGTGTTGCAGGCATTCGGGCTTTATCAGGATGCGCCGCCTGGCGATCTTGTCCAGAAAGGGCGAAGTCAGCATCGGAGTGCGCCGCGCATGGCCCTTCAGCCGCGCGGCGGCGGCCTCGATCATCTCGATGTTCATGGCAGACGCTCCTGCTGGCGACCGATATTCAAGGCAAACGCTCCAGCCATTGCCTGATCGCTTCAAGTGCCGCAGGCTCATCCAGAAACGGCGCATGGCCGCGGTCCGGAACATTGGCATAGATCATGTCCGGGCGGCGGCGCCGCATCTCGGCGGTGGTGGCTTCGGTCAGAAGGTTCGAGTTTGCGCCCCGGATCAGCGCCAGCGGCAGCCCCTCCAGCGCGTCAAAAAGCGGCCAGAGATCGGGGGCCGGTTGTGCGCCGGCCTCCAGCACCGCCTCGCGCAGCGCCGGATCGTAATTGACCACAAGGCCCCGGGGCGTTTCGAGATAGTTCTTGCGGACCTCCTCGGACCAGCGGCTTTCGGGGACACCGCAAAAGCCCTGCATCATCGCCGCGCGCATGCCCGCCGCTTCGGCGTAGGTCTTTTGCGGCGGGTTGCGGCCAAGATAGGTCTTGATCGCCTCGATGCCGCCAGGCGCCAGATCGGGCCCGATATCGTTGAGGCAGACGCCCAAAAGCCGGTCGTTCGTCGCGGCCGCAAGAACCATCGCGATAAGCCCGCCGCGCGAGGTGCCAAGGATCGCCGCAGCCGGCAGGCCGAGGTGATCGAGAAGCTCTGTCGCATCGCGCGCCTCGATGGGGACGGCGTAGGTGTCGTGCGGCGCGCGATCGGACTTGCCGCGCCCGCGATAGTCCATCGTGATCACCCGAAACCCGTCCAGCGCCGGGGCGACATAGTCGAAATCACGGCTGTTGCGCGTCAGGCCCGCAAGGCACAGCACCGGGGTGCCGGCGCCCGCGTCGGTATAGTAAAGCTGCAGCCCGTCGGAGGTTTTGAAATACGCCATCAAAGCGATCCGGCCAGCTGGGGGATCGTAGACAGATCAGGCAGGATGTGTTGCGGCAGCCCGCTCAGCCGGTCCACCGGCTCGCCCGCCCGGTTCACCCAGACGGTCTGAAACCCGTAAGAGGCCGCGCTTGCCGCGTCCCAGCCATTGGACGACACGAACAGCACCTCGTCCCTTTCGGTATCGAAACGCGCGCCAACCATGTCATAGACCCGCGCATCCGGTTTGAAGACGCCGACGCTTTCCACCGACAGAACATCGTCAAGCTGGTCCCCGATACCCGCCGAGCGCACCGCGCCCTCCAGCATGTCAGGGGAGCCGTTCGACAGGATCGCGGTGGCATACTGCCCCGATTTCAGCGCCGCCAGCATCTTGGGCACTTCGGCAAAGGCCTCCAGCTCCCAGTAGAGGCCCAGAAGCCGCTCGCGCAGTTCGATATCGTCAAAGCCCGAGGCTTCCATCGCCCAGTCTAGCCCGTCCTGCGTGACGCGCCAGAAATCGCAGTGATCGCCGGTGATCACGCGCAGCCAGGTGTATTGCAGCTGCTTGGCGCGCCAGTCCGCGGCAAGCTTCTGCCAGACGGCGGCCAGCTCGGACCGGCCGGGCTCGGCCGCTGCCAGCCGCGCGGCGGCCGCGACATCGAAGAGCGTGCCATAGGCGTCGAAAATGCAGGCTTTGATCGGCATCGGTGCATCCTTCGCGTTCGTGCCGACACTTGCACAAGCATCCGGCGCTGGAAAGATGTGCTATGATGGCATGCGCACGGAAGGAGACCCAAGATGGATGACACGCACGGAACCGTCCACTGGACCGAGCTGATGACCCGCGACGTCGGCGCGGCGAAGGCGTTCTATGAGAAGGTCTGCGGCTGGAGCTTTGACCAGGTCGAGATGGAAGGCGGCCTGATCTATCACGTCGCCATGGCGCACGGCAGGCCGGTCACAGGGCTGATGGACATCGCCGGCGAGCCGGGCGGAGAGGGGCGCTCGTCCTACTGGCTGAGCTACATTGCCGTCGACGATGTCGACACGGCGGCCCGCAATGCAAAGGCCGCCGGCGGCACGGTCAAGCGCGCGCCCTGGGATGTCGCGGGTGTTGGCCGCATCGTCCTTGTCACGGATCCCACCGGCGCCGATATCGGCCTGATGACACCGGCGGAGATGCCCGATCAGGTCTGATCTTTGAGGCCAAAGGGTTTACATCCCGGCGCGCGGCGCTCAAATTCGGGGCCGAGCACAAGCACCCGCAGGCGATAGCGCCGCGGCCTTGCAAATTCCCCCCCAAACGAAAGAGATACGATGACTGATGTCAAAAGCGGCGACACCGTGCGCATTCATTATACCGGCACGCTGACCGACGGCTCGACCTTCGACAGCTCGGACGGGCGCGATCCGCTGGAGTTCGTCGTCGGCTCTGGCCAGATCATCCCCGGGCTGGACACCGCGCTGCCCGGCATGGCGGTCGGTGACAAGAAAGTGGTCGAGGTGCCCTCGGACCAGGCCTACGGCGCGCATAATCCGCAAGGCGTGCAGGGCGTCCCGCGTGACCAGATCCCCGGCGAAATACCGGTCGAGGCCGGCTTGGCGCTGCAAATGCAGACCCCCGACGGCCGGGCGGTTCCGGTGCAGGTCGTGGAAGTGACCGAAACCGAGGTGACGCTCGATGCCAATCACCCGCTGGCGGGCAAAGACCTGACGTTCGCGATCGAGCTTGTCGAGATCGTTGCGGGCTGAGACCGAAATCAATTGCAGGACGGGTCGGCAGGGGCGCCCCGCCGGCCCGCTCAGGCGTTGGCGAAGATGCCGAGGGCGATAGCGGCGTAAAAGCAGCCGGATGCGACCACGACGAAGCCGTGCCAGATCGCGTTCGAGAACTTCATGCCTTCCGAGTGAAAGAAGATCACCCCAGAGGTATATAGCAGCCCGCCCACGGCGATGAGCCACACACTTATCGTGGGCAGTGTGGGGGCCAGCGGCCAGATGATCGCAACACTCATCCAGCCGATGATGAGGTACAGCGGCGTGCCGTAATTGTGCGGGTTGCGCCAGAAGAACAGCTTGCGCACCGCACCAAACAGCGCCAGCGTCCAGACCACCGCCAGGATGCCGTAGGAAAACGCCGTCCCGAGCATCACGACCAGCGGCGTGTAAGTCCCCGCAATCTTGAGGTAAATCGCGGCATGATCGATGCGGCGCAGGATCGGGCGAGCGCGTTCGGACGGGGTCATGTGATAAACGGCCGAGGCGGCGAAGGTCGCGATCAGGCATAGCCCGTAGATCAAAAGAGCCACCGTTTCGGCCGGACTGCCCGATCCGAACGCCCAGATCACAAGCGCGGCGGCGCCGATGACCGCGCCGCCCAGACCAAGCACATGCATGGTACCATCGGCGATCCGCTCGGCGCGGGCATAGTCGGGGTAGATGAACTCGGAACGCGTCATAACCTGAAGTTTACGCGGATTTCAGCGGATCACAAAGCCTGACCTCGGGTCATGAAGCATGGGGCAGCGTTCGCCTGCTTACCGAATTCCTAACGATTGCCGGGCCAGTCTTGGCCCCGAAGCTTCCTTGCGCTGCGGGCCTGACACCCCCGCCGCGCTTGATCAGAGATCCGGCCTTCGGGGTTGCACCCGACGGCAGCCGAAACGCGGAAATGTGGCCCTTTTCGGGGCTGCATGGCACCGGAGATCGCCCCTTGTGGCGGCGCCGCCATCTGCCTTGCTCAACGCCGGCTTCGGACCGGATAAAGGCCAGGCCCACCCTGACACAGAGCCTTCATTGCCGACGCGCCGGCCACCCGCGCATCGGGCGCGTTGCCGTGCCCGGCCTCAGGCGCTGGGGAAATGCATTGCGACCGCTGCGAAAGCCAGTGCCGACAGCACTGAGCCGGCCCCGAAGATGCGCGCAAGCTCGCGGCGCTTCTTGTAGAAATCAATCGCCAGCCCGATCAGGTTTCCCGCCGACCAAAGCGCGCAGAGCGCAAAGAGGATCAGGAAGTGATCGACCCAGATCGACCAGAGGTCCATCGCGCGCTCGGAGCCCGCGGCGAACTGCACCACGCGCGGCGCGCGGAGATAAAGGAAGAGATAGCCCATCTCGGCCGCCGCAAGAACCGGCACAAGCACGCAAAGCCCCAGCGTCAGGTATCCAAGCGGCAGCTGCGCCGCCGGACGCCGGCACAGCACGATCAGGGTCGGGCAGAGCAGGACCAGCAGGAATAACGTGCCCGGTGCCAGGACAAGTTCAAGCGGCACGGCGGGCTACATGTTCTCAGGGTGCGGCATTCCCATGACGTGATAGCCGCCATCGACCATGATGATCTGACCGGTGGTGCAGGCGCTTTGGTCCGATGCCAGGTAGACCGCCGTGCCGCCAATCGCCTCCAGAGTGGCATTGCTGCGCAGGGGCGCGTTGGTTTCCGAATGCTTGTAGGTCTTGCGCGCCGCGCCGATGGCAGAGCCGGCAAGGGTTTTCATCGGCCCGGGGCTGATCGCGTTGACGCGGATGCCGTCACGGCCAAGATCGTCTGCCAGATAGCGCACCGCGGTTTCCAGCCCGGCCTTGGCGACGCCCATCACGTTATAGCATGGCGTGACACGCTGCGAGCCCATGAACGAGAGCGTCGTCAGCGAGCCGCCGTTCGGCATCATCGCGCTGGCGCGGCGGGCCACGTCGATGAAGCTGTAGCAGGAGATCAGCGTCGACTGGACGAAGTTCTCGCGGCTGGTGTCGCGGAAGCGGAAATCGGCGGCAAGTTCTGCCTTGTCGGCAAAGGCGATGCCGTGGATCACGAAATCGAGGCTGTCCCAGGCCTTGGCGATGGCGGCGAACCCGGCATCCATCGAGCCCGCGTCGGTCACATCGAGATCGACCATCAGGTCGGATCCCACCGATGCTGCTAGCGGCTCCACCCGCCTGCCGAAGGCCTCGCCCTGGTACGAGAAGGCAAGGCTTGCGCCTTCATCGGCCAGCGCCTTTGCGATCCCCCAGGCGATCGAGCGCTCGTTGGCGACCCCCATCACCAGACCGCGTTTGCCGTTCAGAAGATCCGCCATGGCCTTACCCGTCGTATTTGCTCATCACCAGCGTCGCGTTGGTGCCGCCGAAGCCGAAAGAGTTCGACAGCACGGTGTCGAGATCGGCCTCGCGCATCTCGGTCACGATTTCCTCGGGGCGCAGCGCGGGGTCGAGTTCGCTGACGTTGATCGAGGGCGCGATGAAGCCGCCGTTCATCATCAAAAGCGAATAGATCGCCTCGTGTACGCCGGTCGCGCCCAGGCTGTGACCCGTCATCGACTTGGTGGCCGAGACCGGCGGGTGATCGTCGCCGAAGACGCGGCGGACCGCTTCCATCTCGGTGACATCGCCCACCGGCGTCGAGGTGCCATGGCTGTTGATGTAGTCCACCGTTCGCTCGCCCAGGGTCTCCAGCGCCAGCCGCATCGAGCGCTCGCCGCCTTCCCCCGAGGGCGCAACCATATCGTAGCCGTCCGAGGTGGCGCCATAGCCGGTCACTTCGCCATAGATCTTCGCGCCGCGGGCCTTGGCGTGCTCAAGCTCTTCCAGCACCACCATGCCGCCGCCGCCGCCGATCACGAAGCCGTCGCGGGTGGCGTCATAGGCGCGCGCGGCGGTCTCGGGCGCGTCGTTGTACTTGCTGCTCATCGCGCCCATCGCATCGAAAAGGCACGACAGCGTCCAGTCGACTTCCTCGCCGCCGCCCGCGAAAATGGTGTCCTGCTTGCCCAGCTGGATCTGCTCGACACCGGCGCCGATGCAATGGGCGGAGGTCGAGCAGGCCGAGGTAATGGAGTAGTTCACGCCCTTGATCTTGAACGGCGTGGCAAGGCAGGCCGAGACGGTCGAAGACATGCAGCGGGTTACCATGAACGGCCCCATCCGCTTGGGCGCGCCCTTCTGGATCACCGCATCGAAAGCGGTGAAGAAGTTCGAAGTGGACGGCCCGCCCGAGCCTGCGATCAGGCCGGTGCGCACGTTCGACACATCCGCCTCTTCCAGCCCGCTGTCGGCGACCGCCTGCTCCATCGCAAGAAAGGCATAGGCACTGGTCGGGCCCATGAAGCGTAGCTGCCGCTTGTCGATATGATCTTCCAGAACGATGTCGGGAATACCGGCGACCTGGCTGCGAAAGCCATGCGCGGCGTAGTTCGGCTCGAACTTGATGCCGGACTTGCCGGCGCGCAGGCTGGCCTCGACTTCGGCGGTGTTGTTTCCGATCGGAGAGATGATCCCCATTCCGGTGATGACGACGCGGCGCATAAGCGGCTCCTATCTTCTGCGGTCAGTTTTCTGACAGCGCAACCTTCATGTCCTTGACCTGGTAGATCAGCTCGCCATCGGCCTCGACCCGGCCGTCAGCGACGCCCATGGTCAGGCGGCGGGTCTGCAGGGCCTTGGTGAAATCGACGTAGTATGTCAGCATCTTGCGGTCGGGCCGGACCATGCCGGTCAGTTTCACCTCGCCCACACCAAGCGCGTAGCCGCGCCCCTGCCAGCCGCGCCAGCCCAGGTTGAAGCCGGTCAGCTGCCACAGCCCATCAAGCCCCAGGCAGCCGGGCATGATCGGGTTGCCGGGAAAATGGCACTCAAAGAACCAAAGATCGGGATGGATGTCGAACTCGGCCACGACATGGCCCTTGCCGTGCTCGCCGCCATCTTCGGATATGTCGGTGATCCGATCCATCATCAACATCGGCGGTTCGGGCAATTGCGCGTTGCCGGGGCCGAAAAGCTCTCCCCGGGCGCATTGCAGAAGGCCCTCTTTGTCGAAACGCGTTGGAAAACCAGCCATCAAGCGGTTCCTTCTCCCTGCCCCGTGTTCTTGACTGGCACCTCTAGCATCCCGGTTTGCGCCCGTGCAAGTGCGGCCGTGTCGTCACGTTTGGTCGGGTTTTGCCTGAAATCGTTTGAAAATCCCCGCCGCCGACCCTTATATTAGAGGTGTTCTAAACAAACGGCGGCGCGCATGACACCCAAGGCAATCGAACGTGGAACCGAATGGCTCTCGGACGCGGGGCTTCGGCCGACGCGCCAGCGCGTGTCGCTTGCCGCATACCTGGTGGGCGATGGCAAGGACCGCCATGTGACCGCCGAAAGCCTGTTCGAGGCCGCCCGCGCCTCGGGCGAGCAGGTGTCGCTGGCCACCGTCTACAACACCCTGCGTGCGTTCTGCGATGCCGGGCTGATGCAGGAAGTCACGGTGGACGGCTCGAAATCCTATTTCGACACCCGGATGGACGATCATCCGCATTTTTACTGGGAAGACAGCGCCACGCTGACCGACGCGCCGGCGCAGCAGCTCAAGATCAGCCAGCTTCCCGAAGCGCCCGAGGGGGCCGAGATTTCGAAGGTCGACGTGGTGATCCGCTTGCGGCGGACCCAAGCGATTTGACACCGGCTGGTGGCGGGGGCGGTAAAGGTTTGATTTTTGACAGATAGAAAGCAGCCTTCGCTTTTTCGCGGCTTCCTGCGGGATATCATCGGGATATTCGCAGGCATCCTGGGCCCGATTGCCCTGATCTTTCTCGGCGCCCTTATGGTTGGCACGGGGATCAACTACGAGCTTGGGCTGATCGGGTGGACCGGCGCGGCGCTTCTTGGGGCCGGGGCTCTGTGGGGCGCGCTTTTATTCTTGCTGCACTCCGGCGGCGACTGGTGGTAGCGCGGCGCGCTCAGAACCACTGACCGGGCTCCATCAATCCCAGATCCAGAAGCTGTTGGCTGTGCCATTCAAACGGCGCCGAATTGTGCCAGCGGAAGGTGTCGATCTCGAAGGTCGATCCGGCATTGAGCTTCAGCGCCTTGGCCGCGCGAAACGAGCAGATCGCCGCCGTCAGGTTGTTGTGCCAGGGGCAGGCATAGGTGTTGTATTCGGGGTCGCTGAAGGTGTGATCTTCCAAGAGCTTCAGTCCGGGTTTTGCGCGAAACAGAGCAATGCGGTCGATCTTGCGGCGCGCTTTGGGGATATGCTCTTCGAAGCGCCAGCGTAGCCCGCCGAAGAAATCAAGCTGCCGCTCCTTGGGATGGTTGTGGTTGTCCGGATCGGATCGCGCCAGGGCATAATAGCCCGATTTGTCGAGATGCGCGTCCTCCAGCGAGACCGCGGCTGGATGCGCCGACAGATCGCCGGCGTAAAGGTCGATCACGTAGCTCAGCATCGCATCGCGGCGTTCTTCGCCGTGGAAAGTCAGCATCTCGCCGATCTTCCGGTTCTCCGAGAACGGGTAATAAAGATACTCGGCGTTGTAGCAGTAATACATCCAGATCCCCGGCGCGGCGGCGATGATCGCGTTGACGGCAATCTGCGTCGCCCCGTCCTGGCTCATGTCGAAGGGGATGCGGCGGATGTTCTTTTCCAACTCGTCCGGCAGCTCAAGCCCGTCGGGCGCAAAGACAAGGATCTCGTGAAAGCCGGCGAACTGGTGATGGCGGATGGTGGTGTCGACCTCCACCAGGTCCTCGACAAGGATCAGCGCGATCGGGCCCTTCTTCAGCGCATCGCGCCCCTTTTTCAGGAAATGATCGAGATCGTTGTACCGCATGGCCGCCTGCTTTGGCTCTGTTTTGATGAACAATCGGTGAATATGCGCCGTTTGGCAACCGTTGCGGGCCGGCGCGCGGCAGTGTACAGAGCGCGCTGGATCAGATCGGAACCGGGCCCATGGGCGACGCGAAAAAGCTCTATATCAAGACCTATGGCTGTCAGATGAACGTCTATGACAGCGAGCGCATGGCCGAGGCGCTGGGCGGGCAGGGCTACGAGCCGACCGGCACGCCCGATGACGCCGACATGATCCTGCTCAACACCTGCCATATCCGCGAAAAGGCGGCCGAGAAGGTCTATTCCGAACTTGGCCGTTTCAAGGGGCTGAAGGCGGCCAATCCGGATCTGAAGATCGGCGTCGCCGGCTGCGTGGCGCAGGCCGAGGGCGAAGAGATCATGCGCCGCCAGCCGATGGTCGATCTGGTGGTCGGCCCGCAAAGCTATCACCGCCTGCCAGAGCTAGAGGCAAAAGCCGGCGGCGGCGCCAAGGCGCTCGACACCGATTTTCCCCAAGAAGACAAGTTCGACCACCTGGCGCGCCGGCCAAAGGCCAGCCGCGGGCCGACCGCGTTCCTGACGGTGCAAGAAGGCTGCGACAAGTTCTGCGCCTTTTGCGTCGTGCCCTATACCCGCGGCGCCGAGGCGTCGCGCCCGGCGGAGCGTATCCTCGAGGAGGCCCGCGATCTGGTAGAGCGCGGGGTGCGCGAAATCACCCTTCTGGGTCAGAACGTGAACGCCTATCACGGCGCCGAAGGCGGGCTGGCGGGGCTGATCTGGGCGCTGGAGAAGATCGACGGGCTGGAACGTATCCGCTTCACAACCAGCCACCCCAACGACATGGACGAGGCGCTGATCGAGGCGCATGGCACATGCGACAAGCTGATGCCCTATCTGCACCTTCCGGTGCAGTCGGGCAGCGACAAAATGCTCAAGGCGATGAACCGCAAGCACACCCGCGATCAGTATTTTGCGTTGATCGAGCGGCTGCGCGCCGCGCGGCCCGATCTGCTGCTGTCGGGCGATTTCATTGTCGGTTTTCCCGGTGAAACGGGCGCCGATTTCGAAGACACGATGGACCTGGTGCGCGCCGTCGGCTACGGGCAGGCCTATAGCTTCAAGTACTCTCCGCGCCCCGGCACCCCGGCGGCCGAACGCGCGCAGGTCGAACCGGAGGTCGCGACCGAGCGGCTTTATCGCCTGCAAGAGCTTCTGGGCCAGCAACAACGCGCCGCGCAGGACGCGATGCTGGGGCGCACCGTGAAGGTGCTTTTCGAGAAACCCGGCCGGCTTGAAGGCCAGATGGGCGGCAAGTCGGAATATCTGCACGCCGTTCACGTCCACGCGCCCGACGCGCAGCGCGGCGACATCCGGGCGGTGAAAGTCACCGAAAGCGCCGCCAATTCGCTGGGCGGCACGCTGGCGGACTGACACAAAACCGCCGCATTCTCTTCGGTATTGTTCTCAACTTGGTCATGCCAACGCCGTTTTTTTGGTATTGTTTCCAATCAGTTGAATTTTCGTGAATCGGGCTTTGTCCAGTTTGCGCAGAGGCGTATTCCATCGAACCGGAAGCCTCTCCGCATGGCCGGACGAGCCACTTCACTTTGGCGGAGGACAAGCTGGTGTCCAAATTGACGATGAACCGATCGCGCATCCTTTTGATCGCGACCCTGGCTGCGGTCGCAGCCTTCCTGGCAAGCGCCACCGTGCTGGCTGCGCAAAGCAGCGGCATCGCGGGCGAGCGCTACGCCCCGGGGATCTGGATCGATCCCGATGGCTGCGAGCACTGGGTGATGGATGACGGGTTCGAGGGGTTCATGTCCCCACACGTCACGCGCGACGGCGTGCCGGTCTGCCGCCGCGTGAACACCTGCGCGATCATCAAGAACGAGCATCTCTTCCCCACCGACAGCGCCAGAATCAATAAGGCCGGCCGCAAGTGGCTGAGCAACTTCTTCAAGCAGGAGGGCGTCTCGTCCTTCATCATTGTCGGTCATACCGACAACCGCGGCTCGGACGAGTACAATATCGGCCTGTCCGGCCGCCGGGCGTCCAACGTCGCCACAATCGCGCGCAAATACGGCGCGATCATTTCAGGCGTGCGTGCCTATGGCGAGCGCAAACCGCGCGCCTCGAACGCCACGCCGGTCGGCCAGCAGAAGAACCGCCGCGTCGAAATTCTGTGCGTCAGATAGGGGCAGACCAATGAACCTGACCAAAGCATTCGTGATCACCCTGACCATGGGCGCGCTTTCCGGCTGCGAAGGCGGCTTCGACATCCAGGACAAGACGGGCGATGGTGGCCTCGACCGCAAGCAGCTCAAGGACCTCAAGGCCGGCATCTGGATCGATCCCAATGGTTGCGACCACTGGATCGTCGATGACGGTGTCGAAGGCTACCTGTCGCAGCGGCTCGACCGTTATGGCAAGCCGATCTGCACCGGCTCAGCGGGCGGCGAAGGCTTCGCCACGGGCGGCTTCAAATCCGGCTCGGAAATCCCCGACCCGTTCTAGGCCTCATGGCAGCAGGCTCAGCCAGACCCAGGTGGTCAGGATCGAGCCAGCGGTTGCGAAAAGCACCGACGAGGCCGCGACCCTGCGCGCGGCCCCGTAGATATTCGCAAAGAGATAGGCATTGATACCCGGCGCCATCGCGCTGGTCAGCAGCGCCGAGCGGAATGCCTCGGCCGGCAGCTCCAGCGTGCGTCCCAGACCCCAGACGACGACTGGATGCAGGATCAGCGAGACCGCGCAGACGTAAAGGATCACCCGCATGTCGCCCTCGGGGCGGTAGCGGTAGAGGATCCCGCCCAACCCGAACAGCGCCACCGGAAGCGCCGCGCGCACGATCAGATCAAGCGCATCGGCCAGAACGCCGGGGATCGGCTGGCCGCTGAAGTTGACCAGAAAGCCCAGCACGATGCCCAGCACCAGCGCGTTGCGGAACATCGCGCTTAGCACCTTGCGCAGGGTATCCAGCACGCTTCTCCCCCGGTTCTGCACGCTTTCCATCACCGTCACGCCGACGGCGTAGCAAAACGGCGCGTGCAGCGCGATGATCGCGTAGTTCGCCGCCAGGGCGCCGGGCCCGTAGGCACGCTCGGTGATCGGCAGGCCCAGAAGAACGCTGTTGGAGAACAGGCAGCAAAAGCCGATCGCGACGCTGTCTTCCCAACTGCGCGCGAAGATCAGGCGCGCGCCGAAGAGCCCGGCCAGAAAGCCGATGGTCGCGCCGACATAGAACGCGGCCAGAAGCGTGACGTCGAAGCTTGCCGCCAGATCCAGGGTCGAGATTGCCCGGAACAAAAGCGCCGGCACCGCGAACTGTTGTGCAAACTTCATCAGCCCATCGACGGCGCTGTCGCTGAACAGCCCGCGCCAGACGGCAACATAGCCAAAGCCGAGCACCAGAAAGACCGGAAGGATGACCTCGATCAGCGACTGCACCTAGACCTCGTAGGTGATGGTCATGCCATCGAAAGCAGGCGTGACATGCGCCGGGGTTTCTGCCTCGACGGTCGCGTAATCGAGATCGATATGCATGTTGGTCAGGACCGCGCGCTTCGGCGCGGCGCGGGCGATCCAGTCCAGCGCCCGCTCCAGATGCACGTGGGTGGGATGCGGCGCGCGGCGCAGCGCGTCGAGAACCCAGCAATCGGCATCGCTGACGGCCTGCCACGCGGCATCGGTCATCTCCGAGACATCCGGCAGATAGGCCAGCGGCCCGACCCGGAAGCCAAGTGCGTCGATCGAGCCATGCTCGACCTCGAAGGGTGAGAAGGTGATCGGCCCGCCGTCGCCATCGATCGTCACTTCGCCGGTGATGGCATGGATGTCGAGGATCGGCGGGTAGCTGGAGCCCTCGGGCTGCACGAACGCATATCCAAAGCGCGACAGCAGCGCGTCCAGCGTCGGCCCGTCGGCCCAGACAGCAAGGCGCTGGCGCATATTGAAGACGATCATTCGCAGATCGTCGATGCCGTGCACGTGGTCGGCATGGGCGTGGGTGTAGATCACCCCGTCAAGCGCCCCGACACCGGCGTCAAGAAGCTGCTCGCGCAGATCGGGCGAGGTGTCGATCAAGGCGCGGGTGGTGCCGCCGGCCGCCTTGCGGGTGACCAGCATCGAGCAGCGCCGCCGCCGGTTCCTTGGGTTGTCCGGGTCGCAATCGCCCCAATGCCCGCCAAGCCGCGGAACGCCGCCGGACGAGCCGCAGCCCAGGATCGTGAAGCTGAGCGTCGCCATCAGAGCGCCCCGTTCCAGGCGGCGGCCTTGGTGAAGAGCCGCTCGAAATTGGCCTCGGTCCGGGCGGCGAAATCGGGGTAGTCCAGCCCGAAGATCTGGGCCCCCACGCGCGCGGTATGCGCGGTATAGGCAGGCTCGTTGCGCTTGCCGCGATGCGGCGGCGGGGCAAGGTAGGGCGCGTCTGTCTCCACCAGGATGCGGTGGATCGGAGCGGCGGCGAAGATATCGCGCAACTCTTCGCTTTTGGGGAAGGCGGCGATGCCGGACATCGACAGGTAAAAGCCAAGCTCAAGCGCCGCTTCGGCCAGTGCGGCGCCGCTGGAAAAGCAGTGCATGACGCAAGTGTAGCTGCTCGCGCGATGCTCTTCGGCCAGGACACGCGCCATGTCCTCATCGGCGGCGCGGGCGTGGATGATCAAGGGAAGCCCGGTCTGGCGCGCGGCCTCGATATGGATGCGCAGGCTTTCTAGCTGCACATCCCTGCTTTCGGCGGTGTAGTGATAATCAAGCCCGGTCTCCCCGATCCCGACCATCTTGGGATGCTGCGCGATCATGACCAGATCCTCGACACTTGCCATCGGCTCTTCGGCGGCGCTCATCGGGTGGGTGCCGGCGGCATAGAAGACGGGCGCATGGGCCTCGGCAATCGCGCGCACGGCGGGCTCGTTCTTCAGCCGGGTGCAGATCGTCACCATCCGCGCCACGCCGGCCTCGGCCGCGCGGGCGACGATCTCGTCCACTTTCCCTTCGAAATCGGGGAAATCGAGATGGCAATGACTGTCAGTGATACGCGGCTGGGTCATCTGGGCCTCATCGGCGCACGGACAGCTCCGACGCCGTTTCGTTGATCTTCACCGCCATATCAAGGATGAGCCCGGCAGGGTCAAGGTTGACGGCAAGCCCGTGCGCGATCCGCGCCCCAAGCTTCTGGTGCAACGCGGCCCATGTGCGCCCCGCGCCAGCATCGGGCGAAAGCCGCGCCAGCATGGCGGCCTCGCCGCGCGCCGCCTCTCGGGCGGGCGGCGCCCCGGCCCC
>JABDLJ010000022.1 GCA_013003075.1 Paracoccaceae bacterium
CGCGACAGCATCGGGAAGGTTTCGACCAAAGCGCGCACGGTTTCCTCGATATGGTGAAACGATCCGCGCTGCGTGTAGTTGTTAAACCCGTCCGCCCCGCCGCCAATGACCATTTCGCCCTTGTCTGATTGGCTGAGATAGCCGTGCACGGTGTTGGCCATCACCACGATGTCCATGCAGGGCTTGATCGGCTCGCTGACCAGCGCCTGCAACGCGACGCTTTCAATCGGCAGCCGAAAGCCCGCCATATCCGCCAGATGACCCGAGTGCCCGGCGACAACGATGCCAAGCTTGTCACATCCGATATCGCCCTTGGTGGTTGATACGCCCGTCACCTTGCCGCCTTCAGAGCGGATACCCGTCACCTCGCACTGCTGGATCACGTGCATCCCCATATCCGCACAGGCCCGCGCATAGCCCCAGGCCACCGCATCGTGGCGCGCCGTGCCGCCACGCGCTTGCCACAGACCCCCCAGAACCGGATAACGCGGCCCGCGAATTTCCATGATGGGGCACAGCTCTTTCACCCGTTGCGGGCCGATCCATTCGGTCGTCACCCCTTGCAGCGCGTTGGCCTGCGCCGTGCGTTTATAGCCGCGCACCTCGTGCTCGGTCTGCGCCAGCATGATCACGCCGCGCGGGCTGAACATGACGTTGTAGTTCAGCTCCTGGCTCAGGTCCTCATAAAGCGCGCGCGCTTTCTCATAGATCGCCGCCGACGGGTCCTGAAGATAATTCGAGCGGATGATCGTCGTATTCCGCCCGGTGTTACCGCCGCCCAGCCAGCCTTTCTCCAAGATGGCCACATTGGTGATGCCAAAGTTCTTTCCAAGGTAATAAGCGCTGGCAAGACCATGCCCGCCCGCACCAATGATGATCGCGTCATAGCGGCTTTTCGGCTCGGGATTGCCCCACGCGCGGTCCCATCCGGCGTGGTCGCGAAAGGCCTCTCGGGCGACGGCAAAGGCAGAATATCGGCGCATTTTCTTCCCACATCGAACAGCCGGGCATCCGGCCCCGCCATTTGCCAAGAATTTCGCAAAAACCGAGCGGCTTCAAGCGGCACGACAGCACAGTTTCGCGACATCTGCGCGCGGCTTGGTCGCTTTGCCCTTCCTAAGGCCGCCTGCACCCACTAAATCAGCCCCATGAGTTTCTGGATCGCAGCCTCCGTTATCCTGATTTTGGTCACCGCAAGCCTGTTGCTGGCGTTGCGCGGTGCGCGTGGCAGTGTGCTGACGGCCGCCGACAGCGATTTGCGCGTTTACCGCGACCAGTTGGAGGAAGTTGACCGCGATCTGGCGCGTGGGGTTCTGACAGAGGCCGAAGCCGAAGCCGTGCGCACCGAAGTATCGCGCCGCCTGCTTGAGGCCGACAAACGCGCACATTCCGCCGCCGAGGCCAGCACGGGCCAGACCGGACTTGCGGCAGGCCTTGTGTTGCTTTTGGTCTTTGCTGGCGGCACCGGGCTTTATCTTGTGATCGGCGCGCCGGGCTATGGCGACTTGCCGATGCAGGACAGGCTGGCCGCCCTGGAACGCGCCAGCAACCTGCGCCCGAACCAAGAGGCAGCCGAGGCCGAGGCGGCGGCGTTTCTGCCCCAACCGCCCGAAGCCGATCCCAGTTTTCTGCAACTTATGGACCGGCTGCGCGGCGCTTTGGCCGAGCGCCCGGATGATCTGCAGGGGCTGTCCCTTTTGGCCCGCAACGAGGCACGCCTTGGCAATTATGCCGCCGCACGTGCAGCACAAGCGCGGATCATCGAGGTTAAGGGCGCAGAGGTGGAAGCCGACGATCTGGTGCCGTTGCTCGACATCATGGTTTTTGCCGCTGGTGGCTATGTCTCGCCCGAGGCCGAGGCGGTGGTGGAACGCTTGGTAGAGCTTGCGCCAAACAGCGGACAGGGCCGCTACTATCAGGGTTTGACCTATGCTCAGACAGGCCGCGCCGATCTGGCCTTCCCGATCTGGCGCCGTTTGCTTGAGGTCAGCCCACCCGATGCGCCCTGGGTCGCTGTTATTCGCGATGAGATCGAAGCCGTGGCATTTGCTGCCGGGGTAAATTACCAGTTGCCTGAGGCCGCACAGACGCGCGGGCCGACGCAGGACGACATCGCCAATGCAGCCGGGATGGATGACGAAGATCGCAGCGCAATGATCGAAGGCATGGTGATCGGCCTTGCCGACCGACTGGGCAGCGAAGGTGGCCCGCCCGAGGAATGGGCGCAACTGATCCGCGCCCTGGGCGTTCTGGGTCGCGTTGACGAGGCACGCAGCATCGCCGCTGAAGCCCGTAGCGTTTTTGCCGAAGCGGACCCCCTCGCACTTGAAGTGATCGATCAGGCGATCAGTACGCTGCCCGAATGATCACCGACGAGATCTCTGAGTTTGCGGACGCATTGCCCGCGTTTGGTGCCATCGCCGGGCTTGATCTGGGCACGGTGACAATTGGCGTGGCCGTTACCGACAGCTTTCGCCGCGTGGCCACCCCGCTGGAAACCATCCGCCGAACCAAGTTCGGCGAGGACGCCGCCGCTTTGCTGGATATCCTTGCCAAGCGCGAAATCACCGGCATCGTGCTTGGCCTGCCGCTGAACATGGACGGCACCGAGGGGCCGCGTTGCCAATCCACCCGCGCCTTTGCCCGCAATCTGGAGCCGCTGACCGATCTGCCCATCACCTATTGGGACGAACGTCTGTCTACCGTGGCGGCAGAACGCGCTTTGCTGGAGGCTGACACGTCGCGCAAACGCCGCTCGGAGGTGATCGACCACGTCGCGGCGTCCTACATCCTGCAAGGCGCGCTGGACCGGCTTAGCCATCTGGAGGCCAATCCATGAGCGATCCGGTCTGGCGGCGCCAAGAGATCGAAAGCCCCTGCATCAACGTCTGTGTGCTGCACCCGCAAGCCAAGCTGTGCCT